>JAQUDJ010000001.1:4987-205464 GCA_028685755.1 Eubacteriales bacterium | reverse complement strand
GAGCTTTCGATAGGTTTTGGCTTGCTTTAAAGGATTAAAGAGTGGCATGTCGTATCCCTCCGCCAGAAGTTCTCACAACTCAATTTTAAATATATATCAGATATTCAAATGCGTAAATATCGCCATTACAAAAGTTGCTTTCAAATCAAATCAACATAATAGCTGAATTTAAAAACTTCTCCCGTCTCCATAGCTTGTGCTTAAAGCGAGAAAGCATAGACTTAGAATCGTCAGGATCAAACAGAGAGTTGAACTTGACCGCAATTTTGATATGACAAAGAAGGAGGTAATTGGATGTCCGACAAGCCAAGCAGTTTGATGCAAGAAGCCACCTCTCGCTTGCCAGATAAAACCTTGAAGCCTCTGACGCGCATCCGGAAAATTGTGTTAACTTGCCTTGGCATCATGACGTTGCTCGCCGCCGGTTGGCTCATCAAAATCGCCATGACTCCTGCAACTGTCATAGGCTTTACTGGATATGATTTATCACTTGATTTCTTTCAACAAATGGAAATTGGCGTTTCAGAAGAAGCAGAAGCACTCGGTTACAACTATATTCGTTATGACCAAGCAGGCGATGAAACAAAACTCGTGACAAGTTTCAAACGGCTCGTTGAAGAGCAAGTTGCCGCCATCATCGTTTCGCCAATTAGTCCGGAAGTCCTGCCACCATTAGTCGACAGTGCTCATCAAAAAGGTATCCCCGTGATTATCAACGATATTGGTGGCGGGGATTCGGATTATGACGCAATTGTCATATCGGATAATTGGCAGGGTGGCAAACTTGCCGCAGAATACACTGCCCACTTTCTAAAAGGTCAGGAAGGTAGCCGCGAAGTTGCGATTATCACCGTTGAACCCTCTGCCGTCTATGCGGCACGTCGTGGTGATGCCTACCGTAAAACAATTGAAGCAGAAGGCTTCAAAGTCGTTGCCGAAATCTCGGCCTATTCCAAACAAGAAGATGGCTATTCTGCGATGAAACTGATTTTGAAGGAACACCCTAGCCTCGTAGCGATCTTTGCAGAGAATGATCCAATGGCTGTTGGTGCAGCCAATGCAGTGGCTGAAGCCGGGCGTAAGGATATTATGATCGTCGGGTTTAACGGCGACAAAATCGCCCGCGATGCAATCGCCGCAGGCTTGATGCAAGCCTCTGTCGCGCAAGATCCTGCCGAAATGGGGAGAATAACCGCCATATTGGCAGATCGCTTGATCAAAGGTGAAGCAATTATCTTTGATGATATCGAAAAACGAGAAATCTACGTTCCGGTCGAAATGGTCACCTTACAAAATATCAATTCATAAGATCAACGTAGTTGGCTATCGCGTCAGTCGTCTCAACGATTTTAAGGGGGAACAAGGGTGTCAGAGTATATATTAGAGCTTCAGGGAATTACAAAAATATTTCCTGGCGTCAAAGCATTAAACAAGGTTCACTTTCAATTGAAAGCAGGCCAGATTCATGCTTTGATGGGCGAAAATGGCGCTGGTAAATCGACATTTATCAAAGTCATAACCGGGGTGCACCAACCGGAAGCGGGTGAAATCTTCCTGCGTGGAAAAAAGGTTGATTTTAAAAACCCCAAAGAAGCAATTGCCCATGGGATCGCGGCTATTTATCAACATGTCACCTGTTTTCCTGATTTGAGTGTCAGTGAAAATATTTACAGTGGTCATGAATCGATGCATGGCAAAATGCCGTTTATTGACTGGAACACCATGCATCGCAATGCCGAAATATTGCTCAAGCGATTAGGCTCTGACCTTGATCCTAGACAGCAAATGGGCGCCTTAAGTGTTGCACAACAGCAAATCATCGAAATTGCCAAAGCGCTTTCGACGGATGCTGATATTATCATCATGGACGAACCGACTGCCGCACTAACTAACCGTGAATGTGAAGAACTCTATCGCATCACGGAACAATTACGCGACGAAGGTAAAGCTATTATCTTCATTTCCCACCGCTTTGAAGATATGTATCGCTTAGCTAGCCATGTAACCGTCTTCCGCGACGCACAATATATCGGATCGTGGCTCGTGAACGAAATTACGAACAGCGATCTAATTAACGCGATGGTGGGCCGTTCGCTGACCGAAATGTATCCACCAGCATTATCCGAACCCAAAGACCAAATCGTTTTTAAGGCCGATGGATTATCCCGCACAGGCTATTTTAAAGACATCAGCTTCGATGTTCGCCAAGGTGAAATTGTCGCTTTGACGGGTTTGGTGGGGGCGGGCCGAAGTGAAGTCTGCCAAGCCATTTTCGGGATTGATAAATATGATACCGGAACCGTCGAACTCATGGGTCAGCCTGTCGCAATCGATAGTCCATTGACAGCGATGAAGCTTGGCATCGGTTATTTGCCGGAAGACCGCCAACGTCAGGGCCTCGTCTTGTCGTGGAGTATTGAAAAGAATATCACACTGGCCAATCTCGCCCTTTTTAACAAAGGAATTCTGATTCAAGAGAAAAAAGAGACCGAAACAGCCAACCGCTTGGCCAAACTGGTCTCTGTCAAATGCCAAGGGGTATCGGATTTAGTCAGCTCATTGTCAGGTGGTAACCAGCAGAAGGTTATCGTGGCCAAACTGCTGACCTCTGATCTGAAATTGATCATTATGGACGAACCAACCAAAGGCGTCGATGTCGGTGCCAAACACCAGATCTATCAGATTATGCGCGAGCTAGCTCGTGACGGGTATGCGATCCTGATGGTTTCCTCCGAAATGCCAGAGGTTATCGGAATGTCAGATCGTGTCATCGTCATGCATGAAGGTCGGATCACGCTGATCGGCAATACACATGATGCAGGTACGACTCAAGAGAAATTATTAGAAGCTGCGGTTACCCGTCGTTCCACCGCTGATTCAACAATCGGGGGTGTAGCATGACGCTTTCGGGATCACTCAAAAAACGCTTTTCACTGATTGGCACACGTGAAATCGGCATGATTTTGTTCATCGTGTTGCTATCACTCGCGATTCAATTGCGCAACAATCAATTCCTATCGATTGAAAATCTTGACGATATGCTCGTCAACGCCGCGATTATGGGCACATTAGCCATCGGTATGATGATGGTCATCATTACCGGTGGGATTGACTTGTCGATTGGGGCAACACTTGCCTTATCAGGAATGTCTTCTGCCCTTTACGTGCGCGGTAATGAACTTGCCTCACCATGGATTGCCCTGCTCATCGGAATTGGCATTGGTTTGTTAGCTGGTCTGATCAATGGTGTGCTTGTTGGCTATGGGGAAGTGCTCCCCTTGATCGCCACGCTTGGGATGATGAATGTTTTTCGCGGTCTGACTTATATCATCGCGGATGGCGCCTGGGTCAGTGCACATCAAATGAATGACGGATTCAAAGCCATTGCCTTTGTGAATTTTCTCGGCATCAACAGCCTCGTCTGGGTTGCGATTTTCATCTTTATCTTAGGTGCGATTTTTCTCGACTACACAAAAGTTGGCCGGATGATTTACTCAGTTGGTAGCAATGCTGAAGCGGCCAGGGTGAATGGTGTTAACGTGACCGGCATCAAGATTTTGGTTTATGCCATTATGGGTACCATAACGGGTTTGTCCGGTGTCTTATGGGTCAGTAAATATGCCTCTGCTCAGGGCGATACGGCAATCGGGTATGAAATGAATGTCATCGCAGCATGCGTGTTGGGCGGGGTCTCGATCAATGGCGGCTCCGGCAAAGTATTCGGTGTCCTCCTAGGGACGATTTTACTCGGTATTTTGAAAAATGCGCTGCCCCTCTTAAAGATTTCACCCTTTTGGCAAGATGCCCTGTATGGCCTGATTATCCTCATCGCCATTTTGATGAACACGATCTTTAAACGCATGGTTGACCGCAAAAACCTGCAAAGGAGAATGATTTGATGAATACACTCAAACGAATTTTCCTGCGTTGGGAAATGGTTTTAATTTTAGTTTTACTGCTAGTCAATGTTTTCAACACACTTAGTTCGCCATATTACCTGAGCGTGACCGGATTGCTGGACGCGACTCGCGATTTTATGGACAAATCCTTTATCGTCTTCCCGATGGCTATGATCATTCTTCTCGGCGAAATTGACATCTCTGTTGGCGCAACCATTGCCCTCTCATCTGTCGTCATGGGTGTTGCCTATGATGCAGGACAGGGCATCCCGATGGTCGCTGCCATCTTGCTCGCCTTGATTGTTGGCACGGTTTGCGGCTTAGTCAATGGCTTGATTCTGACACGCTTTAAAGAATTGTCCCCGATGATCGTGACGCTCGCGACGATGACTATTTATCGTGGGATCGCCTATATCATCTTAGAAGATCAGGCGGCCGGCAAATTCCCGACTTGGTTCCAACAATTTGGCTGGGGCTCAGTGGGACCCGTTCCATATGTACTGATCGTCTTTCTCGTACTTGCGATTATTTTTAGCATCCTCTTGAATCGCATGATGCTTGGTCGTCGGATCTACGCGATCGGTAGCAACCGTACCGCGAGTATTTATTCCGGAATCAAAGTCGATCAAATCCGAATCCTTGCTTATACCTTAGCAGGGACAATGTCTGGGTTGACCGCTATTTTCTTGACTTCACGGATGTCATCGACACGCCCAAACATTGGCTATATGTATGAACTCGATATCATATCGATGGTTGTCCTCGGTGGTATTAGTACCAGCGGTGGCAAAGGCAAATTGCTCGGTGCACTCATCTCAATTTTTGTTATTGGATTGCTCAAATATGGCCTCGGTTTGAACAACATCGATGCTCAGATCCTCATGATCGTCATCGGCTTACTCTTGATCATCTCGGTCATTACGCCGAATTTGATCAGTCGCTATAAACGTTGGAATATGGTTCGCAAAAGTCATGCCGCGTCAAAAGCGCTGACCTAACGCTCATTCCAGCCCCAAGACGCCACGGCGTCACCCTACCGGATTATAAGGCCACAATTGCCTTGTAATAGATAACTGCGCCTTAAACACGCAAAAAACCACAAAAAGTCCACATTTTAGAAGGAGGAACCCATGAAAAAACTGCTAACTCTGTCCCTAATCGTAGCCATGCTCGTCACGCTAATTGCCGGCTGTGCTGCCCCTGCAGCCACCACTGCTGCCCCGGCTGCCAATGAACCGGCCGCTACCACAGAAGCTGCGGCTCCTGCTGTTACTGGCGGGACCTACGCCCTGATTGTTAAAAACACTGGCAATCCTTACAACGAAAAAGAAGCTGAAGGCTTCGTCAAAGCCGTTGAAGAATTCGGTGGCACAGCTATTGTCAAACGTCCTGCCAACCCAACCGCTGAAGATCAGATCGCCATGATCAATGAACTCGTCAGCCAAAAAGTTGCTGCGATTGCTATCGCTGCCAATGATGCCGATGCCTTACAACCAGCTATTGAAAAAGCAACTGCAGCAGGCATCAAAGTGATTTCACTTGACTCCGCCACCAATCCAGCAAGCCGTCTGACCCACGTTCAGCAGGCTGATCCAGTTGCCATCGGCCGCGTTCTTGTTGAAGCTGCCTTTGACATGTCTGGTGGATCTGGCGAATTTGCCATCCTTTCTGCGACTTCGACAGCGACCAACCAGAACACCTGGATTGCGAACATGGAAAAGCTGCTTAAAGAAGATGCCAAATACAAAGATCTCAAACTCGTCAAAACCGCTTACGGTGATGACCTCCGCGACAAGAGCGTCTCAGAAACAGAAGCCTTGCTCCAGACCTATCCTGACCTCAAAGTCATTGTCGCACCGACCACCGTCGGTATTGCCGCTGCAGCCAAAGTCGTTACCGACAAAGGCCTCCTTGGCAAAGTTATCGTCACAGGTCTTGGTCTGCCCTCTGAAATGGCTGAATACATGAGCGAAGGCGGCGCATGCCCCTACATGTTCCTCTGGAACCCGATTGACATTGGTTACTTAGCTGGCTATACGGCTAAAGCCATGGTCGAAGGTGCAACCGGCGCAGTCGGCGATAAAATTGCTGCCGGCACACTCGGTGAAAGAATTGCTGTCACAGCAACCTCCGGTGACGGTGGTACTGAAGTCGTCCTCGGTGACCCCTTCAAATTTGAAACAGCCAACATCGCTGAATGGAGCAAAGTTTATTAATTTGCATCCCAAAAGTCCCAAAAGTTGTGAATGCTTTGTGTTTAAGGCAATAACAATAAAATAGTCTGACTCCTCAAAAACAAATGGGCCTCCAGTATACTGGTGGGCCCATTTGCTATTGTACGCCACGCATCACACGTCACGTGTTTCTTCATTTTTGATCAAATGACAACTATTTTGATATTGAGCAAATCAGCGACTTTCTTGAATAGTTCGGCTTGGTGACCAACGGCCATCGCACAGTGGTGAGTCGGGGCTTCCTGGAACCACTTTTCAAAATAGGCATCAGGGTCGAGGTTAAAGCGAATGGGGGTCTGCGTATTGCCGATTTGCATAATGGCACCATCGGTTGCCTCACCCTCGCTGACGATCATTTTTAGACGGCCGTCTGCGGTTTGTGTGAGTCCAAGTAAAGTGATCGGTCCACGACGGACTTTAGCTTCGACGGATACGCCTGAACCTTGTTTGCCGTGGTAGATCCCCAACCCACGCAGGATCGGTTTGCCATCGGCGATTGCGATATGGAACGGACCGTCGTGACCGAGGAGAATTGTCCCATCGAGATAATCCGCGACGACAATTTCCGAAAAACTCCCGCCAGTTCCGACGATGTCACAGATTTTCATTGCCAAATTTGTTTTGAGATCGCCTTCACCGGCACACGGGATTCCTTTAGCGGTCAAGAGCGAATGACCCACAATAAAGCCACTTTGCAAGGCTTCGTATGCATTGCCCGGCGCACCGTGATAATAATAAGACAGCCCGTCGAGATTTTGTTTTTTGACGAGCCGCTCTTGTGCGGCGGCAACCCGACACGACCAGTCGAGTTGTTCAGCAGAAGGTCTGCGGGCGATGGGATCTGCGGTTGAATCACCACTGATTTCAAAAAATGCCTCAATTTCATTTGCAACGGCCGTTACTTCTGCTTCAGTTACGAGTTGCAACTGCTCGTCTAAATCGCACATTTCCAAAATCTGCACGTGGATGCCCGTTTGCGATTGGAGCATTGTAAAGTCACTATAAAGATCGAGCATCCCGCTATAATTATTGCCAAGAAAGCCAAATCGACTATGTTGAAGCGTTCTTTTTACCGCTGCAGCCAGAACATAGTCACGAATGTCGTGCCAGGCACGAATAGCTTCAGGGCGGTGACTTGTGACCTCGTTTGTCAATGAAATGGCCGGGGTGTAATCGAGTCCGAGTAATCCGCTGATCACCCGAAAAGGGATACCGGCGCGATTGAAGGCATTGGATATTTCCGGGACGGGACAGGCCCCACAATGTGCGAGCCATTCGCCGGTTGAGGTTTTCTCGTAATTGATTCGTGCGGCAGGTTGGAGGTTCAGCACGATGACCGGTGCTTTACAGATTTGATGGACCGGGAGGACACTGTCGCTCGTCAAATAGGTTGCGCTGTGGGCAAAGATCAGATCGACATTTTCCCGGTTAAAATAATCCCCAGCTGCCAGTCCAGCATCCGCGCAGTCAACGAGGCCAAAATTAGCCACATCGCCCCAAACCTTGATATGGTTCTCAATAAATTGGCCATATTCGACTAGCCGTTCCCGCAATCCGGGAAATTGGGACCAATAAGCTTTCAGGCCACCACTGTAAAGGCCGATCCGCGGTCGTAAATTCGGTTTTAAAGGTTGAATGGGCTGAAAAGGTTGTAGATCCATATAGGCACCTCGCGTTTTTACGATTCAATTAGGAGCGAAGACTTACGGGTGGACAAACATCAGTTTAAGCGGTGGGGTTGTGCCGGTTTCCGGGTCAAAATCCATTATCAGAATATCTTTCATATAGTCATTCCAGCGCGCAACAACAGGACTCTGCCCTTGTATAGCTGTCGCATGGGCAATATCTGCACATTCGTAATAGCCAAACAAATCAAGTCCGGAGAGCCAAATGGAATAGTTATGGATGCCTGCTTCGTTGAGCACAGCGGTCATTTCTGGCCAAATGTCGTCATGCCGCTTTTGATAATCAGCTTCGGAACCCGGCTTGATCCGTGCTCGCCAGGCGAACTTTTCGATCTTTGGATTAAACATAAAAATCAGACCTCCTTTGGGGGGACGTCTGACTCCTCGACTTCTATTTTAGACCCTTTAAGGTTCCATTTCAATTGCATGTTATAATAATCGGGATCAAAATAGTGTACAACACAGCATCACAGTCTAGTTAGTAACGACAAACAGTGACTATGGGACCCGGAGGACAAGGCGATCAAACTCGAAGGTAAAATATTTCGTGGCAATTTATTGTTGCAACATGCAACGGTTGAAGCCAATATACCGGATAAGACGTTCACCCAGAATCTGGAAAAGTGTCTGATCGATCTTTGCCACGGAATGGAGATCCCGATCCCGCTTTGGCTAGAAAAAAACACGCGCGAGTTTGCCCGCTTTCATCAAACGCTGTTTTTTGACGGCCAATTTACGGAGACGATCAATTTTGATCGCTTCCAAATTCGCTGGATTGAATAGCACGGTCGAATCCTCTCAACAAGAAACGTTTAAAGGACACCACACAAATGACAACGCCAGCTCCCCAATTTGACTTAAACGCTACAACTTTTACGGTGAAAGACACGTACACAATTGATGAACTTCGTACGATTATGGCATTTTTGCGCAGTGAAAATGGCTGTCCTTGGGATAAGGTACAAACGCACGATTCGATCAAGAAAAATCTTCTAGAGGAAGCATACGAGGCGATCGATGCGATCGATAGCGGGGTGCCAGCACAACTGGCCGATGAGCTTGGCGATGTGTTGATGCAAGTTGTCTTTCATGCCCAGATGGCCAGTGAAACCGATCAATTCGACTTTGATACCGTCGTATCCAACATTTGCCGCAAGCTGATTTCCCGCCATACCCATCTTTTTGGCGAGGATCAGGCCAAGACACCGGAGGCTGTTCTCGACAATTGGGAGAAGAACAAACGCAAGGAAAAAGGCCATCAGAATCAATCGCAAGTCCTCGTTGATGTGCCACGCTCTTTGCCAGCCTTGCAACGTGGCTTTAAAGTGCAACAAAAAGCTGCCCAAGTGGGCTTTGATTGGGACACGCCAGAAGGTCCGCGCGAAAAAATTACGGAAGAACTTTTAGAAATCGAAGAAATCCTCCAGCACACGCAAACCTTGCAAGCCCGTGGTGAAATGACTGCTGAGCATGCAGGCCGCGAAGTTGCGGCTGAAGTCGGCGATTTGCTGTTTGCTGTCGTCAATTATGCGCGCCACCTTAAAGTCCAACCTGAAATCGCCTTAACTCACACAACGGACAAATTTATCCGTCGTTTCAGCCAAATGGAAATCCTCGCCGCAGAAGACGGCGTTGAATTAGATGAACTTTCATTGAGCGAACTCGATGCTTTGTGGGAAGCGGCCAAGGATCTTGAGCGACTCGCCAAAAATCAGGAGGCCCAATAATGCGACTCGACAAATATCTCAAAATCGCCCGCGTGATCAAGCGCCGAACCATTGCGAATGAAGTCAGTGCCGCTGGCCGGGTATCGGTCAATGGGCGTGTGGCCAAACCAAGCACAGACATCAAGGTTGGTGACATCATCGAGATCGCATTTGGCTCTGGCTTGAGCCGGATTCGGGTCCTTGATGTGCGGGAAACGGTCCGCAAAAATGAAGCGAGCGAACTCTTTGAGATTTTAGAAGAAGGCGAAGCGCTAAAAGCGTAATCACAACGTAAACTAAACCCGTTGCCAGATCGAAGTGACCAAGCCTAAAATTAAATTTGATCCTATTCTTCCGAAAGGAAAGCGCCATGACCAGAGCTATTGCTAGGCCACAACCGCAACATTCGCTCCCCCGTCATCGTGCTCGCCAACTCGGCGGACACAATTTGCTCATTCGAATTATTTCGGGACTCATCGTCGTTCTTGCGTTTGCATGGGCGATTTCAATCTATTTCAAACAGGAAACCCAATTTAACCGGATCGCCATTCGGCGTGAAGAACTGATCAAGCAAGAATCCATTGCGAATCAGCGCAAACAAGAGCAAATTAATTTGCAAAATGATATTAACTCGACAGCCTATATCGAATACGTCGCTCGCAACCAACTTGGCATGGTTAAGCCGAATGAGATCATCTTCGAAGATCCGTAAAACAAACTCGAGTGGTCAATAATAACTTATTTTCTGAATGATTTGCGATATTTCGTTGAACAATTATGTCTGAAGTGTTAACATAAACCCATGATTTACATGGCGCGGCGGCTATTGTTTATGACAATTGTCATCGCGCCATTATCGTCAAAACTTAAGGAGGAAGCACCATGTCCATGAAAAAACGTTTAATGATCATCCTTAGTCTCGTGCTGGTCTTATCCTTTGTGATGACCGCATGTGGCGGCCAAGCAACAACAGCAGCACCTGCTGTTGAGGGCGAAACCACTGCAGCACCAGCTCAAGAACTGCAAGATCTCCCGTCCCTCAAGCTCATTTACAACACCAGCTCAGGTCATCAGCTAATCGCTGAAACCGTCCAAGCCATGTGGAAAGAAAGCCTCGGTCTCGACGTGACGCTCGAGAACTCCGAATGGGCAGTCTTCCAAGAAACCCGCAACAACGGCGATTATCAGATCGCTCGTCACGGCTGGCTCGGTGATTATACTGATCCGATGACCTTCCTCGATATGTGGATGTCAGACAGCGGCCAGAACGATGCCGACTGGAAGAATCCAGAATTTGATGCCCTGATCGCTACGGCTAAATCATCCAATGATCCGGTCGTCCGTATGCAAGCAATGCATGACGCCGAGGCTATTCTGATGACTGAATTGCCGGTCATCCCAGTTTATTACTACACCAATGTCTGGTTAGACAACGGCAAAATCAAAAACTTTGCCCATGACGCGCTGCTCGGACATATGATGTTCACTTGGGCCACCAAAGAAGGCGATGACCCGATCCTGTATCACCTCGGCGCCACCCCTGCCACCCTGGATCCGCAGCTTAATAATGCAACTGACGGCGCAGACGTCATCCAACATTTGTTCGTTGGTCTCACCATGAAAGATCAGAACAACGCGGTTGTACCTGCTGTTGCTGAAAGCTGGACTGTCAGTGATGACGGCCTCGTGTGGACATTCAAGCTGCGTGAAGATGCTGTTTGGTCTGATGGCAAACCTGTCGTCGCCGACGACTTCATCTATGCTTGGAAACGTGCACTCGACCCGGCAACCGGTTCAGAATATGCCTATCAAGTCTACTACGTTAAAAATGCCGCGAAGATCAATGCCGGCGAAATGACAACGGATGAACTCGGTGTTAAAGCGATCGATGACAAGACCCTCGAAGTCACTCTCGAAGCTGCAACACCGTATTTCACACAGTTGACAGCCTTCCCGACCCTCTTCCCAGTCCGTGAAGACATCGTCTCCAAGAATCCAGATTCATGGGCTAATAGCCCGAAGACCTTGATCTCCAACGGCCCGTACAAACTGACCAAGTTCGAACTTAAGAATGAAATCGTCATGGAAAAGAATGAGAAGTTCTTCGGCGCAAAAGATCTGCCGGGTGAAAAACTCGTCTTCAAACTGACTGATGATGATGCCGCTGCCCTCGCTGCTTACAAGACTGGCGAACTCGACATCTGTGAATCCTTCCCTGCAGAAGAAACTGACGCCATGAAAGCAACCGGCGAATACTTCGTCGAACCGATCATCGGCACCTATTTCTTTGCTGTTGAAGTCCAACCTAGAGAAGGCAACCCTGAAATTCTCCAAGATCCAAAATTCCGCAAAGCCCTTGCCCTGGCCATCGATCGTGACTATGTCATCGAAGTTGCTCAGAACAACGCATTGCCAGCATATGCCTTCGTCCCGAACGGTATGGCTGACGCAGACGGTGGCGACTATCGCGAAAACGGCGGCAACTACTTCGGTAGTGGCGATTATGCAGCTGACGTTGCAGAAGCCAAGGCCCTGCTCAACGAAATCGGTTATAAAGCACCGTAAGCCAAACCCAATCACTTCATGTTTATAATGAGGGACTGCCTGCAAAGGTGGTCCCTATTTCTATTCTTTTGAAAATTACAAATAAAAGAAAATTGCCCAACCGGTCAAAACATTCCGACTGAGGAGCGAGTCCGTGATGCCTGTCAAAAAAATAACGGCGATCGTCACGGAAACAGGTATCGTGCGACCGCCGTTATATATAAATCTGCAGAATCTGAATATGGGCTAGGCTTGGGCCAATGTGACTAAGACAGGATTCACTAAGTGACAAGCAACAAAATGTCCCGGTTTAGACTCGGTCATCACAGGGCGGACTTCGCGACAGGCAGGCATCACATAGGGACAGCGACTCTCAAAAGGGCAACCTGCTGGCGGATCAATTGGTGTTGGGACATCCCCTTCGAGGATGATCCGTTTACGCCTTGCGGTTTCATCGGGGTCGGGGACGGGAATTGCTGACAAAAGGGCTTGGGTGTAAGGATGCAGGGGTTCGTCATACAGCGTGCGACTATCAGCGAGTTCAACAAGATGCCCAAGATACATCACACCGATACGATGTGAAATATGTTGCACCATCGATAAATCATGGGCGATAAAGAGATAGGTCAAGCCTTTTTCGCGCTGCAAATCTTCAAGCAAATTAATAACTTGGGCCTGAATCGACACATCGAGAGCTGATATGGGTTCATCGCAGATGATCAGTTCTGGTTCTAGCGCTAAAGCTCTGGCGATTCCGATGCGCTGACGCTGGCCACCTGAAAACTCGTGCGGGAAACGGTTGGCGTGTTCTTTGGTCAGACCGACCTGATCAAGTAGCTCATAAATTCGCTTTTGTCGGGCGTCACCTTGGGCAATTTTGTGAATGTCTAACGGTTCGCCAATAATATCTCCGACAGTCATGCGCGGGTTGAGTGACGCGTAAGGGTCTTGAAAAATGACCTGCATCTTGCGGCGGTATGGCTGCAACTGACGCTGGTGCAAATGTGCGATGTCATTGCCATTAATTAGGATCTGACCTGCAGTCGGCTTGTATAAACGGGCGATCGTGCGGCCAATGGTTGTTTTGCCACAACCTGATTCGCCAACAAGCCCAAAGGTTTCGCCTTTGAAGATCTGAAAAGAGACATCGTCGACCGCTTTGAGTTTGCCCGAGCGACCAAAACCCTTGCTGACATGGAAATATTTTTTGAGGTTTTGGACCTCAAGGAGTACATCGTGCTTCTGGCTCATTTGGCGACCTCCGAAACGTGAGTCTGTTCCGCAAATAAGGGCGCTGCGACAGATCGAGCTTGCTCGTGATTCAACCAGCAGGCGGCGCGATGTTCTTGCCCTTGACCGGCTTTGATCAGTGGCGGTTGTTCTTGTTGGCAAATCGCCATGACGTGTGGGCAACGTTCAGCAAACGCGCAACCTAGCGGTGGCTTCAAAAGATCCGGGGGTTGACCATCAATCGGGACGAGGCGTTCCTTTGCATCTTCAGTAATTTTGGGAATCGATTTTAAAAGCCCCCATGTATAGGGATGGCGTGGTTCGTAGAAAAGATCGCGAGTGTTCGCCTCTTCTACGATTTTACCGGCATACATAACACGGATGCTGTCGCAAAGGTTGGCCACAACGCCGAGGTCATGTGTGATCAAGATGATTGAGCTATTGATTTTGTTGCGCAGATCTTTCATTAATTCGAGAATCTGAGCCTGAATCGTCACGTCGAGTGCCGTTGTTGGCTCATCCGCAATTAGCAAATCAGGGTTGCAGGCAAGTGACATGGCAATCATGACACGCTGGCGCATCCCGCCTGAAAATTCAAATGGATATTGGGTCAGACGACTTTCTGGACTTGGGATCCCGACGAGCCGCAACAGTTCGATAGCCCGTGCATTTGCATCCTCACGGGAGATGTTTTGGTGAAGATGGAGGACTTCGGTGATTTGGGCGCCAACTTTTTTAACAGGGTTGAGCGAGGTCATCGGATCTTGGAAAATCATTGCAATCTTATTGCCACGAATTTTGCGCAAATCGCGATCGGCCATTTTAGTCAGATCTTGTCCGTTGAAATTGATCGCACCATTGACGATTTTGCCGGGGTTGGCGACAAGTCCCATGATCGACATGGACATAACGCTCTTCCCGCAACCGGACTCGCCGACAATGCCGACTGCTTCACCCCGTTCGACTTTGAGATCAACACCGCGAACCGCTTGAACAGGTCCAACATGTGTAAAAAATGTGGTTTCCAAATTTTGAATATCGAGGAGAACTTCGGCCGTTTGGCCGTTAGATGTGATTGTTTTCCCATTCATATGCGCGCCCTCACTTCCTCATCCGCGGGTCTAGCGCATCGCGTAGCCCATCACCCATGATATTGAATGCAAGGACCGTCACGGAAATGGCTAAAGCAGGGAAAAACAGCAAATAGGGATAACTGGCCAAGCCCTTATATGCATCACTTGCGAGTGAGCCCCAACTGGCCATCGGCGCCGAAACCCCGATACCGATAAAGCTTAAGAAAGATTCGGTAAAAATTGCGTCTGGAATTGACATCGTCACCGTAACGATGATTTGGCCGACCGTGTTTGGTACGAGGTGCCGCAAGATGATCCGCCATCCAGAAGCACCCATTGACCGTGCGGCCAAAACGTATTCATTATTTTTGATCTGCAGGACTTGACCACGGACCATGCGGGCCATCCCAACCCAATAAACGGAGCCTAGAACAATGTAAATGAGGATGAGCTCAGGACCGAGGAATTTGAGACTGCGTAAGGCAGTAGTTTCAAAAGCTGCTTTGATCGAATCTTGAAAAACAACTTTTAAGAGGATGACGTATAGGATAAGCGGAATACTATAAAGAATATCGACAAAGCGCATCATGACATTATCGACCTTGCCGCCAATATATCCAGAAATCCCACCGTAGATGACGCCTAAGGTTAGGTTAATAATGCTAGCCACAAAACCGATTGATAATGAAATGCGGGCGCCGTAGACGACGCGGATAAACAGATCGCGACCAAGTTTGTCCGTGCCAAAAAGATGTTGAAAGCTAGGCGCCAAATTGCGGGCGGTCCGAATTTGCTGGTCATAGGTATAAGGATAAAAGAAAGGGATCAGAATCGCGCCGAGAATAATGATTAAGAGAACCCCTGCTGCAAAGAGGGCAGGCTTGTGACGACTAAACCGCCGCCAAGCATCTTGCCAATAGGTTACGCTCGGCCGAACAATACCGCTATTGATTCTTTCACTTTCGTGAATGGGTTGGAAGAGGTCTGCGCTGTATTCCATCCTCAAACCTCCTTGATGTTGCCGAGTTTGATGCGTGGGTCGATGAAGCCGTATACAATATCAACGATAAAGTTAAGGAAGATCAGAATTGCAGCATAGAAAATTGTTGAACCCATGATCATCGTATAATCGCGATTACCAATAGAGTCAACGTACTGGTAGCCAATCCCCGGAATAGTAAACATTTTTTCGATGACAAAGCTGCCAGTGATCAATGCGGCAATCATTGGGCCGAGATAGGTCACGACAGGTAATATCGCGTTTTTTAATGCATGTTCCAATATGACGCGGATTTCTGAGAGGCCTTTGGCTCGGGCGGTCCGGATATAGTCTTGTCCGATGACATCCAACATGCTGGCGCGCATCAATCGAGTGATAAACGACATGGAATACCCTGAAAGTGCAAGCATAGGAAGAACATATTGAGAAACCGAGAGCCAGCCGGTTGCATCTGTTTTCCAAATTACCGGAAACCAGCCCAATTTCACACAAAAGACATAAATGAGAACCGAGGCCATGACAAATCCAGGGACTGTGACACCAACCGTTGCCGCAAACATGAGGGAATAATCCTCCCATTTACTTTGGCGGATGGCTGCGATTATGCCCATTGGTATACTTAGCAATACGGTAATCAAAACCGCTAATAAACCGATCCGTGCGGTAATTGGGAATCCGCCACCGATCAGCTCGTTAACGGTGCGACCGCGGAATTTAAAAGATGGACCAAAGTCACCTTTAAGGAGATCGCCAACGTAGTCCGTGTATTGCTTAAAGAGCGGATCATCTAAATGATATTTTTCATTTAGTGCAGCAACAATTGCCGGCTCTAGGGGTTTTTCTCGGGTAAATGGACCACCCGGGATGGCATGCATCAAGAAAAAGGTGATTGTCGTGATCGCAAAAAGGGTCAGGATCATGGCAATAGCCCGTTGGAGAATATAATTGGTCATGGTTTTTCTCCTCGGAATAAAAAATGGGTCGCTGCACGCTGCATTACGCCCTTGAATGTTAAAATAATAGCATAAAACTGGCAGTTTTCGAACTAATTTTATATTTCGCGACGGCCTTCCATCGCTCTCGCTAACGTGACCTCGTCGGCGTATTCCAAATCGCCACCCATCGGAATTCCGTGAGCGATTCGGGTTGTTTTAATATTGGCTGGCTTTAAAAGTCTTGCAATATAAAGGGCAGTCGCTTCACCTTCTACGGTTGGATTCGTCGCCAAAATGACTTCAGAGACCAAATCTTCGGTGCGCAGACGTGCGAGCAATTCTCTTAGTTTAATCTGATCCGGGCCGATGTTCTGCAAAGGCGAAATGACGCCATGGAGCACATGATAGAGGCCTTTGTATTCGTGTATCCGCTCCATCGCCGCGACATCGCGCGGGTTTTCAACAACGCAGATTTGCGTGCGCTCGCGCCCGCTGCCGGCACAGATCTCACAAGGATCTTTATCGGTCAGATTGCAGCAAACTGAACATAACCGCGTCGAACGACGAGCTTCTAGAATCGCGTTGGCTAAAGATTCAACCCGCTCAAGTGGCTGCGCTAACAAGTGGAACGCAAGACGTTGCGCGGATTTGTTGCCGATACCTGGCAATTTTCCAAGCTCGGCGACTAATTTAGCAATGGAGGGGGAATATCGTGCCATGATATAGGCTTAAAACGGTAAACGAGCGCCGCCGGTAGCTTTCGACATGCGCTGTTCAGATAACTCATCAATCTTGCGTAAGGCCTCATTGACCGCGACGATAATTAAATCCTGCAACATTTCAACGTCTTCTGGATCAACGGCTGATGGGTTGATCGTCAATTCAGTGATCTGCTTAGCACCGTTGATCACTGCTTTGACCACGCCACCACCAGCTGTTGCTTCTGCAGACATATCTGCGATTTCTTCTTGGGCCTTTTCCATTTCGCGCTGCATACGTTGGGCTTGTTGCATCAGCTGGTTCATATTGCCCATGCCGCCACCGCCGCCCATACCGCCTGGGAATCCGCCGCGAGATCCTTTTGCCATGTGTTTAATCCTCCACTATCATTGGTATGCCGAATGTGTCGGCTGTTGTTTGTAATTTAGTCATCCATTCTGGTTGATCCGGTTGTGTGGTCGCAACTTGATGTTGGGTAGTTCCGGGTGAATTCGAAAGTGCTACTGATCCTTCTGTGAGAACCTGCACTTCAAAAACCTTTCCAGTTATTTCGTGCAAACAATCTCGGAGGATTTTTTGGGCGGCCGGTGCCCGAAACTCATCACTGTGGACCTTTTCTGATTGCGCAAAAATCACGCGGAGAACCGTATCAGTAGGTTGTTGAGCTTTGGCTGTGCGACCAAAAAGAAATAGCGTCATTTGGCCGCTTTCGCTGAGACGTGATAGGACTTTTTGCCAAAGTGCTGCTCCGTCTTGCTCTGCAACGATAGGGACTGCTTTCGGCGCAGGAGAAGCATCTAAAAATATCTCTTCGGGCATCGGTGGGTCATCTGGAAAAGGTGTTTCATCAGTAAATGAAATATCACTGCTTTCAACTAATTCGGCAGGTTCTGCAGGTTCTGCAGGTGTAGCCGGAATAACTGGTGCAACGGTTTTTGCCACAACAATAGGCGGTGCTATTGGAAGTGTAGCCGGTGCTGTAGCCGGTGCTGTTGCCGGTACTGTTGCCGGTGCTGTTGCAGCAGGTGTAATTGGTTGCATAGCGATCGGTTGAACCATTACTTGACGTATAATTTCGTGGCCGTCTTGGTCTTCTGTCATCAGTCGAATTAGACCCACTTCTAAAAGCGTCCTAGCATCGGCAGCCCAACGCAAATCAGTGAGCATGGCGGATAACCCGCGAATCCAAGACAATAGCTGCTGCTGAGTTGTTTTTGTGGCTAATTGGCGCATCGTTGCCAGCCCTTCAGCGGTCGCTTGGATAAGCTTTTCGGGGCGATCGGATACGAGGCAAATCAAGAGGTTGCGGAAAAGTTGCGCGAGGTCTGGGATTAAGCGCGATAAGTCACGTCCAGCCATCACGAGTTGATCGATCAAATCGAGGACCAAAGCAGCTTCACGAGCTATCAAGGCATCGGCTAAAGCAAGCAACGCGTCATCTTTCGTCAAACCGGCCAGGGCGAGAATATCGTCGCGGGAAATAGTTCCTGCAACGCTCATTTTGGCTTGGTCGAGCAAGCTGATCGCATCGCGAAGTGCGCCGTCAGCAAAAGCGGCAATCGTTTCAAGCCCGCTTTGGTCGATAGCAATGCCGTCTTTTTGTGAAATTTCAGCTAAGCGAATGACGATGCTTTCGACGGGGATCCGCCGAAAATCATAACGTTGGCAGCGCGAGAGGATTGTCGCTGGAATGCGATGAGGTTCAGTTGTGGCTAGAATGAAAACGGCGTGTGCTGGTGGCTCTTCGAGTGTTTTGAGGAGGGCGTTGAAAGCGCCAGGAGTCAACATATGCACTTCGTCAATAATGTAGACTTTGAAGCGCGCGCGCGAAGGCATGAAATTGACTTCGTCCGTGATCCGGCGAATATTATCAACACTATTATTTGATGCAGCGTCCATCTCAACAACATCTAAAAGCGAGCCATCGAGCACTCCACGGCAGATTTCACAGTGGTTGCAGGGATTGCCTTGTTGCGGATCGAGACAGTTGATCGCGCGCGAGAAAATCTTGGCGAGCGTGGTCTTGCCTGTTCCGCGTGTGCCGCTGAACAGATAAGCGTGGCCAATTTGGCGGCTAATTACCGCTTGGCGTAAGGCATAAACGGCTTGCTTTTGTTCGACGACTTCATCGAACGTGCGTGGACGCCATTCGCGATAGAGGGCCAGGTAAGACATGGTCAGGCCTCCATAAAATTCGCCGTGTCTGACCTGCAGCCGTCGCAGGCTTTGCTGTAACACATGCGGTTGACCGCTTACCGCTGCTTCCTTCCGGACCTGACGGGGTTCACGGGCCACATCGCACAGGACCAGCGATCGGCTGCAGATCAGACACGGCGGGTGCTGATGCCTTGCGATTATAACATACAAATCTGCTGTCATGCTACAATCAAAGGGTACAGGAGACGTAATTCGATGACAAAACAAAAATCCCGCAAACGCCGTGGTCTATGGCATCAAGAAGGCATCCTGCCGCCGCTGAAGGACATTATCCTTTTATTCATTGGGTCGTTGATTTCAGCGATGGCCATCAATATTTTTTATGTGCCGACGCGCTTGACAATGGGTGGCGCGACCGGGATTGCGATGATTATTTACCAGGTCGCCCTGCCGCATTATAAGATTCCTCTCGGTCTCTTAATTTTAGTTTTGAACATCCCGATTTTTATACTCGGGATCAAGAAAATTAGCCGCACGTTTGCGTGGCGCAGTTTGATTGGCACCGTTTTCTTTTCGCTCATTATTGATTTGACAGCGCCTCTGATGTCTTCATGGTTCAAGGCCTACATCGATCGTCCATTGCAGACAGGTAATGCCGACCCTTTGCTGTACTGCGTTTTTGGCGGTGTGCTTTTTGGCTTGGGTGTTGGGATTATTTTTCGCGCAGGGTTTACGACTGGCGGCACCGATATTATCGCAATTCTCATCAAGCGCAAGTACAAAACATTTAGCACAGGGCAATTTTTGATGATTCTTGACGCCGTGATTGTGATGACCTCGGCGGTAATTTATCGAAATGCAACCGAACCAGGCATTTTGTTGGCGATGTATTCCTTCATTGCCATGTACCTTACCGCCAAAAGTGTCGATATCATGCTGGAAGGCTTTGAATACACTCGAACTGCTTATATCATTTCTGACCACAGCCAAGAAATCGCACGGCGTATCCTCGCGGATCTCAGCCGCGGGGTAACATCGTTAGCTGGCCGCGGCATGTATACCGGCAAAGACAAAGACGTCTTATTGTGTGTGCTTTCGAGTAAACAGGTCCCCGATTTAAAGCAGATTGTTGAAGACGTCGACGAAAATGCTTTTATGATTGTTGTGGAGGCGCGCGAAGTATTAGGTCAAGGCTTTGGCAACGGCCGTGAAATTTAGTCCCTAGCCGATCAGATGCCTCAACGCTGCAACTGGGTTTTTGAAAATCAATCGCGGCCCAGCATATCGCATCACTTGGCGAATGGCTTCGCGCTGCGAAGGCTCGTAGCAATGGACGCGGCAATTGCCGCAGAAGATTTTTTGTTCACCGAACGGACAGCTGTCGAGCTTCTGATGAGCATAGTTGAGTAGCGTCGAACAATCAGAACAAAAAAGACTATTAGAAGGTGCAACGTGCTTTTGGCCGCGACAATAAATCGCGACCAAATCACGGACGACATCTTTTTCCCAAGAGAGGCGGGACTTTTTATAACAGCGATTCAATTTTCGCTTCCAGTTCTGCAGGGGTGATCGTCGGGTTGTAACGACCGACCACTTGTCCAGTGCGATCAACGAGAAACTTGGTGAAGTTCCATTCGATATCGCTACCCGTACGAGTTTGATTTAAAGACTCAAGAAGCTCCAAAAACTTGCCAGTTTCAGCATTTTCGGTCTCACTCACAGCGCCTTTTAAATACGTGTACAGCGGGTGTGTGTGTTCACCATTGACGTCAATTTTGGCGAATTGTTTGTACTTTGTACCGAAATTGACGCGGCAAAATTCACTGATTTCATCGTCGCTCCCTGGTGCTTGTTCGAGAAACTGATTGCAGGGGAAGTCAAGTATCTCCAGACCCTGGGCACTGTACTTTTCGTGTAGTTGTTCGAGACCCTCATATTGCGGGGTAAAACCACAGCCCGTTGCGGTATTGACGATTAAGAGTACCTTGCCTTTGAAATCTGACAGAGAAATAACCTGTTGCTTTTTGTCCTTGAATGAATAATCAAAAATACTCATAAAAACTCCTTTAAAACACTTTTACAAATCGGTATGCCGACTATAATTAATCCACACGTTAAACGTGGGCACTTTGCTGGTTTCATTATACGATGCTATTCCGTGTAATTCGGTTACTAGTGACACTCAAATGAGTCACGCGTGAAGCCCTAGCAAAATAAGCTGTTCAATTAGGCATCGGGTCAATTGGCAACTTAACGATGAATGTTGTACCAACCCCTAGCTGACTGGTAACCTCAATTTCACCTGAACACATGTCAAGGATTCGCCTTACCAAGGCCAAACCAAGACCGTGGCCTTGCATCGCGTGTGAGGGATCCCCTTGGTAGAATTTATCAAAAATCCGCATCTGCGTGGCTTCGTCCATTCCAATACCCGTATCGGTGATTTTAATTGTGGCCGGAGCTTGCAAACACACGGTAATATTTCCACCTTGTGGCGTGAATTTGATGGCGTTACTGATTAAATTTAGCCAAGCTTGCTTGAGCAACTCCTCATTACAATTCAAACGAACCGGTATCAGATCGACGTCTACAGCAATCTGCTTTTTCTTCCAAGTTGGCTCGAGAAAAACGATCACACGGCGCAATTGCTCATCGAGAGAAAATAACTTCCTTTCTGGAAGTATCGCCTGATTCTCTAACTTAGAGAGCGACAAGACATTGCTCGAAAGTTGGACGAGTCGATCGGATTCTTCAATGATTATATTAAGATATTCGGTGCGTTCCTCAGGTGTTAATTGATCAGATTTTAGTAATTTGGCAAAGCCGCGGATTGAAACGATCGGTGTCCGAAATTCGTGTGAGAAATTGTCGATAAAGTCATTGCGCAAGGCCTCGACACTGCCCAATTCTCCGGCCATGGTATTAAAATCAGTAATTAGCGCATCTAATTCCGGAATATAACTTTTTTCGACACGAACAGCATAATTGCCTTGAATAATCTCGCGGACTGCCCATTTTAGTCTGCGCACAGGTTTTAGGGGATGTCGGCCAAATATGGCAAATAGTGAAGTGCCGACCACGACGCTGAAGATCAGCAAGACCGCGGCACCAAAAATCAGCCCATTTGAGCCATCGTAGATGTGGATAATATCAAGATGGGCTAAGGCGACAACAATCGCCCCGATCAGCATAGCCGTAAAGGAAAGGATTGTAAAAACAAACAAGGTCAGGGCGAAAACCATCGTCTCGCGCCGCCGTGAATGAAACAACTTACCCTTCAAACGGGCATCAAGCTCAGATCGCTTGCTCATAATCGACGCACCGCCTTATACCCCAATCCCCGCACGGTGACGATTTCAAACTCAGGATAATGATTGAAGCGATCACGCAACCGATTGATGTGGACATTGACCGTTCGATCGTCCGTCTCTGAATCCATGCCCCAAATCTCATCCATCAGTTGCATGCGCGTAAAGATCACGTCTGGGTAGGATAACAACTTATAAAGCAGATAAAATTCTTTTTGTGGTAGCGTTTGATAATCATCGAGACGACTGACTGAAAGGGCATCGTATTCAAGCACAACCTGACCGACCGTCAATCGATGTTCGTTAACAATTCTTGCTCGCCGCAACAAGGCTTTAATGCGCAACAGCATTTCTTCCTCGTCAACCGGCTTGACCATATAATCATCGGTGCCAACGAGAAACCCTTCACGGATATCCGGCATCGATTGCCGAGCCGTGACCATCAGAATCGGCAAGTTATAGCCACTTTGACGCAGTTGTTTCGTCAGTTGATAGCCATCAAGCTTGGGCATCATGATGTCGGCAATCACAAGGTCGACTTGTTGATGATCGAGCACATCGAGTGCTTTTTCACCGTCTTCAGCTAAAACAGGTTCATAACCGTTGGCTTTTAAAACGGCGGCCATTAATCGACGGGTATTTAGATCATCTTCTACAATTAATATTTTAAACATGCGATAATCACTCGTGGAATGGTCACCAATGTATCGGAATACAAGGTGCAATTCAGTGTATAGTTTAGAACAGGTTATTATTTGACTACAATCAATGTCGCTTTGCGGTCTGCCATTAGATTATGCGCCGTTCATTAACTGAACATCAACGTGTAGTTAATCTCGAGTTTATCAAAGTCAATTAAAGTGGCACCATAAAGCAAACAAGACGAAACAGTTCCGTCGGAGGAAACAGATGGGCAAATTATCATCCTTTTTCAAATCACACCGCAAATCAACGATCATCACATTGGTGGTGATTGTTGTCATCGCTTCTGTGTCAGGCGTGTTAGTTGCTGGCCGCAACAAAGCGAATTCAACGGCAAAAGTGGAGACCAATGTCACCTTGCTCGCTGAGAAAAATCTAGACCAGATCATCACCACCAAGGGGACGATCCAGAGCACCGCCAAACATACGGTTTATACACAACTTACCGCAAAAGTCAGTGAGATCGCGGTTGATGTCGGTGATGTCGTTGGCACAGGAGACTTTTTAGCGCAACTCGACACCCGCGATTATGAAAAATCAATCACCGAACTCCAAACGAACATCGGCACCGCAAGCAAACAACAGAGCACCTTGATCAATCAAGCTGCAAAACGCGTGACGGATGCCAATGACCAAAAAACGATCGATATGCAGCAAAAGCAGCAAGCGATCGATGATGCCGCAGAAAATTTAGCGGATGCAAAAAATGATCTTGATGACAGTGCCAAAAAATCAGCGGATGCTTCAGTTCTAGCTGAAGCGATGTCCGATTCTCGGGTTGCAAGTGCAACTTCGGTTCTTAGCATAGCTCGATCCGCTATGACGGCGAACGATGAAGAAATTATCGATTTGGAAGCTGAGATTGAGCGGCTGACTGTTTTAATTGATGACTTAGTGACAGATCCAGGTGAGTCCGCATATGCAGGTGCTAAAACTACTGCAGAAACAGCGTTGATAGCAGCCAAGTTAGATGACCCGATGCTCACTGCTGCTTATAATGATGCACTAGCTGCATATGAAAACACGGTTAATGCTGTAGAAGAAGATGTCCATGACGATGATTGGAAAGATGATTACGATGCGGCATATAGCGCAGGTCATGAAGCCATCGATGCAGCTCAAGCCGCTTACGATGCTGCGGTGACCGCCTACAACAACATCACTCGCTCAAATGATCTGAGCATCCAGGAAAAGAGCTATTCCCTTAGCAATCAGAAGCTCCAAGACAGCACCGCAACCCTCGAGAGTCAACTCGAAACAGCAAAACTCAACATTGAAGATGCCCGGATTACCGCACCAATTGGCGGCACAATCACGGAAGTCATCGCAGCCCTTGGCTCACGGCCAAACGGCGCCTTATTTGTCATCCAAGACACAGCATCACTAGAAATCAGCACGACTGTCGCTGAATACGACATCCCCAAAATCTCCGTCGGCCAAGAAGTTCGCTTCACGACGGAAGCAACCAGCGGCGATGAACTGACTGGCACAGTCGAACTCATCTCCCCGACCGCAATCAACACAGATGGTGATTTTGAAGTCGTTGTCAAAATCAATGTTCCTGACAATCGCCTGCGCATTGGGATGAACGCTAAATTGACAATCGTGCTCGAAAGCCGTGCAGCGGTCTACTCAGTACCTTACGATGCAATCATTGAAAATGCTGACGGCGTAAAAGTTGTTGTTGCTATCGGCGATGATGGGGTGACCCGCACCGAAATTCCAGTTGAAGTCGGGATGGAAACGGATTATTTTGTTGAGATTGGTGGCGCAGAAATCAAAGCTGGCTTGACCATTCTCAATGATCCGCTTGGTCGAAATGTGGTTACTGTTTCCGGACCAACCGGTCCTTTCTCTGGCAATTAACAACAAGGCAGAAGACACGAGGCAAAAAAATGAATCTCGAACCGATGATTGACCTGCGGGGCATCACGAAGAGCTATTTCATTGGTCATCCCAATGAGCTCCAAGTCCTGCATGGTTTAGATTTACAAGTCAAAAAAGGCGAATTTATATCAGTTGTTGGCGCATCTGGCTCAGGCAAATCAACCTTGATGAACATCATCGGCGTGCTCGATCGCCCGACAACTGGCCACTATACGTTGGATGGTGTTGAGATTGAACGACTCAAAGATCATGAATTATCCAACATTCGCAACCAAAAAATTGGCTTTATTTTTCAAACGTTTAATTTAATTGCTCGTTCTACGGCGATCCACAATGTTGAATTACCGATGCTTTACGCAGGCGTATCAGCTTCTGAACGACGCCATAAAGCAAAAGAGCTCATGGAACTTGTGGAAATGAGTGACCGCGCCAAGCATCAGCCCAATGAACTTTCGGGTGGTCAAAAACAACGCGTCGCCATTGCACGAGCGATGGCCAATAATCCAGCGATTTTGCTCGCTGACGAACCGACTGGGGCGCTAGATTCGACGACCGGTCGTCTCGTCATGGACATTTTTCACCGTCTACACCAGGAACAGGGCAAGACCATTGTCCTGATCACCCATAGCCCGGAACTTGCTGCGGAAACTGAACGGATCATCACACTTAAGGATGGTTGGATCATTGATGATCGCAAAGGTGGCGGCCGACCGTCGCCCTTTGCCGCCCCTGGTGAGCCGCACCACGGCCATGGGTTTGACAGCCAGAAAGGGGATATTCTGCTTTGAACATCTGGGAAAACATCCATTTAGCGATCCAAAGCTTACTTGCGAACAAAACACGCGCATTACTCACCATGCTTGGGATTATCATTGGTATCGGCTCGGTTATCGGCATCCTAACTGTCGGCGACTCCTTGTCGGGCAGTATCACGGGAAGCATTCAGACCTTAGGTGCGAAGAATATTACTGTAGTCCTTCAACCCAAAGATGACGAAGCTAGCAATTCTGGGCGACCAGGATTCGTCAACGCCTTTGAAACGAATACTAATGTTATCGATGATAAAAACTTAATCACGGAACAGATGCTCAATAATTTGCGGGCGACTTTCCCATATGATATTAAAGCCATCAGTCTGAGTGAGACTGTCGGATCGGGTCAGGCTCGTGATGGCAAGCTTTATGCCAACCTCAGTATGATTGGGGTCAATTCAGAATTCAGTGAAGCCAATGACTTGACTATACTCAGTGGGCACTTTTTAAACGACGAGGAAACCGGCTCCTTTAAAAAAGTTGCCGTCGTTTCAGATAAGCTTGTCGAAAACCTTTTTGGCTCAGAAGATGGCCTAGGCCGATCGGTCAATGTCGTAATTAATAACTTAAATGAATCATATACAATCGTTGGGATCTATGAATATGTTGCGTCGGCGATTCAGCCTTCAACATCATCTGAAAAGGATCTTTCAACGACCTTATATATCCCCATCAATACAGCTCAACACCTGACAGGCTCCACTGCTTATCAAACGGCAACTATTGTGGCCGCGGAAAACACCGACTCAGTTAGTTTTGCCGATACGATCGACTCGTTTTTTAACATCTACTATGCCAATAATCAAGACTACAACGTTCGCGCATATAGCATGGAAAGCATCGCAGAGACCGTTACGTCAATCATGGGGACGCTGACCATTGCGATCTCGCTGATAGCAGCAATCTCGCTTCTAGTCGGGGGGATTGGGGTCATGAATATCATGCTCGTTTCCATCACCGAAAGAACCCGTGAAATTGGTACCCGTAAGGCGATCGGTGCGACTAACGGTTCGATTCGTATTCAATTCATTGTGGAATCGATGATCATTTGCCTGATCGGCGGTGCGATTGGCATTCTACTCGGCATGGGGTTGGGGTTGATCGGTGCATCGGCACTTGGTTATCCAGCGACCGCTTCAATTGGCAATATAGCCCTTGCTGTTGGATTCTCAATGGCCATCGGCGTCTTCTTTGGCTACTATCCGGCGAACAAAGCGGCTAAACTCGATCCAATCGAAGCCCTGCGATACGAATAATTTCACACTTTCCAGTGAATAATTCGACTGACAAACCGCTGAAATTCAGGTGAATCCGACTGCGAGTACAGCGACTCGGACGAGCCGTGTGTTTTGACAAAGCCATCACTGACAAAGGCAACTTGTTCACAGGCATGTCGAGCAAACCCGATTTCGTGAGTTACCAATACAAGGTCACGGCGTTCGTCGCGCAAGTCATTGATCACATCGAGCACTTCGGCTGTAATTTCTGGATCGAGTGCTGAAGTCGGCTCATCAAATAATAAAATTTCAGGTTTTAAAGCCAGCGCGCGCGCAATTGCCACGCGCTGTTTTTGACCGCCGGATAATTCGTTGGGATATTTGTGAGCGTGTTCAGTGAGACCAAAACGAGCAAGTAGCGCGTCGGTATCAGCGAGCGCGTGCTTATGATCCATTCCCCGCGTTTTAACAAGCGGCAGAACAAGATTGTTTTGCGCTGATAAATGTGGAAAAAGATTATAGGCCTGAAAAACGACGCCAACGCGGCGGCGATGTGCGGTGAGGGCTGCTTCTGACGAAAAATCGATCGTTCGCCCATTTAAAATAATGTTACCCGCGTCAGGTGTTTCTAATCCTGCCAAAATGCGCAAGAACGTTGTCTTACCACCGCCGGAGGGGCCGATGATTGCCAGTGAACCACAATCCTGGACCGCAAGATCAAGGTTATCGAGGGCCTTCATGGGACCATATGCTTTTGTCAATCCGCGGACTTCAAGTTGCATAATTCATCCGCCTTTCGAGATAGCGCGTCAAAAGCGAAATCGGCAACGTGATTGCGAGATAAAGAACCGCCAATAAGGCCAAATTTTCAAAGGTGGTAAACGTCAGCGAATCGACTTCGAGGACATTTTTGGTCAGTTCATTGACCGCAATGAAAGACAGAATTGATGAATCTTTCACAAGGGAAGCAAACTGGCCAGTCAGTGGCGGCAGCACGATACGCGCTAATTGCGGAAAGACGATATAGCGCAGGGTTTGTGTTTTGGTAAAACAAAGTGAACGTGCGGTCTCAAGCTGCGCCGAGGGGATCGAAGCTAGTCCCGCACGGATGATTTCAGCAACATATGCTCCGGCAAAAAAGGATAAAATGAGAACACCCATCCAATAGCGGTTATTGAGCTGATAAGCCGTACCAATAAAATAGAAAAAAAAGATCGTTTGGACTAACAGCGGTGTCCCACGAATCGCCTCGATATAAACCCGAGCTAAATAGCGCAACATTAAAATCGGTGATCGACGGCCGAAAGCAGCCAAAACACCGAGAATCAAGCTGCCGATCAGCGATGCACCGCTCAAAAACAAGGTTATGCCAAAGCCAAACGTGTATTTCTGGCGGTATTCCCAGAGCCGTTCCCATTGCCAATTATGGTCGAGCTTAAAGACCGCATAGCCAAAAAATAGGGCGATCACAAGAAAGACGACACCGCCATGTAAAAATCGCATCCCAAATGACGGTCGTTCAACCGTCACCGGGGATGCGTAGTTTTTATTGGACGGTTGTTTAGCCGACATCAAAGAAAAATGGAATATTGAGTTCATCAAAAGTCTTTTGTTCAGCGGTGAGGTACTTTTCTGCTAAAAGATCGAACCCACCAGATTGGCGATACTCGGCGATGAATTTATTGACATCTGCTTTTAGCTGATCGTTACCTTTTTTGATACCGACACCCCAATATTCTGTGTTTTCGGAATATGGCATGAGATTGACACGCGTGGTGTCTGGATTATCTTGGCCATTGCGGAAAATGGTCAGCTGATCATATGTGAAAGCATCCGCTTTGCCCTGGACAACTTCGAGGACGCAGGCACTTTCCTTGTCAAATACGCGATAATTTGCTGCAGGCAGGTTCTTTTCAGCGTAAATATGGCCGGTTGAACCTTTTTTGACGGCGAGGATGCGACCGTCCATTGCTAAGTCAGCGTACGACTGAACCGGTGAATCTGAGTTAATGAGCAGCGCAAGATTGCTCATCGCATAGGGGTCTGAAAAGTCGATTGTCTTTTGGCGATCTTCGGTGATCGTCATCGATGAAATGATCAAGTCAATTTTGCCAGTTTCAAGCGCGGGGATCAGTCCGGACCAAGCAATATTTTCAATGACTACGTCGCGCCCCAATTTAGCACCGAGCGCTTGCGCAAAATCAACGCTAAACCCAGTGGGCTGATTATCGGTTGTTGATGTTTCAAATGGGGGGTAGGCCAGTTCCATACCGACAGTCAATGTGGTGGTTTTGGTGGATTGACAACCGGCGAGAAGACCTAGGGTCAACGCGAGAGTTAGAACGAGCGTGAAGAGACGTTGTGTGGACCGATTCATGCGAGAACTCCTTGTAGGGTTAATTAGTTTGCTAAATTATGGTTTGCATAATTTTAACCATTATATTACGTATTTCCAACTATGAGTCGTAACCTGCGACCCTTGCCGCGGTTGCCCGAGCTTCGGAAACTTGGTATGATATGAAAACTATCAGTTTTTCGAAACACAGGGTGACTGACCAATGACGTCTTTTATCAGACAGTTGGCACCCGAGCACAAAAGGAGTTTATAACCTTGGAAGAAGGCAGTATACGGATTGCAATGTCTTTGGCAACCGCTGCAACCACCGAAACATCGTCATGGATCATCGACTTGTTTATTCTGGCGCTTCTCATTCTGGTCAATGCATTCTTTGCTGCCACCGAATTAGCGATTATTTCACTCAATGACAACAAAATTCGCCGCAAAGCCGAAGAAGGCGACAAAATAGCGGCAAAAATTTATCGCCTCATTGTCGAACCAAGCCGCTTTCTTGCCACGATCCAAGTTGGGGTCACATTAGCTGGTTTCTTATCATCAGCGTTTGCAGCAGAGAAATTTGCCAACCGTCTATATGCCTTAATCGGTCTTGATATGCCCATTATTCATACCTTTAGCGTCGTGGCGGTGACGATCCTTTTAGCCTACTTTTCGCTTGTCCTAGGCGAACTTGTTCCCAAACGCCTCGCTCAACATAATCCGGAAAAACTGGCGAATGCTGTCGTTGGCGCAATTACCGTATTGGGTGTCGTGATGCACCCCTTCGTCCGTTTGCTGACGCTATCCACGAACCTTGTCCTGCGCTTGCTCAGAATCGATCCGAATCAAGTCGACCGCAGCGTGACTGAAGAAGAAATTCGCATGATGGTCGATGTTGGCCGTGAACTTGGAAGCATCCATGAAGAAGAAAAAGAGATGATCGAAAACATCTTTGAGTTCAACGACATGGCTGTCAAAGAAATCATGACCCACCGCACGGATGTCATTGCTCTCGATGTCGAAGCAACTTTTAAAGAAGTGATCGAAAAAGCCCTTCAAGATCAATACACCCGAATTCCGGTCTATGAAGAAAGTATCGATAATATTATCGGTATTTTACACGTCAAGGATCTCTTACAAGTTGCCCTCGATGGCAAGCATGATGACTTTTCATTGCGCAACCTCATCAGATCTCCCTATGTCGTGCCTGAATCAAAGAATTCTGACGCGGTTTTCCGTGAAATGCAGAAAAATCGCGTGCAGATGGCCATTGTAATCGACGAATACGGCGGAACGGCTGGGATCATCACGATTGAAGACTTGATTGAAGAGATCGTCGGTAGCCTGCAAGATGAATATGACGAAGAAGAGTCCTTGATCGTCCAAATCGATGAGAACACCTATATCGTAGATGGCATGACGCCACTCGATGACGTGTCAGAAGCCTTCAACGTTCAATTTCCAGACGACGACATTGATACACTTGCAGGCCTAGTTATTCGACTACTCGGCAAAATCCCCGATGAAAACGAACAATTGACAATATCCTTTGGCACACTCGAATTTACAGTTATGTCGATGGATGATAAACGGATTGCTAAAGTTCAAATTCGCATCTTGAATCATGACGACAAGAAAGTTGAAACCAATGAAGATTGACCCAAAGCAATGGGACGCGATCATTTTTGATGTCGATGGTACCTTGATCGACTCTATCCCTTTCATTATCGAATGCTTCCAACAGACATTCACCCAAAATCTGGGGCAGCCAGCAGACGAAGCCGCCATCAAAGCGACGATCGGGATGCCGCTGGAATCTGTTTTTAGTTCATATCCAGCGGAAATATCAGAGAACTTAATGAAAACCTATCTCGAATACAATCTTGCGCATCTTGGCCAGGGTATTGGCTTATTTGTTGGTATTCCACAAATGCTGCAAACTTTGCGCAAGATGAATATTCCGACCGCGATCGTGACGAGCAAACGCAACGTTGCATTACAACCGAGCTTGCGTGATTTTGAGCTTGCGGAATATTTTGATCTAATTATTACCAAGGAAGACACCGTGCGCCATAAACCCAATCCTGACCCGCTTTTCGCTGCGATGGATCGCTTAGGCCTTTCGCAACCCGGCCGCGTGATTTATGTCGGCGACAGCATTCATGACCTCGAATGTGCCGTGCGCGCAGGTTGCCAGCCAGTCATGGTCGGGTGGACACGCATGCCCAAAAGCCCACTGCAACAAGCCCATCCTGCTGTTTGGATCGACCATCCAAATGACTTAATCACATTTTTGGAGAGTTAACATGTCCCGATACGCCTATATGTTATTGGATCAGATTGAAAAAGAAGTCAGCCGCCAAGCGATGCAACTCGATACCATCGGCAATTTCGATAAAATTTATGTCGAGCGATTGACACCGCGCTCCGACAAGCTTGAGCAACGCCAGAAACTTCTCGATGTCCTTGTTACTGGCGATGTGGTATTTGCTGCAGCTGCCGATCGGTTCTGTCGTCAAAGCCGAGATTTTCTTGACGTTTATTTTCAGATTGAAGCCAAGGGCGCTGAACTGGTTTTGCTTGAAGATGGTTTTGATAGCCGAAGTGCAACTGGTCGCCAAAGTTTAAAAATTCTGCGAACCTTTGCAGAACTTGATTTTGAATTCCAGTCTGAACGTAAAAAGCAAGGCATTCAAATCGCTCGTGGCCAAGGACGACGGATCGGCCGACCACCCGTTGCGATCCCAGCAGCATTCCGTGATATCTGCCAACGCTGGTCTCAAGGCCAACTTACTGGTCGTGAAGCAGCGGCGCTAGCCAATCTGCGCAGCACATCATTTTATAAAAAAGCGGCCGAACTTGGCTTCAAAGCACCCCCGCGCCAACCCCGACCCAAAACCACTCCAACTAAATAACATTAATTTGATCATTGTCAGATCACATTGAGATGCTATAATGATTGACTGTGCGTCAAAGACTTCAATTTGACTCAACACGGTATGTCAAATGATATCAAAAACTCAAACACCGCCACTCGAAACAAAATCAGCTAAAAGATCGCAAATAAAGGATGGACAACACATGACTGAACAAAAAAACGAACAGCAGTGGAATGCGGAAAAAGCCCGCGAAGAACGCAAAGAACGGCTAGAAGGCTTGAAAGACAAACGCGGCGGTAAAAAACCGATCAAAATGGGTAGCCCGCTCGTCCGAATCATCCTCGCAGTCGTCCTCGTTGTCGCTCTCTTGGCAGGTGGCGGCTGGTATGGTGTGAACAGTGGTTTGCCCCAACAGCAATTGTCCGTCATGGATGTCAACGGTGACAAAATCAAAGCTGTTGAAATGAACTACTATTTTTACATGATCGCTAGCAATTATGGCATTGATTTTACAGATGAAATTGCCAAGACCGAATTTCTTGCCGGACCTAGCTACACCGATGGCTATGAAACCATGCAAGATTACATTCTGAATTATGCAGCAGAATCTGTTCAAGAAAACCACATGCTATCTGTTGAGGCCGCCAAAGCGGGTTTAACCCTTGAAGAAGCAGATCATACTCTCATTACAGATTTTTTCGTTTCGATTGCCGACGCTGCCACACAAGCCGGGGTCAGTACCACGAACTATATGGCCCAATATTTTGGTAAAGGCGCTTCAGAAGCATCCTTGACCCCAGTTTTTGAAAAATTACTTTTGGCCAATAAATTTGCCGAACAAAAAAGATCTGATTTTGCCATTACGGATGACCAACTCAGCGCTTATTACCAAGCGCATCAAGATGAATTTGATATCGTGAACTTCCGCAGTTTCTTCTTCGCAGCTGAAATCGCTGAAGGCGCAACCGATGAAGAATCGACAAAAGCGTTAGCAGATGCCAAAGCCAAAGCTGAAGCAATGAAAACACTAATCAGCGATGAAGAAAGCTTCAAAGCTCAGGCCATTGCGAATGCCACCGCAGATGCCAAGGAAAGCTACACGAACAGTGACGCCTCCTTATCATCAAACATACGGTATAGTGACATATCTTCTTTGATTCAATCATCCTGGCTATTTGATGCAACCCGCAAAATCGGGGACATTGCAGTCGTAGATGACACAACAGGATCGTCCGTGTTGTATTTCATTGATCGTTCAATTGATGATCAGACCCGTGTCAATGTCCGTCATATCCTGATTACGGCTGACGAAACAACTGCCACACCTGAAGAAATTGCTGCCGCAAAAACAAAAGCTGAAGGCATTTTGGCACAATACACAGCAGGCGACAGAACTGAAGATGCCTTTGCCGAATTAGCCAAAACCAATTCAGAAGACAATGCTGATGCTGGCGGCCTCTACGAAAACGTCTACCCGGGTCAAATGGTCGAAACCTTCAACAATTGGGCATTTGATGCAGCGCGTCTCCCAGGTGACACCGGCATCGTCCAAACCAACTACGGCTTCCACATCATGTATTTCATTTCCGACAGTGAACCAGAATGGAAACTTAACATCAAAGACATCCTCCTTGATGAAGCCTACACAGCTTATGTTGAAGAAACGCGCACGGCCTACCCGTTTGAATTAAAGGGTCTTGGTCTGAAATTCGTCCCGTAAATTGCCAAAAGAGCGACGGACACCCATCCGTTCGCTCGGAAAACACAACCAAAAGGGATACGGACACCCATCCGTTCGCTCGGAAAACACAACCAAAAGGGCTACGGACACCCATCCGTTCGCTCGGACATTCTCGAAACGCCGTAATCGCCTGCGATTACGGCGTTTCTGCGAACTCGCTCGGCGGATGGGGTCGTACCCTTTTGGGAAAGTGAACCGGAATGTTCGATTTCTAGGCGATTAGGTCCGTTATCCTTTTTATGAATGATCTCCTTATGCATGATCTTCACGGTTGCAATAAGGATGTCAGATTGAATGCTATCAAAAACTTCATTTTTTGATTAGTCCCACTTCAATCGCCTAGATCAGCTAACGCCAAAATCACCACCACCGCTACCTCCAGAACGCCCCGTCACTGGAGGAAAGCGAGTATCCCTTTTAACTTGTGAATCTTTTGGAAACTGAAATTTTGGCAATAAAAAAAGTGCCGATTTGAATTGACACTTTTACAGACTGGTGATAACATACTATAACGCGCCTAGAAGGTGGAGGGGATTTCCCTGCCCTTTTCGGGGTTGGAACTGACTTGATTTAAGTCAATTATAGCATCAGCCGGGAACTCGTCAATTCTTTTTTCTAGAACCCGGAATCGGGCCTTTAAAAGCCTAGAATATGCGTGAGGTGATCATTGATGGTGCGTCCCGTCAAACTGGGAAGAGCCGAGAGAATGTCCTACTCGAGAATCGATGAGGTCATTGACATCCCGAATCTCATCGAAATCCAGAAAAACAGTTACCAGTGGTTTCTGGATGAGGGCCTGATGGAGGTCCTGCGCGATGTATCGCCGATAACCGATTATTCGGGCGACATCGAGCTTTCATTCATCGACAAGGAATTTGACACCCAAAGTCCAACATATGCTATCGAAGAATGCAAAGAACGCGACGCTAATTTTGCCTCGCCAATGCGTGTTAAAGTGCGCTTGCATAACAAACGCGATGACATCCTCAAAGATCAGTATATCTATATCGGCGAATTCCCGATTATGACAGACAACGGTACGTTTATTATTAACGGTGCCGAACGTGTTATCATTTCGCAGCTCGTCCGTTCACCAGGTGCTTATTTCTCCATGGCTGCCGACAAAACCGACAAGGAGCTGATCTCATCGCAGATTATTCCGAATCGCGGTGCATGGCTTGAATACGAAACCGACGCGAATGACCTACTTTGGGTTCGTGTCGATCGTACGCGTAAGTTCCACCTGACCATTTTCCTGCGTTCTTTGGGCTTTGGTACCAACGAACAAATCATCGAAGCCTTTGGCGAAGAAAGCAGCTTGACGCAGACTATGCTCAAGGACGGTTGCCGTACGCGTGAAGAAGGCCTCCAAGAACTTTACAAAAAACTCCGTCCGGGTGAACCAATTTCCGTCGAAGGCGCAGAGACTCTACTGCATAATATGTTCTTCGATCCGAAACGCTATGACCTTGCTCGGGTCGGTATTTACAAGCTCAACAAAAAGCTCAGCTTGGCTCGTCGTTTGTCTGGCCACAAAGCTGCTGAAAATGTCGTTGATGACAATGGCGAATTGCTCGTTGCTGAGGGCGAAATCATCACCCTCGCGATTGCTGAAGCGATTCAGACTGCTGGTATCACGGCCGTGACGATTTTCCCGATGAATGTAGTCGGTGACTCGATCATCCAAAATGAGAACAAACTGCGCGTCATCGGTAATAACCGAGTCAACGCACAGGAATATCTCAAGGCTCGCATCGGTGCTGACGTGCTCGGCGATCTCGATGTCAAGACCCTTGGCGTCACCGAAAAAGTCCGGACGACCATCCTGCAACAGATTATTCACGAAGCACAGGCTAGTGAAAATCCGGCACAGGTTCTGCGCCAGCTACTCTCAACTAAAGTCTCCGAGCTAATGCCTAAGCATTTGACTGTCGAAGACATCGTGGCGTCGGTCAGCTACTTGATTGGCCTCGAATACGGTGTCGGCAACAAAGACGACATTGATCATCTCGGTAACCGCCGCGTCCGTTCAGTCGGTGAACTTTTGCAGAACCAGATTCGTGTTGGGTTCTCCCGCATGGAACGTGTTGTCCGCGAACGTATGGGTACGTTGACCGATATGGCCAGCGCGACCCCACAGCAGATCGTCAACACCCGTCCGGTCAGTGCTGCTATTAAAGAATTCTTCGGATCATCGCAGTTGTCGCAGTTTATGGATCAGCCTAACCCGCTGGCCGAATTGACTCACAAGCGTCGTCTATCAGCCCTTGGGCCAGGTGGGCTGTCGCGTGAACGTGCAAACTTCGAAGTCCGCGACGTTCATACATCTCACTACGGCCGTATGTGCCCCATCGAAACACCTGAAGGTCCGAACATCGGTTTGATCAACTCCTTGGCGACATATGCCCGAGTCAACCGTTATGGTTTCATCGAAACCCCCTATCGCGTCTATGACAAACAAAAAGGCATCGTCACCCGAGAAGTCCGTTACATGACCGCTGATGAAGAAGATTTCTTCTACATCGCCCAGGCTAACGAACCACTCGACGAAAAAGGCAAGTTCATTGACCGCCAGATCGTTTGCCGCTACCTCGATCAATTTATCGAAGTTGATCCGGCTCGTGTCGACTTGATGGACGTTTCACCGAAACAGCTCGTTTCCGTTGCCACCGCCTTGATTCCGTTCCTCGGCAACGATGATGCGAACCGTGCGCTGATGGGTTCCAACATGCAACGTCAGGCTGTTCCGCTGATCCGCACCGAGTCACCGATTATCGGTACCGGGATGGAATATTACGCAGCTAAAGACTCCGGCGTTTGCTTGATTGCCAAAAACACCGGTACGGTTGAATTTGTTTCAGCCAATAAAATCATTATCAAAACCGGCTCAATGAGCCAAGACTCTTATAATCTCGTCAAATACCAGCGCTCGAACCAAGGCACTTGTATCAATCAGCGTCCGCTCGTCAAACGTGGCGAAATCGTCAAAGCCGGTGATATCATCGCTGACGGTCCATCCACCGACAACGGTGAAATCGCGCTCGGTCGCAATGTCTTGATCGGCTTTATGACATGGGAAGGCTACAACTACGAAGATGCCGTCCTAATCAGCGAGCGTTTGGTTCGCGAAGATGTTTACACATCAATCCACATTGAGGAATACGAGTGTGAAGCCCGCGACACTAAACTAGGTCCGGAAGAAATCACACGTGAAATCCCTAACGTCGGTGACGATGCGCTCAAAGATCTCGACGAATACGGTATCATTCGCATCGGTGCTGAAGTCCGCTCTGGTGACATCATCGTTGGCAAGGTTACACCTAAGGGTGAAACCGAACTCACTGCTGAAGAACGTCTCTACCGCGCGATCTTTGGTGAAAAAATCCGCGAAGTTCGCGACACCTCCGTCCGTGTACCACACGGTGAATCCGGTATCGTCGTAGATGTCAAAGTTTTCACCCGTGAAAATGATGATGACCTCAAACATGGCGTTAATCGCCTCGTTCGCGTCTACATCGCTCAGAAACGTAAGATCTCGGTTGGTGACAAAATGGCCGGCCGCCATGGTAACAAAGGTGTTATCTCCCGCATTTTGCCGGAAGAAGACATGCCTTTCATGCCAGATGGCACCCCGCTGGACATCGTTCTGAACCCACTTGGCGTTCCATCCCGTATGAACATTGGCCAGTTGCTTGAAGTTCACCTCGGTCGTGCTGCCCGCCAGCTTGGCTGGAAGATCGCCACACCGGTCTTTGATGGTGCTACCGAAGCCGATGTTGTCGAAGCCTTCAAAATGGCTGGCATCGATGACGACGGAAAGACCATCCTTTACGATGGCCGCACCGGACAGCCGTTTGAGAACCGTATCACCGTTGGTGTTATGTACTACCTCAAACTGCTCCACTTGGTCGATGACAAAATCCATGCCCGTTCCATTGGGCCGTACTCCCTTGTCACTCAGCAACCGCTCGGTGGTAAAGCTCAGTTCGGTGGCCAGCGCTTCGGTGAAATGGAAGTCTGGGCGCTCGAAGCATACGGCGCCAGCTACACCCTGCAAGAAATCTTGACCGTCAAGTCCGACGATATCACTGGTCGTACCAAGACCTATGAAGCCATCGTCAAAGGCGAAAGCGTTCCAGAAGCAGGCGTTCCAGAATCATTTAAAGTTCTTGTTAAAGAACTGCAGTCTCTGGCTCTCGATGTTCGCATTTTCTCAGAAACGAACGAAATGCTCGACATCAAAGAAACCGTTGACGAAGAGACCGATGTCCCTGAAATCGATCGCAGCAAACTCGATGAACTGATCGGTAGCGCTGAAGTCCTTGAAGATTTCGCCGCTGCAGGTTTCTCAGAAGGTCTGCTCGACGAAGAAGGTGGCGTCACCGCCGAACTCGATATGACAGATGCTTTTGCTGAATTCGAAGACTTTGGCGAAGCGGAAGTAACCGGCGATCTCACAGACGATGTCGAGTAAGGTGCGGAAGGAGAATTACGCTAAATGTTTGAAATGAACAATTTCGAAGCCATTGGGATTAACCTGGCTTCTCCGGAGAAAATTCTCGAATGGTCCCGTGGCGAGGTCAAAAAGCCTGAGACCATCAATTACCGCACGCTCAAACCAGAACGCGACGGCCTTTTCTGTGAAAAGATTTTCGGGCCAACCAAGGACTGGGAATGCCATTGTGGTAAGTACAAAAAAATCCGTTACAAAGGCATTGTTTGTGATCGTTGCGGCGTTGAAGTCACTAAAGCTAAAGTTCGTCGTGAACGTCTCGGCCATATCAAATTAGCTGCCCCGGTTTCCCATATCTGGTACTTCCGTGGCATTCCGAGCCGCATGGGTCTCTTGTTAGACATGACCCCACGCAATCTCGAAAAAGTCCTCTATTTTGCCGCATATGTTGTCATCGATCCCGGCCAGACGACTTTTTCGGTTCGTCAGGTTATCAATGACAAAGAATACCGCGATGCAATCGACGCGTACGGCAAGAATACCTTCCGTGCCAAAATGGGTGCAGAAGCGATCAAAGAACTCCTCAGTTCGATCAATATCAGCGAAATGGCCACAGACTTGCGCGAAGAATTCCGCACAGCGAGCGGGCAGAAAAAAGTTCGTATTGTCAAACGTCTCGAGGTTGTTGAAGCCTTCAAAAAGTCAGGCAATCGTCCGGATTGGATGATTCTTGACGTCCTTCCTGTACTCCCGCCTGAATTGCGCCCGATGGTTCAGCTCGACGGTGGCCGCTTTGCGACTTCTGACTTGAACGACTTATATCGTCGTGTCATCAACCGCAACAATCGCCTCAACAAGCTGTTGCAACTCGGTGCGCCGGAAATCATCGTCCGCAACGAAAAGCGCATGCTCCAGGAAGCTGTCGATGCGCTGATCGACAACGGTCGTCGTGGCCGTCCAGTCACCGGCGCTGGCAACCGCGCACTCAAATCCCTGTCCGACCTGCTCAAAGGTAAACAGGGCCGTTTCCGTCAGAACTTGCTGGGTAAACGTGTTGACTACTCTGGCCGTTCCGTTATCGTCGTTGGTCCAGAACTCAAGCTCCACCAGTGTGGTCTGCCGAAAGAAATGGCTCTCGAACTCTTCAAGCCTTTCGTCATGAAAAAAATTGTCCAGGCTGGTTATGCGCACAACATCAAGACGGCTCGCCGCTTGGTTGATCGTGCCAATGACCTCGTGTGGGACACCCTTGAAGAAGTCATCAAAGATCATCCAGTTCTTCTGAACCGTGCACCTACGCTGCATCGCCTTGGCATCCAAGCTTTTGAGCCCGTTCTCGTTGAAGGCCGCGCAATCAAGCTCCATCCACTCGTTTGTACAGCATATAATGCTGACTTCGACGGTGACCAAATGGCTGTTCACGTGCCACTGTCCGCTGAAGCCCAGTCTGAAGCCCGTTTTCTCATGCTCTCCGCCAATAACCTGCTCAAACCGCAGGACGGCAAACCAGTCACCGTTCCGACTCAGGATATGGTTATGGGTTGCTACTATCTGACGATTAGTAAAGATGGCGAAAAAGGCGAAGGCAAAGCTTTCACGAGCGTTGACGAAGCTGTCATGGCTTATGACGATGGTGAACTCGAACTCCACACCCAGATCAAAGTCCGTCGCACCTTGGTTATTGATGGCGTTGAAAAAACAGCGCTGATCAGTTCGACCCTCGGTCGCATCATCTTTAACGAAATTATCCCGCAGGATATCGGCTACATTGATCGTTCACTCCCCGAAAATGCCTTCAAGCTTGAATGCGATTTCATAGCTGGCAAAAAGGAATTGGGCAATATCATTGAACGCTGCATCCGCACCCATGGGATTACCGAAACTGCAATTATTCTCGACAAAATCAAATCACTCGGCTATCACTATTCAACCCGCGGTGGTATCTCGATCGGTATCTTTGACATGATCGTCCCAGATGTCAAGAAAAAGCATATCGAAGAAGCCGAAGCCAAAGTTGAATTCATTAAAAAGCAGCATCAGCGTGGTTTGCTCAATGAAGAGGGCCGATACAAAGCGGTTATCGAAATTTGGCGTAAAACGACCGACAGCATCACCGAAGCATTGAAAGCTAATTTGAGCCAATTCAACCCGGTTTACATGATGTCCCAATCTGGTGCTCGTGGTAACATCAACCAGATTAAACAGCTCGCTGGTATGCGCGGTAACATGACCGACACATCCGGTAAGACGATTGAAATTCCGATCAAGTCTAACCTGCGTGAAGGCATGAACGTGCTCGAATTCTTCATCTCGTCACATGGCGCCCGCAAAGCGCTGTCCGACACGGCGTTAAAGACCGCTGACTCAGGTTATTTAACACGTCGTCTTGTTGACGTCGCCCAAGACGTTATCGTCCGCGAAGAAGACTGTGGCACGGAAGAATACGTCAATGTTCGCGAAGTCACCGTTGGTGGTGGCGTCAAATCCAAACGTATTGTCAAATCCCTTGAAGATCGCATCACGGGCCGTTATGCTGCCCTCGAAATTGTTCACCCGGAAACCGGCGAAGTTTTCGTTGGCAAAAACGATCTGATCACCGACAAAATTGCCGATGCGATCGTCGCGAGTGGCTTGACCAAAGTCCCGATCCGCTCGGTCCTCGCGTGCAAAGCTCGAATTGGCGTATGTGCCCACTGCTATGGCCTCAACTTGGCATCTGGTGAACCGGTCGTTGGTGGTGAAGCAGTTGGCATTATGGCCGCTCAGTCAATCGGTGAACCTGGCACCCAGCTCACGATGCGTACCTTCCATACCGGTGGCATCGCGTCTGGTGACGATATTACACAAGGTTTGCCCCGTGTTGAAGAACTCTTCGAAGCTCGCAAACCAAAGGGCCAAGCAATCGTCACGGATATCAGCGGCGTAGTCAAAGTCGAAGAAACGAGCAAACGCAAACGTGATGTTACAATCACGGCACCGGACGGCGAAACCAAGGTCTACACCATTGCCCTTAGCTCACCGCTGATCGTCAATACAGGTGACACCCTTGAAGCCGGTGACCAAATCACCGATGGTTCCCTTAATCCGCACGATATCATGCGAATCAAAGGCGTCTCAGGCGTCCAACGCTACATCATTCGCGAAGTTCTCAAGGTCTATAAGAACAACGGTGTTGAAATCAATGATAAACACATTGAAATCATCACCCGCCAGATGATGCGTAAAGTTCGTATTGATGATCCGGGTGAAACCGAATTGATGACCGGCAGCATGGTCGATATGTTCGAATTCATGCGTGAAAACGATCGCGTCAATGGCACCGGACAAATCCCGGCCAGCGGCAAACGCGTCCTGCTCGGAATCACCAAGGCTTCGCTTGCAACGGATTCTTTCCTGTCGGCTGCCTCCTTCCAAGAAACGACCCGTGTCCTCACCGATGCGGCCGTCAAAGGCAAGATCGATCCACTGCTCGGCCTCAAAGAAAACGTCATCATTGGTAAATTGATCCCAGCCGGCACCGGTATGGCGCGTTATCGCAACATCACCCCAGTGCCGGTCATCGAAGACAACCGTGAGTTACTCGAACAGGGCTGAACGAGCTTCTGAATGAATGGCACACGGTGAATAACCTCAAATAAGAAATGGTTCTAACTTGCCGATGATTTGGTTAGTTAGAACCATTTTTAATTAATTCAAGGACCCTCTCAGGGGATTTAATGAAACAAAAATTGATTGCTACATTTTTTCTCGTCATAATAGTAATTGGCTTTGTCGGCTGGGTTCAGCAAGTACAACAAATCAAATTGATTCCTGTACATGCGGTTGATGGCCATTTGAATGTCACACTCAATGATGTTCGTCAATTGAATAATCTGTTGGGTGATTGGCAATATTATCCTGGCTTACTAGCAAATGAAATCCCAACCGGACAAACTGAAAACCCTCAAACCGTAGTAGTTGAACACAAATGGGACAAAGACCCGGCGACTGGTTATGCGTATGGCTTTGCAACATATCGATTAATCGTGACCGGTTTACAGCCTGGATCGATGTATGGGGTTTATATTCAGGATGAATTCAGTGCTTATTCTTTAATGATAAATGGCAACCTTATCCTCCAAAATGGACAGGTTGGTAAAGTACAATCAGACTACACACCGAGAGTCTATTCAGATACAGGTTATTTTATCGCAGACCAATCTGGGCAGACGATTATAACCATAGAAATCGCAAATTTTTCACGTTCAAATGGTGGCTTTTGGAATGCGCCATTGATAGGCCAAGCTAAAACAATAGAAAAGCATTTTAATAATCTCTTGAGCATCGAAGTCATGATTCTTGCCTTCGTGTTGGCACTAGGAGTGTTATTTGTTTTACTCAGCCTTTGGCAACGCGAAAATCGCTCAATTTTAATGGCAGCATTTCTTTTGATGATCGCACTGCGCATGGTTAGTACGGGGATCCATTTGATCCAAATCGTATTTCCCAATATGCCACTCATGGCGATAATCAGAATTGAATATTTGAGTGGCTATTTATTTATTCCCTTAGCGGGGATGTTACTCGAAGAGTTTAAAATCAAACGAAGCAAACCAATCTTATTTAACATTTACCTTGGTGCAATTCCTGCGACAATCCTTTTTGTATTACTCGTCCCCAATGCTGTATTAACAGAGTCCTTTGTATATGTACAAATTGTAATAATTGGCTTAACTGCTTACACCCTTTATATCTTGGTGAATGGATTGAGGCATAATTATAAAGATTTTGTATATGCCACAATCGGATTTAGTTCACTTATTATCGGCGGTCTTATTGAAATAAGCCCGCTAAAAAATCGATACGGCCTGTTTTTTACCTCAATCCTATTTGTCCTTTTCATTTCAGTTTTTGTGGTCATCCAAATCGCCAATGTGAAGTCAAAGCATGATTTGCTAGAATCTGAAATATTACGCGATCCTTTAACCGGTTTAGGCAACCGCGTAGCTATGTTTCGACAGCTAGATCATTGGCAGAAAAGCCGAGACCAAGCTCAACGATCGATCCTCTTTCTTGATCTCAACCGTTTTAAATCGATTAATGATACGTTTGGGCATGCCTTAGGCGATGAGGTCCTGCGATTATCCGCTAACAGGCTCCAGAATTGCATTCGTTCAACAGATCATGTTTACCGAATAGGTGGCGATGAATTCGTGATTTTGGCTCAAACTAATGCTCTGGATCAAGATAAATTACTAGTTGAACGAATTAAGGAAAGCTTTACTCATTCATTTATTTTGAATGATAGGGAATTATCCGTTGGGATCTCAGTTGGCATCGAACATTTTGTGCCAGGTCAAGAATCATCTGATGCTATATTGTCGCGCAGTGATGCTCGTATGTATGAAGACAAGCGAAAAAACAGTTAAGAAATAATCAGAAAAGCAGGGTCACTGGCCAGGATCGCGATCGGCGACTTCAGACAAATCAGGTTTTGGAATAACATACGCTTTAGCGTTTGCGCCACGTGTGCGGCGAGTTTTTTTCACAACGCCACCTTTTTGAGCGTTTTCGTAAGTCAATTCGAAGTTTGAAATGCCGACGAGATAATCTAATGATGTGCCAAGTTGGCTTGCCATTAGAATCAATTGATCAATTGAAGGCTTTCGAATGCCCGTTTCGTAATGAACATAGGTGGTTCGTTTGACACCTAATAAAACAGACATTTGCAACTGAGTCAATTTGCGCTGTCTGCGGATCTTTCGGAGTCGAGTCGAAAGCGATGCTACCATTTTTATGCCTCAATCAAAATAGCTACGTTGGTCAGATCGGTCAAGGAACGTGTTATTAATCCCGCTCGCCCATGATACCGACGAATTAATGCATTGATCAACTCACGGTTTTCACCTTTGAAAATGAGTGGAATCGGAAAAGTAATTTGAACGTCATCTAATGCATTACACCATTCGGCGCTGGTGTGCGAGCCCCATGTTGCGGTGTCTAGGCAGATAATTAGAGGATCCTCTTCTGCGGCATCCGCACAAGCATCGGACAAATCATCTGGTTGTGTAATGGATAGAGTTGGCCAGGTACATACTTCTCGCCAGTCGAGCGAGCGCCGCGACGAACAGATCATTTTCGCAAAGGTTTCTTGGATTGCGGATTGCTGCTCGGCTAATATGAGGCCGTCTCTTTTCGCAAGATGCGTTGTCCAGACACCCTCTTGAGCAAGCTGAGCCGTGAGGGCTTTGATGTGATCAGGCCGTGTCCCGCAGCAACCACCAACCAATTGGACGCCTGCTTTGGCTAACGCTGTCATCGACCGTGCAAAGTGATCAGGTTGCATGTCAAAGACGGTATGACCGTCGATTAAATGAGGCAAGCCGGCGTTTGGCTTTACGAGAAGGGGCACCGGTGAGGTCGCTAAAACTTGCTGAACCAACTGACCTAGTCCTTCAGGTCCGAAAGAACAATTTAAACCGATGGCATCGGCTCCACAGGACGCGAGAGACAAAACGCATTCGTGAATTGAATTGCCCGACAGCGTCCGACCGTTTTTTTCGACGGTGAGAGAAGCCAAGACTGGCAGATCACACACGTCATGAACGGCCATGACGGCAGCACGAGTTTGTGCCAGATCGAGCATTGTTTCTGCAACAAATAAATCGACTCCAGCTTTCAACATGCCGCGAACTTGTTCGCGATAGATATCAACCAATTCTTCAAACTCAAGATGACCAGCAGGTGCTAAAAACTCCCCAGTCGGGGCTAAATCGCCAGCGACGAGTGGTTGACGCGTTCTGCCGGGCGCGATTTCATCACGAACTTGACACGAAAGCAACGCTAAACGAGTATTCCAAGATGCAACATCTGCGTCTGGAATGCCATGGTGGCTCAATTTGCAACGATTTGCGCCGAAGGTAAACGCATATACGATATCGCTACCCGCATGATAAAAGTCACGCTGCAACTGTTGTAGTACCAGAGGATTCTCCAGAACCCAACGTTCTGGTGAAACACCGGAGGGCATTCCCGCAGCCTGCAAATTGGTGCCGGTTGCCCCGTCAAGAATGATCGGATTCGCTGATTGAAGCCATTTTAGAAAAGATTGACGATCCATCAGCCCTCCTCCGATTTTAAATAGTGAGCATCTGCCAGGTGCTGGGTCCACCCAAGCGACAAGGCCGCGAGTGGTTTGGACATCGTGGATAGGTTCATGTTCAATAGGCGACGGTGTGCAAGCAGGATATATTCATCATAACCGCCAATGAGTGCATTCGCATCTGAAAGTCCTGGAATAGTTGATTGAGCAGTTAAAGCCCTCTGTATTAACAGTGGATTCATCAGAACAGCGCGATCGGGTAAGGCTTCATTCGCCGGCAACGGCATAACCATGAGATCATATCGGCCTTCGAAAGTGCGGCTTGCCAAATCCGGCCAATCGATGCCCGTTAGGGTGACTTGGATACCTAAATCTGTGAGGTGACTGATCGCAGCTCGTGCATTGGCTTCGTTTGCGATGCGGGTTGGCTCATCAATGCCGCGATAAAAATAGCAAGTTAAATCAGCTAAGGCCAAGGGGTCGAGTGCTGTCATTGCTTCATCGGACAAAGGTTGACCTGCTAATACTGCAAGCACAGCATCTTGCATGTCCGGCGTTTTTAAATAGGTTGCGCCTTCTGTGACGCGATTGACCAAGGTATAAATCGAAGTCTGCTTGCCGACCATGAAGGTATAGGCCGATAATGCATTAATTCGTGTTTTCATTCGATCATCCCACACAGCATAGGCCATGTCGATTGTTTCGGCGACGAGGGCTGGATATATATGTTCAGAGGCTATAGTCGTAAAAATAACGGTGCTGATTTCGCCATCATAACCTGCCCGCAAGGCTAAATGGGTTTCGGATTCCGTTTGGCTCGTTAGCTCATACGGTCCGCTGCCCTCCGGAAAAGGGGTTTGTTGACCTAAATCAAAAACCCGCGTGATATCTACTGGATCTGTATCGAATTTTAAGATGCCAATGGTGAACCAGGACCAATCCGGCTCAATGACCCAATCATCTAGCTGGAAGCGAATTTCCTGTTCATTGTCGGGATTGATTGTAACCGATTGAATCCCCCCGCAAAGGCCTTGAAGTTGACCATCATAGGAATCTGCAAGCAATAAATTATACGTGTAAGCAATATCGGCAGGACTGACAACGCGCCCATCGCGAAAAAAATGATCATCTTTGAGTGTGAAGATAAGCTGCTGTGTAGCGCGATTCAAATCGTAATGTTCAGCAAGTATGAGTTGCGGTTGTCCTTGTGAATCGAGCGTCATTAAAGGTTCAAAAATCAGAGCAACCGCATCCTGTTCTCCAGGACCGGCTGCATAGAGAGGATTAATTCGAGTGAGGGGACGATCGATTCCAATTACGAGGGCATTTTTGCGCGCGAGTGCTTCCGATTGGAGGAGTTCCCAAACCGCCTCGGGAGCAACCATTGCTGGGGTAGGCTCAATCGTCGCTGCAGGTAGGGCCGTAGTCGGACTGGTCACATCCGATTGCCATTGCCTAACAGCCCAAGCCATGACGAACAGAATGATCAATAAAATGATCATGGCACTGCCCAAGAGCCAATGTTGGGTTTGATTCAGTGGCTGCCGAGCTGGGACAAGTCGGACACTTGGAATCGGATGGCGATTTTCAGGCTGTGAGGGATCGGATTTCACCGGCTAAACTCCTTGGCGCGAATGGTTTTAATTATAGCACAGCCCACTGAAAACATTTGTTCTCCAACCCGCTTGAAAAATATTTCCGTGCTTTTTATAATATAGTCAAAAATAGTCAAAGTCTGATTTGCGACGATCTTTGATTTGGAAAGCAGGTGGTCAGATTGGCCAAAATTAGCGATTTTGCTGAGACATTGATCAAGCAATTGATTGACCAAAACGACGGCGTAATCGAAATTACCCGAGGTGAGTTGGCCGATCGCATCAATTGTGTGCCTTCGCAGATCAACTACGTCTTAGCGACGCGATTCACGAATGGTCAAGGCTATCTTGTTGAGAGTCGGCGTGGTGGTGGCGGTTGGATTCGCATTCGCCGAGTCACGCTTGAATCACCGACCCGCTACTTGATGCATACGATTAATTCGCTTGGCGTAGCTTTAAGTGAACACCAAGCTGATGTGCTCATTCGTAATTTTTTAGATTACGAAGTCATTAGCACCCTCGTCGCTCGCGTGTTGCATGCCGCGACGTCGGATCGCGCATTGCGCGAAATTGACAGTGACCTACGCGACCACGTGCGGATGACCATTTTAAAAAACACGCTGGCGAGCCTTATCGTCAGATCAGCCTAAGTGCTAAAAAGGGAGGCGAACGACTATGTTGTGTGAGCGTTGTAAGCAGCGTGAAGCGACCATCCATTTATCGCAAACCCATCAAGGACAGACGGTCGAACAGCACCTCTGCGATGTGTGTGCCAAAGAAATTGGTCTTGAACCCAATCTCGAATCCGTTTTTGACAATTTTTTTGGGCAATCGATGTTTGGCCAATCCATATTCAACACAACCGGTGGGATTCCGGCGTTTGGCCAATCTGTTCCGCGCAATGTGGTCTGCCCGACATGTGGTCTGACTTTTGATGAATTCAGAAGCTCTGGTTTGCTCGGCTGCAGTCATTGCTATGAAGCTTTTGCCGATCGACTAGAACCTGTATTCCGCCGTGTCCAAGGTGGGACACGCCATGTTGGTCATAAATTACAAGAAAGTCCTGACTTGCAAGAAAAGCAAAAGCGTCTCAGTCAGATTGCGGATTTGCGCAAAGCATTGGCAAAAGCTGTTAAAGATGAACAATACGAGCAAGCGGCTCAATTGCGCGATGAGATTCGCAACATAGAGAAACCGATCGAAGGGGGGGCAGAAACATGACATGGTACATCGACAAAGGTCCAGAAAGTGATGTCATAGTTTCGAGTCGCATCCGTTTGGCGCGTAATCTGACGCAATTTCCATTTCCGCACCGCATGGACAACCAACAAGCGAAACAAGCGGCGGATGAGATTGTTGATGCTTTTCTCAATCATGACGAAAAGCAGCGACATGACTTTTTGACACTCGATCTTGAAACATTAAATGAGATCGATCGCATGGCCCTAGTTGAAAAGCATTTAGTCAGTGAAGACCTCGCCCGTGTCGGTAAAAACCATCGGGTGATTATCAGCCGCGATGAATCTCTTTCGATCATGATCAACGAAGAAGATCATATTCGGATCCAAGCCATGCAAGCCGGACTCGATCTCGAAGGGGCATTTGCTTTAGCATCAGGGGCATCGAGACAACTCGAAGACAATCTGAATATTGCGTACAGCGAACAATTCGGCTTTTTGACCGCTTGCCCGACCAATACCGGCACCGGCATGCGTGCTTCAGCAATGGCCCATTTACCTGGCTTAGTTATGACCGGTAAAATCCGAACCATTGTCGATAGCCTCAGTAAAATGAGCTTTGCTGTACGGGGCTATCACGGCGAAGGCAGCAAAAGCCAAGGTAATGTTTTTCAGATTTCCAACCAGCTTACTTTAGGTCTCTCCGAAGAGGATTTGATCAATGACCTCAAGCGGATGCTCAATCAATTAATCGAACAGGAACGAAAAGCAAGACGGGCGATTTACCGCTCGCGTCCTGTCTTTGTTGAAGATAAAATCATGCGATCCTACGGGGTCTTGCTCAAGGCTCGGCAAATGGCGAATGACGAAGCATTGAACTTGCTATCAGATCTGCGGCTTGGATTGGCGCTTGGGCTCATCCACGGCATCTCTGAATCGGAAGTCAATCGCCTGATCGCCTCAATTGGACCAGCAAGTATTCAAAAGACTCATGGCCAGCCCATGACTCCAGAAGAACGTGACATCGCACGCGCAACGGCTATCCGCAATTTATTGGGTGAACAACCCGCAAATTAAACATAAAACTATCTGACAGACTTTACGAGGAGGTACATTTTTATGATGATGAGATTTTCCGATCGGATGGGTTCAGTGCTTGGCACCGCCTACCAACTCGCCCTAGCCTATAAGCTGAATTATATTGGCACCGAGCATTTACTTGCTGGTTTGCTGGCCGAAAATCAAGGTGGCGCATATGAAGCATTGACCAATGCTGGGCTTGAATCCGAAATTGTCCAACAAGCCTTAACGCAACTCACCGGCCGCGAACCTGAAAATACGGAGATCCAGGGTGAGGTTGATGGCGATAAAATCATGGCAATGTTTACGCCCCGCACCAGACGCGTTGTCGACCTTGCGGCACAAGCTGCCCGCAAGCATCCTAGCGCTTCAGCTAATGTCATTGAACCAGAGCATTTATTGCTCGGGATTCTGAATGAGGGCGAAAGCGTGGCCATGCGTGTTTTACGTGCAGCTAATGTTGATATCAAAGAATTAACAAAGGCTTTGGTTGCTGCACTGGCAGAAATGGCTTCGGGGCAAGCATTAGATGCGGACGATGATTCAGCAGACGAGCGCAATCCCTTTCAAACGGGTGGCGATTCTTCTGGCAATCCCGATATTGATGAAATTAACGCCCAATTGCGCGGCGAAGGTAGCGGCGAAAGTGGCGCGAAAAGCAGCCATGGTGCTTCTGGCAAATCCAAAAAGAAAACAAACACCCCAACCTTGGATAAATTCAGCCGTGATTTAACCGAAATGGCGCGGGAAGGTAAATTTGATCCGATCATTGGTCGGGCAGATGAAATGGACAGGGTGATGCAAATTCTCTGTCGGCGGACCAAAAACAATCCATGCCTAATTGGCGAACCCGGCGTCGGCAAATCAGCGATCGCCGAAGGTCTCGCACAAAAACTCGTCAGCGGTGACATCCCAGAACCCTTGCAAGGCAAACGCTTGGTTGCATTAGATATGGCCGGAATGGTCGCTGGCAGTAAATATCGCGGTGAATTTGAAGAGCGCCTCAAAAAAGGCTTAGATGAAGCGATCAACAGTGGCAAAGTCATTCTCTTTATTGACGAGCTCCACAATATAATTGGTGCTGGTGGTGCCGAAGGGGCGATGGACGCTGCGAATATTCTCAAACCGATGTTGGCTCGTGGGGAGCTACAGGTCATTGGAGCCACGACAATCGATGAATATCGCAAACATATCGAAAAAGACAAAGCGCTTGAACGGCGTTTCCAACCCGTTACGGTCGGCGAACCAACTCCAGAAGAAACCTTATTGATTCTCAGGGGATTGCGTGAAAAATATGAAGCACATCATAATGTGCGGATAACTGATTCAGCAATTGAGGCTGCTGTGACATTATCGACTCGATACATTCAAGATCGGTTTCTCCCAGATAAAGCGATCGACTTGATTGATGAAGCCGCCTCCAAATTGCGCCTTTCCCGAACCAGTCAATCTGGTCATGTGAAAGACCTCGAAGAACAACTGAAGGCTCTTGGAGTCAAGAAAAAGGAAGCAGCCGACCGTGAAGCCTTCGAAGAAGCCGCGACGCTCCGCAAGGATGAACTCGCTTTGCAAACTCAAATTGAACAGGAACGGGCACAATTCGAACACGAAGAACGCGAAGTTCACCGGGTTTTGCATGCAGATCTAATCGCTGATGTGGTTGCCGCGTGGACTAAAATCCCGGTTCGCAAACTGACTGAAGATGACAACGAACGACTCAAGAATCTCGAAGTCGAAATTGGCCACCGAGTCATTGGGCAAGATGCCGCGGTCCACGCGGTTGCCAAGGCTATTCGCCGCGGCCGACTCGGGCTCAAAGATCCTAAACGACCAACGGGATCGTTTATATTTCTCGGGACAACCGGTGTTGGCAAAACTGAACTCGCGCGTGCTTTGGCCGAGGTCATGTTCGGTGACGAAAATGCCATGATTCGCGTCGATATGTCTGAATACATGGAAAAATTCGACGTCAGCAAGCTGATCGGTTCGCCGCCTGGATACGTTGGCTATGAGGAAGGCGGCCAATTGACAGAAAAAGTTCGCCGCCGACCCTACTCGGTCGTACTCTTTGATGAGATCGAAAAAGCACATCCAGATGTGTTTAATGCACTACTGCAAATCCTTGAAGATGGCCGTATGACGGATGGCCAAGGCCGAACCATAAACTTTAGAAATACAATCATCATCATGACGTCAAATATCGGGGCCCGCTTGTTGACGAGCTCCGGTGGCCGAAAGATTGGCTTTGACGCAGCTGAAAAATCCGAAGATGACAAGGAAAACGGTCATTTATATGGCGGCAAGACTTACTCTGAAGCTCGCTTGATGGTGATGGATGAGGTCAAAAAGACTTTTAATCCAGAATTCGTCAACCGTGTCGATGAAATAATCTTCTTCCATATGCTTGGTCGCGACGACATGCTCAAGATTGTTGAGATCATGCTCAAGGGGCTGCGCAAACGAGTGGCTGAGGTTGGGCTTGATTTGGAAGTCACTGATGCAGCTAAGCAATTACTTGCCCATAAGGGATATGATCCGATGTATGGCGCGCGACCTTTGCGCCGGATGATCCAATCGATGGTCGAGGATCAGTTTTCTGAAGCCATGCTCGATGGTGTTGTCAAGGCTGGTGGCAAAGCGATTGTCGATGCGGATCAGGATAACATTGTTATCCGAGGCGAACCGGTTCTAACTGATTCCAGTCCGCAACAAACTGACCTTGCGCCACCACAATCAGAATCCAACCCACAAGGAGAAGAACCGTGACGACTGCCTTTCATCAAGTCATGGCCCAATGCCCAGTCTGCCTCAATGAAGAAGAATTGACGATTTGGGACGTGATCGACACATCGACAGATCCGGACCTCAAAGAAAAACTGTTGCGAAAGACCCTGCAATCGCTCGAATGCCGCAATTGCGGCCATTCGACGCTGATTGCAGCCCCGCTCGTCTATCGCGATCCTAAGCAACATATTCTGATCGAAAGCCGCCCTGATTTAGGCCCGGATGATCTACTCGTTCGGTTACAGGACTTGCAAGCTGCAGGCCCTACTTTGTGGCCAACCCCTGCCGAAACCGCACCGTTTCGCCGATTGGTTGCTTCTGTCAACGACTTGATTGAAAAAATCTTAGTGCATGAGCAAGGACTTGATGATCGCGCGTTAGAACTTGTTAAATTTGTCGTCATTAAGCACCAGGCCCAGGATACACCGATCGAAGAACTCCGTCTGGTCGGCGTCGCTAAGTCCGAGCTCAATTTCGTCATGAAATTGGAAGATGGCTGGTTTCAGTACCAATTAGTCGTGGATGCCTACCACAATGCGCAGATGATTCTAGAACAAACGACGGATACGTTAAACCATGATCCGGCGGCGTTTGCGCTAATCGACAGCACGTATGCGGAACGTATGATTGACCGCTTTACAGCGGCAATGTCTGATCCAATAGGACAGTAAGCACGGGCGTTGCCAGACTTAGCAACATTGAAATCACCGATGTATAAGCGATCAGAATAAAAACAACGAGCATGAAACAACGGTTTTCATCGAAGTTAGTCAACTGGCGCAAGGCCAAATAGAGTGCAATCGCTGAAACGGCTAGACCGGCGGCGAGCATCAGCAGACTACTGATCGGGACGGCCGTTAAAGAGAATAGCGCTAATACTAAAAACAAAATACTGTAAAAGAAAACCGGTGATAAGCTAGAAGCAACGCGTACGAGCGAATAGCTTGCTTTAAAGACGTATTTTAAGGCGATTTGGGTGATGATGATCAGCAGCAAATCCATGGCTAGAGTCAATCCAAAGCCTTGGACAGCTAAGAAAATTGCCCCGAGTGCTGGATTGTCAGCTGATCCAGCAACTGTCAATTGCAAGAGTAGGTCTAACGTGCCTAGTTGACTGAGGATCAGAGCGGCAACCCCGCTCAAAGCGGCATGCAACAAGATAAGGGTCAGTAAACGCCTGGGGTCGGCATATTGGACCGATTGGCGAATGGTTTCGACCGGTCTAGCTAAATAGCGAACAAACTGTTGAACCCCAGCGAGGATCGCTGCCTTGTCAAAAACAGGGCCAGATTTTGGTCGCGCGGTGTGTGATGCGCGGGTTGTATGTGCGGCTTTGCCCTGTGGTGCGGCTTTAGGGCGCGGAGGCGCTTGGGGTGGTGGTGGAGCTTGTTTGGTCTGAGTGGCTGATCCAGCCGACGTCGACTGATGGACGCGGCAATCACATTTTTCACCGGTCGCGAGTTCGCGGCCGCAATAGAAACAAAATCGAGCCATGGGCTGTCTTTGGCCTCCTCATATGGTGTCATTGTGCCACAGGGTGTACCCGATTAGCTTATACCGAATATGTTATCATAGTGTGACCAAAGGAAAAACAAGGAGTGTCCGACGTGAATATTGCCGACAAACTCAGCCATAATTTGCAGGTCAGCCCGGCGGTTGTCGGCCAAATTATTACCTTGCTAGACGAAGGTGCGACGATACCCTTCATTGCGCGGTATCGCAAAGAAGTGACCGGTAATCTTGACGATCAAGTCCTGCGTTCATTTGCGGAACAACTCGAAAATTTACGCGCACTCGAAGCACGACGTGCGGATGTTTTACGTCTTTTGGGTGAACAGGGTATAACAGATGACGCAGTATTGAAAGCTGTTACACGTGCCGAAAGTTTAACTCGAATTGAGGACTTATACCGACCCTTCCGCCCGAAACGGAAAACTCGGGCATCCGTCGCCAAGGCTCTAGGCCTCGGTGATTTGGCTGAGATGATCTGGCAACAAAAAGCGCTTTTTTCCGAAATCAATCGGGCTGCTGCAGCTAAAATAGCGGTCACGCCAGAGCTCGAGAGCACACAAGCCGCGATCGATGGCGCCTTGGATATCATCGCTGAGCAATTGGCGGATGATCCGGCAATTCGTGCCAGCTTGCGCGCGTTGATTTGGCGCGAAGGTCTGATTGTCGCTAAAGCTAAAAAGAAAGAAGATAGCGTCTACCGCCAGTATTATGCCTATACCGAACCGCTTAAACGAATTGCTGACCATCGAGTTTTAGCGATTGATCGCGGTGAACGCGAAGCATTTCTAGCCGTGTCGCTTGAGGTGATTCCGGAGGCTGCTCTCGAGTTAATCGAACAGCGGACAATTCGTCCCCAGAGTAGTTGCCGTGAACTCATCCTTAAAGCCTTGAGCGATGCGTGGAAACGCTTGATCGAGCCGTCTTTAAGCAATGAAATCCGGAGTGAACTGACAAGTCGCGCTCAAGAAAAAGCAATCACCGTTTTTGCTGAAAATTTGCGCAGTCTCTTAATGGTTCCGCCAGTGCGCGGTCGCACGATTCTTGGACTAGATCCAGGCTATCGCAACGGCTGCAAAATGGCCGTTGTTAATCCCACGGGGCTGATGCTACAAACCGGGGTGATTTATCCAACGACGTCAGCTTTCAAATTGACGGAAGCATCAGAAGCATTAGATCGACTGTATACTCGCTACACATTTGACTTAATCGTTATCGGCAATGGCACAGCGTCACGTGAAACAGAGCAATTTGCCCGAGGCTGGATAGCAGACTCAGGTAAAAAAGTGCAATGCCTTGTTGTCAGTGAAGCTGGGGCATCAATTTATTCAGCTTCACCACTTGCGGCAGCGGAATTCCCAGAGCTTGACGTCAATGTCCGCAGTGCTGTGTCAATTGCTCGTCGCGTCCAAGATCCGTTGGCCGAATTGGTCAAAATCGATCCGCAATCGATCGGTGTTGGTCAATACCAGCACGATATGAATCAGAAACGCCTCGCCGGATCTTTGGGAGGGGTAGTCGAATCTTGTGTCAACGAAGTGGGCGTCGATCTGAACACTGCCTCACCATCCTTACTTGGCTACGTTGCTGGCATCACCCCGGCTTTAGCGAAATCAATCGTTGAATATCGCGAAAGCAAAGGGGCGTTTACGTCGCGCAAGCAACTGTTGCAAGTCCCACGGCTCGGACCGAAAGCCTTTGAACAGGCAGCTGGCTTTTTACGAATTCCCGGCGCAGCAGATCCCCTTGATAACACTTCCGTTCACCCCGAAAGCTACGCAAAGGTCCAAAAATTAGCCAAACTCCTCAAATCTTCGATTAATCCGGATTTAGCAGATAAGGCTCGTCAACAGGACGTAGCTGCACTCGCTGGCCAACTTGAAATCGGTGAATTCACCTTAGCCGATATTCTTGAAACGTTAGCGCGACCCGGCCGTGACCCGCGCGACGATTTGGCCCAGCCGATTTTGGATCAAGCGATTCTTGACATCAAAGATCTCCAGCCCGGCATGGTTGTCCAAGGCGTCGTTCGCAATGTAGCCGATTTCGGGGCATTTGTTGATCTTGGTTTGCACCAAGACGGTCTTGTGCATGTTTCAGAACTGGCCGATCACTTTGTTCGCGATCCCCAGACTGTTGTCAAAATTGGCCAAGCTGTCAACGTTCGCGTGATTTCAGTTGACATTGAACGCAAACGAATTGCCCTTTCCATGAAAGGCTTGTGACCGCGGCGAAGTCACCTGCTCGGCATATTTCGTTAATAATCTGCATGAAAAACATCTGAATCTGCCGCTTATGACGCCAAGACGGCGGAAAGGCTTGTGATCAAGCGGATTTTTCATTATTGTAAAACCAGTTAAGTGTTGGAGGATGTGCATCATGACAGGCTATATCTGGGATCAAGCAAAGGAAACTTTATCTGGAGAAGCCCTGCGAACACTTCAGGGTGAGCGTTTGGTTGATTGTGTCAAGCGCATCTATGGCACCGTTCCGTTTTATACCGAAAAAATGCAAGCATCTGGTCTGAAACCGGAAGACATAACGGACGTTGACGATCTAGCCAAGTTGCCTTTCACCGATAAGCAAGATTTGCGCGACAACTACCCCTATGGCACGTTTGCTGTGCCACTCTCTCAAATTGTCCGCGTTCATGCTTCCTCGGGTACAACAGGTAAGCAAAAAGTTGTCGGCTACACCAAAGCCGATATCGACCTGTGGGCTGAATGTATTAGTCGCTCACTGGCGATGACCGGTCTGACTAACGAAGATACCTTGCATATTGCTTATGGTTATGGCCTTTTCACCGGAGGCTTAGGCGTTCATTATGGCGCGGAACGAATGGGCGTCATGGTTATTCCCGTTTCATCTGGCAATACCAAACGTCAACTCGATATATTAGTCGATTTTCAACCGACCGCTTTGGCCTGTACACCGAGCTACGCACTCCATCTCGCTGATGAAATGGATGCTCATGGCATCGATAAATCGCAATTAGCGCTTAAAGTCGGGATATTCGGTGCTGAGCCGTGGACATTAGAAATGAAACGTCAGATCGAAGACCGCCTCGGTATTCGTGCTTTTGATATCTATGGGTTATCCGAAACACTTGGCCCAGGGGTTGCTATGAGCTGCGAACATTCTGATCTCTTACACATTCAATCGGATCATTTCATTGCCGAAGTTGTAGACCCGGATACCGGCAAAGTCCTTGGTGAAGGTGAACTCGGTGAACTTGTTTTCTCAAGTGTAACGAAACAAGGTACGCCTCTTTTGCGCTACAACACCCATGATTTGACCCGGCTCTACTATGGCCCATGTGCTTGCGGGCGAACAACCGTACGTATGGAAAAAGTCACAGGACGTGCTGACGACATGCTGATCATCCGCGGCGTCAACGTCTTTCCGAGCCAGATTGAGTCGATTCTTCTTACGTATGGTGAGCTCGAGCCCCATTATATGATTTACGTTGACCGCATAAATAACCTCGACAAACTCGAAGTCCAAATTGAAATGTCAAAAATCTTTTTCTCGGACTCGATTCGTGAAATCGAAAACATAGAACGGCGCCTGACAGCTGATATTCAGTCAACCCTTGGCATTGCCGCCAAAGTCACCTTAGTCGAGCCGCGATCACTGCCGCGCAGTGAAGGTAAAGCCAAGCGCGTCATTGATAACCGTAAATATTGAGGAGCCTGCCCAAATGAACACAGCGCAACAAGTCCAACTCGCCGCAAATCCACCGATTCGTATTGGTGTGATTGGCCTTGGCCTGATCGGCGGTTCGCTTGCCAAAGCGTTAACCGCACGTGCACACGTTCAGGTCATTGGCTTTGATCTCGATGCTCAAGCAGTCGCACAAGGAATAGCCGACCACGTCCTCGTTGCTGGATCTGCGACAAAAGATTGGACTTTGCTACAAGACTGCACCGTTGTCTTTATCTGCACGCCGCCGTCTACAATTCCTGAATTAGTGCGCGCGGTCAGACCATACACAACGGCGATCCTAACCGATGTGGCTAGCGTCAAAAAACCTGTGTTAGATCAAATAACCGATGATCGCTTTGTGGGCGGTCATCCGATGGCCGGTTCCGAAAAACATGGTTACCACAATGCGAATGAAATTCTATTTGAAAATGCTGTATACGTGCTCTGCCTGCCGGAAGATTCAGCGATCAAGGCTCAGGAAATCCATTTGCTCGAAAATCTCATCAAGGCGATCGGCTCCACGCCAATGACTCTTAATGCTTCAGCACATGACCGCGCGGTGGCAGCTGTCAGCCATTTGCCACATGTTGCCGCTGCGGCACTTGCCTTGTTAGCCGCGCGCCAGGGCGATAACAATGTCAACCGACTTGCCGCGGGAGGCTTTCGCGACATTACGCGCATCGCTTCGTCAGACGCAAGTTTGTGGGCAGGGATAAGCCTAGAATCGCGCACCGAGCTCCTGCCATTGATCGATCAATATATTGCAATTCTCCAAGAGTTTCGCGGAGATCTCGGCGAACAATCAATCGAATCGATGCGGCAGTATTTTTTCCAAGCCTCGCATTTCCGGGGTTCTTTGCCACTCGATGGCCGTGGTGCATTGTTAGCGCAAAGCATTCTTAATGTATATATTCCCGACGTGCCTGGTGTGATCGGCAAAATTACGACTCTTTTGGGTCAAAGTGAAATTAATATTACCAATCTCCGTATTCGGGAATTCCGCACTTATGAAGGCGGGAGCTTGCAACTGTTGCTCCCCGATTCAGCACAGGCGGCCAAGGCGGCCTGGTTGCTGAAAGAGGCCGGTTATGAGTGTGACTAATTCGGCGCGCTATGGCTTGCTCGGTTATCCGCTCGGGCATAGTTTATCCCCGCAAATTCATCACCGTCTGATAGCACGTGCCGGGCTCTCCGGTTCGTATGAATTGTTGCCAACAGCACCCGAAAATTTACAAACTCAACTGCGACACTTGATTCAAGATTTTGACGGCTTTAACATCACAATTCCATATAAGCAAGACGTGATGTCTGTTCTCGATCAGATCGATCCACTCGCGCAGCAAATTGGTGCGGTCAATACTGTAGTGCGCAATGCTGCGGGTCAAACGATTGGTTATAATACTGATCTCGAAGGTTTCCTCGCCGATGCACCCGAATTAGCGAATCAACGGGTTCTGATTCTCGGGGCGGGTGGAGTCAGTCGGACGCTTGCTTTTGCCGCAGCCATGCGTGGCGCGAAAGAAATCCTGATTCTCGCACGCAACTTAGAAAAAGCCAATCGTCTGGCGGCTGCCGTGCTAGCCTGTTACCCAAACTGCCCAATTGCGATCACCGATGAACCAAACCGTGCGTGGTCCTCCGTTTTACCAGACGCCGCTGCGCGTTGGGTCATTTTGAATGGAACACCGCTTGGTATGTGGCCGAAAATGGGTGCTTTACCAATTTCTGAAGCAATTATTGCGCAGGCGCAGGCTGTTTATGATACGATTTATAATCCCTATGCGACTAAATTGGTCTTGATAGCGCAAGCGCACGGGATACCAGCCAAAACAGGACTTGGGATGCTCGTCAATCAAGCTATTTTAGCCCAGCAACGCTGGAATCCACAGGCTGAAATATCTTTAGCAGCAGCTTCTGAAATTGCCCAAGAACTGACAGCCGAAATATACCGCCACTCGCCTCTGACGCTCATTCTTGTTGGTTTTATGGGCAGCGGCAAAAGTCGTCTCGGTCGCGAACTCGCGGCAAGCCTCGGTTGGCCACTGATCGATCTCGACGCGCAAGTCGAAAAAGCTGCCAAACGCACCATCCCAGAACTATTTGCTACTGCAGGCGAACCGGCATTTCGTTTACTTGAGCGCACGGCCCTAGATCAAGCGTTGCAAGCCGAGCACTGCCAAATTCTCGCAACCGGTGGCGGAGCCCTCCTGAGTCCAGAGGCTCAATCAATTGTCCGCGCCCATCCCGCTCTGGTTATTTATCTCGATGCAAGTCTGCAAACGATCGAACATCGCGTCGGCGATGGTGCTGGCCGCCCGCTGATTGCTGGAGGCGAACGGGAACGTCTGGCGAAACTTTATGAAATTCGCCGCCCAATTTATGCAACAATTGCCGATTTGACCATTGACGCCGATCAGGCATTGGAAACAAAATTAAAGAGGATCACATCGATCCTAGGACTCGGAGGAAAGACCTAATGATTTTAATCTTAAAACAAGGTACATCCCGCGACAAAGTAGACGAACTCTGTGCCTGGCTCCATTCGAGCTATGGTGTGCAAACAAGTCCGATTTTTGGCGAAGGCACCACGATTGTCGGCCTAGTCGGCGACACCTCAAGCATTGAGATTGATGCCGTCGAACAAAACGACGTTGTCGAACGCGTCATGAAAGTGCAAGAGCCTTACAAACGTGCTAATCGTAAATTCCATCCGGACAATTCGATTATCGACATCAACGGGGTCAAAGTAGGCGAAAAGAAAATTATCGTTGCTGCTGGCCCGTGCTCAGTCGAATCAGAAGATCAAATCCGATTGATCGCTGAACAAGTCCAAGCCTCTGGTGCAACCTTATTGCGTGGCGGCGCCTTCAAACCCCGCACCTCGCCCTATGCTTTCCAAGGCCTCAAAGCCGAAGGCCTGATGTATATGAAGCGTGCCCGTCAATCCACCGGCCTGCCGGTTGTATCCGAAATCACCAACCCCGCCCAACTTGAGCTCTTTATGGAATTTGTTGATATGATCCAAGTTGGCACGCGCAACATGCAGAATTTTGAACTCCTCAAAGAACTGGGCCGTGTCAAAAAACCGATCCTCCTCAAACGTGGCTTTGCGAATACGATTGATGAACTGCTGATGTCAGCGGAATACATCATGAGTGGCGGCAATCAGAATGTTATCCTCTGCGAACGCGGGATCAGAACGTTTGAAACGAGCACCCGCAACACCCTTGATATCAGTGCTATACCTGTCCTCAAAAGCAAAACCCATTTACCCGTGTTTGTTGACCCGAGTCACGCCGGCGGAATCGCCTGGCTGGTCGAACCCCTCGCTATGGCCGCAGTCGTTGCCGGTGCAGATGGTTTGATTATTGAAGTTCATAACGATCCTAAGCACGCTTTGTCGGATGGCCCGCAGTCCTTGACACCGGAGGGTTTTACCGACCTGATGGGCAAACTGCGCCCCGTTGCCGAAGCAGTCGGTCGCACCATTTAAGGAGGACAACATGCCAGAACTGATTGCCAGTACATCCAGCGGTGATTACCCAATCCTGATCAAAAACGGTGCCCTCAATCTTGTCGGTCACTTAGCGGCGGAGGCCGTCGTTGGCCGCAAAGCTTTTGTGGTCAGTGATGAAACGGTGTACCCACTTTATTATTCACAAGTTGCAAAATCCCTCGAATCTGCCGGCTTTTCTGTTGCCGGCTATGCCTTTGCAGCGGGTGAAGGCTCCAAAACAGCTACGACACTTTTCACACTATACGAACAATTTCATCAAGCTGGGTTATCTCGCTCAGATTTAATCATTGCTCTCGGCGGTGGCGTCGTCGGCGATGTCACCGGCTTTGCAGCGGCGACCTATTTGCGTGGCGTGCCGCTGATTCAGATCCCGACGACTTTGCTCGCTCAAGTTGACTCGTCAATTGGTGGTAAAACTGCGATTGATCTGCCCTTCGGCAAAAACCTCGCCGGCGCATTTTACCAACCCAAAGCCGTCGTGCTTGACCCGCTCGTCCTGCGCACCCTCTCGCGTGCCCGTATGTCCGAAGGTATGGCGGAAGTCATCAAATATGGCTTGATCCGTGATGAACGCTTATTCGACCAGATCGAAAGCCAGACCTATGACTTGGAATGGGTCCTTGAACGCTGCGTCCGCATCAAAACCACCGTTGTCGCTGCCGATGAGCGCGACTCTGGCGAACGGATGCTGCTCAATTTTGGCCATACCGTTGGCCATGCCATCGAAAAAGTCACGGGCTACACAACGTTGACACACGGTGAAGCTGTAGCCATTGGTATGATGGTTGCCTCGCAAATTGGTGAAAAACTAGGCAAAACGCCCGCTGGAACCACCGACCGTTTGCGCCAAGTCCTTAGCCATTATCAATTGCCGACCGAATGCACGTGGTCCGCTGACGAGCTCATGCCGGCCATTCATTCCGACAAAAAGCGCCTAGCTGGCAAATTGTATTACATTTTACTGAACAAAATCGGCGAAGCGGTGCTCAACCCGATGGATGCCAATGACTTAAAAAGAGTCTTATCTGAGGTCTTGAGCCGTGCCTGAACGCCTGATTCGCCCAGGTCACCTGAAGGGGTCGCTCACACCGCCTCCATCAAAAAGTGACGCCCATCGCGCACTCATTTGTGCGGCCTTGGCGGGCGATCTTGCTCTCGTTCACGGGATTGGTTTGCATCCATCCGATGATTTGATCGCGACGAAGCACTGCCTACAGGTCTTAATGCAAGCCGCACATAACGAGCACAGACAACCAGTCATCTTGGACTGCCACGAATCAGGCACAACGTTGCGACTTTTAATCCCGGTGGCTGCCGCACTTGGCGTGACGGCAACCTTTATCGGGTCTGGGCGTTTGCCACAGCGTCCGCTACAGGAGTACCAAAATATTCTGGGCGGGAAGGGCGTTGAGCTTGAATTTCCTACTGAAGGCAGTTTGCCACTGACCATTCGCGGGCGATTGCAGTCTGGATCGTTTCATGTTCCAGGCCATATTAGTTCGCAGTATTTGTCAGGGCTATTACTAGCTTTACCGCTGGTCGAGGGTGATTCGACAATCGAATTAACGAGCCCCCTGGAATCCGCACCTTATGTCGAAATGACGCGTCGGACACTTAGTGAATTCGGCGTTGCCGTCACGACTACCGAGGCGGGCTTTGTGATAAGTGGGCCACAAAAATTGACGAAAACTACTTACACAGTTGAAAAGGATTACTCTCAGGCCGCTTTTTGGCTCACGGCCAATTACCTCGGCAGTGAAATCAAGCTGTCTGACCTGCCAGTCCATTCGGCTCAGGGTGATCGCGCAATTCTAACAATCTTAGCGGGCCTAAAACGGCCACGAGCTGCCGGTGAACCCTATATCATTGATTCGGCACAGATCCCTGATCTTGTGCCGATTCTAGCAGTTGCTGCTGGAATGACCCCGGGTGTCACGCGGATCATCAATGGCGCACGGTTGCGCCTCAAGGAAAGTGATCGGCTGACGGTTACGGCAGCTGTTCTCAATGCGATTGGAGCCGACATCACGATCGAGGGGGACACGCTCGTTATCAAGGGTCAGCATATGTGGACCGGCGGCCAAGCCGATTCACATGGCGATCATCGAATAGCAATGGCCTTGGCGATTGCCGGACTATCGACTCAACACGGGGTCACGATCAGCCATGCTGGCGCGGTCCGCAAATCATACCCCGATTTTTTCCAAGAATTCGAACGTTTGGGAGGCGACTGTCATGAGCTCCATGTGGGGTAATCTGCTGACTATCAGTATATTTGGCGAATCTCACGGCCCCACGATTGGGGTTGTGATCGACGGCTTGCCGTCCGGCCATCATCTCGATCTTGATGATATCAGAGCTTTCATGAAGCGCCGCGCACCCGGTCGCACCGCCTGGTCAACACCGCGGGTTGAAGCAGACGAACCCCAGATCGTATCGGGTCTGTTTGAAGGGTACACCACTGGCACCCCCTTGACGGCATTGATCCAAAACACGGACACCCGTTCAGGTGATTACTCAGAACTCCAAATCAAACCGCGACCAGGTCATGCTGATTTGACTGGGATGGTTCGCTACGACGGTTTTAATGATCCGCGAGGCAGTGGCCACTTTTCCGGTCGCTTGACTGCCCCTCTGACTTTTGCCGGCGCCGTTTGTCGCCAGATCCTCAAACAGCACAAGATACAAATTGTTTCGCATATTAAAGAGATCGCGGGCATCAGTGATCTACCGATGGATACAGTCAACCCAGACGTCGCCGCCTATGCAGCGCTTGCGGACAAGCCACTGCCGGTCATTTCTGACACCGCATCTGAAGCGATGCAAGCAGCTGTTCTCGACGCTAAAACCAACCTTGATTCAGTCGGGGGCATCATCGAAACGATGATTGTCGGTGTGCCAGCTGGGATCGGCAACCCGATTTTTGATGGCATTGAATCGCGACTTGGCAGCCTGCTATTTGCCATTCCTGCGGTTAAAGGTGTCGAATTTGGCGATGGTTTTGCTGTCACCAAACGCAAAGGTTCAACAAATAATGATTCGCCCGTTTTTTCTAGTGCGGGGATTCGACTGATGACCAATCACGGCGGTGGAGTTGATGGCGGCATCAGCAATGGCATGCCGATTTCCTTTCGAGTTGGGTTCAAACCGACCGCTTCGATTGGCCGCGAACAACAGACCATTAATCTCAAAACAAAAACAGCGGAGACCTTAGTCATCCATGGCCGCCATGATCCATGTATCGCGACCCGCGCAGTACCTGTTGTTGAAGCCGTAGCGGCAATTGCGACGCTCGATTTACTCTTAGAAGCCGAAGGGCGTCGCCCCCTCGCGCAACGTGGCCAGTCAAACTAACTGCCCGGAGGTCTGATATGCATGATCCTGATTTTGATTGGCAACTGGTACAACGCAGCGAAGCTGCTCGCACCTTGCAGCGCGACCCATTCGTTTTAGCCACTGACAGTGGGCCTGCACGAAGCCTTTTGATGCTGAATGGGCCTAATCTTAATTTGCTCGGTCAACGCGATCCGACTCAATATGGTACGTTTACCTTAGCCGATGTCGAAGCCAAGACTAGAGCTACGGCACATGATCACGGCTTTACACTCGATGCTTTTCAGTCCAACTATGAAGGCGCCCTCGTCGATCTGATCCAAGTTGCATCCAGCCGGTATGCCGGAATTCTGCTTAATGCCGGCGCTTTGACGCATTACAGTTATGCGCTGCGCGATGCCATCGATGCCTGTGGTATTCCAGTCTACGAAATTCATATCTCAGATATTGCCCTGCGCGAATCATTTCGTCAGGTTTCGGTGATTCATTCAGTCTGCGCCGGTCAGGTCAAAGGTCTCGGTCTGGAAAGTTACCCTGTCGGGGCTCAGGAATTAATGCAACTGATTGTCCAGAAGGAGAACTAAACCATGGCAAACCTCGATGCTGACAACAGCCGGCCATTGCCGGATTTGCCACAATTGCGCAAACGGATCAACGCAATCGACAGCCACCTGCTCGAGCTGTTTGCTGAACGCATGGAACTGGCCCGGGATGTCGCGCGCACGAAAGCGGTGTCCGGAGCGGCTGTCTTTGACCCCCTGCGTGAAGATGAAATCGCCGCTGCCGCACGCGATCAAATCAAAGGCGCCGATGGTATTCGCGCTGAAAAACTGTTACGTAACCTCATGCGGCTGTCTCGAGGCGTTCAATATGATCTACTATTACCAGATGACCAGCATTTTGAACTCGGTGCACAGATCAAAAACGCGTTAACGCTCGAACCGCCTGTCACGCGACTCGTCCACCAAGGTTCCCCCGCTTCATACTCAGCACAAGCGAGCCGTAAATTGTATCCACAGCTTGAAGCCCGTGCGGTACAAACGTTTGAAGAAGCTTGCCGCCTCGTTAAAACTGGCGAAGCAGATGCAGCGGTTTTACCGATCGAGAACTCAACCGCCGGTTCAATCGGTGATGTCTATCATTTGATCCAAGACTACAAACTCTATTTCTGGCGCTCTTTTGATCTGCCGATTCACCATCACTTATTGGCGGTGCCTGGCACCACGATCGATCAGATTAAAACGGTGGTCTCGCACAATCAAGGTTTACAGCAATGTTCAGATAAAATCCGTATGCGCGGATGGCAGGCAGTCGAATCACTCAATACGGCTTTTGCGGCAGCAACGGTTGCCTCAGCTGGAGATCCGACCCAAGCGGCGATCGCCTCTTTAGATGCGGCGGCGGCGAATGGCTTGATCGTCTTAGATGATCAGATCAGCAATACTCGCGAAAATGCAACCCGCTTTGGCGTGGTTGGCCGCGAACTTGTTATTACGCCGGATGCGGATCGCTTGAGTTTGGTATTAAAGACCTCGCATGCGAGTGGTTCATTAGCCGCAACCTTAGCCTTGTTCTCCGACCGCAATTTAAGTCTGTCAAAAATCCATTCCCGTGCGAATCCAGCTGAATCCTGGTCCTATCTTTTTGACTTGGACATTGACTGCCCGGCTTATGATCCACAGGCACTCGCATCGCTGTATCAACTCAGTCGCGAGATGAGTTATTTACAAATACTAGGTTGGTATCCAACAGAGCCAACGGGGGCCTTATGATCGAAATTCGTGGCGTGAGTAAAAGCTATAACAGCAAAATTAAAGCGGTGGATGGGATTGATCTCAAGGTCAATCCGGGTGAGATCGTCGGTTTTCTCGGACCGAATGGCGCCGGCAAAACGACCACCATTAAAATGATCACCGGTATTCTCGATCCCGATCAAGGCACTATTTTAGTCAATGGCCATGATATTGTGCGTGATCCTATTCTAGCCAAACAATCCTTTGGTTTTGTACCCGATGATCCAAACATTTTTCCCCGCTTAAAAGCGATCGAATATCTGCGTTTTATGGGCGATATATATCAGGTCGATCCGGCCGTGCGCAGCGAACGCGTCAGCAAACTTGCTGCCCGCTTAGGTCTGACTGAAGCCCTCGGCGATCGGATCCAAAGCTTCTCACACGGCATGCGTCAAAAGCTGATTATCATCGGGGCGCTCATCCATCAGCCAGCCGTTTGGATTCTCGATGAACCGATGACCGGGCTTGATCCCAAAGCGGCCTTTGAATTGAAAGTTATGATGCGGGAACACGCTGATGCTGGCAAAACTGTCTTTTTTTCCACCCATGTCCTCGACGTTGCCGAGAAAATCTGCGATCGCGTCGCGATCATCGATCACGGTCACATTCGGGCGCTCGGTACATTGACCGAATTGCGCAGCCATTTTGCAGCAGACGCAACGTTGGAATCGATATTTCTTGATCTTGTTGAGGACCAACAGTCGTGAAAAACGCTTGGTTATTAGCCTTGACGATCATCCGTGGCAGTAGCTTTTTTAGTTTTGGCAGCGATGCTCAACATGAAAAGAGCAAATGGCGGAAAATCGGTAGCACATTTTTAGTGGTACTCTTGTTTGGCTACCTCGCAGGCATTAGCGGTGCATCCGCTTTTGCATTGTTTTCGATCCTTTCACCACTTGGATTAGCAGCGCTTATTCCGGGGCTATACATCAGTTCTGGCATCATGATCACATTCATTTTTGGGCTGATGTACGCACTGAGCGTCTTTTATTATTCGAGTGATGTCGATCGCATATTGCCGTTACCATTAAAACCTGAAACCGTTATTATCGCCAAATTAATCGTCACAGTATCCTATATTTATCTTTTTACCGCCAGCTTCATATTGCCGCCACTCCTTGTATATGGGGTGCTCAATCACACTGGGTGGTTATATTTTCCGACGCTCATCACAACGTACCTCATTATGCCGGTCATCCCTCTGGCAATCGCCGTTTTTTTGATCATGATCGTGATGCGTTTCGCCCCACTCACGCGCAACAAGGATCGCTTCAAAGCGATTTCTGGCACCATCCTGTTAATCCTTTCCCTCGCATTTTCATATACCGTTTCCAATTTAGGCTCACTCCCGAAAGCCGATCTTGCCTTGCTATTTGCGCAACGGGCTGATCAAATCGCCACGCTCACAGCATCCGCTTTTCCGGGGGCTGTTTTGGCTGTTCAGATCATGACCACAAGCGATCCCCTTGATGCTTTTATGAGGCTATTATCACTGATTGGGCTGTCAACCCTTGCAATCTGGCTCCTCTTAAAATTTGGCAAAGCGCTCTATTTCAAAGGCGTCATCGGCCTTTCAACAGCAGTGAGTCGTCGCAAAGCCTTATCAAAAACAGCATTAGGTCAACAACTAGGTGGATTCACTGCAGTAAAGGACTTGCATCAAGCAACAGGCAAACACAATCAGCTGGCAGCATTTTGGACCTATGCATTGAAAGACTGGCGTGTGCTGTATCGCACCCCCATTTTTATGATCAACAATGTAGCGATGAACTTTCTCTGGCCGCTATTTCTCGGCTTACCGCTCCTGAGTGCGGGCTCATCTGATCCTGATCTCCAACAATTGAATCAGTTCATTAATCGTCTGGTTATTGATGGGGACATCCAGGCTGCCCCGATCCTGTTAGCGGTCGTTTTTGGCCTCGCTATTTTTGTGAATGGCACGAACGGAATCGCATCAAGTGCTTTGTCGCGCGAAGGCAGTCAGTTTTACATCATGAAAATTTTACCGATGAGCTACACTCGCCAAATAGCCGCCAAATTAGTAGTGGGCATTTTATTAGGCCTGTCAGGCTTAACACTGAGCTTTGTGATGATTTACTATTTCATCCCGCTCCCGATCTGGTTTATGGGATTATGCCTTTTAACTTTCCCCGGCGCGTTACTCCTGCCTAATCTTGCAGGGATCATTTTTGAGTTATATTGGCCTAAGCTACATTGGGATAATGAACAAAAAGCTGTTAAACAAAATATGAATGTCGTTTATGTCATTTTAGGTTCGATGGTAGTCGCCGGTATACTCATTGCGGCTGTCGCTATACTCAAACTCAATCTTCTGAGTACGATCGCTGTGATTGTCGTTGTTCCTTTATTACTCACTTCCGGGTTATTGATGGTTGCGCGTCGTCTTATCCCCCGAAAAATGCGTGAAATTCCAGGCTGACGAAAACGTTTGCGCCCCAAAGTGACCAAAATATTATCATGCTAACTGCAGATATTTGTGAATTTGTTGTATATTTACGAGGTGTTTGGCAACATTTCTGTTCATCTCGACAAAATCATATGCTATAATTTCAAACGGTGTGCAAACGGCTAAATTGGTTAACTTCAATCCGTTTGCACCTTGAAACAGGAGGTCGTCTCTCATGCCAGATCAGGACTTTCTAACCCAGATTCACGAGGCTGAAGCTCAGGCTGAAGCCATACAGACTCAGACAATCGAAACAGGCCGCCTCAATCAGGACAAATCACGCCAACAGGCAGTAGAACAGATTGCACAAGCTCGCCAAATGGCAGACGAAAACGCATCTGCCCGCCTCGAGCAAGCTCGCCAAGATGCGCAAAACGTGATCAAGCAAAGTGCTGCACAGTCTGAAAAGGCTGCCCAAGTGATACAAGCCGCTGCCCAAAATCGTCTCAACGCAGCTACTCAAGCCGTCTTGGAAAGGATTGTGAGCGACAGTGTCGGTCGTTAAAATGCATCGGCTCACCCTTGTGGGCCTAACCGAACAAAAAGCCGACGTCCTTGAAGCGCTCATGCGTTTAGGCGCGGTCGAAATGGATGAACTGAGCGCACAGCACGTTGCGCTTGAAACGCAACCTTACGATGAACGGGGCTATTTATCCCTCAATGCAATTTCACGTCTCGAGTTAGCAGCGGCATATTGCCGTCACCACAATCCCGCAAGTCAGCATTTAGGTACGGGTGCGAGACTCGTCAAACCTGAAGCATTCCTATCGGTTGCCGATCGCGAACATGCGATCATGGAACAGCTGACAGCAATGGAATATCTCCAAACGCAAATTGCTGAAATTAAGACCCTGATTGCACATGACCGCACCTTACAAGAAACCTTAGCGCCGTGGCGATCATTGAAGATTAATTTAGCGGAAATGATGACGCAAGAAACGGTCATTTTGATCGGGGCCTTCCCAACTGCTGAGGCCGTTGAGGCATTCAAAGCCACAATACCTGAAGACGCACCGGAGACATATTTTGAATTGATTGGTGCGGATGCCGCTAGCTTTCGTGTATTGATCGCCACCTTAAAGTCCCGTGAAAGTGTCGTCCACGGCAACCTCCGCCAACACGGCTTCCACCTCTTGCCCGTACAAGGCATGGACGGCACACCACAAGCAATTCTCGATCAAATTTTCAATCGCCAGGATGATTATCAGCGCCGGATCGAACGCCTCGAAACCGAGCTCCAAAACCTCGTGCCAATGGGCGTCGATTTTGAGTTGCTACATGATTTCTTCTTGTTGCGCAGCGACAAGATTGACGCGTTACATCACCTTTCAAGCACAACTAGCACGTTTTATCTCCAGGGCTGGGTTCCTGCCGATGTGGCAGATGACATGGGCAGTGCGCTACAAAGCCGCTTTGTTGTTGCAGTTGCGCATCGCCAACCAATCGATGGTGAAGAACCCCCTGTGCTTTTCGACAACCACCCCTTGGTCAAGCCATTTGAAGTCATCGTTGAAATGTATGCACCGCCCTCGGCCGCGGACATTGATCCGACCCCAATCCTTGCCCCGTTTTTCTTTTTCTTCTTTGGCATGATGTTAGCAGATATCGGCTACGGCTTAGTCTTGACTGGCCTGATGGGCTGGCTCGCTTTTGTCAAAAAAGCTGAAGGCGAATTGGGGCGACTGGCTCGATTGCTCTTTTTAAGTGGTATCGGCGCGATCTTCTTCGGCGTTCTGTTCGGTGGTTTCTTCGGCGACATGCTGACTGTTTTGACCCAAGGCCAAGTTGTCGTCCCCTCTTTTTGGTTCAATCCAATGAATGACCCAATCAAAATGATGATCTGGAGTATTCTCTTTGGTGCCGTCCATTTATTTACAGCGATGGGTGCCAAAATCTATATGCTAGCTAAGACGGGACATATCATGGACGGAATCTTTGATATTGCACCTTGGTATTTGATCATCATTGGTGGTGGTTTGCTACTTGGCGGGAATTCAATCTTACCTGGCTTGCCGATGGCTCAAATTGGTCAATGGATGGCGCTTGGTGGCGCAGCGGTAATTCTACTGTTTGGTGGCCGCGATGCCAAAAACCCAATCGTTCGTCTTTTCAAAGGCTTAGGCGCGCTTTACAACATTACCGGTTATTTCAGCGATTTGCTGTCCTATACCCGTATCTTGGCGCTCGTTCTAGCGGGCAGCGTTATCGCGATGGTCATCAATTTACTCGGCTTCATGCTGGGACCGACACCAGCTGGCTATATCATGTTTACGCTAGTCGCCCTGTTCGGACACACCTTGAACCTAGCACTTTCCGTCTTGGGCGCATACGTCCACACCAGCCGCTTACAGTATGTTGAATTTTTCAGCAAATTTTATGAAGGCGGCGGCAAAATTTTCAACCCGTTGAAGCAACGTTCACATTTCATCAAGTTCGATCGTACAAAATAAGTCCAACTATCAGGAGGTAAATGACCATGAACGAACTCATCAGTCTCTTAGGCCCAGGTTTGACACTACTAGGTGGCGCACTCGCAGCGCTATTGCCGGGTATTGGCTCAGCAAAAGGTGTAGGCCGAGTCGGCGAAGTCGCCGCAGGCGTGCTCACCGAGAATCCGAGCCTATTTGGTAAAATCCTAATCCTGCAAGCACTCCCAGGTACGCAAGGTATCTATGGCCTGCTGTCTTGGTTTATGATCATGAACTCGTCCGGCTTACTGGCTGGCAGCACTAACATTTCTTGGCAAACCGGTCTGACTTATTTCATGGCCGCTCTGCCGATTGCTTTCGTTGGCATGTTCTCCGCTGATTATCAAGGTCGCGTTTCCGAAGCTGGTGTGGCACTAGTTGCAAAACGCCCTGGTGAACAATCCAAAGCGATCGTCATGGCCGCGATGGTCGAAACCTACGCGATCCTTGCATTGCTTGCCACCGTCCTCTCTGTTCTCAGTATCAAGCCTGTCTGAGTAATTGCTCTAGTCTTACCGGGGAATCCCGATTGAAAGGAGCCATAACTCATGGATGGAATCAACGCCATCGTTGAACACATTTTAAAAGAAGCGCGTGAGCGGGCTGCTGTGCTTCAGACGTCTGCTGCCGAACAGGTCGCCGAAATCAAGCGCCAGACCGATGCCACGTGCGAGGAAATCACCAAACAATCCGCGCTTAAAGCTGACCTTGCAGCAGAAGCTATCATTAACCGAGCCAAAAGCCAGGCGGCGATGGAACATCGTCGCGCTTTACTTGAAGCTCGTCAGCTTCTGATCGACCAAGCAATTTCAGCCGCACTTGACCATCTAGTCAAACTTGATCCATTGGCCAAGTCCGAGCTGTATCAAAGCCTGATCGAATCACTTGGTGCACAAGACGGTTTGATCACCGCCAATGAACAGGATCATGCCCTTGTGGCCCAACTCCTCAAAAAAATCAGCGGACGATTCGAGTTAAACACCGTCGTAGGTTCCTTTGCTGGTGGCCTATTGCTCCAGCGCGGTAAAGTTGTTGACAACTTAACCTTTGATTTGCTCATTCGCAACCAGCGCCCTCATTTGGCCGCACTGGCTGCGAGCATTCTTTTCCCTGACGTGGATTAATCAGTAGATGAGCACGAGAACAGGGAGCAAGAATATGCCAAATAAATCGCAAATCGATCTTAATCGATATGGTTACGTATCTGGCCGCATCCGTGCGCTAGAGGCCCAACTCATGGACGGTTCCAAAATGAACCGTTTGTTTGATGCGCGGTCGCCAGAAGAAATCAGTCGCGTCATGCAAGAAAGCGGATATCCGGCTGAATCGCCGGAACTCGCACTGGATCTCGAAACCGCAAACACCTACGAACTCATTTCACAGCTCATGCCTGACCGCGAATTTGTTGAAGCGCTGCTTATTTTCAATGACTGCCATAACTTGAAAGTCATCGAAAAATATTTAGCGACCTGGTGGCCGAAACAACGTGAAAACTTAGAAGACGTTTATGAAACTGAAGCGTATACCCGCCAGGAAAACCGAACCGATTTTATCGCCCCGGAACTACCAACGGTCAATGCTTCAGTCGCCTTTACTTCGATCGAAAGTCAGATGCACAAGCCTTGTCTGATAGCACCTGAAAAACTCTTCCGTTCGATTCGTGATCGCCAACCAGAATTAATCCCTGCGTGGCTCTATCAGGCCGCGATCGAAGCCGCTTCGGCGGTTCAGGCCCGTTATGATGTATCCGAAATCGACCAAATTCTCGATCGCGTCGCCTTTCGTGAAGCGATTAACCGAGCGGAACATCTCGGCAATCGGTTTTTTCTCAACTACCTCCACCTGCGTGCGGATGTCACGAATATCGATGTGCTGTTGCGAGCTAGAGCGCTAAAAGCTGGGAAACGATTGTTCGAACAAACCCTTCTACCGGCAGGTCGCCTCAATCGCGAAAAACTACTTGAAAGTTATGACGCCGAGCCTGAAGCTGTGACTGAATTCTTAGCCGGGACTCGTTTTTCGGCCTTAGTTCCATTTGTCCAGCCTGCTGGTCAGCGCAACAGTGCCACGCAGTTTGGGAAAGCCGCCGATCATCTGATCCTCGATCATTTGCAACTGGCCCGTTTCATTTTGCGCGGACCGGAAATCCCCGTTGCATATTTGATCGCCCGTTTAATGGAAATCAAAAACATCCGCATTGCCCAGACGTTACTGCGCAATCGCATCCCCGCCGCCAAAGGCCGGGAGATGATGCGCGACAGTTATTTTGGCAGGAGGTAACCGATGTATCAAGTAGGCGTCATTGGCGATCGAGATAGTATCATCGGTTTTCGCGCGCTCGGCATGTCTGTCTTGGAAGCGACAACAGGAGCTGAAGCTGAAAAACTGCTGACCCGTCTCGTGGAAGAACAATATGCAGTCATTTTCATCACTGAAGAGCTGGCAGAACAAAATGAAGCCTTATTGCGTGACCTGCGGAGTTACAAGCTGCCTGCAATTATTCCGATCCCATCGGTATTGGGATCAACCGGCTTAGGTTTGCGCCAAGTTCGGGAATCCGTTAAAAAAGCTGTCGGCATGGATATCTTCGCTCAAGACGAAGTGAACCAAGCCGATCAAGATAAGGAGTAAACACCATGGCTAACATAAGTCAGGGGACAATCGTCAAAGTATCAGGTCCGCTCGTCGTTGCCGAAGGCATGCGCGACTCGGAACTCTTTGACGTCGTCCGTGTTTCGGACAAAAAGTTGATTGGTGAAATCATCGAAATGCACGGTGACCGAGCATCGATCCAGGTCTACGAAGACACCGCTGGTCTCGGTCCGGGCGAACCGGTCGTTTCCGAAGGTGCACCGTTATCAGTCGAACTCGCACCCGGTTTGATTGGTCAGATTTTTGACGGCATCCAACGACCGCTGGCACGCCTCGTTGAAATGGCCGGTAATAACATTGACCGTGGTGTTTCCGTCCCCGCAATCGACCGCACAAAACACTGGGCTTTCCAGCCCGTCGCAACTGTTGGTCAAGTCGTCGTAGCGGGGGATGTCCTTGGAACTGTCCAAGAAACCGAACTCGTCTTGCACAAAGTACTCGTACCCCCCGGCTTATCTGGAACGATCGAGTCGATCGAAGCTGGCGACAAACTCGTCACCGAAACCATCGCCGTTGTCCGTAATATTAAAGGTCAGTCCGTCCATGTGGCCATGCTCCAAAAATGGCCGGTTCGCCGTGGTCGCCCCTATGCCGAAAAAATTTCGCCGGATGCGCCGCTTGTTACAGGCCAGCGTGTCGTCGATACATTCTTCCCCGTCGCAAAAGGCGGAACAGCAACCGTTCCAGGCCCTTTCGGAAGTGGCAAGACCGTTATCCAACATCAGCTCGCCAAATGGGCTGAATCTGATATCGTTGTTTACATCGGCTGTGGCGAACGCGGCAATGAAATGACCGACGTGCTCATGGAATTTCCGGAATTGATCGACCCTAAATCCGGCTATTCATTGATGAAGCGCACGATCTTGATCGCCAATACGTCCGACATGCCAGTTGCCGCCCGTGAAGCGTCAATCTATACCGGGATCACCATTGCTGAATACTTCAGAGACATGGGCTTTTCGGTATCCATCATGGCAGACTCAACATCACGTTGGGCGGAAGCCCTCCGCGAAATGTCTGGCCGCTTAGAAGAAATGCCTGGTGAAGAAGGCTACCCCGCCTACCTCGGGTCCCGTTTGGCCAACTTCTACGAACGTGCTGGCAGTGTTCGCTGCCTCGGCTCAGAAGGCCGCATTGGGGTATTGACCGCAATAGGTGCCGTTTCACCACCTGGTGGTGACCTTTCTGACCCAGTTGCCCAATCCACGTTGCGTATCGTCAAAGTCTTTTGGGGACTTGACTCCGCACTCGCATACAAACGTCACTTTCCAGCGATCAACTGGCTCAACAGCTACTCGTTGTACACCGACAAAATTGACGCCTGGATGAACCAAATGGTCACACCAGATTGGAGCAAACTCAGGAGCGATGCCATGCGCCTGCTCCAAGAAGAATCCGAACTCGAAGAAATCGTCCGACTGGTTGGCCAGGATTCCCTGTCTGCAGTTGACCGTCTGAAACTCGAAGCCTCACGTTCCGTGCGTGAAGATTTCTTGCATCAGAATTCCTATGATGAAATCGATACCTACTCCTCATTGAATAAACAGCACCGCATGCTCAGCTTGATGATGCAGTTCTATTACGATGGACAGCGCGCTTTAGAGCGCAGCGCTTCCTTCCGTGACTTAATCAACCTGCCCGTCCGCGATGGCATTAGCCGTCTGAAATTCGTGCCGGAGGCGCAGGTCACCGAACGTGCTGATCAGTTGGCACGTGAGTTGACCGAACAAATCGAAGCCGCAATTCCCCAGGGGGTGATGTAACATGCCCAGAGAATATCGCACCATTGAAGAAGTCGCCGGACCGCTGATGCTCGTGCAACAGGTCGAAGGTGTCAAATACGATGAACTTGGCGAAATCGAGCTACCGAGTGGTGAAATTCGCCGCTGTAAAGTGCTCGAAATCAACGGTCAAAACGCTTTAGTTCAGCTTTTTGAAAGCTCCCTCGGGATCAATGCTGAGCACAGCAAAGTCCGCTTCCTCGGTAAAGGCCTCGAATTAGCTGTTTCACCGGATATCCTCGGCCGCGTTTTCGATGGCATGGGTACCCCTAAAGACGGTGGACCGGCGATCATCCCGACCCGCATGCTCGATATCAATGGCAAGCCAATGAACCCAGCAGCGCGTGACTACCCGAATGAATTCATTCAGACCGGCGTTTCCGCAATCGACGGGCTGAACACCCTCGTTCGCGGTCAGAAATTGCCGATTTTCTCGGCATCCGGTTTGCCCCACGCCCAACTTGCTGCTCAAATAGCCCGCCAAGCCAAGGTCCGCGACGGATCTGGCAATTTTGCGGTTGTTTTCGCAGCCATGGGGATCACCTTTGAAGAAGCAGATTACTTCATCAATGATTTCCGCCGCACCGGGGCGATCGACCGTTCCGTACTTTTCATCAACCTGGCAAGTGACCCGGCAATCGAACGTATTTCTACGCCGCGCATGGCCTTGACTGCTGCTGAATACCTCGCCTTTGAGCTCGACATGCACGTGTTGGTCATCATGACGGACATTACATACTATGCTGAAGCGCTGCGTGAAGTTTCCGCCGCTCGCAAAGAAGTCCCCGGCCGCCGCGGATATCCAGGCTATCTGTATACCGACTTGGCGACCATGTACGAACGTGCCGGACGTCAGCGCGGCAAAGAAGGTTCGATTACGTTCGTGCCGATTTTGACCATGCCTGATGATGACAAAACCCATCCAATCCCTGATTTGACAGGCTATATCACAGAAGGCCAGATTATTCTGAGCCGTGATCTTCACAAAAAAGGCGTCAAGCCACCGATCGATGTTTTGCCGTCATTGTCCCGACTCAAAGACAAGGGTATCGGTGAAGGCAAGACCCGGGCCGATCACGCCAATACCATGAACCAATTGTTTGCAGCATACTCCCGTGGTAAAGACGCCAAAGAACTGGCCGTCATCCTCGGTGAAGATGCCCTCTCTGAAGTTGATCGCATTTACGCACGTTTTGCAGAAGCTTTTGAGCGCGAATACGTCTCTCAGGGTTTCGAAGGCGACCGCGCCATCCTCGAAACCTTACAGATTGGCTGGAAACTCCTTTCGATGCTGCCCAAAAACGAACTCAAACGTATCAAAGAATCTTTTATCGATCAGTATTACGGGAAGGACTGATAGGCCATGGCCCAACGACAAGTCAATCCCAATCGCATGGAGCTTCTCCGGCTGAAGAAACAGCTTGTGACGGCTCGCCGCGGTCACAAGCTACTCAAAGACAAGCGTGATGAATTGATGCGGCAGTTCCTAGAACTGATCCGAGCCAATCGCGCGCTGCGTCTAAAGGTTGAAGATTTGCTAGCTAGCGCGAACCAAGATATGGTGATGGCCCGCGCCGTGATGGACACCTCCACGCTAGAAACCGCTTTGATGGCAGGTCGCGAATCATTAGCGCTGTCGATCGATACCCGCAACGTCATGAGCGTCAAAGTGCCGGTATTCGCTTCGCTCTTCGAAGTCACGGGTGAAATCGAAGGCTTGCCTTACGGCTTAGCTTCGACTGCCGGCGAACTTGACCAAGCGATCGTCGCCTTGCACGAAGCTTTCCCGGTCATGCTCGAATTGGCCGAAGTCGAGAAAAGTGCTCAGCTCTTAGCTGACGAGATTGAAAAAACCCGCCGACGCGTCAATTCGCTCGAATACATTTTGATTCCGGAGCTAAAAGAGCAAATTCACTCGATCGCAATGAAAATGGAAGAAAATGAACGTGGTAATCTGACCCGCCTGATGAAAGTCAAAGACATGATTGTCAAACAGGCCATCGAAAAAGCTCGACTCGCAGACCTCAAAGGCGCCGTTTAACCGGCGCCTTTTTATTCGTGTGCCATAAATGTCCCGCAGACAATCAAAATCAGCCTGTTGCAAATCCCCGTTGACAAGGTCATATGCGCTGTATATACTCTAGCCATTGCTTTAACACTTTATAGCTTTATCACAGTAAAGTGATTTTAAAAGCTTAATGCCTTAAAATTAAAGCAGTGACACGATGAAACGAGGGACTTTCTATGGGACAATGGCAATTTCATACACCCGACGGGGTCAGCGATATTCTGCCTGATGATTGTTATGCCAAGCGGCAACTCGAGAAGCAGCTGCGCGAACTTTTCCAGCGAGGTGGTTATCAAGAAATTGAAACGCCGGGCATCGAATTTTATGATGTTTACGCTTCCGGCAGTGGCCTTGCGCCTCAGGAAGGTCTATTTAAATTTTTCGATCAACAGGGGCGGATTCTCTGCCTGCGTTATGATGGCACAGTCCCAGCTGCTCGTGTTGCGGCAACTTTGTACCGTGACAGCCAACTGCCCTTGCGCTTTTCTTATGTGAATAGCATGTACCGCTACAATGAATTTGGTGGTGGTCGTCAGCGTGAATTTGCCCAAGCAGGTGTCGAATTGATGGGCAGTCAATCCCCAGCGGCTGATGCAGAAGTCATCGCGATGGCAATTGAGGCGGCGCAAGCGATCGGGATTAAAGATCTGCAAGTTTCAATCGGCCAAGTTAATTTTTTCAAAGGTTTAGTCGCTGAATGGGGCCTCGCTGAGGAAGTCGCGCAAAAACTCCCACGCTTAATCGATGCAAAGGATATGGTCGCCTTAGAAGAACTAGCAGACGGCGTTGGTCTCGAAGCGAAAGCTCGAGAAGTCTTGCTCTTGATGCCTTCCCTTTATGGAACATATGATGTCCTCGACCAACTCGCCGGCTTAGTGAGTAATCCACTGTGCCTTGACGCTTTGGCTAATCTCCGGGCAGTCCTCGAACAACTCGACCTCTATGGCCTGCTTCCCTACGTTTCACTTGATTTGGGTCAGTTGCAAAGCTTAAACTACTATACCGGCATTATCTTTAAAGGTTTTACATACGGCCTTGGGTTTCCGCTGTTCAGTGGCGGTCGTTATGACCAACTCGTCACCAACTTTGGCCGCGACCTATCGGCGACCGGCTTCTCAATGGGACTCAATTTTGCGATGCAAGCCTTGCGTCGCCAAGGCCAAAATTTACCCGATCGTCCGACGGTCGACTTTCTTGGTTATCATCCATCGCGTCGCGCCGACGCGCTAGCTCGCGCCAGAAGCATGCGACAGGATGGTTGGGCCATTGTTTGCGATTACGACAATCAGACCCTCGAGGCCTTGCGCGGCCGCGTCGGCAACAGTGATTACGCCAAGGTTCTCTATCTTGGAGCTGAAGGTGATGAGCTCATCACCTTGACAAACGATACTCAGGGAGGGAAATCCCGTGGATAAATTAACGATTGCCCTTTCAAAAGGACGCCTCGCCGAACAGGCGATCGAATTATTCGAACAAGCCGGATATGATTGCAGTGCGGCCAAAGAAAAAAGTCGTCGCCTGATTCTCGAGGATGAAAAAACGGGACTGCGTTTCATCATGGCTAAACCCGCTGACGTACCGACTTATGTCGAATATGGTGCTGCAGATATTGGGGTCGTTGGCAAAGACACACTGCTCGAAGAAAGCCGTCAATTGTTCGAAGTCCTCAACCTCGGCTTTGGCGCCTGTCGGATGTGCGTGTGCGGGCCCAAAGCCCTCATAGGCAAGCTTGATCGCCTGCCAAACAAGCGAATCGGGACGAAATATCCACACATTGCTCGAGAATACTTTGAAACAAAAAAGCGCGAAAGCGTTGAAATCATCAAGCTCAATGGTTCAGTTGAACTCGCTCCTTTGATTGGTCTCGCCGATGTAATAGTCGATATCGTCGAGAGTGGCAAGACACTTGAAGAAAACGGCTTGACCGTGCTCGAAGTGATCGAAGCCGTCAGTGCACGCATGGTTGTCAATCGTGTCAGCATGAAAATGAAAGCAGACCGAATCAACCCCTTGATTCAAGCCGTGCGGACACAACTTAGTGTTAACCGCGCGAAGGAGGCCTGATATGGTCGATCAAAAATCCAATACTGTTCAAATTCCGATCATCCGGACGGAACGCGCGGAATTGTCGGCTATCACCACTAAATTAGGCTTGCGCCACAAAATGGATTTAGCACCAGTAATTGAGACCGTCCAGAGCGTGATCGACGCGATTCGGAACCGGGGTGATGCAGCTGTCCTCGAATTGACCCAGCGTTTTGACAAAGCCAACCTCACCGCCGATCAACTCCGCGTACAACCGCACGAAATCGCAGCAGCTACAGCTAGCCTCGATCTCGATTTCCTCCAAACGCTCAAAGCAGCAGCTGCTAACATTAGCACATTTCATAAAGCCCAACTCACCCCGGACTTGCGTTTGCCGACCGCATATGGCGGCTACACAGGTCTGATCCAACGCCCCCTCGACATCGTTGGGGTCTATGTACCGGGTGGTTCTGCCCCGCTGCCTTCATCCGTTCTGATGAATGTACTACCTGCCAAAGCAGCTGGTGTCCCAAAAATCGTGATGTGCACACCACCACGCGCCGATGGGACTGTCCACCCGGCCATTTTAGCAGCTGCGGATATTGCCGGTGTTGATGAAATTTACCGCATCGGCGGCGCACAGGCGATTGCCGCTATGGCTTACGGCACTTCAAGTGTTCCAGCTGTCGATAAAATCTGTGGCCCGGGAAATATTTACGTAAATACCGCCAAACGGCTCGTTTATGGCCACTGTGACATTGATATGTTTGCCGGTCCGAGCGAAATTTTAATTTTGGCTGACGAGTCGGCAAACCCCACATATGTTGCAGCCGACATGCTTTCACAAGCCGAACACGATCCGCTCGCCTCAAGTATTCTCGTTACGACAAGCGAAGTCCTTGCGACAGCGGTTGCAAAAGAGCTGCAACGCCGCGTGCCGTTGTTGCCGCGCCACGCAATTATTGAGCGTTCTTTGCATGATTACGGAGCAATCTTACTTGTGCCCGATCTTGCGACCGCGATCGATTTTGTCAACGAACTCGCGCCTGAACATCTCGAATTATGTCTAAAAGATGCAGATCTTGATTCGACCTTAGCTTCTATTCGCCACGCCGGCGCGATCTTCATCGGCCATTACAGCCCCGAGCCCCTCGGCGATTACTTTGCCGGCCCCAATCATGTGCTACCGACCAGTGGCACAGCTCGCTTTTTTTCACCGCTCAACACCGCTGACTTTATCAAAAAGACAAGTCTGATCCACTATACCCGCGAAGATCTTGCAGCTGTCTGGGAAAAAGTCGCCCATTTCGCCGACCAAGAAGATCTCGCCGCCCATGCTGATGCGTTACGTGTTCGCTTTGGGGCAGACCTCGCCGCTACAACCGAACCGAGCACCCCAAAGGAGGCTTTATGACCTCACCGAACCCGCAAGACGCCCGCCGTCTCTGGAGTAAAAAGACACACGATTTGACCCCGTATATTCCGGGTGAACAACCGCGTGATCGCCAATTTATCAAGCTCAACACCAATGAAAACCCTTATCCGCCAGCGCCGGGAGTCCTTGAAGCGCTGAAAAGCTTCCCAATTGAGCAACTAAAGCTATATCCCGATCCAACGGGCCTAAAATTGCGGACGACAATTGCCGAGTATTATGGTCTGCCTCTCAACCAGGTCTTTGCCGGCAACGGGTCTGATGAAGTGCTAGCGATGGCTTTTCAAGCCTTTTTTGATTACCATGGGGATCCAAACACCGCAACAGCGACAAAACAGATCGTCTTTCCGGATGTAACTTACAGTTTCTACCCAGTCTACGCGAATCTTTACAACATCCCTTTTCGCCGTGTGGCCTTGAACGAAGATTTCACGATTCCGCTTGGCGACTTAGCCGCGCCATCGGCTGGGATCATCTTGGCCAATCCCAATGCCCCGACCGGGATAGCGCTCACCCTCGACCAAGTTGCCAACCTAGCCTCAGCTGATCGCAACCGTCTCGTGATAGTTGATGAAGCATATATCGATTTTGGTGGCGAATCGGCAGTTGCACTTCTTACCGAATTTGATAATATCCTCGTGATCCAAACCCTTTCCAAATCACGCGCTTTAGCTGGCTTGCGTGTTGGCTTTGCTTTTGGCGATCCGCAATTGATCGCCGCCCTTGAGCGGGTCCGAGATTCATTCAACTCATATACGCTCGACTCACTGGCGCAGACCTGTGCGGTTGCTGCTTTTGAAGATGGCAATTGGTTTGAATCAACTCGCGCCCACATCATGGCGACTCGCCAACGCACTACAGCAGCCTTAGAAAGGCTCGGCTTCACCGTTTTACCCTCAGCCGCCAATTTTATTTTTGTCAGTCACAAACGGCTCGCTGGCGACCTGCTATACAGTCAATTGCGCGAAGCTGGCATTCTCGTGCGTCATTTCAAACAGCCTCGCATTGAGCAGTTTCTGCGCATCAGTATCGGCACCGACGCTGAAATGGATCGTCTGATCACAGCCCTTGAAACAATCGTGTCCTAAAATGAGGACAAATGAAACTTGCCCGACAGTGAACTAGCCACTGCGTCACATAGCAGGATGCAAGCGACGCAGGAATAGCCAGTCCAGTCAGGAATAGCCAGTCCAGTATAGATACCCTATAATAAAACCGTCTGATGAATCGAACGATATTTTCACAACATGAGGAGGACATAGCCATGCGCAGTGCCCAACAAAACCGCCAGACAAAAGAAACCGACATTCAAGTTAGCTTGGACATCGATGGTCAGGGCAATTCCGAGATCCAAACCGGCGTGGGTTTTCTCGACCACATGTTGACCTTGCTAGCCAAACATGCTCAATTCAATCTCAACGTCCATGCGGTGGGTGATCTGCAAATTGATGCCCATCATACCGTCGAAGATGTGGGCATTGTCATCGGCCAAACCCTCGCCCGCGCCCTCGGGGACAAACGGGGTATCAACCGTTATGGCCAAGCACTCATCCCGATGGACGAAGCCTTGCTTGAAGCCGTTGTCGACTGCTCGGGCCGGCCATTCTTTGTTTACAACGTTGCGCTGCAGGCGCCACAAGTCGGCGATTTTGAAACCCAATTGGCCGAAGAATTTTTTCGAGCACTTGCTTTCAACGCCGGATTGACCTTGCACCTGTCTTGCCGCTATGGTAAAAATGACCATCATATAATTGAAGGCTTATTCAAAGCCCTCGCCCGTGCTTTAGCCGTGGCGGTCCGCATTGATACACGCCGCCAGAACCAGATCCCCAGCACTAAAGGCGTGCTCTAAATTTCGGAGGTATTATGTCACACTTGCTCAATGACACATCATTCATTCCACTGCCTCTTTTCGTCCGTGGTAAAGTCCGAGACGTTTACGATTTAGGTGACTCATTATTGATCGTCGTAACCGATCGAATCTCCGCCTTTGACGTGGTTTTTGACGAATTGATCCCAGACAAAGGCACCGTGCTGAACAGCATTGCCGCCTTCTGGTTTGACTACACCAAAGATGTGATCCCGAATCATGTGATTTCAACGGATCCGGCAGCGTATCCTGCCAGTTTAGCCCCGTACCAGGATCAATTGCGTGGCCGTTCGATGTGGGTCAAGAAAGTGCAAATGCTCCCGGCCGAATGCATCGTGCGCGGTTACCTTGAGGGTTCCGCGCTCAAAGAATATCGGCAAAGTGGCACGATTAGTGGCGTCAAAATGCCAGCTGATTTGCGCCAAGGCGACCGCCTCCCAAAACCGATGTTTACCCCATCCACCAAAGCCGACGAAGGCCATGACATCAATATCACGATCGCCGAGCTCGGCAAATTGATCGGCTCCGCCATGGCAACCAAACTTGAAGAGAAGAGTATTGCCCTCTACGAAAAGGCCGCAGCATATGCGGAAAGCCGTGGTATTATCCTTGCCGACACGAAGTTCGAATTTGGTCTGCTCGACGGCCATCTTGTCGTCGCCGACGAGATTTTCACCCCAGATTCCTCGCGGTTCTGGGAGCAGTCGGACTATCAGCCCGGCCGCGCCCAAAAGAGCTTTGACAAGCAATATCTGCGCGAATGGCTCGAAACGTTGGACTGGGACAAAACCCCGCCTGCTCCGACTCTGCCAAGTGAAGTCATTGCCAAAACTGCCGCCAAATATCGCGAAGCTTATGAACGTTTGACCGGCCTCACCCTCGCATAATCCAAGCGAATCCAAGCGAATCCAATCGAATCCGACCGATTCCGACCGAATCCGACCAGAACGGAGATTCCATGATTGCCATCCTAGACTACGAAATGGGCAACCTCGGCAGTGTTGCCAAAGCGCTGACATACCTCGGCCAACGTGTCGAAATCACCAGCGACCCTGCAACCATTGCTAAAGCCGATCGGGTTATTTTGCCCGGGGTTGGCGCAATGAGTTATGCCGCCGAACAACTACAGAAAAAGGGTCTCGACCTGGCGATTGGCGACTTTTTAAAAACGGGTCGACCTTTCCTTGGTGTATGTCTTGGTATGCAATTGATGTTTGAAGCCAGCGAAGAAGGCGATGCCAAAGGTCTCGGTATTTTGCCAGGCATTGTGCGCCGTTTCCAGCCCCAACCTGGGCTTAAAATCCCACATATGGGCTGGAATCAGCTGACCGACTCGCGCTTAGCGTTACTGCCCGAAGGCCAACATTTTTACTTTGTCCATTCTTATTACTGTGATCCAGCCGACGATTCAATTGTCGCCGCCTGGAGCCAGCACGGCACACGGTTTGCCGCCGCAGTCCAACAGGACAACATCCTGCTCACCCAGTTTCACCCGGAAAAATCCGGAGATAGTGGGCTCAAGCTCCTATCTGACTGGATTTTTGGAGGAGAAGACTGATGATTATTTATCCAGCGATAGACCTGCTTGGTGGCCAATGTGTCCGTTTGCGCCAGGGCGATTATAGCCAGGTGACAGTTTACAACAAAGACCCCATTGCTCAAGCGATGCAATTTAAAAAAGCCGGCGCCGAATGGATTCATGTCGTGGATCTCGACGCCGCTAAAAGTGGCATCCCGACCAATCTCGAAATCATTCGAGAGATCAGCTGCCAAACGGGCCTCAAAATCCAAACCGGTGGGGGCATTCGGACGATGCGCCATCTCGAACAGTTGCTCGATGAAGGTGGCATCACGCGGGCTGTTCTTGGAACGGCAGCGGTCAAAAACCGCACCTTGACCGAAGAAATTCTCAAATATTACCCAGACCGAGTTGCAATAGGCATCGACGCCCGTGATGGCGAAGTCAGCGTCGATGGTTGGACCCAAGGCAGCGGTTTACCAGCGCTCGAATTCGCCAAAACGATGGAATCACTTGGGGCCCGGGTTGTCATTTTCACCGATATCGCCCGTGACGGTATGATGGTGGGTACCGCGACCGATCGCGTCCGCGAACTCGTCCTTGAGACAACACTTGCAGTAATTGCCTCCGGCGGTATCGGTCGTTATGCCGATATTGAAGCGGTGCGCGTAACTGGCGCTGCTGGGGTAATTGTCGGTAAAGCAATTTATGAAGGGACGGTGACCTTAGCACAATGCTGGCCAAACGTATAATCCCTTGCCTCGATGTGCGCGCCGGTCGCGTCGTCAAAGGCATTAATTTCGTCGATATTCGCGATGCTGGTGATCCAGTCGAAATCGCCAAAATTTACAATGAATCGGGAGCCGACGAACTGACCTTTCTTGATATTTCCGCGACGATCGAAGAACGTGGCATCATGATTGACATGGTGCGCCAGGTCGCCAAACAGATCTTTATCCCGTTTACCGTTGGCGGGGGCATTCGCACCCTCGAGGACATTCGGGTGCTCTTGCAAGCTGGCGCTGACAAGGTTTCGCTTAACTCAGCTGCCGTCCAGAACCCGACGTTGATTACGCAAGCTGCTGAGCGATTCGGCAGTCAATGCATAGTCGTGGCGATTGATGTGCGAAAGAACCCGCTCGGCCGCTACGAGGTCATGATCGCCGGCGGAACTCGCTACACAGGACTTGATGCCATCGAATGGGCGTCGCGTGTCGAAAAGCTTGGCGCTGGAGAAATTCTCTTGACGAGTATGGACAAAGACGGCACGAAGAGTGGCTACGATATTGGCATAACCCGGGCAATCGCGGACCGCGTTGCCATACCAGTCATCGCATCCGGAGGTGCCGGCCAGCTCTCTGACTTCTACGATGGGATTGTCGATGGCGGCGCAGACGCAGTTTTGGCAGCGAGCCTATTCCATTTTGGCGAGATCGGGATTCCCACGTTGAAGAGCTATTTAAATCTTCGCGGTGTACCGATTCGCTTGCCGCATGAAGATCAACTCGAATCCGATTCGATTGCGTCAGAATTAGCCGCTGCGGGTCAAGGTTACACGCTTAAAGGCGAATACTGGCCCAAGCTCAAACTTGACGAATTTGACCGCATCCCAGTCATTGTGCGCGAACAAGAAAGCCAGGAGATCCTGATGCTCGCCTATATGAACCAAGAAGCCTTTCAAAAGACCCTTGCGACTGGCCTGATGCATTATTTCAGCCGCAGTCGCCAAAAGCTCTGGCTCAAAGGCGAAACCTCCGGCCATTTTCAGCAAGTGCGCAGCCTCAAAATCGACTGCGACGCCGATACCTTGATTGCCGATATCTATCAGATTGGACCCGCTTGCCACACTGGCAACCATTCCTGTTTTTATCGCGATCTTGACCAACTTGAAATTCACTGATTCGCTATTACAAGCGCGATCTGAATTTATTATTTTTTGGAGGAACTACCCATGAGTGAAATTGGAACCATTTTAGATGAACTATACACTGTGATCGAAGATCGCCGTCAAAACCCAAAGGAAGGCTCCTATACCAACTATTTGCTGACCAAGGGCGTCGACAAAATTTGCAAGAAAATCGGCGAAGAAGCTGCCGAAGTCATCATCGCCGCCAAGAATAACGATGCTGGTGAAATTATCTACGAAGTAGCGGATTTGCTCTATCATTTGAATGTCTTGTTAGTCACAAATGATATCCCACTCGATTCGATCTATGCCGAACTCAAAAAGCGGCGTTAATGACCGGCCGTTTTGTTTGACAAGGGTCCCTCCCTGTGGTAGAATCCTGTTTGCTCGTCCACAAGAGGGATCTTTTTTTTATGGAAAGAAACTCCTCAGATGAATAAACAAAGACAAGGCGGAGGTGCCGAAAAATGGCCAAAGCAGGCGTTCGCGACAAGATCACACTGGCTTGCACAGATTGCAAACAGCGCAACTACAACACGATGAAGAACAAGAAGAATGATCCGGACAGACTTGAAATGAAAAAGTACTGCCGTTTCTGCCGTAAACACACGGTTCATCGCGAAACAAAATAATTCGGCTTCACGCTGGTCAGGATGTGCTGAAAATGTCAGACAGCAAAATTGCTAAGCAATCCGAGAAGAAGTCTGGAAAAGCCCTCGCAAAAGTGAAGGCTTATTTCAAGAAGCTCGGCAAAAGCTTTGTCGCTTTCTTCATCAGTATGAAAGCAGAAATCAAGCGAATCATGTGGCCGGACCGCAAGCGTCTGATCCAAAGCACGGCAACCGTGCTTGCGATCGTCGTCATCGCTGCCGTCATTTTATTCGCTGTCGACACCGTACTGGGCAAGACCCTAGAAGCAATCGGCTTCTACACCCCAGCACAGACGACCGTCGAAACAACTCAAGCTGCAGAAACGACTGTGGTCGCCGAAACGACTGCAGCACCGGCTGCCGCTGAAACGACCCAAGCTGCAGGTTGATCTGGTTTTCCAGACAATCGCGCTTTTTAAGGAGCAACATGCATGGCAGATGCTTTGAACAGCGAGCTCAACGAGGCTAAGTGGTACGTTGTCCACACCTACTCGGGCTACGAAAACAAAGTTAAAGCGACCCTTGAACAGATCGTTGAAAACCGCGGCATTCAAGACTTCATTCAAGAAGTTTCCGTACCGATGGAAGAACAGATCGAAATCAAGGATGGCAAGAAAAAAGTCACCCAGCGCAAAATCTACCCAGGTTACGTGCTGGTCAAGATGATTTTGACTGATGAGATCTGGTACATCGTCCGTAATACACGTGGCGTCACTGGATTCGTCGGACCGACAAGCTCCAAGCCGACCCCGCTGACCGAAGAAGAGCTCATGCTCATGGGTCTCGAATCGACATGGGAACCGGTGGTCGATTACAGCATTGGCGATTCCGTCAAAGTCATCAACGGACCTTTGGAAAGCTTCATCGGTACCGTCGAAGAGATCAATCTCGACAAGAAAAAGGTCCGCGTGTTGGTCTCGATGTTTGGCCGCGAAACCCCAGTCGAACTCGAACTCACCCAGATCCTGCGGATCTGATCACACAATTTCGTTTCTTCACGCCGCAAGGTGCTGATGATAAGGCTACCGGGACTTGCCCGGTGAATATTTTGGGAGGTGGACGTTATGGCCAAAAAAATTACCGGGTATGTCAAGTTACAGATCCCCGCAGGTAAAGCTACGCCAGCGCCGCCGGTTGGACCAGCTCTCGGTCAACACGGTGTCAATATCGCCGGGTTCGTCAAAGAGTTTAATGAAAGAACTGCTAAAGATGTCGGCCTGATCATTCCAGTCGTCATCACGATTTTTGCAGATCGATCCTTCTCTTTCATTACCAAGACTCCGCCGGTGCCAGTGCTGCTTAAGAAAGCCTGCAACATTGAAAGTGGTTCGGGCAAGCCGAACAAAGACAAGGTTGCCAAAATCACCATGTCTGAAGTCATGAAAATCGCACAACTCAAGATCATCGACACCAATGCATCTGATTTGGAATCTTGCGCCCGTATGGTCGCTGGTACCGCTCGCAGCATGGGTATCGTGGTCATTGACGGTTAAGCGAAGGAGAGGAATTAGCTATGAAGAAGGGTAAACGTTATACCGCCGCTGCTTCACTGGTCGACCGCTCCGTGAGCTACGAACCGGCTGAAGCACTTGAGTTACTCCAACAAACCGCCAAAGCAAAATTCGACGAATCTGTCGAACTACACATCCGTCTCGGTGTCGACTCACGCCACGCTGACCAACAGGTCCGCGGCGCCGTCGTTCTGCCCCACGGCACAGGCCGCACCAAACGCGTCCTCGTTTTCGCCAAAGGCCCGAAAGCTGATGAAGCAACTGCTGCTGGCGCCGACTTTGTCGGTGGCGACGAACTCGTTGCCAAGATCACCAGCGAAAACTGGTTCGACTATGATGTCGTCGTTGCAACCCCGGACATGATGGGTGTTGTCGGCCGCCTCGGTAAAGTCCTCGGCCCGAAAGGCCTGATGCCTAACCCGAAATCCGGTACCGTCACCATGGATCTGACCAAAGCAATCGCCGAAATCAAAGCCGGTAAGATCGAATATCGTCTCGACAAAACCAACATCATTCACTGCCCGATCGGGAAAGTTTCCTTCGGCGGCGAAAAACTGGCGGACAATTTCAAAACCCTAATGGACGCCGTTATCAAAGCAAAACCGGCCGCAGCCAAAGGTCACTACCTGAAAAGCGTGACATTGTCTTCGACCATGGGCCCTGGCATCCGCGTCAACACCACCAAGCTCGGCTAATCCGCTGACTTGAGCCTAGCTTGCTGCAAACGCGATCCTTGCGCGGCACAGCAAGCACAGGATATTTGTTGACAAAGCACCTAGACGCCCCCTATAATCAACCAGTGCGCCCGAGACAGCAGGAGCTGATCGACGAATGTTGATCACCTTAAAACCTCATCCTGCCGAGGATAGCCTGAACAACCTCACCGCCTGTCTTTGCCCGATGGACTTGCCTGCTTTGTGCTTGCTAGACCCCATTGTGTGCCAAATGATGGCCCCGATGAATTGTCATGCAAACCCCTCACGTCTTGTAGGCGAGAGGGGTTTTTATTTTCAAAAAAAGGAGGTACTCCCATGCCCAGTAAGAAAGTTCTCGAAGAGAAAGCCAAGATTGTCGCTGATCTGTCGACTGATTTCAAGACTGCCCAGGCTATGGTATTCGTTGAATATCGCGGACTGACAGTTGCCCAGGACACTGCAATGCGCGCCGAAATGCGTAAAGCTGGCGTCACATATCAGGTCATCAAGAACACGCTCTCTGGCCGCGCCCTTGACGCGATCGGCATTGCCGGTCTCGAAGATGTGCTCAAAGGTCCGACAGCGATTGCTTACAGCAAAGACGAAATGACCGCTCCGGCGAAAGTCGTCAAAACTTTTGCTGATAAACATGATGTGATGAAAATCAAAGGCGGCGTCATTGAAGGCAAAGCGATTTCTGCTGATGATGTCAAAGTCATCGCATCGATCCCGTCGAAAGACGTGCTCTATGGCCAGATCGTTTACACCTTGCTCGCACCAATCACCGGATTGGCCGTCGCACTGAATGCGATTGTCGAAAAAGGTGAAGCAGCTGGCATCACAAATGTCGCTGAACTCGCAGTTGTTGCTGAATAATCAATCAAAATATGATCCCACAGGGATCAATTAAAATGGAGGTTCAATCTCATGGCTAGTGAAAAAGTAACCAAATTTATTGAAGAAGTCAAAACACTTTCCGTTATGGAACTCGCAGAACTCGTCAAAGGTCTCGAAACCGAATTCGGCGTTTCCGCTGCTGCAATGGCTGTTGCTGCTCCGGCTGGCGGATCTGCTCCGGCTGCTGTTGTTGAAGAACAGACCGAATTCACCGTCATCCTCAAAGAAGCTGGCGCTGCCAAAATCAACGTCATCAAAGCTGTCCGCGAATTGACTGGTCTCGGCCTCAAGGAAGCTAAAGACCTCGTCGATGGCGCACCTAAAGCTGTTAAAGAAAATGTCAGCAAAGAAGACGCTGATGCAGTTGCGACCAAACTCAAAGAAGCTGGCGCAGTTGTCGAAATCAAATAATTTGAAAGTTTCGCTTGCGGAACTTGCAAAAACAGCTTGACTTGTGAAACAAGTCTGCTAAAATTCAAGTGAATTGTTCGACGAAGAGGTCGCGCAGATGCAACGCATCTGGACGGCCTCTTTTTTTGTCGCTATTTTCGCAAAACTAGCTGGAGGAAATGCCCATGAACCCAATTAATTCTGGTGATATCGCCTGGATGCTCACTTCATCCGCGATGGTCCTGCTGATGACCCCTGGACTAGCGCTTTTTTACGGCGGGATGGTCAAACGCAAAAACATGATTAATACGATTATGTCGTCTGCAATGATCATGGGTTTAGCGACAGTGATGTGGGTTTTATTTGGCTTTTCACTGTCCTTTTCTGGAGCAGGACAGTTTATCGGTGACTTCACATGGTTCGGCTTGAATGGTATCGAAGGCGTTGATGCGCTAAAGTTTGCCCCGACTACCATGACTTTCGCCATTTTCCAAATGATGTTTGCCATTATTACCCCCGCTTTGATCACCGGATCGATCGTAGAGCGTACACGTTTTGCAGCGCTCTTCGTATTTGTCATCGTTTGGTCGATTCTCGTTTATTACCCCTTGGCTCACATGGTGTGGGGCGGTGGCTATTTAATGCAACTCGGTGCGATTGATTTTGCTGGAGGCAATGTCGTTCACATCAGCTCTGGGGTTAGCGCTCTCGTGGCTGCTTTAGTCATTGGTAAACGCAAAAACTTTGGAAAAGCGAAATATCATCCGCACAGTGTACCGACTGTTTTTTTAGGTGCTGGCCTTCTGTGGTTTGGTTGGTTTGGCTTTAATGCCGGCAGTGCAGGCGCTGCGAACGAACTTGCAGTCCACGCCTTTATGACAACGACAGTCTCGGCAGCAGCAGCGCTATTATCGTGGTTGATTATCGAAAAAATAACCGTTGGCAAACCGACGCTTGTTGGTGCCTCGACAGGTTTAGTTGTCGGTTTGGTTTCGATCACCCCGGCCGCCGGCTTTGTTCCGATTTGGGCTGCACTAGTCATTGGCTTGCTCGCTAGCCCGATCAGCTATTTCTTCATTGCTGTTATCAAAAATAAATTTGGCTACGACGATTCCCTCGATGCTTTTGGATGCCATGGCGTCGGTGGTGTTTGGGGCGCTTTGGCAACGGGTATATTTGCCCTAAAAGGCTTCAATCCAGATCCTAACCTGGATGCAGTGCGCTGGAATGGCCTGATCACGGGTGATGCTACCCTGCTTGGTCGCCAGGCTCTTTCGATCGTCATCACGATCGCAATTGCCGTAATTGGCACCTTGATTGCTTTAGCAGCCGCTCGTTTAACCGGCCCACTGCGTGTCAGTGCTCGTGATGAAGAACGTGGTCTTGATCTCGTCGAACATGAAGAGTCAGCCTACCCGTCCTTTAACGGCATGGATTAAGTGAAGAAAGAAGGAAGCAAATGAAAAAACTCGAAATTTATATTCGCCCAGACAAACTTGAAGAAGTTAAAGAAGCCCTCAAAGAAATTGACTTAAACGGGATAAGCATCAGTCAGATCATGGGCTGTGGCAGCCAGATGGGCTGGAAGGAATTTGTTCGCGGTTCAGAAGTTGATTACAATTTTCTACCGAAGATCAAAATCGAATTGGTCGTACTCGACATTCAAGTTGAAGCTGTCATCGAAACGGTTGTTGCAGCTGCACGCACGGGCGAAGTGGGCGACGGTAAAATTTTCATTTCAGAAGTTAAAGATGCTGTTCGTATCCGCACCGGCGAGCGTGGCGCATCAGCTGTCAAAACGCTCTAATGAAATTTCGAAACGATCCGGAAATATTCGGCTCAATTCTTTAAAATTTCCTTAAAAATTCTTACTAAATCCTTGAAAAATCCCTTTGACAAACCGCATTGTCGCTGTTACAATCAATGAGCGCGTTAAAAGTGCGCACTGCCATAATTCGTGGCGGCGTAGCTCAGTTGGCCAGAGCGTCCGGTTCATACCCGGAGTGTCGTTGGTTCAAATCCGACCGCCGCTACCATATACGGCCCGTTGGTCAAGCGGTTAAGACATCGCCCTTTCACGGCGAATACAGGGGTTCGATTCCCCTACGGGTCACCAACAATTTGGGTGCTTAGCTCAGCCGGGAGAGCACATGCTTCACACGCATGGGGTCGCAGGTTCAAGCCCTGTAGTGCCCACCAAAACGCGGGATTAACTCAGTGGTAGAGTGTCACCTTGCCAAGGTGAAAGTCGCGAGTCCGAATCTCGTATCCCGCTCCAACGATTGGCCGGTGTAACAACCGGCCAATCTCATCTGGCACCATAGCCAAGTGGTAAGGCAGAGGTCTGCAAAACCTTTACCCCCAGTTCAAGTCTGGGTGGTGCCTCCAAAAAAGATCAGCCTTCGCGTAATGCGAGGGCTTTTTTCAATCAAAGAGGGTTTGAAATGATTGATGCGATTCTCTACGAGCTGATGCACCGCTACAATTCCTGGTATGGTGAACAATTCGAAGCTGCGCTTGCCCGATATGACGCCGAAACGATCGATCAATCCGATTCGATCGTAATCGATAGCCAGCCGTGGTTTGACTTGGCACAAACCATCTACAAGCCTGGCAGTGACGTTGTTTTATTTTCCGGCAAACCACTTGATTATCTTGGCAAGTCGCCATCACCTTCACAAGTGATAGAATTCGCCTGGGCTGCAGCCGCAATTTGTGATGAAGCGATTCCGATGCCAATCGCAAATTTGATAAAAGATGATCTTAGTGTTATAAATGCGCTCGTTCCGGTCCTGTTATCGGCGAACTGGAATCAAATTCACGCGGATTATGAGGATCAAGAATCGGTTGCATTAGCCCGCCTAATTGAACTCTGCGGGACAACTTTGACAATCGATCAGTTCGAGATGGTGCTCAATCATTTCGTCGCGCTAACAGATCCGGACGGTCTGGTGACTGATGCGCTCAAAAAAGCGCTCGCTTCCCAGCGAGATCACACCCTACCGCTCCTAACTTCTCGTTTACAAGAAGCGTTAGCCGATGGCAAGGCTGTCGTCGGTCCAGTCGAATCGCTCATGATTTTTCTTGGTGAAGCGGGATCAACAAGCCATTCGCCTGAGACCTTTGACGTGATGCGCACCGCATTTCGCCGTGCCGATAACAAACAAATTGCAGCCATATGTCTCGGAGACTTTAATGACCCTCGCGGGATCACGGTCTTGCGTTCGTGGTTAGATAGCCATCCGGATGCCGATCGGGCTACTCGTATGGAAATTACGGCCTCTATCAAGCGGCTTGGTGGCGAATAAACCCCGTTGACAAGCCGAAACGTTTTTCCTATAATCACCTTTGCTACTTGCGGGATTAACTCAGTGGTAGAGTGTCACCTTGCCAAGGTGAAAGTCGCGAGTCCGAATCTCGTATCCCGCTCCAATACCATGAAAGACCGGACATGCATGTCCGGTCTTTTGTTATAAAGGGCGCCACACATGGCGCTAGTCGGCGCCTTTTTGATATAATCAAGGCAAGAACGTCCACGCGGAGGTAACTATGGCACCTGTATCCCTGCAAAACATTGTCAAAGAGTTCGAACTAGAAATTATTGTTGATTATGAAAATCTTGAAGAAATCCGGATTGCCGTTGCTGATGTCACCCGGCCAGGCTTACAATTGGCTGGTTATTTTGACCATTTCGGACCGGATCGCATCCAGGTTCTCGGCAATATGGAAACCGCTTTCCTTGATCGACTAAGTACTGAAGAACGATTTGAACGCTTGGATGCACTTTTTTCCAAAGGTATCCCGTGCTTAGTCCTCACACGCAATCATGAACCGAGTGCTGAGCTCATTGAATGTTCCAAAAAGTACTCAATCCCGCTGCTCCGGACGATTCTCCCCACATCTGATTTCACCTCGGCTATCGTCAAATATTTAAACGTCGAACTCGCCCCGCGTCAGTCGATGCACGGTGTGCTCATTGAAGTATACGGCGAAGGCATTTTGATTCGCGGCGAAAGTGGCGTTGGCAAATCCGAAACCGCCCTCGAGGTCGTTAAACGCGGCCATCGTCTGATTGCCGATGATCTTGTCGAAATTCGGCGAGTCTCCGATACGACTTTGCTCGGTCGAGCGCCAGAGATCATTCGCCATTTGATCGAAATTCGTGGCATCGGCATTCTTGATGTTAAAGAACTATATGGTGTTTCTTCTGTCAAAATGCAAGAAAATATTGACTTCGTGATCAATCTTGAACTCTGGGACGAGAAAAAAACCTATGAACGTCTCGGTATCAACGAAGAGACAACCGAAATCCTCGGTATTGATATCCCATCGATCACGATCCCAGTTCGTCCCGGCCGTAACTTAGCAATCATCGTCGAAGTTGCCGCCATCAATTTCCGCCAAAAGAAGATGGGCTACAATGCCGCAAAGGCTCTAACGGATCGCGTTTTCGGATCTGCAACCTGATCGATTGGGTGTATCAGAATCAATGAAGATTGATCCAGTAATGCTCACGACATTTCAAACTGAACTCGCAAAGCACTGGTCTGAAGCTGACAAGCGTGCGCGTGTTCTTGCAATGGAACCGATGGCTGAGCATACGACTTTTCGTGTGGGTGGCCCGGCGGATTTGTTTTTTGAACCAGAAAACGTTTCGGATTTGGCTGATATTCTTGCCGTGGCAAGAACCGTCAACTTTCCCGTGACCATTTTAGGTAACGGATCGAATGTTGTCGTCGCAGACCTTGGGATTCGCGGTTTAGTGATCAGTCTGGGAGATGCTTTTTCTGACATTACGCGCGCTGGCAATCTGTTGATTGCAAAAGCGGGAGCGAAACTCTCAAGAATTGCTGCAGTCGCCGCCCTCGAAGGCCTTGGAGGCCTCGCTTTTGCCTCAGGTATTCCAGGTACAGTCGGCGGTGCGGTGATGATGAATGCCGGTGCTTATGATCGCTGCATGGCGGAAGTTGTCTGTGAAAGTCGCTTTCTCGACAACGATCTCATTGAAGCGATTGTCACGGGTGAAGCCCATCATTTCGATTATCGAACCAGTTGCTATAAGGGCACAGCGCGGATTATCACAGAAACAACTTTTCGGCTGAAGCCCCAAGCGCAGACTGAAATATACGCTGAAATGGCTGACTTAGCCGCGCGCCGTCGCACGTCGCAACCGCTGGAATTTCCAAGTGCGGGTAGTGCCTTCAAACGCCCTGCAGGCTATTACGCGGGTAAATTAATCGCAGACAGTGGCATGAAGGGTTACCGTATCGGGGGTGCTGAAGTATCCGAAAAACATGCCGGTTTTATTATCAATCGTGGTCTTGCGACCGCCTCTGATGTGGCTTTGCTTTTTTATCGAGTGCGTGAAGCGGTCAAAGCACAATTCGGCGTCCAATTGGAACCGGAAGTCCGATTTATTGGGGACTGGGACGGCTGGCAAGAAGCAGAGGTGATTCCATGGAGATTTTGATCCTCACAGGTATGTCTGGAGCCGGTAAAAGCTTGGCTGCCAATTTTCTCGAAGATATGGGCTATTTTTGCGTCGACAATTTACCACCGGCGATGATCCCTGAATTAATTCAAACATATGAAAAGGCCGCGCCTCAGCCAGATCGAGCTAAAGGTAAACGGTTGGCAATTGTAATTGATGCTCGTAGCTTTGCCCTCTTTCAAGAAGTTATCCCAGCCCTTGAACAGGTTCGAGATCTCGGCCATACCTTGCGCATCGTTTTTCTCGAGGCCGCGGATCAAATTTTGATCAATCGTTACAAATTGAGTCGCCGCAGTCATCCGTTAGCGCATGGTCGTAGCCTTGCTCAGGCGATTGCCTTAGAGCGCGAGCGCTTGGCACCCCTCAAAGAAATGGTTTCCGACATTGTTGAGACGTCGAATCTGGGACCATCAGAATTACGCGACATGATTTATGCCATGTTATCCGATTCGAATCACGATGAACGAATGACCATCTTAGTGCAGTCCTTTGGATTCAAATATGGCGTGCCTGTCGATAGTGATGTGATCTTAGATGTCCGTTTTCTCCCGAATCCTTTTTATATTGAAGAGCTACGTCCGCAGTCCGGTCTTGATGAAGCCGTGCGTGATTATGTTTTTTCATTTGAAGAGACAAACAAATACTTAGATATGCAACTGCAATCTTTGGAATTCACGATTCCGCTCTATATTCGTGAGGGTAAGGTAAGGCTGATGATTGGTGTTGGTTGCAGTGGTGGACGTCATCGATCCGTGGCACTTGCTGAAGCGTTAGCATCAAGACTCAAAGCGAGTCATGTTGCCGTTTTGGTCGACCACCGTGACCTCGATAAGGATTCGCGTTATTTTCGCAAAAAGCGTAATTAAATCGCAACCGCAAAAACCGCAACCGCAAAAACCGCAACCCAAATAAAAAGCAACCCAAACAAAAAAACAACCCAAACAAAGCTGAGAGTAGACACAAAACCATGCTCCAATTCGATGAACGATTGATCAATTTTGCCAAAAATCCCGAAAGTGGCCCGCGTGTCGTTGTTATGGGCGGTGGGACTGGCTTATCGATGCTTTTACGTGGCCTAAAACTCTATTCCCATAATCTGACTGCGATTGTTACTGTCGCTGACAACGGCGGTTCCTCGGGGATGTTGCGCGAAGATCTCGGGATGTTGCCCCCTGGGGATATTCGCAACTGCATTATTGCGCTCGCAGATACCGAGCCTTTATTATCTGATTTATTTAATTTTCGGTTCACCGAAGGGCGCTTACAGGGCCAGAGCTTTGGCAATTTATTTATTGCAGCGATGAACGGGGTCTGTGGTAATTTTTCGGATGCTGTACGCAATGTTTCCAAAGTCTTAGCGGTGCAAGGCCGTGTTTTGCCGGTCAGCTTGCAAGACATTCATCTGCAAGCACAATTGGCCGATGGAACTTCGATTGTCGGCGAAACCGAAATCGGCAGTCGGATCGCGACGACTAGCAACCGAATTGAGAAAATATCGATGAATCCTGCCGATGCGCGAGCTTTGCCGGAGGCGCTCGATGCGATTGCCCGCGCTGAGATTCTCGTTCTTGGCCCTGGCAGCCTGTATACCAGCATCATTCCGAACCTCTTATTCCCAGAAATTGTTCAGGCGATTCTCGCGAGCCAAGCGGTCAAGGTCTATGTCAGCAATATTATGACCCAGCCTGCAGAGACGCTTGGTTATGATGCAACCGACCATGTCCAAGCCATGTTGCGCCATGCCGGTCGGAAAACGGCGACGGGTTTGATCGATCATTGCATCACAAATAATGCCTGGATCGAAGAGCCGCTCATTCGCAAATACCAATTGGAAAGTGCAATCCCAGTTGTTACCGATATCGATGCCTTACAGGCTTTGGGGATTAATGTCCTACAATCACCACTGGCATGCGTCAGCAGTGGGGTCATTCGCCATGACCATACCTTGTTGGCTCGTTTGATTCTCGGACTAGGTCTGGCCCGCTGATGAGCAGTTTCTCCCAGCAGGTCAAGGACGAACTCAATCAAGTCGTCGCCCGCAGCCGCGCTTGCCAACTCATCGAATTAGCAGTGGCGCTCGTTTTTGCGAATCGCCAAACCGCAGATGAAATCATTATTACAACGTCCAATCCAGGGTTTGCCGGCCTGCTTGTCCGACTTCTGATTGAGCGCTATCATCGGGACCCTGAACTGATTTCCGGTCGCGAAACGATCAGTGTGATCATCGCCCCTGGCGATTTTGTCGCGGAGATTCGTGCAGATATTTTAGCCGAGTTAGGAACAGATTTTCTCGTGGCGCCCTTCAAGCCCAATCCCGAAAGAACACGATCCTGTATTCAAGCCGCCCTTCGTTCGGCAATTCTCGCCTGTGGCTCAATGCGTGATCCACACCAAGCCTATCACCTCGAATTTTCAGTGCGGCGCAAAGATGTTGCGCGGTGGCTAGTTGAGTTGCTCGCGGCAATAGATATCCGCGCCAATGAGATTAGTCGTCCAGGGCATGACGTCGTTTACATTAAAGAAGGACAACACATTTCCGATGTGTTACTGCAAAGTGGGGCGCATCAGTCATTGCTGGACTTTGAATCCTTGCGTGTGGAAAAAGAAATGCGTAACAGTGTCAATCGCGTGGTCAATTGCGACAATGCAAATAGCACTCGTCTCGCGAATACGTCGGCGCGCCAGCTCGAACTGCTCCATCATCTCGAACAGGCTGGTCTGTTTAGTACGTTGCCGGAGGAACTTGCTATCGCAGCTCAAGCTCGTTTGGACAATCCTGATTTATCCCTCAAGGAACTAGGTGAGACATTAAATCCGCCGCTAGGAAAATCCGGGATGAATCACCGATTGAAAAAATTAGAACAGCTAGCCCGGGAAAAGCTTGAAAAGGAACCGATACCGCATGCTTGAAATTGTGTTGATCGAACCTGAAATTCCGCAAAATACAGGCAATATCGCGCGGACTTGTGTGGCTACAGGCGCCCGCCTGCATCTCGTCGAACCGCTTGGTTTTCGCATCGATGACAAACAAGTCAAACGAGCTGGCCTTGATTATTGGTTTGACCTCGATCTAACGATTTGGCCGGACTTAGATAGTTGGCAGCGCGCCTTTGCCGGCAAACCTGTTTTTTATGCGACCACGAAAGCGGCAGCTACCTATGCCGATGTTAAATACCCGGGGAATGCCGTGCTGGTGTTTGGTAAAGAAACGAAAGGGCTGCCGGAACCCCTGATTGTCGCGCACCCGGACAGTTGCATCCGTATCCCGATGTTGCCAGAGCGGCGTTCGCTCAATTTAGCCAATGCAGTAGCCATTGTGACCTATGAAGCACTGCGCCAACAAGGATTTCCCGATTTACTGCAAACGAGTGACTTTTTATAAGACCGTGAGGAGCATTTGACCATGATCTTACCGCTCAAGATTGACCGCCTCAATCACTTGTTTATCGAGCTTGCTTCGATCGATGCGCCATCTTTTCAAGAACGAATGGCCGCAGACACTGTGATCGCATTTTTACGAAATTTGGGATTGGTCGTCGAAGAAGATCTTGCTGCCACGCTGCTTCCCGGCAATAGTGGCAACCTATTATGCAAAATTCCGGCGAACTGGCCACTATCCGCACCTGAGATCCAGGATCACGACCGTGTGAGTGCTTTTTGCCAAGAAGAAAGACTGCCGTTATTGCTTTCCACCCACCTCGATACGGTGGCCCCCTGCCGTGGGAAAAAAGTCACACTTGGCGCTGACGGGGTCTTTCGCAGCGATGGGACAACAATCCTCGGGGCCGATGACTACGCTGGTGTGGTCGCGACTCTTGAAGCGGTTCGACTGCTCAGCGAGCATCCGATGCCGCATCGCCCACTCGAATTACTGTTTTCAGTCGCCGAAGAAGCCCATCTCAAAGGGATTGGACAATTTGATGCTAAAAGCCTTGCTGCCCGTGAAGGGTATGTTCTGGATACTAGTGGTCCTCCCGGAACAGGCGTAATGGCCGCCCCTGGTCACAATCATCTGATTTTCACGATCACCGGTAAAGCAGCCCATGCCGGGATCGCTCCAGAAACCGGAATTAGCGCGATCACTGTGGCCGCACAAGCGATCGCGACCATGCAACTTGGCCGGATCGACGCGGAAACAACCGCCAATATCGGGGAAATTCAAGGTGGTGGTGCGACAAATATTGTGGCCGAAAGCTGCACAGTAACCGCCGAATGTCGTTCGTTAGACGCGGATAAGCTAACCCGCCAGACGACTCAACTCTGTCAGGCGATGACCGAAGCCGCGGAACGGATGGGCGCCACAGTCGATGCGCAAATCGTTACGTCCTATTACCCTTACCAAGTCAAGGCGACAGATTCGGTTGCCCGTCGTTTTATCGCTGCTTGCGAGCAAATTGGGCTTGCGCCGCGTTTGACAACGACTGGTGGCGGCAGTGACATGAATGTGTTGTCGCGAGCAGGGATTTCGGGAATGGTTTTATCCTGTGGGATGCAACAGGTCCATTCAAATCAAGAATTTCTAATCGCACAGGACTTAGCTGTTTTAACCGATCTTGTTATGGCCATAATTCTCAGCGATATTTGAGATGTGGACGAATAATTGGCGCGTTTTGTGATATAATGCGTTCACTTGAAAAACTTTTGACAAAATCGATAAAATCCTGACGTGACGTCATTTTGAGGTATCCAACATGCCCGCACGTGATATTGAATCGATCGATTGCGAACTCGCTGTCTATCGGAAGGGTTTCCTTTCTGTACATATCAATCTGTCTAGAGGTTACCTGACTTGGCGCGAAAGTAATTGTTGGACGAATAATTTCACGCGTTCCCTGCGACCTGAACAGATTGACCAGATCCGTCGCAGCCTGATGGAATCGAATTGGATCCTCAAATTGCCTGAGTTACTTGAACATCCGGTGACTACGGGACGATTGCTGACAGACGATTCGCCAGATACTAACCGCAGCTCGATTGCCTGGTCACTCTGCTTGAAAACACCCGAAGGTTTTCGTCGCGGTACCGGATCAAGCATGAATACCCTCCCAGAGGGACTTAATCCTTTAAAGCAAACGATCGAATCAATTAGCCGCCTACCCTTCGCGCTTCGTTAGTCAGCCTGCGACCTGGGGTCGAGGCTGTTTTTATGTGCGCCGATTTATGCTAAAATACAGCAAACTGTCCAATACCAATTCGGCATGGAGGCACTGCGACATGGACTTTTTGGAAGGATTTCTGTTAGGTCCATATTGGAGCGATACAGAATACGAATCCAGACGTCATATCGGCTTTTACAGTTGGATTGGGTTGATCATGGTTGGGCTACTGGGATTTGTACTGTTTCGTCCATCACTACAGAGCTGGATCTTGCCGTGGCAAGTTGCAGCTCTCCTGTTAGCCGTTTTGATCCTAGCCAATCCCTACCTCTGCCGCAATTATTACCGTCGCCCGCTCATTCTCCGTTTCTTGATCTTGCTCGCTCAGATCGCCAAACAGGTGCTTGCCATGCTTTTGCTGTTTGCGATTGCGCTCCCCTTTCTCAGTCTAGATACCAGCTCGCTGGCACCGGCCGCTTTGGAATTGACCAATGAATCAATCGCCAATATGACTGACCGCTTTAAGTCATTCGGCAATGGGCTGGCGATGATTCTAGGATTGTTTCTCGGCACCTTGCTGATCGTGTTTGAAGGTTTAGCAGCGATCGCTGCGGCGGCTTGTGTTCCGGGAATAATCCTAACGCTCTTGCGTTGGGTACAACGGCTAGTTGATTGGATCATTAGGCGCAAGATCTGGCGCGAAATCGAAACATGACGCAATCCACCTCAATCATTTCAAAACAGGTCATCGGAAATAAGGAAACATAAAAAGGAGTATTCAATGCGTAAAACTAAAATTATTTGCACCATGGGGCCAGCCGTCGATAACGATGATATCTTGATCCAACTTATGCAAAAGGGCATGAATGTCGCCCGCCTCAATTTTTCTCATGGCACGCATGAGGAACACCTCGTCCGAATCAATCGAATCAAACGCTTGCGCGATGAACTCAACTTGCCGATCGCTTTATTGCTCGATACCAAGGGCCCAGAAATTCGCACCGGCAATTTCGAAAACAACAAAATCATGCTCGAAGAGGGCGCACGTGTAACGGTTGAGGCTTCGACCGAACTCGGAAACGAATCCTTGATCACCGTTTCATACGCTAAAATCCATGAGGACCTCAAACCCGGTGACCGAATTCTAATCGATGACGGGTTGATCGAACTTGAAGTCCTTGAAATCGAAGGCAAATCGCTGCGCTGTGTTGTCAATAACGGCGGTCCGGTTTCCAACCACAAAAGCATTAACCTCCCCAACGTTGAAACGAACTTGCCTTCATTGACCGATAAAGATATTTCGGACATCTTATTTGGTATTGAACAAGGCTTTGATTTTATCGCGGCTTCCTTTGTTCGCAAGGCCGTCGACGTTCTCGAAATTCGCAAAATTCTCGAAAAACATGACGGTGAATATTTGCAAATCATTGCGAAAATTGAAAACCGTGAAGGCGTGAACAACTTTGATGAAATTCTCAAAGTTTCGGATGGTGTAATGGTTGCTCGTGGGGACCTCGGCGTCGAAATTCCGATCGAAGAAGTTCCGACGATCCAAAAAGCATTGATCTCAAAATGTTTCAAAGTGGGCAAGCCCTCAATCACCGCGACCCAGATGCTGGACTCGATGATGCGCAATCCGCGCCCGACACGCGCAGAAGTTTCTGACGTTGCAAATGCAATTTTAGACGGCACAAGTGCGATTATGCTTTCCGGCGAGACCGCTGCAGGCAAATATCCTGTTGAAAGCTTGGCGATGATGGACAGTATCGCGCTGCAGACTGAAAAGAACATTGACTATTGGGGAATTTTCAATAAAAGTGACTATCAAATGGTTCCTAGTGTCGCCAATGCAATCAGCCACGCGACTTGCATGACCGCCATGGATCTCAAGGCCCGTGCTATCGTCGCCGTCACCCACAGTGGCCGTACTGCCCGCCTGATTTCCCGCTTTCGTCCTGAGTGCCCGATTATCACAACCACGGTCTCACCCCGCTCACTGCGTCAATTGGCGCTTTCATGGGGCGTTCACCCGATTCTCGTCAATGAAGTCTATGCAACCGATGCCATGTTTGATATGGCGATGAACCAAGCATACGAATCAGGCTTTGTCAGCAACGGGGATGTTGTTGTCATCACCGGCGGGACCCCAATCGGCATGAGTGGCACAACCAATACGCTCAAAGTTCAGACAATCGGTCGCCTGCTCGCCGGTGGCAAAGGAATTGGCAAAGGCACAGTTAGTGGCGAAGTCTTGGTCATTGAATCACAAGAAGATATTCGCAAAGCAGATCTCCGCAATTCTTACATCATCGTGACTAAAGAAACAGATAACAGCATGTTAGAATTGATGAAAAAGGCTACAGCTTTAATTGTTGAAGATGATGATGCTACCTGCCACACCTCTACAGTTGGCCTTGCCTTGGACATTCCAGTCGTATACGCTTGCGAAAATGCGACCAAGATTCTAAAATCCGGATCAATCGTCACGGTTGATGTCGACCGCGGTACGATTAGCTAATTGAGGCTTATTATGTTTGATTTACAAATCCCTACGCTTTACAGAATGGCCCAAGACGACCATGGTTATGTCTACCCAGACAGCCCGAATACTACCCCACCACCCACGGGAAACAAACCACCTAAACGACCAGGCACGGGTCGATTCATAGCCCTCGTTGCTGCATTTCTTGCGGTCACGGTCTTATTTCTTGCCTTAGCGAGCACCATCGCGTATGTGGCTTTAAAAGGCAACCCCCTCCAAGGTCGCTTTGCGCTGCCGACTTCGCCCGCGATTCTTGACCCCGGTGATGATACCAATTTACCAGCTGCATCACCAGATCCAGCTGAAACCACATCAGGCGAATCGGACAGCGATTTAGCAGCACCGAGCACAAACAAACATTTTTCGATCAGTGATGCCGCAGGCAAATCTGACCCGAATCGCAAGGCGCTTTCGATCATCGAAATTGCCCGCCGCGGCAAACCCGCTGTCGTTGCAATCAACACCGAAACCGTCGTTTCGACCCCCTTTGGCGAGACCGGGACCCTACCGGCTGCCGGCTCCGGGTTCATCATCTCGGCAGATGGATACATTGTAACCAATCATCACGTCATCGCTGGCGCCCAAGAGATCTCCGTCGTCCTCGATCGGGGTGATACTTACACGGCTCATGTCGTCGGGCTCGATTCGATCAATGATTTAGCTGTCCTCAAAATTGATGGACAGAATTTGCCGACGGTAATTCTCGGGGAATCAGCTGATCTGGAGGTCGGCGAACTCGCTGTCGCAATCGGCAATCCGCTCGGTGAACTCAGTGGCACAGTCACTGCAGGGATCATTAGTGCCCTAGACCGCGAGGTCAGCGTTGATGGCCAGACCATGGCACTACTCCAGACCGATGCGGCGATCAATGCCGGTAATTCTGGGGGGGCCTTATTTAACTCCTTTGGCGAAGTTGTTGGCATCAATTCGGCCAAGAATACAGGCACTGGAATTGAAGGTCTCGGATTTGCGATTCCGATAGACCACGCCAAACCAATCATCGAAGATTTGATCCGCAATGGATCGGCAACTGGCAAGCCACGAATCGGTCTATATACACAAGACATTACGGAAGATTTGGCAGCCCAATACGATTTGCCAGTTGGTGTCTATGTTGCGCAAGTCGACCCTGGTAGCCCTGCCGACGATGCCGGATTGCAGAAAGGCGACGTGATTATTGCTATTAATGGTACCGAAGCGTTGACCACTGAAGCGATTAATCAAATCAAAAACGACTATATGCCTGGCGACCAGATCGAATTAACAATTGTTCGTGAAGGCCAAAAAATGACAGTTGTCGTGATACTTGGCGAGGCAACCGCCTAGCATGCGCGACTGGCGTCATTGGTTCAAACGTGATGCACTGATTCCGGCTAGCATACTTGTGCTGGCCGGTTTTGCACTTGTCTGGCTTGCCCAAAAACTCATGCCCCTTTTGCGCGACCCTGACCTGATTTGGTTGCTATATACGTTCTTAACGAGTATCGCGGTCTATTTGTTGTTTGCACTAATCTCAATTCGCCACATTCTGTCGACTTATACCTTGGAGCGATTTGATCCCGGTCATCCTGAAAGCGTTAAACGATTAAGCAAAATGTCGCGTTTTAATTTTCCTGCCTCTTCCACATTGGAAGGGCCGTTCGGGCCGTATTTACAGAAGGCATTTGAAATCAGGGGCTTTCAAGAAGAGGCCAATCACCCCGTGATTGGGCATGCGCTACTGCAGACCAAACCATCAAAACTGCCGTGGATCTTGCCAGATCGCCATGAACGAATTTTTATTGTGGAACGCCATCCCCTCAATGTGTTTATCGTTGATTTTACGATTCGCGATACATTGCGGTATTTAGCAGACCAAGTCCACACGCCATCCGATCACAATTTACTGATTTTTATCACACACGAGCCTCAGCTTTTAGAAGCTGCCTCGGCAGCAGCCGGTGTCGTCAATTTTCTTGGTAAGACGGAAGAAGGCACGCTAGGGACGCTGTTTCTGGATTGCCAGAACAGCCGATTATATTTTCCGATTGACCAGACCCTCATTAGCTTTGGCCAGCGCCATCACTTGAGCCGAATGCGCAAACATATCTTAGACGTGATCGCCCCCACTCAGCACAAGAAAGAGGCTTCATGACAAAATCATCTGCAACACCCTTACCGACTGTCGTAGTCAAAAATGGGATGCACAAGGCAATCGCCCAAGGTCATCCATGGGTGTATCGGACCCAAATTGAAACGATTCGTGATCTGCCGGACGCCGGAGAAATTAACAAACAAGGTGACCCCGATGGAATGGCTGCCACGGCCGCCTCGGCTGCCACGGCCACCATGGTCGCTCAACCTGCGCGCGCATTAGTTGTTGATGTCGTTGATTTTCGCGGTCGCTCACTTGGCCGTGGGCTTTACAATTCCGCCTCAATGATCGCTGTGCGCATCTTGGCGACCACGTCCGAAACCGTCGATGAGCACCTGATTCGCGAACGGTTGACCGCCGCGATTGCTTTGCGACAGCGCTTTGCCAGACCTGATACGGATAGCTATCGGCTTGTTTTTGCCGAGGCGGACCGCTTGCCTGGCTTGATCGTCGACCAATTCGCCACAACGCTCGTTGTTCAAGTGCTTTCGATGGGAATGGAAACCTTTCTTCATACCATAACCGAGACGCTGCTAGCGCTCGTTAAACCAGACCGCCTAATCCTACAACACGAAGAGGCCATTCGCGTGAAGGAAGGTCTGCCACTTTACCGGAAGATTGTATTTGGTGACGACTGCGACCGCACTGTGATCACCGAAAATGGACTCAAACTGGTTGTCGATTTAGCCAACGGTCAAAAAACCGGCTACTTTCTAGACCAGAAGGCCAATCATGCCTTTTTGCGTCAGTTTTCGGCTGGCCAACGCGTGCTGGACTGCTTCACCTACATTGGCGGTTTTGCGTTAAATGCCTTAGCCGGAGGAGCTCGCGAAGTCACGGCAGTCGATGTTTCTGCCGCAGCAATTGAACTCACCCGCGAAAATGCCCGTCTCAATGGACTTGAGGATCGCCTGCAAACAGTAACCGCTAATGCGTTTGACTTTCTTCGTGACGAAGTGCGTGCCGGTCATCACTACGACGTGATCGTCCTTGACCCGCCAGCTTTTGCTAAAAGCCATGCTGCCAAAGCTGCTGCGATCCGCGGCTACAAAGAAATCAACCTGAGTGCTTTGCGCCTTCTTGAATCAGGTGGCATCTTGGCAACCCATTCCTGCTCCTACCACATGTCCGAAAGCATCTTCCTCGAAACCATCCTCGAAGCAGCTCGTGATGCTAAAAAGCGCGTTCGTATCCTCGATATCCGACGCCAAGACTTTGACCACCCCGTACTCGGCGGGTATCCTGAATCCCACTATTTAAAAAGTATTTGGCTACAGATTGTGTAAACCTTGACAGTTGAGTTGCCAGACACCATTCATGGTGATTGCCAACTCAATTGATCTTACTAACAAAGGAGACGTCTGATGAAAGTGACTTTTTTGGGGGCGGCGCAGACCGTAACCGGATCCTGCTACTTGGTTGAAACGGAACAAACGTCATTTTTGATTGATTGTGGCTTGCACCAGGGCCAACCGCATGAAGAACTTCTCAATGAGCAACCGTTTCCTTTTCCGATCAACAAAATCGACTTCCTCTTGCTGAGTCATGCCCACATAGATCACAGCGGTCGCTTGCCCAAGCTGTACGCGGATGGCTATAGTCAGCCAATTTATGCAACGAAGGCAACGTGCGATTTGTGCGCGATCATGTTGCCTGATTCCGGGCATATTCAAGAATCTGAATACAATTGGCGGGTACGCAAAGGCAATCGTGCGGGCCGTCAGATCGTTGCACCACTTTACACCATGCAAAATGCGCTCGATTCCTTGCGCTTGTTTAAGCCGATTCGCTATGATCAGACCTTTAATCCAGCCGAAGATGTCCGCGTGCGCTTTCGCGATGCCGGCCATATTTTGGGGTCATCGATCCTCGAGATCTGGGTTGCAGAAAATGGCGGGGAAACGAAACTCGTCTTCTCCGGAGATCTCGGAAATAAGGATGTCCCGATCATGCGCGACCCGACAGTCATTGATGGGGCAGATTTTCTGCTCCTCGAATCGACCTATGGTGATCGATTACATGACAATAAAGCGGGTAAAATTGATCGCTTTGCACAGATCATCGACGAAACAATCCAACGTGGCGGCAATGTCATTATTCCATCGTTCGCTGTTGGCCGCACACAGGAATTGATCTATGCGCTGAATCAAGAACATGAAAAATATAGTAATCGCTACAGTAATATTTTAAAAACACCTGTTTATATTGATAGCCCCTTGGCGATTTCTGCAACAGAGGTCTTTCGCAAAAACACAGATTGTTTCGACGCCGAAGCCAGAGCCTATATCGAGAATGGTGACAATCCCCTAGACTTTGAGAATTTGCATTTTGTCCGCACATCAGACGAATCAAAAATGCTTAATGAAGATCCGGACAGCAAAATCATCATTTCAGCGAGCGGCATGTGCGATGCCGGTCGCATCCGCCATCATCTCAAGCATAATTTGTGGCGCAAGGATTCGGCCGTTGTTTTTGTCGGATATCAGGCCCGCGGCACATTGGGCCGTGCGCTCGTCGATGGCGCCAAAACAGTGCGCATATTCGGCGAAGAAATCGCCGTCAAAGCGCGCATTGAAATGATTGATAGTTTTTCCGGACATGCAGACCGCGATGGTTTGCTTGAATGGGTCGCGGCTATGACCAAAAAGCCGCAGAAAATCCTACTCGTTCACGGAGAGCCAACGGTCATTTCCAGCTTTCAACATACATTGCGTCAGCAATTTGGCATTTCAGCCGTTGCCGCACAATACAATCAAACGATCGATCTAGGTGTTCCGGTCCAACGCGCGAGTGTCTTGATTCCGCTGACCCAGGTCGCCCAGGTCACAGAAGCCGTTGGCATGCTCGACGCGATTGAGGCAGAATTTGCCGCTCTGATCGAAAAAACCAAGCTCGATATCACGACGGTCTCGCCTAGCGTCCGTTACCAGCTTTTGGCCTCACTCAAAGAACAACTTGTTCAATCGACGACCGCGATAGTTCAACGTCACGCGCCACAATAACCAAGCGCGTCAATCAGGTAAATTGAAATCAACGTCCGTATTGGCAGCCATCTCACGCGTCACCGCATCAAAGATCGCCAAGCCTTCATCAAGTTGCGCATTAGTGTGCGTAGCAGTGTAGCTTGTACGCAAAAGGCACGATTCAATCGCGACCGCCGGGGGCAGGACGGGGTTGACATAGACGCCGTTCTCGAGCAGAATCCTGGCGGTGACCAGTGTCCGACCGACTGTTCCAGTCATGACGGGGATGATCGGTACGAGATTGTTGCCACTATCATGTATGCGAACATGGGGCAGACTTTGCAAGCCTTGCTTCATATAAGCTGCGATTTCGTTTAAGCGGCGGACCCGTTCAGGCTCAACTGAGAGAATCCGCAAGGCTTCACGAGCGGCGCCAATATTAGCTGGTGGGATCGATGCAGAAAAGATAAACGGCCGGGCATTGTGTTTGATGTAATGAATAACTTGTTCGGAGCCCACGACACAACCACCGAGCGAGGCCAATGTCTTGGAAAAGGTGTTCATGATCAGATCAACCTGATCCGTCAACCCAAAATACTCTGCTGTGCCCCGGCCACGTTCACCGAGAACGCCAATCGAATGAGCGTCATCGACAAGCGTGCGTGCACCATATTTCTTGGCAAGCCGCACGATTTCTGGCAAGTTACAGATGTCGCCTTCCATGCTAAAAACGCCATCTGTGACAATCAGAACGCCTGCACCTTCATCGGCTGCACATTTTTCTAATAAGCGTTCAAGATCAGCCATGTCATTGTGTTTGAATTTGAGCGTCCGGCCGATTGCTAAACGGGTGCCATCAATGATGCTCGCATGATTGAGCGAATCGGAGAGAATGTAGTCATTGCGGCCAACTAAAGATGAAATAATCGCTAAATTGGATTGATAGCCAGTCGAAAAGACGAGAGCAGCTTCTTTTTGCAAAAAAGCGGCAAGCTCAGCTTCTAGTTCAATGTGAATATCGAGTGTCCCATTCAGAAAGCGCGATCCTGAACAGCCTGTGCCGTACTTTTCGACAGCCTTGATGGCGGCTTCTTTGACCCGGGGATCAGAAGTCAGACCCAAGTAATTATTCGAGCCAAACATCAAGGTGCGCTTGCCCTCCATGATGACCTCACTGTCTTGCCCAGAATTTAAAAAATGAAAATAGGGATAGACATTGAGCGCCATGGCTTGCTTGGCTCGGGTGTAATCCTGGCATTTCTGAAAGAGATCCATTGAGACGGCCTCCATAAAGTGAAAATCAAACTAATGATAGCATAAAAACTGACAAAATTAGGCGTATAAAAGCCTGACCAAACGCCGAACCCACGACAAAGGCAAAAAGCGACTTAAAAGCGTAAAAAGTTGATAAACCAAACCTGGTGTTACCAAAATTCCCGGTTTCTTTTTACGGAGCGAGTTGACAATCTGTTGCGCAATCTGCTCGGGCCGCATGCCATTTTGTTCATCGTGGGCCATCCTTGCAACGGAGCGGGACAGTCGCTCCCGATAAGGCGATTCAGGATGCGCCGGCGAGGTGCGCCGGGCATCCGTAAACCCGGTCCGCGTATCGCCAGGTGCAACAACAGTCACGCAAATGCCATGTGGCAGGACCTCGTCGTTTAAGCCAAGCGCAAAGGCATGGACGGCGGCTTTTGCAGAACTGTAGTAAGTTTGGAATGGAATCGGTATAGCCGCAGCGACTGAGGAAATCAACACAATTCGACCATGCTTTCGTGCACGCATACCAGGCAAGACGGCCTGGACCATCCTGATTGTACCGAATAACAAATTATCAAACTGCCAAACAATATCAGTAAGTGGCGTTTCTTCGACTGATCCGGCAATTCCAGCTCCGGCACAGTGAATCAGCGCATCAATATCAGTGATTTCAGATGCATGATGCACCGCTAGACGACAGCTCGATTCATCGAGGATGTCGAGCTTGAGCGGTGTGACTTGTTTGCGCAAAACAGGTTCAGGAATCAAATCGTCAATTTGGTCGACAATATTCCGGGAGGCGGCATAAACGCGATGACCTTGCGCGGCAAGCAGTCGAGTTGTCGCTAAACCGATGCCAGAACTCGCGCCTGTGATCAATACCGTAGATCTTGTGGTATTCTGAAGAGTGTCGGAAAGGCCATTTTGTCGCATAGTATAATGCCTCGATCATTTATTAAAATTGAAACATCATTCCATTCTACTGGATAACAAAGACAATGTCTTGTCAACTTTCACCAAAGGAGAACGCCTTTGCCTACGCTATTATTGATCATTATTTTTGTATCATTCATCAGCCTTGGATTGCCAGATGCAACATTAGGTGCTGCCTGGCCAGCGATGTATAGCAGCCTCCATGTATCAATCGCCGCCGCCGGGGTGATATCGTTTGCCGTGACCATCGGCACCATCGTTTCGAGTCTCGCCAGTGGCGTGGTCTTGCGCCGTTTTGGCACCGGTCGAGTCAATCAATTCAGCACGTTGATGACGGGTATTTCGCTCGTGGGCTTTGCCCTGTCACCGTCGCTCGTTTGGATGCTTGTTTTTTCGATTCCCCTTGGTCTTGGCGCAGGTTCCGTTGATGCCGGGATGAATAGTTACGTCGCCTTGCATTACAAAGCCCACCATATGAATTGGTTGCATAGTTTTTGGGGGCTTGGGGCGACTTTAGGTCCGATCATTATGGCCCAAATTCTGCTGATCTCTGGCGACTGGCGAGTCGGGTACTGGACGATTGGTGGCGTGCAGCTGTCACTCGCAGCGATATTATTCATCAGCCTGCCACTCTGGGCCAAAGTTGACCGCCTGCGAACGCAAAAAGACCCGGAGATGACCGTGGAGGTAGCGATTCAGGACGCACCTGAGGCCGCTGCCGCAACCGAGGCATACCATCATGCCAACCCTAATAAATCTGCCTTGAAGCTTCGCCAGACACCCGGCTTATTACTCGCTTTAGCGATGTTTTTAGTCTATTGCGGTGCAGAAATTAGCATGGGACTCTGGGGCAGTAGTTTCCTCGTCCAAAGCCTTGGTCTTTCTGTGACCGCAGCCGGACTCTGGGTGTCTCTGTATTTCGCAGGCATTACAGTCGGTCGGTTCTTGTCAGGATTTCTTGCTTTAAAGTGGCAAACGCGGACTTTGATGCGCGCCGGTATTTTGATCAGCTTAGGCGGTGCAATCCTTTTGCTCTTGTCAGGTCTTTTGAACGTCCTCGCCCTGCCTGCTTTTGTCTTGATCGGCCTTGGTTTTGCCCCGATTTTCCCCGGGATGATCCATGAAACCCCACGCCATTTCGGCACCGTTCACTCCCAACAAATTATTGGCTACCAAATGGCTGCTGCCTATGTTGGTATCACGATTTTCCCACCTCTAATTGGCCCAATTGCCGCTCAGTGGTCACTCTGGATCATGCCGATCCTGGTGCTAATTGCCACTGCCTTGCTGTATGTGATCTTAGAACGTTTAATCTTCGTAACGACTGCTAAGAGGTAACCTGCATGAAAGTACTGCTCGTCGACGATGACCCACGCATTCGCACGATGGTCCGCGAATATGCCACGGCTGAGAATTGGCAATTCATGGAAGCCGGCAATGGCGAAGAAGCCTTACAAATCTTGCTCGCACATGCATTCGATTTAATCGTACTCGATGTTATGATGCCCAAAATTGACGGGTGGACGACATTGCGCAAAATTCGTGAAACCAACACGGTGCCGGTCATTTTATTGACAGCCCGCGCCGAAGAATATGATCGCTTACTCGGCTTTGAACTCGGTGTTGATGATTACGTCAGCAAGCCTTTTTCACCACGCGAGCTGGTCGCCCGAATGAAGGCCCTGCTTAAACGTTCTGGGGTGACTGCCACGCAGAGCCAAATCGTGGTGATCGAAGGACTGCGTGTCGATCTTACTTCACATCAGACGTTTATCGACAATAAGCCAGTTGCTTTGACACCAAAAGAATTTGATCTGCTAGCCTTTTTGATGTCGCGCCCACGCCAAGTCTTTACCCGAGACCAATTACTCAACCATGTTTGGGGTTACGACTATTTTGGTGATGCCCGGACAGTCGACACCCACGTTCGCAGTTTGCGTGAAAAGATTGAGCCATATCGTCACCTGATTGCTACTGTTTGGGGCACCGGCTATCGATTTGAAGCAGGTGATGAACCATGAACCAGATGACCGAAAGCGTATCGAAGGCGACAACAAAAATGACATCTAAAACGACAGCGAACACAGCGTGGCCGGGACATCTATTGAACCGCCATTTGTTAACGAAACTTTTTGTCAGTTTTCTAGCGATGGCAGCACTAACCGTCGGCTTGCTTTGGCTGATTCAAGCTGGATTGATGCGTGACATGTATCTTAATCAACGCATTGACCACGTGCGCTCGGCTATTGACGTTGCAGCAGCTGATGCAATTTCAGGTGCGGCAAAAATTGACGTGGAAACGCTCAGTGCTGAAATTGATGCCAGTATTGTCGTATTTGATGAGAACGGCCAAATTGTAGCCGCTTCATCGCGCATGTCGATGATGGGACTAGCATCTCGGCATATGCAGACGATGATCGCTGCGGCCGATTTTTCAGTTTGCGAGATCTTTACAACGAATGATCAGTCAAATCGCTATGCGCTGATTGGCCAACATCTCAATGGTCAGGGCCATGTTTTTGCCCTCTTTTCATTAGGTGATGTTGACGCCGCCGCTCAAATCCTTCGCGATCAACTCAGTTTAATAACAATAGTCTTGGCTTTAGCGGCGATTTTGATTGCGTTTTTCCTGTCGCATCGCTTGAGCAAACCGATCCTAGCGGCGACGCGCGCTGCTAGACAATTGGCTGCTGGCGAATTAGACGTGCGCCTTGCTGTTCAAGGGCAAGATGAAATCGCCCAGTTATCTCATGCATTGAATGAGCTCAGCGTGCAGTTGCACGCGACCGAGAATTTACGCCGCGAATTAATTGCGAATGTGTCGCATGAATTGCGATCGCCACTGACGATGATTCAAGGTTACGCTGAAACCGTACGAGATGTGACCTGGCCAGATGAGCAAAAGCGCCATGACCAATTGACCTTGATTTCTGATGAGGCCGCTCGTTTGACCCAAGTTGTCGGTGACATTCTCGACTTTTCCAAACTCCAAGCTGGCGTCAAGCCACCAGAAATGACAGAATTTTCAACAGACCAAGCACTCGAATCGCTTAGTCATCGCTTTGCTTTAGCAGCTGCGGCTCGCAAACAAACAATAGACATCGCGTGCGCGGTTGAGGCGATTCGCTTTGATCCACGGCAATTTGACCAAGTTGTGACGAATCTACTCGCGAATGCGATTAACCATGCGGATTCAAACAGTCAGATTCAGATCAAAGCTGAGTCAATCGATCAGGGCAGGCGCGCCAAAATCAGTGTCATCAATACCGGTGACACAATCCCTGCATCCGAGTTGCCGAATTTGTGGGAACGCTTTTACCGCTCGACTCAGGTCCAAGATGAGCAACGCTTGGGCTCCGGACTTGGCCTTGCGATTGTGCGCAGCATTTTACTCCAACATCATGTGCAATTTGGGGTTGAGAGTTTGCACCGAACGACAACTTTTTGGTTTGAAACCGCTACGCGTGTTGACGTTTGACTTTCAATGCGACAAACCAGTTGCCAAGTGATAGCGCCGCAGCAATGAAAAAAACATACTGAGGGCCGACGTTCGTCCAAATAAAGCCACCAATAATTGCCATTGTGATCGAAACGATATGATCTAAACTTTGGCCGAGTGTCAGAGTGGGAGAAATATCCTCAGATTGAACAATAATCGAACGCAAATACATATTACGAACCATGCCCATTTGCATGGACATACGGTCGAGTATAAACAAGCCATACGTGGCGAAAACCGCTAGCCCGGTGAGTGGAATCGCGCCAGTGGTAAAGCCTGCTGTCAATAACCCATAGACGACATAAACACCGATGAATGAATAAGCATCCCAAAACAGCATGGTACGAATACCGTATTGATCTAGCCAGCGACCGATCAAGGGTGTAAAGAAAATCCCAACAAATGACCCGATCATCAGAAGTAGCGACAAGGTATCAGCCTTTTTGCCGAGCAAATCAATCAAGACCCAAGGGCCATAGACGATCATAATTTGTTTTTGCACACCGAAAATAATTGCCAAAAGATAGTAATAACGATACTCCCTGCGAATTACAAATTTAGGCCACTGCAAACCGGTAAAAAGATCGTTGGCACGGGCTTGACCGGCACGTGCCCGTTCGTTGTTCAACACATTTTGATTGTGGCGATGGAGATAACCTAGCAAAATCATCACAATCAAAGAAGCGAACGCGGCAATCACAAAGACGCCTTTGATTGGCGTCAAAAAGCTAAAAAATCCAAACCGAAAACCGAGGAATACGAGCAAAGAAGCCAACATGCCAAAGGCGGTACTCACACCATTAAACTGACCGATCAGTCGTCCCGCGCTCGCTTCCTCGCGAATCAATCCTAAACTGATGCTATTCGACATCGGCATCCAAATATGATCACCGACTGAGTGAATAAAAACAAAAACGAGCATAACTGCAAACGGCGGTGTCAGAAATCCTAGAAAGACAAGGCCTATCACGACAAGCGTTTGAGCAACAATAGCAATTCTTAAGTCGCCGAGACTGATCAGCATCGAAACTAGAAAGACCGTTATAACACCTGGAAATTCGCGCGGAAACTCAATCAAACCGCGCTCAATCGCCGTGATTTGATAAACATCTTTAAAATAATTCGATAAGACGCTACTCGCAAAACCAGTGCTGATCGCAGCAACGGCTAAAATCAGGTAAAAAATTCGGATTGAACGTTGATGCGCTTTTACGTCATACGATGGGGATAAAAACGGCTGACCCACAAGCCCTCCGTTCAAAGGGCTCGTTTGAGCTTGTCGATGGCCTCGCTGTATTCGGCATCGGTGAGGTAAACTTGCTGCGGATTCATTGCAAAGACGCTGCCCCATTCGAATTGGTCTTCATATTTAGGGACGAGGTGCATGTGGAGATGCGACGGGTTGCGATCACCAAATGCGCCGTAATTGATTTTGTCAGGGTTAAAAACAGTTTGGATTGCTTGTGCCGCACGTGCAATGTCCGCGATAAAGGCGGTTTGATCTTCAACGGGCAGGTCAAAAATTTCTTTGGCATGATGCTTGTAGGCAACGATACAACGGCCCGGATGACTCTGTTCTTTGAAGAAAAAAAGCTCAGTGACGGACAGATCGGTCACTTTGAACATCAAACCTGCTTGACGTTCGTCAGGATTGCAATACATGCATGCTTTGTCTTTTTCCATGGTCATATCCCCCTCTTTGCCGGCTAAACCGGACTTAAATCATCTGTTATTATAACCGAAAGTCGTCTTGGTGGGGGCGGTGATTTTAATCGTGTATAATGGATATATCCAAATCAATCGATTGCTTCAAGGCAAACCGCAACCCCAAAACACAACAAGACCAAGGAGCCACATGAGTTCAATAAAAACAGCCCGGATTTATACCGTAGCGGAGGAAATTTTCAACAGCGTGACCCATGGCGTCGGAGCTCTTTTGGCGATCGCCGGCTTAGTCGTTCTCGTTGTCTTTGCCAGTGTGCGTCATGATGTCATCGGCGTAGTCAGTTTTTCAATTTATGGGGCAACTCTTTTCGTTCTCTACTTGTCGTCGACGCTCTATCACTCCCTGACCAATCCCCGCGCCAAAAGGATCTTGCGCGTTTTCGATCATAGTTCCATCTATTTGCTGATCGCCGGCAGCTACACACCCATTACCCTCAAAGCGATGCAAGGCGGCTGGGGCTGGAGTCTTTTTGGAATTGTCTGGGGTGTTGCCTTATTGGGTATCACTCTCAATATCATCAGTTTTGAAAAAACGACTAAAATCTCACTGATTCTTTATATATTAATGGGGTGGATGGTCATTATTGCCGCTAAACCTGTTTACGAAGCCTTAAGTCGTGGGATGTTAGCCATGTTACTTTTAGGTGGTTTGTTTTATACCGTTGGAATCATCTTTTATGTCGTGAAAAAAATCCCATTCAATCACGGCATCTGGCACTTGTTTGTGCTTGGTGGCAGCATCAGCCACTTCCTCGGCTTCCTGCTGTTCATGTGAGGAGTGACTAATGAATCGCCAAGGCTATGGACTCGCCCTCGGCGGCGGTGGTGCCCGCGGTGTTTACGAAATTGGCGCCTGGCACGCATTTGAAGAACTTGGTATCGAATTTTCAACGGTGACTGGCACCTCGATCGGCGCAATCAATGGCGCGATTCTGTTAAGTGCTGGCTACGAGCGTGCCCTTGACCTGTGGAATAATTTACAGATCGAGCAATGCCTTGAACTCTCGCCATCCGTTACGCTCAAAGCAGATCAAAATGTCTTGCACATGCGAAATGCCCGCATGTTGGCCAAAGAAATTGTGACGCGTGGCGGTCTCAACACGCGACCTTTACGAGATTTACTGAACGAATATGTCGACGAAGCAGCCTTGCGCGCGCACCCCACTCGCTTTGGTTTAATGACCGCAGCATTGCCCGAAATCAAACCGCAACCGCTCTGGATAGAAGACATTCCGGAGGGCTTATTGATTGACTATCTGATGGCGAGTGCCCATTTACCCGGCTTGCAGGCTGTCCAGATCGACGGGCGCCACTTTTTGGATGGTGGTTTTTCGGAAAACGTACCCCTATCGATGTTGCGAAAGGTCGGTATCAGGCGCCTGGTAGCCGTCGATCTAGAACCGCGACCTTCTGTCCGAAGCCCGCTTCCAGACAATACCCAATTAACCTTTATTCACAATCGTAAAGACTTGGGTGGCCTATTGGATGTTACACCTGATCTGCTGCGCCGCAATCAACAATTAGGCTATCTCGACACGCTCAAAGCTTTTGATCAACTAAACGGGGATTTCTTTGCTTTTCTACCAGCAGAATATCATCGCTTGATCGAGCAGTTTGGCTATGATCTTCTGCCGGGCTTAGAGCAAGCAGCCGATGCCTATGGCCTCGATCGCACGCAGATTTGGCAAGCGGAGACCTTCGTTGCAGCGATTAGCGAACGCCGCCGCACTGTTCAACATGAATACGAAGCCAAGCGCAAAGCCTTAAAAATCGAATCCAAGTTAGCGTTGATTCGCAATGGTAAACTAAATGCCCTTAAATTGATCCCCCCCTTGCGCCTAGCATTCTTGATTGAGTTAACAGCTAACTCGCTCAAATCTGACACACCCTCAAGAATCCCATTGAAATTTTTCCCTGGTTTAAGTGCTGCAGCTCAAGCGCTACAACTTATTCCGGACACCGCTTTTGATTCGCAACCTGCTGAATGACCTCAAAACCATTAAAAATAACGATAAAAAGCCTTTGTTGTGACAACTACTGTCCGGTGATAAAATGATTTCAATAAATCATTAAATCTAGACAGGTGGCTTATGAGAAATATATTTCGCTTGGGAAACCCTGTTTATACCTATGTGCTGACAGCCTTAGCCGTTATCGCGATTGCTTTAGAACTCGTTTCGTGGCCCGAGGCGCCTTTGATCAGGCAAGTTGTGGCGGTGAGCATTTTGACGGTGATTGTTTTACAAGCGATGCAAACGCTCGCACTCGACCGCCAAGTTAAGGCGCTGCAACTCCTTTCAGCTGGCCAGACGGTCAAACTCACGGAGCTAGCAGAACGGGATCCTGACACATCACTCTACACAGATTCAGCCTTAAGAACCCGCCTTGTGTTGGAAATTGCACGCTCCAAGCGGTATCGCCATCCACTGAGTTTAGTGATGTTGGAAATTTGTGATCTTGCCACCTTTACCCGAATCCACGGGCGTGCGCGCACCAAACAAATTATCCAAGACTTTGCCGGCTTACTCAATGAAACCTTGCGGACGACCGACATCATTGGCCACAATGGCGATGCCCGTTTTACGATCACGATGCCTGACACGGAACGCTTGCAATCACTCCGCGCGACCGAGCGGATCCAAGAAGCGATTGCCCAATTTAACGGGATTCAGGGTAGCGAACTCGCAATCAATATCGGCTTGTCCGAGTATCACGGTGAAATCATCGAATCTTTCATCCTCGTGACTGAAGCGCGTCTTGAACAAGCAAAAAAAGAAGGACCGCACCAAATCGTTTCAGATTAGTTTTTAAGAGTGCTTCTGATACAGTTGGAATTCACCGACCGATTTGATCAGTTGGTATTGATTGTCGCGAGCCAAATACGCGCGCAAGATGTCGTTTTCGCCAAGCAGAACGTGCGTAAACTGATAGCGGGCCATGAATTCCTGATAATGGAGACGGCCGGCTTGTAAGTCATAGTATTCTTGCATGACGTCTTTTTGGCCGTTGTTTTCTTGCAAAAACACATCAGCACGTGCATCGATATAGGGCTTGTAGCCACAAAATTCCAAATAGGCGCCCTCGTTATAGCCGGTATATAGGATCACGGATTCACTTTCGGGTAGCGCTGCGATGATCGTGTCGAGTCGGGTATAGCGCGCATTGGGTAGCTCGTGTGGCAAAAAAAGTAACATACATTCGACGATTAAGATGATCAACGTGAGCGCAATGGCGATATGGACGACTCGCTTTGGCCTCGCTTGTGGTTGCTTCGTTTGACCGATCAGCTGCTGTGGTAAACTTGCCTCACACGTGCGAGGGAATAAATAAAAGGCAATAGGGAATTGAGCCAAACCGGCAAAGAGCATGAAACTGCGCGCAGACGACAAGGCCATGACTAAGAGCCCACTGATCAGCAACACATATCGCAAACGGAAAGCACCCTGGCGATTCCACCAATATACGGCAAGCGAAATGGCAATAAACCCAAAAAAGATAAGGCCAGAGATTGATTTTAAATCAAGGCCCTTCATTTCAGAAACGATCCGATTAATTTCTGGGTGGCCATATGAGCGAAACAGATAACGGATGGCTTGCAAACGGTAGGGATTGAGCACGGCGATTGGTAGCGCTAGAAAAAAAGCCCAGAGTAGTGGCAGAATCGAGTAGCCTTGACCGGAAATAGGCCCGATTTTAAACCGCAGCGCATCCACCAAATAAGGTATGCCTAGAATGAAAAAGAGCGGCCAAAGGGCAGCATGCAAATTGATGAGGAGTAAGGACAAGATTGGCAAGTAGCTTAAATAAATGATTTTGCCTCGAGCGATGTATAGTTCAAGGAGATACAGTTCAAGTAGCAGGACGAGTGTTGAAAAAATATAAGGCCGCGTGACCATGAAGGGATAGATCCCGATCGCACTAAAGAGCGTGACCCCATATGCCAACAAAAAGTGATTTTTGGCGACTAAAAGGGCAAGTCGGAAATGAATAAAGATCAACAGGCCAAAAACCAAACTGGTGAGAATCAGGGGACCAATTTGGCCAAAGGTATGGTAGACCAACCAGAATAAAACACTCGAAAGCCACTGTTGCATGACAAAAGCAAAATGCTGGTGCAAGGTGAAAGGCTCAATCACGGGAAAGCCATTTTCCATGACATAACGGCCACTCGATAAGAGGAACCACAAATCATTATTGAGCTCGCGCCCAATTAAAAGCGCTGGGCTAAACAGTATCAGCAAAAGCCCGATGCGGTGAAATGTTGTCAGTTTAGTCATTTTGCTCCCTCATTTTGCCCTTCATCCATTGTATGTTTCATCCGCATGGACAGACCACAAGCGGTCTTGCGTCGATTCCTGAGTAAAACAGTTGACGGCCTCGATCGCTGTCAACATCGAATGGTCCATGTTGTTATATCGATGTTGGCCGTTGCGGCCGATGCAATAAAAATCAGGGAGCTGCTGGAGATACGTTCTGATTTCCGCAAAGCTGCGATAACTATCGAAATAAGCAGGATAGGCTTTCGGTACGCGATAGACAACCTGATCAAGCACGTTAGGTGTTGCAATCAGACCGATCTTGACGAGTTCAGCAACGGCTAACGCTTTAAAATCAGCATCGGGCATTGTCCAGAGCGCATCACCCACCGTGGCAAAATATTCCAATCCCAACCACACGGTGTGTTCGGGATCTGTCGTCAAATACGGCGACCAATTGTTGAATATCTGAACGCGCCCCATCTTGACCTGACGATCTTGAATATAAATCCAACAATCGGGGATGAGTTGATTTAACGTCGGAATGTTTGTCTCATTCTTGACTGCTAACCGGTTGACCAATACCCCGCATGTCATAAAATCGCGATACGGCAAATCAGCTGCAAGCGATTGGATCAACTCAGGTGGCGCGGGTTTGAGCATAGCTAGTAATTCCCGGATGGCCATCGATGAAAAAACCGCTTCGCCGTAGTATTGCTGGCTTTCTCCGGCCGAATTGACGGTCGTTATCAAATAACCCTTGGCTAGCTGCTCGATCTGCGTAACTTGGGCATTGTAAAAAATATCACCACCCTGACCTTCAATTTGCTTAGCCATCGCGGACCACAACTGACCTGGTCCTAATTTAGGATAGTGAAAAGACTCAATCAAAGAGGTTTCCACGTACTGGGAATGCCGCAACGGTTTGAGCAAAGCTGACCATACGGCACGCATCAAGGACAGCCCTTTGACCCGTTGTGCGCCCCAATCGGGGGCGATATCTCGGGGGTGCCGACCCCAGAGTTTGGTCGTATAATCTTCAAAAAACAACTGATAGAGGGGCTTGCCAAACCGATTAATGTAAAAATCTTCAAGTGATTGTTCAGGGCGGGGCTTGAGTACTGCGCGGCCATAGCCTAAGGCAATTTTAATTGACAAACCCCAGCCCAATTGGTGCAATGTTTTAATGTTGAGTGCCAATGGGTAATCAAAAAAGTGACCGCGAAAATAGATTCGCGAGACCCGATTTCGCGAAAGCATGACCCGATCGGTCACTTCAGGATCAGGGCCACCTGGTTCAAGGACCGATTGGCGCATCAGCAGACGATCATCAAAAGCAGGTTGACCTTGCAGCGGTAGTATCGCTTGCCAGATAGCCATGACCGATTGGCTTCGTGAGAAAAAGCGATGTCCGCCCAGATCAATAGATTGCCCGTGATAATGTTCGGTGCGTGAGAGACCCCCCGCTATTTGACCCATGTCAAGCACGATGGGGCGCGCGAGCTGCCGTTGGAGCAGGGTATAGGCGGCTGTTAAACCTGCTGGCCCAGCCCCGATGATCAGCACAGTCGGCAACCCCGACCCACTCGAAGGGGTTAGCGGTGATGGAATAGACTTGGAATCGGAAAAATCTATTAAATCTATCATAAATTTAATATAATTATAACAGAATTAAGATGCAACCCTCACTCACAGGAGGTTTTAATGACAGGATTTTCAATTGGAATCAGGCTTGAAATCGGACTTTTAATCGGCTTGGTTGATGGCCTCCTCGCGTATTGCTGGTTCTTATTCCTGATGAACAAGCGTCCTTGGCAAGTTGAGCGGAGTCGTTATCTACCTGTGGCAATGGTTGCGAGTGTTATGTTCGTTAGTCTACTCATGAGTTGGACCACGATGGATGTATGGGAACAAATCCGCAATTATTTGTTTGCACTTACGCTGACAAGCCTATCAGCCACCGATTGGGCCTCGCGCAAGATCCCTAATCCGACATTAGCCGTGCTGCTGGTTATCCAGACAAGCCATTTAGTGATCACGCAAAATCTCACAGGATTTTGGGATGCGCTTGTCGGACTAGCAATCGGGTTCACTTTTTTTCAATTGCCAGTCATTATTGGTCGGCCAATTGGTTGGGGGGATGTCAAGTTGGCAGCTGTGATTGGCTATTGCCTCGGCTGGTTTGGTCTAATGCAGAGTATCGCCGTCATGGGAATCACGATGGGAATATTTTATTTATTGTTAAACTTGACAAGGCGTGGTAATCTTAAGACAAAAGTAGCGATCGGGCCATTTTTGTCAATAGGGATGATGGTTTCGGTACTTTTTAATGCATATTTTCAATAAACGGTTAAATTATTAATTCGTGGGGAGGGATTGCTTTGAAGTGGTTTAAAAACATGATTTCGGATGAAGATGGTCAAGGCATGGTTGAGTATGGATTGCTCATTGGCTTAATCGCAATTGTCGTTATCGTGGCATTGCTTGTACTCGGTCCGAAAATTCGCGACCTATTCTTCAATACTGCAAACGAAATTGGCTGATAGTAGAAAATTCTGATTTCAAATCAGCATTTCTAAGCTTTCAGATGTAACTCAAGGGCGCCTGGTGTATAATAATTACACTAGGCGCTATTGATTATTACAAATTGGGCCAATCCAACACTACATGTTAAATTACGGTTTGCCAAAATCAGATTAAACATCTGAAGCAGGTGCGATATGATGGCTAAACATAATCACTCAAATCGGTGGCTCAAACGTCGCGGTCAATCATTGGTTGAAGCCGCGTTTGTTCTACCGCTTTTTATTTTAGTCTTGTGCGGAATTTTAGACTTTGGGTGGCTACTCGCAAATCAGTTGATGGTCAATAATGGCAGTCGCGATGGCGCTCGTTATGCCATCGTCAATACCGACAGCACTTCGTTAAATGCCCTCGTCACAGATCGCGTCCATCAAAACCCTGGACTTGAATCACTCACGGATGTGACAGTGGCCATTACAAATATCAATGATGGCCAGGATATCGAAATTACGGTGACCAAGAAGGTCCAAGTGTTGACGCCTTTGACAGGAATTTTTGTCAAGGATCAAGCATTTGACCTGATTTCGACAACGGTAATGCGGATCGAATAACGCCCGGGGAGGTATCCATGGCCGATCGATCAAGAAGGCTCGCTAAACGTCGCGGATCAATTATCGTGCTTGTCGCGGTGATTTTTGTCGCGGTCTTAGTCATGGCTGGTCTTGTGATTGACTTAGGGGTCTCCTATATGCGATCGGCCAAATTGCAAAATGCGGCAGATTCAGCAGCTTTCGCGGCTGCGACATTACTACCGATTCAGACTGCAACGTCAGAAGGGCTAATCCGTCGGGCAGAAGCAGAAGCGATGGTTCGCGATTACGTTCTCAAAAATGGCGACATTGCAGACGAAGTCGTTGGTATTGATTTTGAAGACATTTTCACCGATGACAAAGAAGGCCCCTTGTACACATCGGTACGTGTTCGCTTGCAAAGACAAGTCAATTTTCTATTTGGTCCAATTATCGGCCTCGATAGTAAAACGACTAGCCGGCATGCCAAGGTCCGCGTCGAAGCTGTCATTGGCGACCAGAAAATTGCCCCCCTTGGCATTTCACTTGATCGTCGCAATGCGACGGTTGCTGGGGAAAGTGTCGCGATTACATTTGATACCCATGACGAAGAAGTCATCAATGGCAACTTCGGCTCGCTCGATTTGGATGGTGGGGGTGGGGGCGCCACCGAATTTTTCGACGACTACGTCAACGGTTATGACCAAGACATTATTTTCAATGATCCGAGTCATTTGGTCGAAGGTCAAACCGGTGTTTTGCTTGGTAAAGCGAAAACTGCTTTCGAAACGCGCTATGAGGCTTGTACCCATTTTCCAAGCCAAGGCGGATGCACTGTCGATCACTACGTGGCTTCCTGTCCGCGAATTATCATTATCGTCATTCACCAACGTGTGACCGATAATCCACCGCATCGGTATTTGCCACTCGGCTATGCACCATATATTTTACAAGCATTTGAAGACAAATCGCTGTTTGTTGCGCCGTTGACCTTGCACGTTAAGGTCGGTAAAAGCTTGCCGCTAACAGATATGACTTATGATTTTGGCTTGTTGCGGAATCGGCTCGTCGAATGAAATTGGAGGAGTAACCCGTGCGTAAGATTTATGTTTTTTCCTTGTTGATGGCACTGGCTGTAGGCTTATCCGTGTATTTTTTTGCGGATTCGCTGCAACGCGAAGCTTTGGCTAAAGCACAGGCAAACCAGAGCAGCGTTGTCGTGGCCATGGCGTTTATACCTGCCAATGCCGAAATCACCCGCGAGATGGTGGCCCTCACAGATCTGCCAATCGAAGCAATCAATCCGCTTACCGCTCGTTCGTTGGACGATGTCATCGGGGCAATTTCCCAGTATCCAATTGAACAGCAAGAACAAATTTTCACAACGCGGATTCAAAAGCGCGGGGAGGCCGCAGAAGGCCGCTTGTCGTACATTTTAGAACCCGGTTATCGCGCGATAACGATCGGGGTCGATGAAGTCACCGGTATCGCAGGCAATATTACGCGCGGTGATTATGTGGATTTAATCGCGACAATGCGCTTTGCCGAATATGAGGAAGATAACGATGTGGCGATGTTGATTGTCGAAAATTTGCAGGTGCTGGCTACGGGCAAAAAAGTGATTTCAAACGCCGAATCAACTGTCCAAGAATATCTGTCGGTAACCCTGGCCGCCCGCCCCGAAGATACGATTAAAATCCACTATGCCGCCCAATACGGCATTCGCTTAGCTTTGCGCCCTGTCCTAGATGACTCGATTACTGGCGAAACGTATTATCCAACCATTTTCCCGACCGAAGCGGCAACAGTAGGTTAACAAAACAAGAAAGCAGGGATGCGTAATGGCCAAATATAAAGTTCTCGCAGTCGTCAATAACGAGGAAAAGAGACTGATGATCCGGCAGCGGCTGTCACGGGCAGAAGGTGTCGCACTTGTTGGTTTTGCCCACGTGGACGCCGATATTATGACGCGCATCAAAGGCTACGCACCACACATTGTGCTGCTCGTCCAAGAACAAGGTGACGCCGGTCTGATGGAACTAGCCCAGCGTATCTACCAAGGTTTCCCCGGCTGTGCGATTGCACTTTTGACACCAACGTTAGACCTCGAAATGCTCAGAAGTGCCATGCAGTCTGGCGTTCGCCAGATCATTACTGAAGACAATATGGCTACGCTAAATGACGCGTTGGTACAAGCGGCGCTCTTCGAACAAGGTCGCAACAACGAGGTCGGTGGTGATCCGCGGGTCATTGCCATGTATAGCGGCAAAGGCGGTGTCGGCCGGACGACCCTCGCGGTCAATTTGGCAGTTGCCCTGTCCCTCGGTGGCCGTCGCACCGCATTAATTGACCTCAATCTCAATTTTGGCGATGCCCCACTCCTTCTCAATATCAATGCCAAAGACACGTTAGCCGAGCTGACACAAGAAAAAACCGCCTTTTTGATTGAAGATATCAAAGGGTTTTCGATGCAGCATTCGAGTGGTCTATCAATTTTATGTGCACCCTCGAGTCCAGAATTTGCCGAATATATTTCGGCACGTCATGTGGAAATGCTCGTGAATACCATGCGCCCGTATTATGACTTTATCGTCCTTGATCTGCCAAACGATCTGTCCGAAAACACGCTCACAGCCTTAGAGAGCGCGGATGATATTTTCCTCTGTGCGCGAAAAGACATTTCGAGTTTGCGTTCGACCAAAATCCTGATGGGCATACTCGGAACGCTTCAGCTCCAAGATAAAATCAAATTGATCATCAATGCTGATCGACCGGGCATTGTCACCCAAAAAGACTTTGATCGCATTTTGCAGATGCCAGTCGCGTATGTTGTGCCAGAGGCTGCCAAGACGGTTCAAATCAGCCAGGAACGTGGCGTACCCGCGGTCATCGGCTTTCCGCGCAGCGATTTAGCTGTTGAAATAAGCAAAATGGCGCGCGACCAGATGAACCGATCTTCGAAACGCGACATGCAAGCTGCCGGTGAAGCTACCTTAGCTGCCGCTAAAGCTGGCCCTGCGATCAAGCCTGCCCGTCCGGTACGTCCCGCGCATAAACCGCTCAAGACGCCAAAACCGAAAACAGCCCGCGGAGCGAGCCTCTTTAAATCGCGGAAGCGAGGTGGCTCAGCATGAGTCTTTTGCGCCGGATCGAAGAGAAAAAAGGCGACTTTGCGTTAGCGACTGCTGCACAGGCCCTAGAATCGGTGCCCGTGAGTGGGGTGACGACCACCAAACCTAATTTGCTGCACGATAATTTAGCCAAAGCTAAAGAACGGATTCGCAACCAAACCATTGCAGCTCTTAACGAAGTCAAAGATCCGACAGATCAGCAAATTCGCGATAAGCTCGATGAGCTGATTCATGCCGAAGGTTCAGATATCCCACGTTCAGACCGCAGCCGAATTATTGAAGAAATTCTCAACGATATTGTTGGTTATGGGCCTCTCGAGGCGGCTTTAGCGGATCCGACTGTCACTGAAATTATGGTCAACGGCCATCAACAGATTTTTATCGAGCAACAAGGCCGGATCAAACAAGCCGATTTCGTGTTTCGCAACCAAGAACATTTAATGACGATTATTGATCGCATCGTGTCTTCGATCGGCCGCCATGTCGACGAGGCAAGTCCGATGGTCGATGCCAGGTTGCGCGATGGGTCGCGTGTCAATGTTATCTTGCCGCCGCTCTCGTTAGTTGGGCCTGTCATGACGATCCGAAAATTTTCCAAAATTCCATTCACCGCCGCCAAACTCGTCGAATTCGGGTCAGTCTCACCGAAAATGGTGGCGTTCCTTGAAGCTTGTGTCCGAGGCCGCTTGAATATCATCGTTTCCGGAGGCACGGGTAGTGGCAAGACAACGTTACTTAATGTGCTATCGAGCTTTATTCCGGATGATGAACGCATCGTTACGATTGAAGATGCAGCGGAAATCCAGCTGCTCCAAGAACACGTGATCTCCTTAGAAAGCAGACCCGCCAACACGGAGGGTCGCGGCCAGGTCTCGATTCGCGACCTCGTTCGGAATGCCTTGCGAATGCGACCAGACCGGATCATTGTTGGCGAAGTGCGTTCAGCGGAAGCCCTCGATATGCTACAAGCTATGAACACCGGTCACGATGGTTCACTGACAACGACGCATGCCAACACCCCACGCGATACGATCGCCCGTGTTGAAACGATGGTCATGATGGCCGGGATGGAATTACCGCTCATCGCAATCCGAGCCCAAATTGCTTCTGCAGTAGACGTCATTATCCAACAAACGCGACTCCGGGACGGGACGCGCCGCGTCACCAATATCACCGAAATCACTGGGATGGAAGGTGACGTTGTCAGCATGCAAGATATATTCGTCTTTGAAACACAAGGTCAATTAGATGAGCACGGTCGATTCCGCGGTCGCTATCGGGCGACCGGTATTCGACCACAATGCTTGGAGAAAATCCGCAATAACGGGGTCTCCATTCACGAGGACTGGTTCGCATGACGACCTTGATGCCGCTGATCCTTGGTGTAACAACAGGACTCTATTTATTCCTGTTTTCCCTTGTATTGCTTTCAATGATGGTTCGGGATCGCAGGCTTGTTGAACGGCGCTTGCGTGAACTAGTTCGCGAAGACTTGGCCCATGATCGACCAGTCAAAATTAAACGCACCCAGCGCAATCGCTTGCCAGCATCTCAGGCTTTAGCAAATGAATTAATCACAGCAGATATTCGTATGCGACCAGAAGAGTTTCTGGTCATTTGGATCCTCCTGACACTCGTGCCAGCGAGCTTACTTTTTCTGATGAATGTCCATATCATCACCATTTTAGGAGCCGCTTTGATTGGCGGTGGCTTGCCGCCGTATTGGATTCGCAACCGTAAGGCCAAACGGCTGATCAAATTCGAAGCTCAATTAAGCGAAGCGATGGTCATGGTTGGCAACTGCTTGCGTTCTGGCCTGACCTTTCAACAAGCGATGACGAACATCGCTAACGAAATGCCTGACCCTATCGGCCGTGAGTTTTCGCGGGTGGTTCGCGAAATTAATCTAGGTGGCAGTGTTGATTCAGCCCTTAACAACCTTGCTGAGCGGGTTAAAAGTATGGATCTCAATTTGGCCGTTTCGGCCATCCAAATCCAACGCCAAGTGGGTGGCAATCTGCTTGATTTGCTGGAAAATATCTCAGAAACCATCAAAGATCGCATCAAAATCAAGAATGAAATTCGCGTGATGACTGCATCAGGTCGAAGCAGTGGCATGATCATTGGGACATTGCCGCTTGGCCTAGCGGGCGTTTTAATGATGATCAACCCTGATTTTATCCAATCATTTTTCAACACCCAAATCGGCATTGGGATGCTGATAACGGGTGCAGTCATGGAAACCATCGGCTTTTTGATGATCAAAAAAGTCGTTTCAATAAAATACTAAGGGGGAGCAGTCTGTGACTTGGTTAGCGATTAATTCAGCTGTGCTGACGTTCCTGCTAATCCTGATTGCGTTCAGGAGCCCCTTAACCCGGGATTGGAACAAAAATAAACGGCTCGAACAGATGAAGAATCGGGCACGGTATCTTGATGCAGAGCTTGAACTCAATTTTATGGAACGCTTTTTCAAACCAGTCATCAAAAAAATCACCGCAAGCTTAAATAAACTCAACAAGCCGAAACGGCAGGCCAAGGTCAAACGTGATGGCAATAGCGCACTAGAACGCAACCTTCGATTAGCTGGACTGCGAATTTCAGGACAAGAATTCTTTATGATTCGAATTGCATCGGCTGTGGGACTTTTGTTTGTTGGCTTTGCGGTTGCCGGACTGATTACGAAGGAAGCTGACATTCAGTTTCTAATCATCCTCATCGGCATGACGATCGGGTTGGTCGCACCGACTTTTGCTTTACGCAGCTTTGTCAATTCCCGACAAGAAGCGATTCAAAATCAATTACCAACTGTCATGGACATCCTCAGCGTCAGCATCGAAGCGGGTTTAGGCTTTGATGCTGCCCTCCTCAAGGTCGTTGAGCGGTATGAAGGTCCGTTAATTGATGAAATGGCCTTGCTCTATCGCGAAATCCAGATGGGGAAACCGCGCCGAGAAGCGATGGTGACGATGGCCTCGCGCAGCAACGTCCCTGAACTCCAGACTTTTGTAACGGCTGTGATTCAGTCCGACCAGTTTGGCACACCTATCAAAAATGTCTTACGCAACCAAGCGATCCAACTCCGAGTCAGTCGTCGCCAGCAAGCACAAGAAAAGGGCATGAAAGCACCGGTTAAAATGGTTATTCCGATGGTCATCTTTATATTCCCGGTTATCTTTATCGTGCTGCTCGGTCCAACTGTGATTCAATTAATTCGGCAGTTTGGTTAAGGCCGAGGAAGCGTGGTATTTTGAAAAAATATCTGGCAGTTTACAGCACGGACAAACTCCTGTGGCGTGACATCCAACTAGCCGACACGTATTGGTTACGCTTGCGAGGCCTACTCCATCGGCAACAGCTTGGTGAACAGGAAGGACTCCTGATTAGGCCCTGTAATCAAATTCATAGTATTGGCATGCGCATCGCGATCGACACAATTTATCTCGACCATGACCACACCATCCTCAAAATTGAAACGTTACAACCAGGCCGGATTAGACCTAGCTTGCCCAGAACCGACATGATCTTAGAAGTACCGGCTGATTCGACACAATTGCACCAACTCCAAGTTGGCCAACGCATCCGATTCGAATCCAAAATAAATTAAAACCAAATCGACAGATAATGAAACACAATCAATACGACATCACAAAATTGAGGAGGCGACAGCCTGATGAGACCAGAAAATGACATGATGAATGACGCCTATATTGATGAAATCCGGGATGCCGGCGTCCTCGAGACATCCTTGGTTGCTCGGCTTGGCTTTTATCGGGCCGCCGATGTTGATCGCTACATCAACAATCTGCAGAACCAATTGAGCAGTGCCGAAACAGTCTACATGGATCGCTTTGAGGAATTGCGTTCGAGTCTGCTAGCAATGACTCGCGAGCGTGATGAGAAAATCCAAAACAATCGCGAACTTGATAAAAAGCTCGCGGCTGCGCAAGATTTACCCTCGCTTCTTTCGTCCTTTGGCCAAGTCGGTGTTTCCATCCTTGAATATGAGCAGCTCAAAAAAGACGTCACGGTACTAACTGCAGAGGTCGCGATCTTGACGGACGATCTCAAACAATCAAAAACGGAAAGCGCCTTGCTCAAGGAAGAAGTTGTTCAAGCAGCCATTCAAAATCCTGACAAAACAGCGCTTGTCGAAGAGCTCCAACAAGCTCGAAAAGCGTTGCAGACGAGAATGGAAGAAATCCACCGACTCTCAGTCGAAATTCAAAATCAGCGCCAATATAACATCGAATTAGGTACGGAGTTAGAAGCGCTCCAGTTAAGCGTAGCGACCCAAGCGGAACTATCTGCCCAAACGAGAACACAATACCAACTGCTCGACACCCAATATCAAATCGGCCAAGACATGATTAATAAATTGATGCTTGAAAAGACCGCTCTCGAAAATGAACTTAAAAATCAAGAGCAACGATGGGATATCCAGCGCGAGGCCCTAATCAATCGCTTCCAAAGTATTCTGAACAGTCAAAGTCAATTCTTGAAAAAATTGCAAGAAAACTTCAATGCCTCGGTCACTTACATGGAAAATCTCAACGAAACTGGCTTGCGCGGATTTACGGAAAGGTAACCTGTGCCTCTGCACCAGTTGAAATTTTCGATACACTAGAGTACATGAAAATAATTTTTGTCATTTTAGGCACAATATCATTTGTTTTAGGCCTCATAGGAATAATTGTCCCAATCCTGCCGACAACACCTTTTATCTTGTTGACGGCTTTTCTCTATTTGCACGGGTCTGAACGTCTCCATCAGTGGTTAACCAGTCATCCGATATTTGGCGTCTACATCTCGGACTACTTTCAACGCGGAGGTATCCGAAAGTCTGCCAAAATCAGTGCAATGATTTTTTTGTGGATAGGTTTAGGCTTGTCTATCCTGTTGATCGATTATCGATGGCTTCAAATCGGGTTAGTCTTGATTGGCGTAGCTGTTAGTTGGCATATATTAGTCATTAAAACAATCCAAGGTGAAGTCCCAGATGAAACACCAAAACACAATAAAATCAACAAATAAGTCAAAATACTTACTCGTTTTCCTCGCACTCATGAGTAAATCACCGCACGGGACTAAAGTTCTCGACCAAGCGGTTCGAGTCGGTGTTCTAACCAATTAAGCCAATAAGACATGAACGATAATTGCAACAACTAAAATCAAAGCGGCCGTTCGGTGGATGACAAACCACCTCGTCCGTTTTGATTTTTTAAAGTAGTAGCCAAATATGCCTAAGCCAACATTCGTCAACAATAGAGCCAAGGCAATCAGACCGGTCAAGGAAACCCAGCGATAGAGAATTTGCATTATAAAATGGAGAATAAGTGCTGCCGTAGCGGTGAGCGCAAACCAGCGGTGATTTTGCACGATAAAACGCATCAGATTTAAATAGTAGCGCTTGATGAGGCTGTCTTTATGAAGTTTGCTAAACCACCGCTTATTCGTCCAGCGTACAACGTAATTCATAATCGCCATCCCATAGCAAAAAACGATCAACCAACCGGTAAAACCACCTAATTCACCCATACGTGACACCTCGATTATCAAAATAGAACATCATTCTGTTATAATCCTAGCAGCATTAGAAGTACAGGTAATTCCCGAGCATAAAGTCAATAGAAGATAAACAAGGATGGGTGTCCACGATGATATTGAGTTTGGCGCTGATGATCATGATCGGATTTGCGCTCAAAGGGATATTTCAAAAACTTGGCCTACCTGGACTACTTGGGATGCTACTTTCAGGAATTATTCTGGGCCCATTCGTGCTCGATTTGATCGCTCCGTCGATACTCAATATAGCGCCAGATCTTCGAGGCATCGCGTTAATCGTTATTCTGGTGCGAGCGGGGCTCTCGCTCGATCTTAAGGATCTCAAAAAAGTTGGTCGTCCGGCCGTCCTGATGTGCTTTGTACCAGCGACGTTTGAAATTATCGGTGTGCTGCTTTTGGCGCCACCACTGCTTGGGCTAAGCCGGATTGACGCGGCATTGCTGGGCACTGTTTTGGGCGCTGTATCGCCAGCGGTAATTGTACCTAAGATGCTCCATTTGATGGAAGCTGGATATGGGCGGCGGCGGAGCATCCCACAGATGATCATGGCTGGCGCGTCGGTCGATGATGTGTACACGATTGTCCTATTCACCGCCTTTTTAGGCTTGGCGACTGGCAAAAGCTTTAATCCAGCCGTCCTCCTACAAATACCGACATCGATTATAATCGGGGCAGCCGCTGGCTTCATAATCGGATTTGCGCTTGTTTGGCTTTTTCGATACTTTCATATGCGCGATACCGTCAAAGTTTTGATTATCTTGGGGATGTCTTTTCTCTTAGTCGGGCTTGAACCGCTCATTCGTACCCAAGTGCCCTTCTCGGGATTGCTGGCCGTTATGGCGATCGGTATCACGATCCTCAAATTTTATAGTGAACTGGCCAAACGGATTGCCGGCAAATTCTCAAAAATCTGGGTTGGGGCCGAGTTGATATTATTCGTTTTATTGGGCGCTGCTGTCGACATTCGCTATCTCCAAGGTGCCGGCTTAGCTGTGGTTGCAGTCATTGTCGGGGCATTAGGCTTCCGAGCTGTCGGCGTGGTGATCAGTGTCAGTGGTGCAGGAATTCCCTTGCGTGAAAAATTATTTAGTGTGATTGCTTATTTACCGAAAGCCACTGTCCAAGCTGCAATTGGCGCGTTACCTTTAGCGGCAGGATTAGCTTCCGGTCAAACGATTTTAACAACAGCCGTCGTCGCGATTTTAATCACGGCACCACTGGGTGCCATCGGCATCGAAAAAAGCTATTTTAAATTATTGGCGCTAGATCGCTGAAATTAGTCCATTACCTTCTCAAAATCATGAAATTCGAAAATGATATTGCGACTATGGCAGTATTCGCGTAATTTGCGCTCGCCAGTTTGACCGCTGAAGAGCTTGCGAACGAGTGTCAATAGATCATCGTCTGATAGATAATCTGATCGCAATTTATAGTGCAAAAAACGCGTGCGTTCCGGCGTGAAGCTATAATAATAATCATGTTCTGGTTCGCCATAGAGTTTCTCAATATCCGGGCCACTGTCATGGCCGACAATCATCAAGGAACCATTTTCGATTCGCGCATCGATGTGAAAAAAATCTGATCCAGCATGGTTGTCTAAAAGGGTAATTTCTGTCATATCGAGCACTCCTCTCAACTGAGTTATTCTTATTATACGCCTCAAAATTTACTTCATGTCAAAAGTTGCGTTCGATTTCTGCCTAAGTTTTTCGCTTGATAGAGCGCATGATCAGCTTGCTTGAGGAGTTGGTCGACAGTTTCATCGCCGAATGGGATTTGATACAAGCCAATACTAACCGTTAAATTGAAACGACTTGCAGGTAACTCGATTAATTTATTAGCAATTGCTTGGCGCATGCGTTCGGCTATCGGAATAGCTTCAGTGCCGCATGCTTGATCGATGAGCCAGGCAAATTCTTCGCCGCCGATTCGCCCGATCAGGTCAGTTTGGCGCGTGCAGGACAGCGCAACTTGTGCAAATATTTTCAGCGCGATATCCCCAGCTTCGTGTCCCAAATCATCATTGATCCGTTTAAAATGATCCAAATCGATCATTGCGAGCGTTGCTGGAGTGCCGCTTCGTTTATGCTTCGCTAATTCGCGCTCGAATGATTCCAAAAAGTAGCGACGGTTAAAAAGACCGGTCAAGGCATCTATGGTCGCCAACTCAAACAACCGCTCGCGATGCTCCCGCTGTTGTAAAGACTGCTTGATCAAGTCCAAAATACTTTCAATGAGGGGGATATCTGAACCTTGCCAAGCTAGTGCTTTCTGCGAACGGTAAAATTCGCATTTAAGTGTGCGGGTTGCATCAAATTGTTTTGAAAGGCCTAAATATGACGTTATGCCTAAATCCAATAATTGCTGCATTTCCGGGCTTATAGACCCAGGAATCCGCTTGATACGTGCGACAAATAGCAAATTATTGGGACCTAAAGGGATTGACTGGTTCAAGGTATTGAAGGAGATGTTTGAACCTTGTTCGGTTTGATACGTCCAAATATGCGGATTAAGATGGTCAGAATCGAGTGTTAAATAGATCTGATGTGCATGCGAATAGTGTGCCATTTTCATTAAGACATCTTGGAGGACTAGATCCAAATCGTCATTTGCCGGCGAAAGCAATTTTTGCGAAATTGAATTTAATAAATTTTCCAGATCGAGCTTTTTGCCCAATACGCGGTAGGCAATCATCACAAGTCCAACAATCACCGCAAATATCAAAATAATCATGATTGTGGCCGCGAGTTGTTGTCGGATCATCGCTGCGACTTGAACCCCTTTTGCCACGTCTAATTCTGCAGTGAATTTTTGCAGACCGGCGGAGTATGTTGCTTTATCTTGCATATAAGCCGTACTGCCTAAAATGTCAGCTGCTGAATTAATATCACCCGCACGAATTTGCTCAAAAGCCTGTGTTTCTAATTTTAACAAGCGCAAATTCGCCGATTCGACTGCGTCTAAGTTGGCCCTTGCTGATGGATCAAGCGCTTTGGCTTGTTCGAGAGCAAATGCTAAACGCGGCACTGCATCGACATAACGCTCTTCCCAAAAAGATTCACCGGTGTGCCCAAATAAATGCACAGAGAGTGTCAAGACTTCATCGTAGTAGCGGATATCGCTCGCCGCCTGTGTCAAAGCTTGGTCGATTCGTTGATCGGCCTGATATTGAATATACGATTGCGCTGCAAAAACAAGCGCTAAGATAAACATAGAAATTGAAAAATATAGCAACGCTAAAAAGGTTGGATGGTTGGCGCGTGACATACTTTTAGGCATATCAAATCACCTTCATGTCAATTTCTTGTTGCCGAAAGATAATCATGCGCCGGATCAACTCAAGTGGCAAAGGCTGATTGAGTGGGAATTGCACCGATCCTTTAGCGTGTTTGTAACAAGCGATTTCATGTTGAAAGGCGCTAATAGCACTCGGGGTCGGATAAAAACCAATGTGTTGTTCATAGCCAGCAAAGTGCACGAGATACGTTTTGCGATAAACAAACGAAGGCATTTGATAGCTGATTTTTTCGCCGACGCCATTGACAAGTTCATGCACGGACGCTCGAATCAAACGCATACGATCCGAAACTTCAGGTGGGAAGTTTCGGATATATGCAGCAATGACATCGATATTTTCAGATGAACGATGGTGTGGTGTAATCTTGTCCATGAAAGCAGCCCCCATAGACACGATTGTACACCTTTTAGCCGAGATACTTATTAAGCGTTTGACGCACGGCACCGGGGCCCGATACCAACTCGCTAAAATAGCCAATGACCAACTCGGCCAAGCCGACTTCGTACAAGTCAACCCCAAAGATTCGATCGTTTTTCAAAATGGGCTGGAGTGCTGCATCGAAGGGGCCATGGTCTCCAAGTTTGACGCCTGCTAATTTGCCTTGCAATTCCTCGAGCATCGGATCAGGACTGAGAGTCATTGGTGCACCTTGGTCATCAACGGCTAATAAATACCGCAACCAACCAGCGAAGAAAAGGGGAATATAGCGTAAATTCTTTTCCTCACCGAGCCCTCGTTTAAGATATGACTTGATCGTTACTCCAAAGCGAACCGGAATCTTTTGGGAGGTATCCGTGGCGATTCGCTGTGGGGCGTCCGGGAGGTAAGGATTGGGGAAACGAACATCGACAACGGTTTTGATAAAGTCCATAGGCTTGATGATGCCCGGATCGACAACGACCGGCATTCCTTCAACAAAGCCGACTTTTTCGATAAAAGCTTTCATGTGGGGGTCTGCGCCAATATCCGCAATTGTCGGAATGTTGAGCAGGCAACCATAAATGGCCATGACCGTGTGCAAAGGATTGAGGCAGGTCGTAACTTTCATGGTTTCAATTTTGTCGACTGTTGCTCGATCGGTGAAAAGCACACCGCCGTTTTCTAATGCAGGGCGGCCATTGGGAAACCAATCTTCAATGACTAGATATTGCGTCGGTTCGGCGTTAACAAAGGCGGCGGTATAGGTGTTTTTGGCAGTAATAATTAGGTCGGTATCTTCAAAACCATCTGCTTTAAGGGTGTTGACGACCACATCTGCCGGCCGCGGAGTGATTTTGTCAATCATGCTCCAGTTAAAGGAAACTTTGGCCGGATCCTTTAGATAAACTAGGAATCCTTCATCGACTAAACCACGACTGCGCCATTCGTTAGCAAACGTCATGACCGCATTGTATAGCATCGTGCCGTTATGGGAGCAATTATCCATGCTTACGAGCGCGATCGGCAGTTGACCAGCTAGATATCGCTGAAACACAAGCATCGTGAGAAGGCTGATCAGACTCGACGGCTTTTGCATGGGCAGGGCATCAAAATCGGCAGCAATCCATTTGAAATACTGGCCGTCGGCGCCTTTGACCGAATAACCCTTTTCCGTGATGGTGAAACTAACCATTTGCAGGGAGGGAGCCTTAAAAATACGAATCATCTCGGCCATATCAGTGCTCGGTTTGACCGCGTGCACGACACTTGCCACGACCTCTTTGCCAATATTGCCATCGGAATTTAATGTGACAGTCAGGCTGAGATTATCGAATGGCGTATAGGCTTTGTCGATGATTTCCTCGTCAAAGGCTTCACCGACAATAATACCGCGGTCGCATAGCCCTTGATTGAGCAATTGCTGATGTACCGTAGCTGTGAAAGCCCTAAAGATATTGCCGGCACCAAAGTGCATCCACATTGGCTCTGCGATCGTCTTTTGAGTGACCGCCTCAATATCAAACTGGGGAAGTTTATATCCTTTTGCAGTCCATGATTCGGTATTTTGAATGCTTTGTAGATTTAATTTCATGCGATTACCTCTTGCTACATTAAAATTTGCTTATGGCATTATTGTGCAAGAGAAAAGTCGGTCATTCCATTGCAAAACGTAGGTGAAATAGTGGTAAAGCTTGCTCTTGTTTTAATTTGACATTCTGCCTGAGCGCGCTGAATCGGCTATGTATAGCAAGCATATATGCGCCTAAACTGTACCATCTGAGATATCCAAACCTTCACAGTATGCACTAAACTATCGACAGATTTCAAAGGAGATAACCATATGAGCAATCATCATTCAGATATCCATAATCATCCACATCACCACGCGCACACCCCGTCAAAGCTCGACAATCCAGTTCGCGCGGCAGAACTCAATCCGGAAACCACATTACGCCGTATCGGATACACTGCAGGCCAGGTGCTTTGCGATATAGGGGCAGGAAGTGGCTTATTTACGTTGCCGGCAGCGCATATCGCCGCAAAAACCAATACCCCGGTCATTGCGCTTGATATTAATAACGATATGCTTGAAGCGATTCGTCAACGGGCTACGGATCAAGGCCTAACCAATGTTGATTTGCGTCTTGTGACAGATACACATCTCCCGGTCGATTCAACTAGCGCTGACCATGCCTTGCTCGTAACGGTGTTGCATGAAATCATTGATTACCCGCTATTTTTACAGGAAATCCATCGTTTGCTCAAATCGACTGGCCGGTTAACGGTGATCGAATTCCACCACTTAGAAACACCATATGGACCGTCCATTGACCATCGTTTGGCCAGTGAAACCGTGATCGCCCGCTGCTTAACTGAAGGGTTTTTAGTCGCAGACGAATTCAACCTCGGGCCGAATTTTTACACGGTTGTTTTTGTAAAAAAGTGAATGTTTTCTGACCTTTGTGATAAAATAAAAAAGTAATCGTGTTTCCCTTTTTCCGATCAGTCAATCATTAATTGGAGGTACATCATGAGGAAATTCTGGGCTCTTGCACTGGTTCTCGTTCTTGTTTTATCCATGACCACCATTCTGGCAGCATGCCAAGCAAAAGACACTTATGAACTAGCCCTCGTCACTGACGTTGGCAATATCGACGACAAGTCCTTCAACGAAGGAGCATGGAACGGCGTCAAACAATACGCCGAAGCCAACAAAATTACCTACGCTTACTATCGTCCGAGTGAAGATTCAACAGCAGCCCGCGTAGAAACTATCAAAACTGCCATCGACAAAGGCGCGAAGACTGTTGTTTGCCCGGGCTATCTCTTTGAAGAAGCCATCTATGAAGTTCAAGATCAATTCCCGAAAGTGAACTTCCTGTTACTCGATGGCACCCCTCATACGGCGGACTATTCGGTCTTTAAGACCTCTGCAAATGTCCACTGTATCCTCTATCAGGAAGAACAAGCTGGCTATCTCGCCGGTTATGCAGCTGTCATGGATGGCTACACCAAACTCGGCTTCCTCGGCGGTATGGCCGTTCCGGCAGTCGTTCGTTATGGGTATGGTTATGTTCAGGGCGCTGACGCCGCAGCCGCTCAGCTCGGACTCGCAGCAGATGCTGTCGAGATTAAATATTGGTATTCAGGCGTCTTTGCCCCATCAGATGATATCAAAACCAAAATGTCTGGTTGGTACACAGAAGGGACCGAAGTGGTCTTCTCCTGCGGTGGTGGTATCTATCTGAGCGCCACAGCTGCAGCTGATGCCGCAGGTGCTAAAGTCATTGGCGTCGACGTCGACCAGGGCGCACAATCCCCGACGATCATTACCTCGGCCATGAAGAAATTAACCGAGTCAGTCGGCATCGCGCTGACCTCCCTCTATGCTAACAAGGGTGTCTGGGACGCAGCACATGCTGGACAAACTGCAGTGCTCGGCGCAAAAGAAGATTGCGTTGGCCTACCGACCGCCGCAGATTCCTGGCGCTTAACTAAATACACAGTTGACGAATACAACACCCTTTTCAAATCCCTGCAAGACGGCACATTAACAGTCTCCAACGATATCGAGAGCCAACCGGCCGTGACACTCGTCAAGGTCGATTACCAGGGCTAAACACCACCTCAACCTGACCGCATAGGGGTGCCAGGCACCAATTGGTGTCTGGCACCTTTTTATCATCACCAAATCAAAGGCGAGGCGTTCATGAGCGACTTTATCATTGAGATGCTCCAGATCACCAAAGAATTCCCCGGGATTAAGGCTAACGATAACATCACCTTGCAACTCAAAAAGGGAGAGGTCCATGCGTTGCTTGGTGAAAATGGCGCGGGTAAAAGCACCCTGATGAGTATCCTGTTTGGCTTATATCAGGCTGAACATGGCGAGATTCACAAAAACGGCCAAAAGGTCCTCATCAACAATCCTAACGATGCCAACGCCCTCAATATTGGCATGGTCCATCAGCATTTCAAGTTAGTCGAGGTTTTCTCAGTGCTCGAGAATATCATCCTCGGCGTAGAACCAACGAAATACAGCGTTCTCAAACGTAATGAAGCACGACAAAAGATAGTCCAACTCAGCCAACAGTACAAACTCTCAGTTGAACCCGATGCATTGATCGAAGACATTTCGGTCGGCATGCAGCAACGTGTTGAAATTCTCAAAATGCTCTATCGCGACAATGAGATCCTCATTTTCGACGAGCCAACTGCGGTGCTTACTCCCCAAGAAATCAAAGAACTGATGGCGATCATTCGCGGACTCAAAGCGGAAGGCAAATCCATCCTGTTCATAACCCATAAACTCAACGAAATCATGGAAGTGGCAGATCGGTGCACGGTTCTGCGCAAAGGGCAGTGCATTGGCACAGTGGATATCGACCAAACAAGTGTCGAGGAACTGTCCCGCATGATGGTCGGACGCCCCGTCCAATTGATCGTCGACAAAGCGGATCTCATACCAGGAGAAATCGTCCTAGCAGTCGAACACCTAACTGTCGCGTCCAAGCTTCACAAAAACAACGCAGTCAAAGATGTTTCTTTTAATGTCCGCGCGGGCGAAATTGTCTGTCTAGCTGGCATTGAGGGCAACGGCCAAAGCGAGCTGATTTATGCTTTGACCGGCATCGAGAAGCCTGTGAGCGGTCGTTTGACCCTCAAAGGCCATGACCTGACCAAATCTAGCATTCGCGATCGATCAAAAGCCGGCATTAGTCATATTCCGGAAGATCGCCACAAATTCGGCCTCGTGCTGGATTACTCGCTTGCTGAAAATCTCGTGCTGCAACGCTATTGGGAGCCGCGGTTCCATCAAAACGGCTTGATCAACCGTGAAGCGGTCAATCAATACGCTGATAATCTGATCAGCAAATACGACATTCGCAGTGGTCAAGGTGCGCAAACAATTGTGCGCAGTATGTCAGGCGGTAATCAACAGAAAGCTATCGTCGCCCGCGAAATTGATAAAAATCCAGAACTACTCATTGCAATTCAACCGACCCGCGGCTTAGATATTGGCGCAATTGAATATATCCATACCCAACTCGTTGCTCAGCGCGATTCAGGCAAAGGCGTCTTATTAGTCTCTTTAGAATTGGACGAAGTTATGAACGTTTCCGACCGGATTCTCGTGATTTACGAAGGGAATATCGTCGGTGAATTCGACCCGAAAGAAACAACCGTTGAGCAACTTGGCCTTTACATGGCCGGTGCACGCCGTAACGATGTCAAAGGAGGCCAGGTATGAAAATCAACCTCAAACAAGCCTGGCATACCCTGAAAAACAAACCGGGCTTTGAAAGCTTTCTCGCCTCGGCGGCAGCGATTGGCATCGGCCTGATTTTCGGATTTTTACTGTTAGTGATCTTCAAGGCAGAAAAATCAGTCTACGGACTGAGCCAGATTCTAGTTGTCGGGTTCAGCTCAGCGGCCAAGTTCTCCAAAGTGCTTTATCAGGCAGCTCCTCTAATTATGACCGGTCTTTCCGTCGGCTTTGCATTTAAAACTGGACTCTTTAATATCGGTGCGTCTGGCCAATATATGCTCGGCATGTTCATGGCGCTCTACTCCGGCATTGTCTGGCAGTTCCCGTGGTACGCCGCGCTCATCATGGCAATGCTCGGCGGAGCGATCTGGGGGGCTATGCCAGGCCTTTTCAAAGCCTATTTCAATGTCAACGAGGTTATCACCTCGATTATGTTTAACTGGATCGGTCTTTTCGCCGTCAACGTATTGCTTGCGAACATTCCGATGGTCTTGGCTGATTATTATGGGGCATCCAATCCGGACCGCACCGCCAATATGTCCGCCGCGAATAAGGCTGCAATTATTCCCAAATGGGGCCTTGACACGCTATTTGACTCAACCTACATGAATATCAGCATATTTATGGCCATTATCCTTGCAGTTATCATTTACTTCGTCCTCAACCGCACGACTTTCGGATACGAGCTCAAGGCTTGTGGCTTCAACCGCAACGCCAGTATCTACGCTGGCATCAACGCGAAACGGAACATTGTCCTCTCCATGGTAATCGCCGGTTCTTTAGCCGGCTTTGGTGGCGGACTTTATTATCTGAGCGGAACCGCCCAGTACACCATCGAAAAATTACTTGCAACGATGGGCTTCAACGGGATTCCCGTAGCCCTGTTGGCTACGTCTAATCCGATAGGAATTATCTTCAGCGCACTCTTCATTTCTTATATCCAAGTTGGCGGGGAAGCGATGCAACCGGAATTTGCCAAAGAAATCGTCGATATAATCATCTCGGTGATCATTTACTTATCAGCCTTTTCGCTCTTGCTCAAAGGCATCATCCGTAAATTGATCAAACAGTCGGCAACTGCTGGGAAGGAGGTCGCCCCATGATCATCTTGGCTGACATCATTAGCGCAACTATCATTTTCGCGATCCCCCTCCTGCTCGTTGCTTTAGGTGGGATGTACAGTGAACGCAGCGGCACAATCAACATTGCCCTCGAAGGCATCATGATCATCGGCGCCCTGTTTTCGAGCTTATTCTTAAATTATGCCGAAAAATCCGGCTGGGGTGCTAGTCACGCCCAGTTGGCGATGCTCCTTGCAATCCTGGTTGGCGGGGTCACAGGCTTGATTTATTCACTCTTACTAGCCCTCGCCTCCGTCTCACTCAAAGCCGACCAAACCATTGGCGGTACTGCGCTGAACTTATTTGCCCCAGCGTTTGCAATTGTTCTGTCTTGGGCCGTCCAAGGCCAAGGTCAAACCACCATTTACATTCCGACTTGGATCAAGATAACCCAAGCTAACTTTGGCTTGACCATCAGTGAAAACCCCGGTTTTTGGGAAGCGATGATTTTCAAAAATCTCTACCTGACAACGCCAGTTGCCATCGTCATTTTAGCTTTGACAATATTCCTGATCTATCAAACCCGCTTTGGTTTGCGCCTGCGCGCCTGTGGCGAGCATCCCCAAGCTGCGGATTCTGTCGGGATCAATGTATACAAGCTTCGTTATATTGGCGTGGCCATATCTGGTTTCCTCGCAGGCATTGGCGGCTTAGCCTTCACCATTGCTGCCGGCTCAGGCTTCCAATCAACCGTAGCTGGCTACGGCTTCTTCGCCCTTGCCGTTATGATTTTTGGCAATTGGAATCCGATCCGAATATTCGGCGCCGCCCTGTTCTTTGCCTTGTTCAAAGTCATTGGCTCGTACAGCGGTAGCATTCCCTTCCTGCCGAGCTTTTCAGGAATAAAATACTCGCAGTACCTTTATCAAATGTTACCCTACATCGTCACCATGATCATTCTCGTCTTCACCTCGAAAAAATCACGTGCGCCAAAAGCTGAAGGTATTCCATACGATAAAGGCTCGAGATAAGTGATTATAATAAAAAGGTCAGCTGCATGAATGATGCAGCTGACTTCTAACCCCAAAGTAATCAATCAGAGCCAATCATTAGGCCTTTTTCAATAAATCACGAATTTCTTCGAGCAGAAGCACATCTTCTGGCTTAGCTGCAGGCGCTGCAACTACTTTTGGCTGATTCGCCTCAGCTTTTTCGCGTAATGTATTGATCGCTTTGACGACGAGAAAGACACAGAGGGCAATTATCAAGAACTGTATCGTTACTTCGATGAGGTGCCCGTATGTAATGGCTACTTCTGGGGTGGTGATATCAGCGCCAGACATCACAGCTTGTCTTAAGACAACTTTGAGATCCGAGAAACTAATACCCGCGGTGATAAAACCAATAATTGGCATGATGATGTCATTGACAAGACTAGTGACGATCGCCCCGAACGCGGCACCAATAACGACACCAACGGCGAGATCCATGACATTGCCCCGGAGAATAAATTTCTTAAATTCTTGCAACATAGTCTAGCCTCCCTAAATAAAATATAAAATTTAAAATACAAAATGTAACACTTATCAAACGCGCCTCATTCTATTATCGCAGATGATTGCCTAATGCCGGGATAACTTGTTTTTTGCGACTCATGACACCTGGTAAGAAGAAGGATTTGACAGCCTTGATATCCTCGGGATCGAGGTTGAAGGCTTGAGCTAATTCACGGCGTAAGCGGCCGGAATAGTAAAGCTGAGTGCCTTCTTTAAGAATATCGGTTTCCATGAAGAGCAAGAGATCGAAGCGTTGTGCTTCGACGAGGTCATCCATCAATTTGGGAATCGCTGCTGTCTTATCGGCCAACTCAGCCCCGTCGAGGCAATTGATCTGGCTGACCCCGATTTTGTAATCGCCCAGGAAGAATTCCTTAAAGTCGAGGAAGAACATTTCCTTGGGTGTTTTGTCATATAGATTGCTGCTAGCTCTAAATAATTCATGGCCATGTGATTTTAAGTTGACATCTGCCAAGACTGCGAGCTTTTCCGCCATTTGGACGTCTTTACTGGTGCACGTCGGTGATTTGAACAACTGTGTATCAGACAAAATTGCCGACAACATGAGTCCGGCGATCGGCGGGTCTGGAACTAAGTTGCGTTCAAAGAACATGCCGGCAATGATCGTTGAGGTGCAGCCGACTGGCTCACACCGGAAATAGACCTGGGCATAGGTTTGCACATCGCCGAGCCGGTGATGGTCAATAATTGCCAAAATCTCAGCCTGTTCAATGCCGCGAACGGCTTGCGAGCGTTCATTATGATCGACAAGCATCACTTTTTTGCGGCCAGACTGCAGTAAATGGAAGCGGGAAATTGTGCCTAGGACCCGATTATCACTATCGACAACCGGATAGCTGCGAAAGCGCGTCGAAAGCATACTTTCCCGAACATCGTCGACGAAATCAGTTGCAGAAAAGACCATTAATTTCTCTGATTTCATGAAGACTTTGATCGGGACCGCCTGTTGTGCATAGCGTATTGCATAATATGGCCGCATGGCGGTGACGAGAATCGGCATTCCGACTTTGTCAGCCATGTCAGCGATCTCTTTCGGCGGCAGATTCGTCAGATCGGCATCGTTGCCGGCACAGAGAACAATGCAAGCTGCTCGTGAAGCGACGGCTTGGCCAACTAATTCCTGGGTAATTTTATCGACAAAAACATTACTTTTGGCCGGGATGATGTCTTGTTCGTTATACCAAAAATAATTAGCCTGAAAGGTCTTCGGCAATGTACCACTGACTTTTGCGTAAAGCATTTCGACTAAATTTTCAGCAGGCATTTGGATAGTGTGGACCGTCTCCGCAGCGATATCGAATTCAGCCAGATCGCCGAGGGAAACGATGCCAATCAATTTCTGATGTTGATCGACTACCGGAATCGACTTGACCTTCGTCTGACGCATCGCCTCCCAGGCTTTGCGCAAAGGCATGTAGGGGGTCAAGGGTCTGGGGGTGTCTAATTTGAGATCTTGAATTTGCGTGCGTAAGTCGCGAATCAGAGGTGGGGCTTCGACTTTGAAACGGTCAAGAATCCATTGGGTTTCAGGGCTGATCGATCCAGCTCGGACAGCCTTGGCCGGTTGTCCGATCGCTTGTTGATAAGCGGCAAATGCGAGTGCAGAACAGATGGAATCGGTGTCAGGGTTCAAATGGCCAGTGACAAAAACCTCAGCTGCCATGGAAAGCTCCTCTGCAGATAATCTAGGTAGAATTCTAACATAAAATGAGCGTGGCATGGGTTTATTATACTGTGAAAATCCGGTATAATCGGCATTTGGTTATACACCCAGATTGGAGACCCTTTTATAACATGATCACCGTAACAGATTTAAGTGTTCGCTTTAGCGACAAGAAACTTTTTGACGAAGTCAATGTCAAATTCACCCCTGGTAATTGCTACGGGGTCATCGGCGCAAATGGCGCCGGTAAGACGACCTTCATCCGGATTCTCTCCGGCGATTTTGAGCCAACTTCCGGTACTGTAACGATCACCCCGGGTGAGCGCCTCGCGACGCTACAACAAAATCAATTCGCGTACGATGAATATCCGGTCCTCGAGACCGTGATCATGGGCTTCAAACGCCTTTATGAGATTATCAAAGAAAAAGAAGTGCTTTATGCCAAAACCGATTTCACAGAGGATGATGGGCACTTAGCAGCGGATCTCGAACACGAATTTTCCGAATTAAATGGATGGGATGCTGAAACCGACGCTGAAAAATTGCTCATGGGCCTCGGTGTCGCCAAAGCCTTCCACCAAAGCCTGATGAAAGATATTCCCAGTGGTGACCGCGTCAAAGTCTTACTCGCGCAAGCTTTGTTTGGCAATCCGCACATTCTGCTATTGGACGAACCGACCAATCATCTTGACTACAAAGCCATTCGATGGCTCGAAGAATTTCTGATCGACTATGAAAACACAGTCATCGTCGTTTCCCATGACCGCCACTTTTTAAATAAAGTCTGTACCCACATGCTCGATATCGATTTTGGCAAAGCGCGATTGATCGTCGGTAACTACGACTTTTGGTACGAATCCAGCCAGCTGATGACCCGCTTAATTGGCGAAAAGAACCGCAAGAAAGAAGACCGGATCGCCGAATTACAAGCCTTTATTGCGCGCTTTGGCTCGAATGCATCAAAAGCTCGGCAGGCGACCTCGCGTAAAAAGATGCTCGACAAAATCGTCCTCGATGATATTTTGCCATCCTCGCGGCGCTACCCGTTTATCGGATTTTCACCAGAGCGCGAAGCCGGCAAAGATATTCTCTATGTCGAGAACCTAGGCAAAACAATTAATGGCGAAAAGGTCCTTAGCAACATTACCTTCCGCCTCAGCAAGAACGATAAAGTGGCGATTTTGTCGCGCAATGATCAAGCGCGGACGACATTGTTCCAAATATTAGCAGGTGAGATGGAACCCGACGAAGGTTCTTTCCGCTGGGGTACGACGACATCACAGGCCTATTTGCCAAAAGACAACACCTTATACTTTGAAAATTGTGACCTCAGTTTGGTCGATTGGATCCGCCAATATTCGAGTGATCAAAACGAAAGCTACTGCCGCGGCTTCCTCGGCAAAATGCTCTTTTCTGGCGATGAAGCGATGAAACGCGCGAGTGTCTTGTCTGGTGGTGAAAAAATGCGTTGCATGTTCTCCCGCCTCATGTTGTCATCGGCAAATGTCCTGATCCTCGACGAGCCGACCAACCATCTTGACCTTGAATCAATCACCGCTGTCAACAATGGCCTGATCGCCTTTAAAGGCAATCTAATGTTCGCCTCTCACGACTACAAATTCATCGAAACGATCGCGAACCGAATCATTGAATTGACCCCGAAAGGCATCATCGACAGTGGTCTGCCGATCGATGAATACCTTGACGATGAAGCCTTACAGGCCCGCGTCGACGCACTTTACGCGTAGGTAACGAGCGATCGACAGTCAAGTGAACACGCACGCGAAGCTGCGAAAGTTTGATATCAACCGGCTCCCTGGTCCGGCCTTGATCGTCGCCGCCGCGCTGCTATGGAGCATGGCGGGATTATTCATTAAATACATTCCCTGGCACCCGATGGCGATCGCTTCAGGGCGAAGTGCCTTTGCCGCAGCCATTTTTTTACTCGCCTATCGAAGCCGACTGTTTCGCCGACCGAGTAAAACCACCTGGTTGTCTGGCCTCGCCTTGATGCTCACCCAAACTGGCTTTGTGATCGCCAATAAAATGACAACGGCGGCTAATGCCATCATGTTGCAGTACATTTCACCGTTTGTAATCGTTATCCTAGGCGTACTACTCTATCATTACATGCCCACCCGCCGGGAGCTCGTTGCTTTGTTCGTCGCAACCGCTGGCATTACACTCTTTTTCATCGATGATTTAAGCGCAGGGAATCTCATCGGCAATCTCATCGCGCTTGGTACTGGGGTCACATTTGCCGTTGTCTTTTTGTTGAATAATCGTCCCGAATGCGATACACCGGTCGCACTATTCATCGGTCAAGTCAGCACCTTCCTCGTAGGATTGCCCTTTTTACTCACTACTCAAACTTACCATGTGCGTCCGGTTCTCGCCTTAGCGACCTTAGGTATTTTCCAATTAGGTCTTGCCTATCTGTTGTTTGGTCTTGGTATCCAAAAAACAAAGCCATTGTCAGCAAATCTGCTGGCAATGGCTGAGCCAATTGCGAATCCAATCTGGGTTTTTTGGGTGATGGGCGAAATGCCCGGGACCACTGCCATGGTCGGTGCCGTGATCATTCTGGCCGCAGTCATTTACCTGAATGCTGGTCAGTTGAAGACACAACGCTAACTATTCGCCAGCGCAATCGCTCCCAGTACCGGATTGGGTATTTTGCAAATTCATATAGGCTTCGACTTGCTCCCGAACAGCTTTCCATTGTGTCGTCGGGGCTGTTTCCGGGGCTAAACCATAGGCCGCCAATAATTCGCTATAATCAGCTTGATTGAGCGTCGCAATACGTTCAAGTGTGACCTCGCCGTATGCATCGCCCCACGGTGTTTCGTCATTAAAATCAGCTGAAAACCCGAATTGGGCTTTTAAATCAGCGGGATCCATACCGTTGAGTTCAGCCATTTTATAAAACGGAATGGCATATTCGACTTCGCTTGCCGTGGCTCGGTTTGGTAGGGATGCAGGCAAATCATAGGCCAATTTAAATTCAGCCACGGACATTTGTTGCGACTGTGCGAGCTCCCAAAGACTGGCTTCGCGATTTTTATCGTATCGGTCATAACCAGCGAGCTGGAAAACGAAAATACCGCCAAAATAAACAAGACCAACTAACGCTATCACCAGGAGTGGGGAGACTTTCCAACGCGCTAAACGAAAGTTCAATGCGCCTTCTTTCGGGCAAATAGCGACGCATTTACCGCAACTGATGCATTCCGCAGAGGTCACGTTCACTTCATGGGCGACATCGATATTGACTGGGCAAGCTATCGAACAAAGCGAGCAATTGATACAGACATCCGGCTCCCGCTTGACGGTAAAGCGGCTGATCTTACCGATGATAGCGTTGATCGCACCGAGCGGGCAAAAATATTTACAGAAAAAGCGATCATATACGAACGAACCGATCAGCGATATGACGAGAACAACAAGCCCGATCAAGTATGTGTTTAGGAGCTCATCGGGGCTCAATATGTGGCCATATGCTGTCCAAGGGTCATAAAGTTGGAACCACAATGTGCCAGTCAACCAAGCCATTGCAACGGTCAAAACGAGGACAAAATATTTCATCTTGCGCAAGATCAAGTCCGGGAGATAAGGCATGATCAGGCGACGCTTGAAAATCTTTTGGCCAGCCTTGGCGAAGAGTTCTTGCATTGTGCCAAGTGGGCACAACAAACCACAAAAGGCTCGTCGGAAGAGTAGGGTTAAGACCAAGAAAACAAAAAAGAGTGCCATCGTTCCTGAAAAGATCTTACTAAGCATCGCCCCGTCATAAGCGACAAAAGCGAGCAGCGATTCCAGACCACCAAACGGGCAAAGACTGTGAATCGAAGGGTATGCCTTGTTGCCTAAGCCGTGACTAAACGTCTGAAAACTGACAAAGCCGAGGAGTCCGATCAGCAGCGCATAGCGCAAACCGACGAAGAGACGGTTCTGATGTTTGAAATTCATGCGGGTTCCTGCTTTCCTGATGAATGAATCGAGGCATCTGTGGCATATTTTGGCGAAATAGGTTCGACTTTGCAAGCCTAATCGAAAAATGTGTGGATTTTGTGAAAGCCCTAAGCTTGCTTGCCCAATTCAAATTGCTCGATTAGGTAAAAGTGGACATATTTTAGGGTTTCCATGATTACATATTTAAACTGATTGCGATCAGCCCACCAGTGGGATGTCGAAAAATCGTCGTATTGGGTAGGGACGCTTGTCAGTATGATCGGGCGTTCAAGCGTTTCGAACGCCTTTTCAAGAATCACGGCAGCGCGGCCGGAATGATAGGTGGAGGTGACGAGAATCAACGAGTCAATTTCGGAGTGGGTTGCAAGGTAATCGCGCAAAACGACCGCCTCATCTTGTGTGCTGCGTGAATCGCCGGGGATGATCACGATCGCTTCCGGAGGCACATCGAGCTGACGGGCAATCTCCGCATTCAACGTTTCCTCTAAAGGCACATCAACGCCACGCGCCAACAGTACGTCATAACCCTGCTTATGCGTGGCGACCATGACAATTTTCTCGGCATAATCCTGATGATACAAATCAGCCGCCTCAATAATCCGGTCAGGAATACTCCCAAGTAACACGACAACCACATCGCTTTCACGCGGCTCGTCAACTCGCACCAACCACCGGTCAACTGTCAAAAACCACGTGCCAACCGCAGAGACTAAGAGAATAATAACCAGAAACAGGAAGAAATGATTAATCTTTTTCATATGAACAGTTTAACACGGGAGATGGGTAAACGGTGTCAGGCACGTACCAAGCACGTGCTAGACACCATTTACCCAACTTCTTCATTTTGCAGGGCTCGCATGATGGTATTGCGATAGACTTCGACAGGGTGGACAGCGGATAGGGCTGTTTTGCGGTCGAATAGGAAGTGAGGTACGACATCAAAGTAGACTTCATAGGCATCTTTTTCGTCCTCACGGATGATGTCAAGATAGGCGGTCCGATCGTTGAGGATAGTGCGAGCTTGCGATTCGTCTATACCTGCGGCCACAGCTAATTCAACTAATACATCGTAGTCGCTGATCACTTTTCCTTCGATGAAATAGGCCTGAAAAACGCGATTCATATAATCGCTTTCCGCAACTGCGCTGATCGTTCGAATATACTGGCCGAGGCGATGGGCGTCGGTTGAATTGGTCGGCTTTACGGCATCTAAATTAAATTCAAGTCCATCATCGCGACCCAATGCGGCTGTTACCGTGAGGATTTTATCGACTTTGGCAGATTGGTAGCCATTTGCCGCAAGTGAATCGCGTAAATTTATCCCACCATAGTTGTCACGATGAGCATCGAGCCGAAAAGTCCGGAAGTGAACATCGATATCAGCCTTGGTCTCAGTTTCAGAAATTAATGCGAGTGCAGCATCCAACCGTTTTTTGCCGACAAAGCAATAAGGACAAACGAAGTCAGACCAAACTTCAATGATCATCGTGGTGTCATCCCAGTGCGGCAATTGGGTTGTGCTGATGTACCCGATCTTTGACAACAAAGGTCGTAAAATCCATCACCAAATTCTTTTGAAGCAACATATCGTGCCCAAGACACAGACCCATCAAGAGCGTCAATTCAACACCGATTTGATTCAGCTTATGCGCCTGGCCAAGAGGGTTACAGGAGATTGTGTCTTTAATCTTGGTCGGGTCGAGATCCTTTTCTAAAACTTGATCCACAGTGCAAGAAACCATATGCGGGACAAAACCTGCCGCAACGAGAATTTCTCGGAGGCGACCTGCATCTTTCTCCATACCGTAGCAATACGCACAGCCGATTTCGCGATAACCGCGGAGCTTTGCGTATTCGATGATTTCCTGCAGACGCGACAACGATCCGGCGCGACCGTTATCAATCAGCTCCGACGCCGCCATTGTGTACTCGCGGATGTCGTCCGACTGATAATCTGCCTTATACGCCGCGCTATTATCTTGGCAAGGCGTGGATGTCGCAACGCGGCAGCCCTTACTTGAACATTTTGTACAATCCATGCTCATGATAATAGCTAAAAAAAAGAAAACGCTCTGCAACGTTGTCACAGAGCGCTATTTCATCCAATATTCAGTTGGCGAGTTGTGATCTTACGTCTGACCAGCTCCACTGCCATCCTTCAAGCCACCGCCACCACCGCGATTCACACCACCAGCACCTTCGCCCGTGCCAATTGGTTCACCTGTGCCGCTTGTGTCGCTCGGCATGCCAGCACCCTGACCAGCGCCTTGGCCTGCACCGTCAACCGGACCGGCGCCGTCAACCGGACCAACACCTTCGCCCGTGCCCGCTCCAGCACCGACACCTTGACCTAATTCGGTCCCAATTCGGCGCCAGATAAAGCCTTCAGTTTCGGCGAGGGCTGCGAGTTCAGGATTACCAAAGAATTCGCGAACTGTCGCAGCGGTCATCAAACCGAGTTCCTCGGCGCGTTGATTCATCAGCTGCAAACCTAGGGGAACTTCTTCAGTGTGAGCTTGGATCCGTTGCTGCTCAGTCGCTTGTAGAAGCGCTAAACTAACATCTTGGAGCTCGACGCTTGTATCGATCCGCTGGTGCAGACGTGTCTGCAAATAGTCATATAGTGGTTCAACAGTTTCATCGAGCTGAACGGTCGTTACGACAACAAAGTCTTCGACTAAGTCTTCAGCATTAATAAATCCGCCGGCAATTGCTTGAGCAACCACCGAATCAACGGCAGCATCAGCCGTCATGCCAATCAATGAAACGAGATCTAAGGTCGCGCCGTCCTCGTTGGTTGCGGTTGCCTCAATAACAATACCGTTCGCATCCAAAGACAATTCCACGCTCGGATTAATATCAATTGCCATAATCGCAGCAACTGCTGATGCAGCTTGAGGCGCAGTTGTGCCGACTTCGACAGAACCTGTTTGCACGTCCGTAGAATTGTTCGGACCAGCTACTAGATTTAAACCAACCAACCCGCCAGCAATGCCGATGACTGCGACTAGCATTAGACTTGCAGCGACCGTAATCCATTTTTTACTCATGTTAATACCCTCCGATTTGATTGTTTTGAGCTCAATAACATCTGAAAGTGAAAAACGAACCGTCTGACCGATTGCCATGCCATCACGGCGCCGGATTTTTAAATAGTCGTGATCTTCTGACAAAATAACCACGTCATTGCGCCTTATTTGCAAAACAAGTCCTAAGCGATTCATGTTTCTACCTCCAATCTTGCAGTTTTTTGAGCTTCACCAAACAATACAACAGGGTTGTTCATTTTCGGGACCATTTTTTAAAAGCGGCAGAAAATTATTTTGTGGTTCATGGGCGCTGAACCCATTTTAGCCAATCGGCGATCTCTGAATGAGGATTGGCAAAAATGATGGTCATCGCAATTAAAAAGGGTTTATGGTTTTTGATGATCTTTCCACTAACGTGAAAGCGCTTAGCCATCGCTTGAATCGGCAAACGCTTTTTTTGAAAAAGAAAAGCGAGTAAATCTTCAGAATTGCTTAATCGCTTGGCAATCTGCAAGAGGGCTTGGCGTGTGTCACGATGCTTGGGACTGCCCTGGACGAGATCCATTAATGTCAAACCAAAAACCTGCAATTGGCGAGCAAACAGTATAATGTCATCCGCCATGCTGAGCTCCCCAGTCAAGTCCCGGATCGAGGCATCCGAAATCTCCAGATCATCGAGATTGAGGGCGAAAGTTTTGTTGTTTTTACGCCAGAATGTTTTGATTCGACTAGCCATAACGAGGCGAGCAAAACTTAAGAAGTGGCCATTTTGCAGGCTAAATCGTTGCATGGCCTCATAAAACGCATGTAACCCGATGCTATATTCATCATCATTTTCAACTTCAATAAAACGGCCCGCCAAAGACGAAACCGTTTTCAATATAAATGGCTGGTAGGCTGTGACAATCCGATCTGCCTCGTGCGGATCTTGCCGGATTTGCCATTGTTTGATCTGCTCATCGATCGAAAACGCTTCACTCATATGCCCATTTTGCCGGAAGAATGTGTTGAAAATGTGATCGCAAAGCTAGTCTTCAATATGACAATCAAGCCTCCCTCGCGACCGGAAATTCACACAAGGCTTAGATACTTCTGACAATTTCAACACATTTAAATCATATGCTTAAAACATCAAGCAAGAGGATGTGAATAAATGCGTCGTTCAGTAAAAGTCCCCGTTGTCCTACTTCTTCTAACATCAATATTAATCAGCACCGCGGCTTGTGCCAGTGACACGTCCGCCGATTCGGTTAAAATTGCCACCCAGGCAGTCAAGCAGGGCGATCTATTGATTGGATTGTATGCCGATGGCCGTGTCTCGATGCCGACCAGTCAACTTAATTTCGATGTCACAGGCAAGGTCACCGAAATTCTCGTGACCACCGGTCAAACAGTCGCCGCCGGTGATCCACTTGCCCGGATTGATGCGAGCGAATTAGCTGCCGCGCTAACAACTGCACAACTTAATGTCGCCAAAGCTGAAGAATCACTTTCAGAAGCCATCAAATCACGCAATTATACAATCTCGACCGAGGAAATCAGACTCATTTCATTAGAACGTGAGCTTTATGATTCGCAAAAGACAGCGATTGAAGCATACAATCAAGAAATTTTGAAAATCAATTACCTGATCAATTCAGACCTGACTGTCGCCAATGCTGAAGTTGCCTTAGAAATTGCCGAAGAGACCGATGACGACCTGGCGATTGAAAAAGCCCAAATAGCCCTCGAGACGGCGATCGCGACCCGCGATTATAATATCGCTCTTGAACAACAGAAATTAATCCCAATCGAACGCACCTACCTCGAAGTTCAAGCAGAAATTGCAAACAATCCGGCAATCTATACGAAAGAAAGCCAAGACTACGATATTCAGAAGATCAAAGTCGATTACCTCAGAAGCTCCGATGCCGCTGTCACCACCGCACAATTTGGCGTGGAAGATGCAAAAGCTAGATTAACTGAAGCGCAATCTGCCTTTGACAATTCGACTCTCAAAGCGCCATTTGCCGGAGTCATCAAAGCTGTCAATGGCGATGTCGGCGATCTCGTCGCTGCTGCGACCCCCACGACAACGACGGGGTTGATTACATTGAGTGAACCGGGCAAAGTTCTTGTCACGGCGAGCATCACCGAAACCGATATTTCTGATCTAAAAGTCGATCAGGCCATGCGGATCACAGTCGATGCCCTCGCCTTAGTCAATCAGGCTGGCCGCATCACTGAAATCAGCACCGTACCCAAAATTGATAGCACTGGAATCGTAACCTACCTGGTCACCGGAAGTTTCGACGCCCCCGATGAACGAATTCTCGATGGTATGACGACTTTTGTCACCTATATCAAAAAGGAAAAGCAAGCTGTTCTGCTCGTCTCAAACAAAGCGATTTTTATTGAAGAAAATCAGCAGTATGCAATGGTCCAGCTCGACGATGGTACCTTGGAAAAACGCCCTGTCAGTTGCGGCTTGACCAATGGGACAGTCAGCGAAGTGATCACCGGTCTTGTCGCGGGTGAAAAAGTCGTGACGAGTGGTCTTGACAAATGAGACCCGTAGAAATACTTCGCTCCGTCTTTTTAAGTGTCACGAGCAATAAATTCCGCGTCTTTTTGACATCACTAGGCATTATAATTGGTACTTTTACGATAATCCTCGTCGTTGGAATTGGTAAAGCTGGCGAAGCCCAAGTTGCGGATCAATACAGTCGGCTTTCTGTTGAAAGTATAACAATCGCCCGTGCCAGAGGTAGCGGTGTAACCACTACTGCGGTGCTTTCGAAGGACGAAGCCCTCGCCATGCCGGAATCTCTGCAAAACGTTGAGAGCGTCGGTGTCAGCACCCGAATATCCTCCGAAATTGCAGCAGGTGCAATCTCAACAGCGGTCACCATACAAGGAATCAACGAAGCCTATGCGGATATCACGCACCTTGAACCGCTTTATGGCACGCTTTTTACTGACGAGGACTCGTTGATGCGCAGCCGTTATGCCGTCCTCGGCTATAACGTGGCCAACTATCTTTTTGATGGTGACATTGAAGCAGCCATCGACCAGACCGTCCTAATCAAAGGCGCCTCATTTACCGTCGTTGGCGTACTCGATCGTATCGGCGGGAGTGGCGGTATTTCAACAAGTGTTTCGGCAGACTCAACTTCTGCCGATGACATGGCCTTTATCCCCTATGATGTTGCGATCAAATATACCTCAGGGACAACCAGATCCGGTGTCTCAAGTGCCGCTCAAGTCAGTTTCGTTGCTCTTGCGAACGACATCGACAGCGTGAAACCGGCGATCACTGAAATCCAAGAATATATCGAAGACACTATTGGGTCTGCTGATGTGTACTCGGTCACCGATGCAGGCAGTGTCCTTGAATCAGCCCAGGCCACAGCCCGCACAATGTCCGCCTTGCTGATCGCTGTGGCGATCATCGTTCTGCTCGTCAGCGGAATTGGAATCATGAACGTTCTAATGGTTGCCGTCCAAGAACGCACTCGAGAAATCGGCATTTTAAAAAGTATCGGTGCCGCACGACCGGTTATCTTAGCTGAGTTTCTCCTCGAGGCCACCTTTATCAGTGCATTTGGCGGTCTACTTGGCGCCGGTCTCAGTGCCATAGCACCGTGGGCACTCAGCTTTACAGATATCAGTTTCATGCCCTCTGTGGACGGTATTTTACTCGGTATCGGCTTCTCTGTAATCACAGGAATCATTTCCGGATTCTACCCAGCCGTCAAAGCCTCCGGCCTCAAGCCAATTGACGCCCTTAATTACGAATAATACCTCTCAAACCATTCACCCCGATTAAACAAAAAAAACACACATCAAGGAGAAGAAAAATGAAAACAAACAAAATCATCCAGAAAATCATGGGACTCGCCCTGATCTTGGCCTTAGCCTTTTCCGTCACTGCTTGTAGCGCTAGCACAAATGCTGCCAGCGCCACCACCGCTTCTGCCGGCGATACTGCTGCAGCGGCACCCGCTGATGAAGCTACAACCACTGTTGGGACCAATGTCATGGCCGACATTTCCGGCGAAATTGGCGAAATTATCGGCAACGAAGTGACTATTCGCTTATATGTTGCTGATGAAACAACGGAAGAAACTGAAGCCGTCCGTACTCCAGGTTCAGGTAAAGGCGCTTCCAGTGAAACAATCGCCAAAGAATACTCAGGGGAAACGGTCAGCATAGTGATCCCAGTTGGCACATTAATCGTCAAACGCGTGCGCTCGACCGAACCAACAACCGCAAGTGAAACGACTACCGGTCCTGTCGAAGAGGAAATTGGTCTTGACGATCTGACGGTTGGCACACAGATCAAAGTCTATTATAAAACTGGCACAGAGATCATCGAAAAAATTCTCGCTATTCCGCCACGCGTTTAATTCGAAACGACAAACAAGGAGACACGCGATGTCCACCATCATTGAAATGAAAGATATCTACAAGTCCTATGGCCGCGGTGAAGGCAAAGTTGATGTCCTCAAAGGCGTCTCCCTGACCGTCGAAGCAGGCGAATTTGTTGCCATCCTTGGACCATCGGGTTCCGGTAAGTCGACCTTGATGAATCTCATAGGCCTAATTGACACCATTGACAGCGGGACTTATACCATTGATGGCGTGGATATTCACAACCAATCGGACCGCCTTTATGCTCGTATTCGTAATCGCAAGATCGGCTTTATCTTTCAGAAATTCAATCTGATTGCCAAATATAATGCCCTCCGCAATGTCGAGCTCCCCCTTTTAATACAAGGTGAAAGCAGTCACTCAGCTAAAACCAGAGCGCTCGCAACCTTAGAACGAGTGGGGCTAGGTGATCGTTGGCAACATCGTCCGAATCAATTATCCGGTGGTCAGCAACAGCGTGTTGCAATCGCTCGCGCCCTCGTCGGCAATTGCCCACTCATTCTCGCCGATGAACCAACAGGTGCCTTGGACAGTAAAACCGGACAAGAAATTCTCAAGTTTTTTCAAGACCTTAACGCCGAAGGCAAAACCATCGTTATGATTACCCATGATCCGCACATTGCATCACAGGCCAAACGCATCATTCGTGTCGAAGATGGCTTGATCCAGCCCGCCTAAACGTCGAAGGTCCACGAATTTAATGGCCTCTATTAGCTGTGTTTCAAAACATCAACAGCTAATAGAGGCCATCTTTTGTGTTTCTTGTGTGAACGAAATATCACACAAGAAACAATCTGCCCTAACAATTTCCACACACCGATTATCTAAAATGAAACTATCAAGAAAAGACAAGTAAGTTAAAGGAGCAAAAAAATGAAAAATGTAAAAATCGCCCGTAAATCCATGCAAGTTACAATCCTCGCCTTAAGCGCAACGCTGGTCATGGGTTTAGCCGCCTGCAATGTAGCCCCGAATGGTAATCAAGCAACAGTAGCTCAAACGGCCACCACAGTCACCGCAACAACCGTGCCCGCCAATGAACAACCCGCCGTCGCGGCTGAGCATACAACTGAATTAACTGCCAGCACCATTCTCGACAGTTTGTCTGATGCCGATAAAACTTTGACGCTCGTAGGCTACGGTGCTGCCGGCGCCCTCAGCGATGAAGACCTCACCGTTGTTGACATGCTAAACTACGCCATCCAGGATGAATATTTGGCACACGGCGAATATGCCAAGATCATTGCTGAATTCGGCAGTGCCAACCCCTACGCCAATATCATTAGATCTGAAGAGACTCATATTGATTACTTATCTGAGGTGTTTAATGATTATGGCATGAATGTCCCAACAGATGACTCAGCAAGTCATCTCGTTGTCCCAAGCAGCTTGCTCGAAGCCGCACAAACCGGCGTTCAAGCAGAAATCGACAATATTGCCATGTATGAAGAATTCCTCGGACATGCTTTGCCACTCGATGTCATGGATGTTTTTTCCGCCCTCAAAACAGCATCAGAAAGCCATTTAGCAGCTTTTGAAAAACAGGTAAATAAGCTGTCCTAAAGGACTCAACACAGCTTTAGGGACTCAGTGTATCTTCTGTTTAAACTCAATCGACTGGCCGTCTGGATCGTAGACATAAAAGTAGCGATTTTCCGGATCTGGGAAGCGAATTTCCGATGGATTCAAGTTCCACTGCAGAGCCTTTTCACGAAGACCATCGAGATCCTCAGTTTGGAAACAAATCGTTAAGCCCTTGGACTCAACCTTCGCTCCATCTGGCATATAGACCAGTTCAATCTGAGTCGCCCCTTCTTGGTCAGCCATAAAGGCAATTCGCCAATCGCCCTGTTCGATACGTTTCTGAATCGTCAAACCCACAAATTCTTGATAAAAGCGGACAGATTTCTCAAAATCTCGGACCCGGACAATTAACTGATAAAAATGCATATAATTCTCACTTTCACGCTTGCTAAAATGCTTAAAGTTATTAAATAAATAGATTTAACACCAGGAAAGCCACCAAACTGAGAACGATGTGCACAGAAAGCGTGTTGAGGATAAACTGACGATCCTCAGGGCGCTTTTCTTGCATGAAAATCGGAATCACAAAGGGTGGTGGCAACAGGAACAGGGTATAAAGTGCCGTCACAAAGGCTTTGTCTAAATGCAAGACACCGACAATCAGGTACTGGCCAATCAGTGTTGCCAGTGTCATTAGGATAGCCAAGCGAAGCACCGCCGTTAACAAAGGCCATTTGAGGGTGTTCATACTCAGCTGAAGTTCATATCCAATCGAAATCGTGATCAGGGGCACAGTCAGATTAGCTAGGACGCTAAAGACTTCGAGTAGGCTACTTCCCCCTGTAATTTGATCAACGGCGGCTGTCAACCCGCTCAAGCTGAAGATGAGACCAAGTAGAATGGCGAGAATAACCGGGGAAGTCACAAACGATCGCATGAGCTGACCAAAGCGCTCTTGATTGCCGTTTTGCCGTTTCAAGAAAAAGACAAGGACAAAAAAGACGAAAATGACCTGACCGAGATCGACGATTGCCAAATGATAAACTTCACTTGCCCCGTAAATCGCCAGATAAAGGGCGTAGCCGATCATTCCGGTTTCAAAACCCGCAAAAAGCGCAGGGGCAAAAGGATTGGTTACATGGAGGGCCTTAAGGACCAGTGTTGCAAGGAGTAGCATCAAAAGACAGGTCAGAAATACGACCCCAATAATGGCTAAGTAATTCACACTGAATGTTGTTCGAGCAAAGGCCAGAAATAACATCGAAGGCAAGCTGATATTCAAGACAATTCGTTTTAGCACCTGTACATGGTCTAGGGTCATGAACCGTGATCGACGCAAGCTCATACCTAAAAAAATCAATAAAATAACTGGCAGAATTTTCAAGAAGACCGTTAGAATATTCATTGCCGTGGACACTCCTTATAATGAACGATTCCCAAACAATTATGACATAAAACCAATCCGGAGGCATGCTGCAACCTCACAAAAAACAGAAGGCACCCGGAGGTGCCTTCTGCCTTAAGTAGGAGGAGGATTAAGCGAGCATGAACGTCGCTATCTGTGTGATGGGAGAATTAGCCGTTGATCATTGCGTTGATTTCTTCAACGATTTGCGCGCCGCCTTCTTCATTCCACTGGGAAACGAAGGTGTCGAATTCATCGATCGAAGCCTGACCAACAATAATTTTAGAGAAGGTTTCGTATTCGAGTTTCGTCAGGTTGGCCCAACGTTTTTCCATGGTCTTGGTGGTTTCATAAGACAGGGAATTGACCCAGTTGAAATTACCTTGGACATAAGGCGTTAATCCAACACCGAAGGACCAGACCCAACCAAAGTCATTCGCTTTTTCGCCTGAGAAGTCCCATGCGGACATGTTTCTGTCAGCAAAAGGTTCAACCTTGCTAACAAGAATTTTATCAAAAGCCTGTGTGATGTAAGCGTCATAGTTGGCAACATTGGCATGGACGTCGTCTGCTGTTGCTTTGCCATCAAAGTAATTGTTGGCTTCTTTCAAAACCATACCCGGGCCTTCTGCCAGCGAGAACGTCAGGTACATGGGGTAAGCACCGTCACCCATGGTGGTCTGATCTTCTTCAGAAACATAGTTTTTCAGGCCGGCTTTGAAGATGTTGAGCATTTTGATGATTGCTTCAGGGTTTTTAGCATCCTTGCTGATGACGACGAATGACTGAGCAGCGTTGCCGCCTTTAGCCTGGTAGATACCGTCAGTGCCTGAAGGCAAGAGGTAAGGTTGCCAGTTGGCTGTGGTGTCATTTTTCCAACTGTTGCCAAGGTCGCCGAAGGGGAACCACCAAGGGCCAAAGAAAAGCCCCAGTTTGTTGTTAGCAAGCGTTTCTTCGGTTTTGGAGGTCAGCATGCCTTGGGAAATCAAGCCGTCTTGATACATGCTGGCAAGTTCTTGGAGGGCAGCTTTGGTTTCAGCAGTTGTGGAACCGTAGACCGCTTTGCCGGATGCGTCCTTGACCCAGATACCTGGGAAGGAATTGAAGGCGGCAAAAACTTGGTCAAAATGATATGCAAAGTTCATGTTTTTCATGTCTTGATAAAGCTTGCCATCGATGGATGGACCAGCCAAACCTTCGGTATCTGCTTTGCCATTGCCGTCCGGATCTTGATCCTTGAAGGCTTTGGCGAGGGCTTTGAGTTCTTCAATATTCGTCGGTGCTTTCAGGCTGAGTTTGTCCATCCAGTCTTGACGAATCCACATGACAGACAAGAAGTCTGGTAGCGGGTTAGATGCAGGAATACCATACATCGCACCGTCTTTTTTGACGAGACTATCAAAGAGGGCGCCGTTTGAAGCGTAGACTTCTTTGGTCAACGGGCTAGCATATGCGTCCCAGACTTGTGAAATATCCATTGCCATACCGGCTTTGACGATCGCTCTGTACTGAGTGTAGGTTAGGTTGGTCAGGTAGTCCGGGATTTTGCCGCTGGCAATAGCCAAGTCTACTTTTTGGCTATAGTCAGTGGTTGTGTTTGAAGCAGCAAATTCGTTCTGAATTTCGATGTTGAATTTTTCTTTCAACATACGGGTGTAAGCGTTGTCCTCGAGGGACTGGCCTTCTGGGTATTTTTGATTCGGATCCAGCGGGACGCCACGGGTGATAACGGTCAACTCAGGCTGTGCGCCGAGCGGATCGACCGGCGCAGTGGTTTCGGCCGGTGTTGCAGCGGTGGTTTCTGCAGGCGCAGCTGTTGTACCGGCAGTGCTGGCGCAACCAGCGAGCAGGGCCAAAGACATTGCGACCGTCAGAACGAGAGCAAGTAATTTCTTAAGATTTAGACTTTTCATGATTTTCTCCCCTTTCAGATAATAGGAAATTTATGCAGAAGGAAATTCTCCTTTTACATCATGGTAAATGGGTTCATATGGAAAATGTTTAGAACTCAGCCTTTAACAGAACCGAGCGTAATACCTTTGACGAAGTAACGTTGCATAAAGGGATAGATCAAAAGGACAGGGATCATGGCAATGAAAACTTTGGCGGCGTTAAGCGAGTCGTTGTTCATTTTTGAAAGCCGGTTTAGCTGTTCAACAGACATTTGCGACATGCTCTGAAGGTTGGTCGAGACAACGAGCTGTTGAATGTACGTCTGAAGCGGATAACTTTCTTCACGGGTCGAGAGGATCATGCCCTGGAAGAAATCGTTCCAATGATTGACTAAGGTAAAGAGCAGGACAGTTGCCAGAACCGGTTTCAAGAGGGGCAAGAGTATGCTAAAGAGGAATCTCCATGGTCCAGCACCATCAATTTTGGCAGCTTCTTCTAATTCTTCAGGCAAGTTTTTGACAAAGTTGGTCATCAGAATTAAGTTGAAAATCGGCACGCCGCCGCACAGTGCAAGCCCCAAAATACTGTCCATCATATTGTAGGTCCTCATGGTCAAAAACCATGGAATAAGACCGCCGTTGAATAACATGGCGAAGACAAAGAGCCACATGAGAGCATTTCGACCCGGAAATTGTTTGCTCGTTTTTGAAAGTGGATAAGCAGCCATGCTAAGGATTAGCATGGTGATACCAGCACCCATAATGACACGCTCGAAGGAAATGAGGATTGAGCGGAAAAATTTCGGATCGCCGAGGATCGATTGGAAGGAATAGAAATTAAATCCAATTGGATAAATGGTAACCATACCAGCCTGGACAGCTGCTTTATCGCTCAAAGCGATCATCAGGGTATACCACATTGGAATTAGACAAAGCAGAGTCAAGACGAGGAGGAATACGATGTTGAATGAGTCAAAGACTTTCGAACCAAGCGATTTTTTGAATGCCATATTATTCCTCCATCTTAGAATATTCGATAACCGACAGTTTTTTTAGCGACCCAATATCCGGTTGTGATCAGAACAAAACTGACAATGGATTTGAGAAGTCCGACAGCGGTACCGAAACTGAAGTCAAGTTGTTGCAAGCCTGCTCGAAAAACATACGTGTCAATGATGTCACCAGTTGAATAAACCAGGGGATTGTACATGTTATAGACCTGGTCAAATCCGGCATCAAGAATGCTGCCAAGCGAGAGAATAGCCAATAGGGCGATCGTTGTTTGAATGCTTGGCAGGGTAATATGCCAGAGTTTACCCCAACGGGTAGCGCCATCAATTTCGGCTGCTTCATAAAGCGTTACATCAATTCCAGCTAAGGCAGCTAGATAAATGATGGAGTTAAAACCGAAGTTTTTCCAGACATCGGAGGAGATAACAAAGCCGCGGAAAAGGTCTGCTTGCTGAAAGATTGAGAAAGGCTCTTTGCCCAAATCCATGACAAAGGCATTGACTGGACCGTTATAGCCAAAAATTTGGAGCATGATGCTTGAGAGAATAACCCAAGAGAGAAAATGTGGGAGATAAACACTTGTTTGAATGAATTTGACGAGACGAACCTGTTTCATCTCGTTGAGCATCAAGGCGAAAATCAATGGAACAAAAAGGTTGAGTGTTATTTTACCTAGCGCGATCACTAAGGTATTAACAAGCACTTGTCTTACGTCACGGAGCTCAAACATATATTTGAAATTTTCAAGACCAATAAACTCAGATTTAAAGAAACCTGCGCCGGGATTAAAATCCTGAAATGCCATGACGATGCCAAACATAGGGACAATTTGGAAAAGCACCAACCAAACTAAAGCTGGTGAAAGCATGATCCAGAAATGTTTCAAATCAGATTTATTTCTTCGATCAAAGTTCGATTTTCTTATCACCTGTTTAGTTGACGGTTGCGTGGCAATCGTTGAAGTCGCTGTGGCCATATTGCCCTCCTCTCTTTATTAAGTGGTTTGGCCTTTGAGAAATTTGATCGGTAATCGATGTGTTGTTTGAACAACGGGACCGCCATCGACAGCTTTGAGTAACAGGCGAACTGCGGTGCGAGCCATGTCTTCGAGGGGTTGTTGAATCGATGAAAGTTGTGACTGATCCCAACTCGATTTTGCCAAACCGTCATAACCGATGACTTTGAGATCTTCCGGCACACGAATACCTCGTTGTGTCGCTACTTTGATAAATCGAGAGGCAAAAACATCACCGTTAATAAAAATGCCATCAATTTCGTTAAGTGCGCCAGTCTCAAACAGCTTGAGAATTCGTTCGCCCAAATCGCCTTCAATATCTGGAATTTCTAAATTCGGGCATTTAATTTGGCGCGATTGGGCTTCGCCTAAGTAGCCTTCTTTTCGAAGTTCGACCTCGCTGTTTGCGGTGTTGATAAATGGGTCGCGAGTGTATCCAAGGAAAGCTGGATGTTTGACGCCTGCTTTAAGGAGCTCATTGAATGCGACACGGCCTCCGTTGAAGTTATCAGAAGTTACACAGGCTATTTCATGGGAAATGTGACGGTCGATTGTAATCACAGGAATATCACCAGTCACAGATTGATCAACATTGTTATAGGTAATAGCGATGATGCCAGCAACTTTGTTTTTATTGAGGACGTCAAAATAATAAAGTTCTTTTTGTGGTTTACCCTTGCTGTTGCAGAGAATTAATTTGTAATTTTGTTGATCAAGCTCATCTTCAATGTAATAAGCCAGTTCAGCAAAAAAGGGATGGTTGACAGCTGGTAAAAGCAAAGCGACCATCATCGACTTCTGCATTTTAAAATTGCGTGCCACTTCATTTGGGGTATAATTTAAAGCTCGGATTGCTTCAAGCACGCGGTCGCGAGTTTCGGGTTTGACTGCGGGATGATTATTGATTACGCGGGACACTGTACCGATACCGACTCCAGCCAATTCCGCAACACTTTTCACACTTGCCATAAGGTCACCTTCCTGTTCGTGTCACGTTGACAACATAACACGTGGAAACGTTTCATATTCTTGTGAGTTCACTATATCAGAGAGATGGAAACGTTACAACGGTTTTATATATGTGCATAGTGCACAAAGTTTAACATATATTTTTATCGCCACAAAAAATTGACATAATAGCATCTTGCACTATAGAGTGAGTGCAGATTGGTTAGATCTGGGGGACTTAAGTATGGCAATTCATTTTGATGAAAAAAATCAATTATTTCACCTACAGGGTGGGCAGATAAGTTATGTCATTCAAATTATCGAAGGATATCCCGTTCACATCTATTGGGGTAACCGTCTGAAAGCGCAGGCATTCTCGTCAAGCGATCTTGATGTGTGGGAGTATTCTGGCGCGCTTCAACCTAGTCAGGAACGACTCGGTTTAGTTCAATTGCGTGAACGTAGCTCTTTTCACCCAAATCCTATCCCAGATAAAAAATTCATCTCGTTAGACACGCTAGCTCAGGAATATCCACAATATGGTAGCAGCGACATGCGGCAGCCGGCATACCAGGTGCAACTCGCAAACGGGAGTCGTTTATCAGAATTAAAATACAAAAGTCATCTCGTATTACCTGGCAAACCTTACTTAGAAGGCTTGCCAGCAACCTATACGGAATCTGATCAAGAAGCCGAAACGCTCGTTTTGAAAATGGTTGATGAAACTGCCGGGCTCATTGTTCATTTGATGTATACCGTGTTTGCTAATCATAACGCAGTCGCCCGCTCGGCTCGTTTCGAAAATGTCAGCGGACAGATCATTCAGCTTGAAAAAGCAGCTAGTGCTGCACTCGACCTTGCAGATTGCAATTATGAATTGATCTCGTTGTGGGGCGCTCATGAACGTGAACGCCATGTTCAACGGCAGTTACTTTCACATGGAACGATTCGGTTAGAAAGCAGACGCGGATCTAGCTCACACCAGATGAACCCATTTGCTGTTTTAACTCGACCGACAACAACTGAACAACAAGGTGAGGCTTTTGGCATAAGTCTTGTTTATTCAGGGAATTTTTGCATTGAAACCGAAGTTGATGCATTTGACATGACCAGACTGACCGTCGGGATTAATGATTTTGAATTTGGCTGGACACTCAAACCTGGCGAAAACTTCCAGACTCCGGAGGCTGTTTTCGTTTATTCCAATCAAGGCATTGGCGGCATGTCACGAACCTACCATAATTTATATCGCGCAAGACTTTGCCGGGGACCTTGGCGTGATGAAGTCCGCCCGATACTGATCAATAATTGGGAGGCTACCTATTTCGACTTTGATGCTGAAAAGCTCGAAGCAATCGCCCATACGGCTTCTGATCTTGGCATTGAGCTTTTTGTCCTGGATGACGGTTGGTTTGGCCATCGCGATAATGACAATAGTTCCCTTGGCGATTGGCAAGTCAATACCCGCAAATTACCGCGCGGGCTCCGGGATTTGGGTGACCGCGTCAATGAAATTGGCATGCAATTTGGCATTTGGGTTGAACCAGAAATGGTCTCAATCGATAGTGAACTTTACCGGGAACACCCTGATTGGTGTTTGCATGTTCCAGGGCGTCGCAGATCACAGGCACGCAATCAACTGATTCTTGATTTGACACGGCAAGAGGTCATTGACTTCTTGTTTGAAGCGCTCAGTCGGGTGTTTTTATCAGCGCCTATTTCTTACGTTAAATGGGATATGAATCGCAATTTTAGTGAAGCGGGATCTGCGGAATTGAGTGTTGGTCAGCAGAAAGAAGTCGCACACCGCTATATTCTGGGACTTTATCAGCTCATGGAACGTTTGGTGACACGATTCCCGCACATTTTATTTGAGAGTTGTTCTGGGGGCGGGGGTCGTTTTGATCCTGGCATGCTCTATTACATGCCACAGACGTGGACAAGTGATAACTCAGACGCAGTTGAACGTCTGAAAATCCAATATGGCACAAGTTTAGTTTATCCGCTGAGTACAATGGGCGCTCATGTTTCGGCAGTTCCGAATCACCAGGTTCATCGGATGACGTCACTCGAGATGCGAGGCAATGTCGCCATGAGTGGCAATTTTGGCTTTGAACTTGATCTGACTATACTTTCTGACGAAGAACGAGAGACAATCAAACAGCAAACTACCGATTATAAGCGAATCCGAAGCCTTGTCCAACTAGGTGATCAATATCGTCTATTAAGCCCCTTTGATGGCAATTATTCAGCTTGGATGATCGTCTCTAAGGACCGCCGCGAGGCTGTTGTTTATTATTTCCGGACACTTTCAGAGCCCAATCCGGCATTGCGCCGTCTAAAATTAGCCGGGCTTGATCCGGAGCTCAACTATCAGATCAATGAAGGACAAGGGGTATATGGTGGTGATTGGTTGATGCAATTGGGCTGGGCGGTGCCACTTCTCAAAGGTGATTTTACCAGCACCTGGTTCACACTTCACGCACGTTAATATCCCTCTTCGAGACAAATGATAAAATAAACATTCAAATATGTAATAAATATTGTTATTCATTAAACATACGTTCATAATGTACTTGTGCGTGTTATACGAATGACCTAATATTTAGTACTTTTGAAAGCAGGTTGTCTGACGGTGAATTTTATCAGACATGAAACAGTTAGCTGTAATGAATTAAAATGCAATAAACATTGTATCTTAGATATTCGTCAAAAAATGAATCAGATTTTGAGCCGGGTACCGACAGAAAAATCGATGCAATTATTAGACCTCGTCATTGAGGGCAAGCCGTTTTTTCAAATTTCAGATGATGACCTCGATATAAATATCGAAAATCATCAGTTCCTCGATCGAGCGATAATTCGCTGGCACTATCAATACCAAGATGAACTTGGCTTATTACAAGCGGGAAGCATCGAATCATTTACCATATCCATCGGTTTTCAGAAGGAAGCCGTGCTAACGTGCACGGGGTCTGATCTGCCTGAAATCGAGCTAATACTCTTCTCAGCCAAACAGGAACTGATTAAAAAAATTCCATCAAAGGCATGAGCCATCGTTTTTTGGAGTGGACAACTAGGCAAAGTTTGTCGGGTGTGAAAAAGGCGTTGCAAACGATTCGTTGTCCGCTAGAACTTCGGCAGGATTTTAAAAAAGATACTTTATCAGCCAATCTTAATCGCATCAAAATATTTTCCATTTTTATACTCCTATTGTCCGCACTATATGCAATGATCCTGAGTTCAATTCAGGAACAATTGGGTAACCAACCGACACCTTTTGGCATCCTATTCCACCTTGCCAATGTGTTAGTTGGCGCAGTACTTTATATTTTACTTTCAACCATTGAACACAAGCCTAAGCAACAAACAAAATGGGGAAATCTGGTAATTGGGTTTTTTCTAAGTTATATCGGTCTATGGTCGATGCTTGTCTCATTGAATGCTCAAACTACACATGGACAGATTACCGTTTACTTAATTGGCATCTTGAGTTTGTCGGTCATTATCATCGTCAATCCAATCGTTTTATTTACACTCATCCTAGGATTAAATACCATATTTCGCACGTTGCTGCCCTTTTATCAGACTTCCGTCCAATTACAGTATTCCCATTTGATTAATACCAGTTATTTTATGCTCATTTGCTTGGCCCTTGGCTTTTTCCACTATCAGGTGCGGGTTAAAACATTTGTCAAAGCTATTGAGTTACAGCAGCTCAACGCTCGATTAGAACAATTGTCGACAATCGATCCACTGACTGGCATTTATAACAGGCGAAAATTTGACGAATTGGTCGCAGAAGAATGGCGCCGTGCAACTCGAGAAAAAGAACATTTGACAATCGCGGTGCTTGATATTGATAATTTCAAAATATTTAATGATCAATTTGGCCACTTGGCAGGTGATGAATGCCTAAAAAACATCACGACTGCGATTTCTAATCAACTCAAGCGACCAGGTGACAGTGTTTCACGCTTTGGCGGCGAAGAATTTGCATTGATTTTGCCACACACTGACATCAAAGGTGGTGAAATTCTGTGCGACAAAATTCGAGAGGCAATCGAAAATCTAGCCATTCAATTCCAAGGCAACACCTGTTCAAATATCACGATAAGCATCGGGTTAGCGTCGGTCATTCCGCAAAAAGACGAGTCCTACATGACATTCTTCAGACTCGTCGATTGCCTTCTTTATGAAGCTAAAAGAGCAGGAAAAAATCAGATCAAGTCTAATTCGTGTATCTGCCGCTAAAAGGGTAGCTTGGACTATTTAGCAAGTCATCGAATGATGTAACATCATTTGAATGCAAGCAGCTAATTCTTGTCCATGATGGCCACAGGTTTGGATGCATTGTGCTAGAGCAGTTCCGATCATAATAATTCTCCTTCTTCCTTATTCAGATAAAACCGATTTCATTTTGTGATAGTCGCTTTCATCAATTTTACCACGGGCATAACGTTCGTTTAAAATTTTGAGTGACTGACTCGTAGTATTTGTCGGATGCGAAAATCCAGTGTAATTTGTGTTTTGGGTACTTCTAAAAACAAAATAAATAGCGATTCCAATCAAGATTAGTCCAATGAACATGACAATCACCTCCTTATATCCTAGAGTATAAGTAGGAATTGTGTTGAAGTTATGTAGAAAAGTGGCAAATAGTGGATTTTATGAAATCACATAGACTCCCGGATTATCAGTTCAACGTCTAGCATAACCTGACGTGGTGGCGTGAGCGGGTTTTTGATCTTTTCAATCAGCATTTCACATGCAATAAAGCCCATTTGGTATTGGGGCTGTTTGACCGTTGTCAGGGCAGGTTCACACATAATTGCGACATTCGTATTATCAAAACCAATAATGCCGAGATCTTCAGGGATTCGCAGCCCCATACGTCTCGCGACCTTTAATGTCGCACCGGCGATTACATCGGACGCCGTGAAGATTGCGTCCGGACGCACCGTCATGCTCAGCATCTGGGTCGCAACCGATAATGCTGCGTCATAGCTGAGCTCTGGCAACTGCGCGATAAAATTTGGGTTCGCCTCGAGCCCGACCTGCTCAAGCCCTTTTAAAAAGCCTTCGAGGCGATATCTTGAATATTTATAACGCCGCGGTCCATCAATGAAAGCAATTCGCTTTTTGCCCTTAGATGCCAAATATTCGGTCACCATTTTAGCTGCGGCAACATCGTCAATCGATACAAATGAGCCATTACTTTGATCATTATATTCAGCGCATTGGACGAGCGGAATTTTAGCACACAATTTTTCAAGCGCCTCCGTGTCGGAAATGGCGTCGAGCGTGATTAGACCATCCGCATGCGTATCAATGACAACTTCTTCAATAAAATTGTAAGTCAACGGATGGGCACCGGTTCTCAAGATAATTTCTTGAAAGCCATGGCGGTCTGCTGCCCCAGAAATACCTTTAATGAGTTCAGAATAAAATGGATTATCAATATCGGGTAGAAGAATTAGAATCAGCTTGCTGTGGTGACTTATCGGCGCATCTTCATAGCCGAGCTCGCGCATCACGCGAATAATTTTGTCATACGTTTTGGCTTTAACTGTGTCCTTATTATTGAGCGCCCTTGACACCGTAGCAATCGAAACATCAGCTGAATCGGCGATATCCTGAATGGTTATTTTTCGCTTGGAGCTGCGCATAGTTACATCCTTAAAAATATTACATGTGTCATTATAGCACCTTGAAATAAATTTACAATTTTTACAACTTATGAATAATTATATGCCCAAAATGTAAAAAATGTAAATAAATCCTTGAATTATTGTAAATAATGAAAATTATATTGACGAATATGCAATATCATGGTAATTTCGACTTATAGGGTTTGTTTGCTCTGGATCTTGTTTATAAGACTTTTCAGCATGTAGCGAAGAGGACGACAAATGAAATTAGGTCTTGTCAGTGCCATCTTGCCCGACTATTCCTTAGATCAAATTTTTGATCTGTGTCAGCAAGAAAATCTCGAAACAGTCGAGGTCATGTGCTGGCCTGAAGGCAAGGCGGAACGACGCTATGCTGGCGTGTCGCATATCGACGTAGACCACCTCACAAATGAGATGCTTTTAAAGATTCTAACAAAGCAACAGCGTTCCGGAGTCAGTATCTCCGCATTAGGATATTATCCCAATCCCCTCGACCCCGATTTAGCAGTCCGCGAACGGGCGATTGAGCATCTGAAGAAACTTATCGTTGCCGCACAGTCACTCAATATTGGTATGGTTACCACGTTTATTGGCCGAGATCAATGGAAATCCTATCAAGAGAATTTAATACTATTTGAAAAAATTTGGCCTGAATTGATCGCATGGGCTGAAAAACATGATGTCAAAATCGCTATCGAGAATTGCCCGATGCTGTTTTCCCAAGACGAATGGCCCGGCGGCAAAAATCTAGCGACGACACCTGCAATTTGGCAGGATTTGTTTGATCGGATTCCTAGCCCTAATTTTGGGCTCAATTTTGACCCGTCACACTTTATCTGGCAACAGATGGATTACATCAAGCCAGTCTACGATTTCGCCGACAAATTATTCCATATTCATTTTAAAGATATCCGAGTAAATCCTTATCAATTAAACCAAGTTGGCACAATGGCAACGCCTTTGGCCTATTCAGCGCCGAAACTACCTGGACTCGGCGATGTTGACTGGGGTCGATTTGTTGCAGCTTTGACCGATATAAATTATGAAGGCGCTGCAACGATCGAAATTGAAGACAAGGCGTATGAAGCAACTTTGCAAGATCGCCTTCGCGCGATCCGACAATCGACTCTTTATATGCGCGGATTTGTTGGACCTACCAGCTAGACCTCAAATTATGTGTCGCATGTTTATTCAATCGCATCTGAGTGGAGGATTCTTATCATGATCAAAGTAGCCATCATCGGCTGTGGCGCAATCGCTCATAAACGACATGCTATAGAATATTTCAACAATTCAAATGCCGAATTGGTCGGTTGTTTTGACCAACAAGTGAGCCGGGCTGAGTCCCTTGTCGCGGCGTTTGGTGGCAAGGTCTATCCCAATGTCGAAGCCATATTCACTGACCCCACTATTGATGCCGTCAGTGTTTGTTCAGCCAATGCCTTTCATGCCGCACTTACCATTCAGGCATTAAATGCTGGTAAACATGTACTGTGTGAAAAGCCGATGGCTACGACTTACGCGGATTGCCTTGCGATGGTATCTGCTGCAGAAAAAAATGGCCGCAGAATATTAATCGGACATAATCAGCGCCTCACTGCGACACATCGCAAAGCACATGATATTCTCGCTTCCGGCGAATTAGGCAACGTGTTAAGCTTCGCATCAACGTTTGGGCATCAAGGTCCAGAAAACTGGAGTGTTGATCATTCGAAAAACACATGGTTTTTTACCAAGTCAGCGGCGGCCTTCGGTTCAATGGCAGATCTTGGCATCCACAAAATTGATCTGATTCGCTATTTGACAGGCTCCGAAGTGGTATCGGTGCAGTCGACCCTAGCGACTATCGATAAGAAATTTGAAAATGGCCAACCTATTGATGTTGATGACAATTCGATCCATGTCATCCGTTTACAGAATGGTGCGATTGGCACGGTGACGACTAGTTGGACGTATTATGGCGATGAAAATAATTCCACAACGATTTATTGCGAAAAGGGGATCATGAAACTCTATGGTGATCCCGAATATTCACTCGAAATAACCCACAAAGATTTGACCCGAGTACATTACGAAATCGATCGCATCTCGACGAATACAGACAAACAACAAGTGAGTTCCGGTGTCATTGACCTATTCATAGACAGCTTGATTCACGATCAACCGAGTTTAATTGATGCACAGGAAATAATTCGTTCGATGGAGGTGGTATTTGCCTGTTTAGAATCTGGCGAGAAACATCAGATCGTGTACGTGTAACTAGTCGAGAAACAGATTTTGCATGAAAATCCATTTCATCATCTTAATTGTGGTAATAACCAATTATTGGTTGTTATAGAAAGAAAAGGAGAGAATGTCATGAAAAAGTATCTTGCAATTATCCTTAGTATTTTCATGGTTGTCGGACTTTTGGCAGCCTGCGCACCAGCAGCCACTACTGCTGCACCGGCCGCAACTGCCGTTGCTGAAACAACAGCTGCACCCGCTGCCGCCATGGGCAACACGATCTATGTCATGGGCCCGACGCCGGATCACGGTTGGACAGCTCAAGCTGGTGCTTATGCCGAAGCTAAAGTCCAAGCGATTAACACTGAAGGCAAGTATAAAGCCGTTTACCTCCCAGCATCTACCGGTGAAGAACAAGTTGACCAAGTTCAAACCATCCTTGCTAATGGCGATTCTGCTGGTGTCGTATTCTTCGCACTAGAAGATTCCGCAAAAGCCGGTCAGGAAGCTCTGATCGCGGCGAACGTGCCGTTCATTTCATTTGACCGAATTATCGAAGGCCCAGACAAGTCCTCAATCCTCAACGCTTCAGGTGACAACTGGCAGTGTGGTGCGGGTATTGCCTATTGGCTCCAACAAAAAGGTATGGCTCCTGGCGATATCATGGTCACGCTAATTGGTGACAACGGAACCGTTTGCTCCCGTCGTCAAGAAGGCTTTGAACAGTTCCTCCGTGGCGAAATTGAATACTTTGACCAAGACAAGAATGTTACTTACAAAACAAGCAAAGTTTGGACCCAGGCAGAAATTGACGCGTTGACCGCCAAATACAAAACTGTCTGTAATTGGAGCGCCGATGGTGCCTACGGATATCTTGAACAAAAAATCGGTGAAATTGTCGCTGATGCAAAACCGCAGGGATCCCTGTATGTATACTCGATGGACGATGAAATGACCTTCGGTTTCCTCAATTTGCTCGAAGGCAACACGGTTGCAGCCGATGTCAAAGCAGATCTCGCTGACATGGATGTTTACATCTCGGCAATCGGCGGCATGGCTGAACTGTATTCCGTAATTGATGGCACCTCGCCACAATCGGCAACCGCTCAGATGTATTTTGACGATATGATGTCAGTCTATTTCTCCCCGAAAATGTTTGAGAATGTCATCAATTATATGCTCGACTACCTAAACGGAAACTGGTCCTATAAAGTTGGCGATGGCAAATACGAACCCGTCTGGATTGTTGACAAAGACAATGTTTCCAAGTATGAAGGATTTAAAGGCCACGCTTGATTTTAACAAACCTTGTTCAATCTAATCACTAAACAAGACCGGGTGCGGATACTACTTCAATGTGTCCGCACCCGCTCGCTAATTAATTCAGATTCATATCCCACTCGAATCCAAGGAGCAGGACATGACGATCCTCGAAATGGAACACGTTTCAAAAGCTTTTGGTGGCTCACTTGCCCTAAACGATGTCCATCTGACCGTCGAAAAGGGCGAAATCCATGCACTGCTCGGCGAAAATGGCGCTGGCAAATCGACTTTGATGAACATCCTGACCGGCGTGGTATCGATGGATTCTGGAAGTATCCAGTTTGATGGTGCACATTTTCACAATCCCACAATCAAACAAATGGAAGCAGCTGGCATCGCTTTTGTTCATCAGGAAATCAACGTCGTCAATGATTTGACCGTTTTTGAGAACATCTTTTTGAACCGCGAAATCCAAACACCATTTAAACTGTTGGACCGCAAGAAAATGATAGCTAGCACCCGCCAACTCTTCCAAGAGCTTGGTGTTAATATCGACCCATTGATGTCCGTCTCAGACTTAAAAACGAGCCAAAAGCAGCTACTTGTCATTTGTCGTGCTCTCCATGCAGATGCGAAATTGTTGATCTTGGACGAACCGACAACCGCGCTGAGCAATGAAGAAATCGCACATTTATTTTCGATTCTCAAAAAATCGCAAGAAAAAGACAAATCGTTCATTTTTATTTCGCACAAAATGCCGGAAATATTTGAGCTCGCAGACCGCTATACCGTTTTGCGCAATGGCGAGTTTGTTTCCACTGGCTTGATTACAGATACAACACCCAACCAAATTGCATCTGACATGGTCGGCAAGCAATTCACCGAAGGCGATGTTTATCGTTCGAGAACGCTCGGTGAGACCTACGTTGAACTCGACAATTTGTCGGGGCCAGGCTTTAACAATATTAGTCTGAAAATCAATCGCGGTGAAGTCGTCGCGTTTACGGGCTTGGCTGGTTGCGGGGCGAGCGAGCTTTTGCAGTCGATGTTCGGTGCCCAACCGATTGAAACCGGCTCTCTGAAAATCAACAACCAATTGATCAAAGGGAAAATTGATACGTTTATGAGGCACGGGGTTGCGATGCTACCTTCCAATCGCAAAGAAAACTCGGTCATCCACGATCTCAATATTCTCGACAATATGGTCATTGCCGAACATGTCTTATCCCGACGCAAAATGATTATCAACCAGCGTCAAGAAGCTGAACGCTACACCAATCAAAAGAACGCGCTCAACATAAAATCACAAAACCCCAACGATGCCATCACTTCGCTTTCCGGTGGAAATCAGCAAAAAGTCTTTTTAGCCCGCTGGCTCAACACCGACGCCCATTTGCTACTCTTTGACAATCCAACCCAAGGCGTCGATGTCGCCGCCAAAGAAGAAATCTATAAACTAATCTTAAAATTTGCTAGCGAGGGCAAAACGGTCATCATCAACACCCTTGAAATCCCAGAGATCAAAAAAGTCTCCGACCGTTGTGTGGTCTTTTTTGAAGGCCAAATTGTCCGAATCTTTGACCATACCGAAATTTCCGAACACGATGTCATGCTCTATTCAACCAATGCAGTAAATACACGTGGAGGCCATGATCATGTCAGCTGAACCGATTATGCGAAAGGTCCTGCCGACAGTCGGAAGACTGATCCAGACCGCTTGGAAAAAGTATAGTTTTGTATTTGTTTTCTTCATTATCCTGTTCGTGTATTCCTTGACCATTGAGGCAGCTGGCAATACCTTTAGGTGGCAGCATATCACTGCGATCCTTTCAAGCCAGAACACCGTGATCGTCGGCACGATTGCACTTGGAATGGGGCTGGTTATTATCACCGGCCAGATCGACTTATCAATTGGCTCAGCACTCGTCTTAACGACCGGGGCAACCATTGTCACCTTTAATGTGACGGACAACATAATCATCACGCTGCTTGCCGCGCTCGCTGCCGGGGCCATCGCTGGCGGAATCAACGGCGTTCTCGTCGGCTATGCCAAAATGCCACCCTTCATCGTGACACTCGGCACAATGCTCATCTACCGCTCGATATCGCTCTATTTAGTTCGAGAAATTAGTCCCGATCTTACCGGCTCATCGAGCAGCCAATTTGCGATGCTTAAAAGCAACCAAAACTATGAAGCCATGCGCATGAAATTCGGTACCGGGAGTCTACCGGGCTTATCAATCCCGTATATTACTTTTGTTTTCATTATTACAGTAATCATCTTTGTCTTTATTATGAGCAAAACCAAATACGGCAAGAGTATCTATGCAGTTGGCAGCAATGAAAAGGCATCCCATCTCGCCGGTGTTAACGTGCAGTGGAAAAAAGTATCCGTCTTTATCATCACGGGTATGCTTGTCGGTTTAGCCAGCTTTATCCAAGCTGCCAAAATCGGCAATATTACGCCCGCATCTTCGGGTAAGAGTTATGAAATGTACGCAATTGCCGCAGTCGTTCTCGGTGGGATCAACATGGCCGGCGGTCGCGGCAATATCCTCGGCGTTTTCTTCGGTGCACTCTCCTACACAACAATCAATTTCATTATTGTGAGTGTCCCCTCATTGAGCACGGATATTCAAGATACCTTCCAAGGCTTGGTTTTGATCATCGTGATTCTTGTCCAAACCATCGGCCCAGTCATCCGCGAACGTCTCCAAGAAATTAAGAAATGGCGACATTAAAATGTCTAATCAATAGGTCTTTTTGCAGTAATTACCAAATTGTGATATGCTCAGCTTGCTTAACCAACCGAGCCGCTTGAACTGACCGCTACTTCTGTTCATTGGGAGTAGCGGTTTTTTGATGCAAATATAACCCCTGGAGATTAGATGAATTTCACTGAATTAAATATCGCCCCACTTATCCTCAAAGCCCTTGAACAAGCACATTACAAGCATCCAACCCCAATACAAGTCCAGGCTATTCCGCCGATCCTATCCGGCCGCGACCTGCTAGGTTGTGCGCAGACTGGAACTGGCAAAACAGCCGCTTTTGCCGTGCCAACTTTACAACGCCTGATGCACAAAGCGCGTTCACCACGCCGCTCAATCAGCGCCCTGATCCTGACACCAACCCGCGAACTCGCTTTGCAAATTCACGAAAGCATGCAAACCTATGGCCGGCATACCGGATTGCGATCCTGCGTCATTTTTGGGGGCGTTTCGCAAAATCAGCAAGAAATCCAATTGCGACAAGGGGTAGACATCCTTGTCGCAACCCCCGGCCGCTTATTAGACCTGCTCAACCAACGCATTATCACGTTGGCCCAAATTGAAATTTTGATCCTCGATGAAGCTGACCGAATGCTCGACATGGGATTTATCCACGACGTCAAACGCGTGATTGCCCAAGTGCCCGCCAAGCGCCAAACCTTGTTTTTTTCAGCGACAATGCCAGCAGAAATTGTCAAACTCTCGCGGGCCATTTTGGTCGATCCAATCCACGTCTCAATCTCTCCGGAATCCCCGACCGTCGAGAAGATTCAACAGACGGTCTATTTTGTCGACAAAGCCAATAAGCGCCACCTCTTGATTCATTTGCTAGGCAATCCACAGATCGATTCGGTCCTCGTCTTTACCCGGACCAAACATGGTGCTGACCGTGTCGTTCGCGAACTCAATGACAGCCGTATCCGAGCACAGGCGATTCATGGCAACAAGTCGCAAAACGCCAGAGTCCGCGCCTTAAGCGACTTTAAAAGCAAAACCACGCGCGTGTTAGTCGCAACTGATATCGCAGCCCGAGGCATCGACATCGACGGACTATCCTACGTGATTAACTATGACCTGCCAGAAGTGCCGGAAACATACGTTCACCGCATTGGCCGCAGTGGCCGCGCTGGCAATGTCGGAACATCACTTTCGTTTTGTGATTTTGAAGAAAAGAAACTCTTGACTGCCATTGAGAAATTAATCGTCAAACCGATCCCTGTCGTCGATGGACATTCATTTCCTTTGATGATCACAACGATCGAACCGAAACCGGTACAAATGGGACGCCGCCACATGCCACAACAACGGCAAGCAACACAACACGCACGACCCTCGCAGCCGCAAACATCCCGCGCGCAACGCCAAACCCAACAAGCGAAGCCCAAAAACCGTTATTAAGTTCGCTAGAACATATGCGCCACCTCATGCTTGGTGACAAAAATGCCGATATTGGTTATAGCCTCGAAAGCATCGTATATTTTGAACGTATGCGGCGCGGATACAGGGTCGAAATTGGCAAGGATGAACTTCCGACGGTCGAGGACCGGATCAAGCCAAAAATATAGTGGCTTTATTGCTAGAAAATTAATGCAGATATCGATTATCCTAGATGGCAATCGGTGTCTAGCACCATACCACCTAAACTCAATACAGGGCATTCAAAGCGGGGGTAAATCATGAAGAATCCTGCCCATTTTCAGGGGGAACGCAAGCGGCATACGTATTTTGAAGGTTGGTATTTTAAATGTATCAGTGCAGACCGCAAGCAAGCGATTGCGTTAATCCCCGGGATGGCCATAGACCCCACTGGCCAAAGACATGCATTTATTCAAGTTATTGATGCGGTCGCCGGCAGGACATGGTACTTTGAGCTACCATTTTCCGAATTTACGGCTTCTCAAGATCGGCTCGAAATCCGAATTGGGGCAAATAGCTTTCATTCGGCAGGGCTTTCACTCGACATTGACTCGACAGAAGGAATGCTATCGGGGCATTTGAAATTTTCTGAAATCCGAGATTTTCCAGTTACCTGGCATACTCCAAGTATTATGGGTCCATTCCAGTTCGTACCCTTTATGGAATGCTATCATGCTATCGTCCACCTTTCGCATCGGATCAGTGGAACCATCAATTTGAATGGGACCATATATAATTTTGATGACGGCGCAGGGTATATCGAAAAAGACTATGGTCGTTCATTCCCACAAACTTATCTCTGGATTCAGGCAAGCCATTTTGATCTAGGAGACGCATCATTTGTCTTTTCACGGGCTAGAATTCCTTGGTTGGGCAGCGAATTCCAAGGTTTCTTCGCTTATTTGACTAACTTTCAAGGGATTGAGACCCGCTTTGCGACGTATAACTTTTCACGTTTGAATTACTGGCAGGTGGATCCTGAAAAGGGGACATGCCAAGGTGTTCTGGACGGTCCAATCGGCAGACTCGAATTCACCGCCCAAATGCGTGGCGGTGGGAAACTTCGCGCGCCAATCGATGGACTCATGAACCGGGAAATAATCGAAAGCATCACAGCTACGGTTTCCGTGAAACTGACCAATTTGACTGGGGACGTGCTGTTCGATGGAACAAGCGGTGAGGCGGGAATGGAAATCTGCCTATAATGACACGCACAAGACCGATTACAATTCCCATTTATCATAGCCATTCTCTTGAAGTGCTTATTCGCAAATAGATATTGTATAATTTCTTCGAAAAAAATGAATAAGACGGGCCTTTGACTGCTTATAGAGTTAAGGATCATTCATTTAGCGAATTTATAGATATATTTGACACCGCCAACGCGGCCTTGATTACTGATGACGACAAATAGCACTTTTACCTCTTCGTCGGCACCCGGACCAAATGACCCCGCAACTTCAAGTGTCGCATTGTCAATTGCGATTTCGCCATCAATGATGCTAGCCCGACAAACGGATTCACCGCTTATTGACTCAAGAATGCCGGAACTTGCATTGCCAAAAGCGGTATTTTCTCGGCCAATGTATGCCCAAGCAGAAACACCTGAATTATTTGTGCCGGTTCCACCAGACGCAACCACGGTGAGACGAGAAAATGAATCAATTTGCGTTGCTAAGTTAATTTTGACAACTTCACCAGGTAAAAATGCGCCATCAGTATTAGCCAATGACCACCCGCCGCGTGTTGCAATGGTTTCGGTAAGATATGATTTTTTGATTCCATCGTACACTTTACGTTCATATTCGCAACTAATCAAACCATTTGAATATTCAAATGTATATATCCGATGGTCGCTGTCATCACCAATTTCATGCGTTGAAGGAATAACTTCGATCGTTTCGATTAGCTCCCAGTACCCTTTTTCTACAAACTCACTCGTTTGATTTACATCTGACTCTTGGGTAGTTTCAATATCAGTTTGTGAAGTTGATGCATTGTTTTCTTCAGCAAGTACGAGACCAAATCGGCTTAGCAATCGGATTAAGTCGTCGTGATCAAATTGTGTAGATTGGAAATTCTCGGTGTCTTGTCGCCAACCGTTAAATTGATCGAGGATATCCTCAGCTGAAGTATCGATCAACCGGCTAATTAATTCACCCTTTCGATCACCCAAACTAGCTTCCAAATCTTGATTAAGAAGTTGATTAATTGACTGGAGACGTTCGGGATCAAGATTTGTTTTATCAGTGATCATTTCTGTCAACTGATTGATCATTTGCGAGTATGCAAAATCTTCATTGATTAGATAGAGACCCTCTAGCAAAGATTGACCATTTGATATATTTTGTATCAATTCAGTACGGGCTTCATCAGTCAAAATTGGCACCGATGACACATTTTCAATTTCTTGGTGGATTTGGAGGGTTTCGGGTTGGTCATCGCTGCCAGCTAATGGATTAATTTCAGCTAATTGAAGCACTTTCGTCCGAAAATCTTGGCGTAAATTCGGATCAACTTGTTGCTGTAAATTTTCTAGACTGTCAGATAAACCGGGCAAGAGTATGATCTCTGTCAGAAGCGTATCGATCGTATGTTCTCGCCACTTCTGGGCGGGCAGTGTTTCGAGCTCGGCTAACAACATCATGGCTAATGCGAATGCCGACTGATCCGCTGATGTCGTTTCAGCATATACTGAGACATCGAGAAAACTGAACAAAGTCGACCGGGGCATATGTTTATATGTCGAGAAATTTGGTGTTGAAAGATCGATTAAGTTTGCTGGCTTGCGATCAGTTTTAAGAAGATCAGAATACATATTTTCAAAATCAATCAACCCGTCTGAAAGTACAGGCTTTTGCGGAAAAACTTGTGTCAAAAGGTCGAACTGGTGCTCGCCAAAGTAATAATCCGCAGAAACAAGATAAGTATAACTGGTCGCAATATTGGAATATCTAGATACGAGATCGATGCCACGGCCTACTAAAAAATTATTGAACGCCTGAGACGCATCAAGAAGCAAGGCATTGGACGAAATCTGATTTGTCTGGCCAAGTAGCTGAGCAGCAACTTCCGTTGCACCAAGGAGCCAAGATAGATAAGTGATTTGCTGAGCATAGAGTGCTCTCGCGGCATCAAATATCGCATTGTCCAAAGTTGCTTTTAGCAATAAATTGTTAGGTGAGGTCGACTGGAATATAGAAATTTGTGCTAAATATGTTGACCTGGAAATTCGATTAAGCAATATTTCTTGTGCGATTGATTGTAGAATTCTAGTTGCATCAGGATTCACTTGATCGAAGTAACTCAGTAGAAATTGTTCGTATGCAAAAAAGCCCTCTGAAGCTAATTGTTCAGCTGAAACAAGCTTAATTATATCTTGCTTGAAAGTTTCAACTGCCTGCGCACGGGCTGAACGATATTTCGAATCATAAGACGAACCATAATTAGCAAAGAATAACCCACCACGAATTTGACCAAGAAGAAGTTGTTCAAGTTCAAATTGGTCATTTCCGATTGTGGCCTCTAGTTGAGTCGAATTGGACGAAGGAGAAAGGATGTCTGACGTGGCATCAGGCAGAGCGACTTTAGAACATCCGCCAGTCAAAAGAATTAAGATGATAGCACTTGCGGTCAAGCGTTGCCAGATCTTTTTCATAGGGATTTCCTCCGTTTCAAACTGAGTGAAGTTGCATTCATGCTAACCTCAGTCAGACAGAGCTATTCGATAATTTCCCATATGCAACATTGCAATTCACAACCATCATCAGACATCAGACAACAGACAACCAACACCTTAATGTTATCACAAATTCGCGATTCCACAGAAAGCCATGGTGCCTAGCAACTCGACGGACGATTCATATGAGATAATGATCAATATTCCGAAAAAGAGATAGTTGCGACCTAGTTTTCAAGATAGATGGAGTAGAGCAATGGAAAACAGACTGAAGTTTGGCATGGTTGGCGGTGGTAATAACGGCAATATTGGAAATAGCCATCGAATTGGTGCAACGATTGACAATTCAGCGTGTCTTGTAGCTGGCTGCTTTACGCGAAATAGTGAACTGAACAAGCGTGACGGCGAGATGTGGGGGGTCGCAACTGATCGGATATACGAAACTTATCAAGAAATGGCTGAAGTTGAATCCAAACGCCAAGATAAAATTGATTTTGTCAGCATTGTGACACCCAATCACTTGCACTATCTTGTGGCCAAGTGTTTTCTCGAACACGGAATCAATGTAGTTTGCGAAAAGCCTTTTACCTTGAGTGTCAATGAAGCGGAAGCATTAAAAGCGCTAGCTGCACAAAATGGGTTGGAAATTTGCATCACATATACCTATCCCCATTACCCCATTTTGCAAGAATGCAAAAAACTGATACAAACGGGAACAATTGGCCGGATTATCGATATTGTTGCCGAGTATCCGCAGGATTGGATGATCCTTGGACTTGCACAGGGTGAGCAGAACTATACAAGTTGGATTGGAGATCCAGCAAAATCGGGAAATTCAAATGTGACCGCTGCAATCGGCGTGCATTTGTTTTATTTAATCAAATCAATGACTGGGCTTGAACTTGAAAGTGTCCTTGCAAGTTTTGATTACTATCCTGAAAATGCCCCCCTTGAGACAGTCGCCAGAATCATCCTAAAATACAGTAATGGGGTTAAAGGGCTCTGCTGGATGTCAAATGTCGCAATCGGACATGATTGCTCCATTTCGTTAAAAATATACGGCGATAAAGGTTCAATTCAATGGACACATGAAGATCAAACGCATCTACATCTGGCCATGCTGGGTCGACCAGTTCAGATCCTCTCTGCAAATCGAGATTATTTAGGTTCAGAAAGTCGCAAGGCTTCTCGTTTACCTGCGGGACATCCTGAAGGGTTCTATGAAGCCTATGGAAACATTTACAGGGCGTTCATTCAATTTCTCATGGAAAAGAAAAGAAACGCCTTGGCTGACGCAGAATCGTATTTCTTCCCCAAAGCAGTAGATGGCGTTGCCGGCGTTCGTTTTGTCCAGGCCTGTGTTGAAAGTCAAAAAAATGGCAACACGTGGACACGCCTGGCGGATATGTAAAAGGCCTTGTACGGGACTCTCCGCATATGTTATTAACTTATCCCGATACTTTTCCACTGAATGCTGCTTCGTTCGGATTGCCCTCGCCGATGAGCACCGCAAAAAGCAATTCCGGTACGCCCACAATCTGCGGTTGAAAAGCAGGCTGGTACAGGCACTTGGCGAGTTCCTAGCGTTGATCAAGCTCCATAGCCGTCACCTTTTTCTTCCCGGGATCGCCGACTGCGTCTTCCCAGGGATAAACCGCCAAAACCGCTGATTATGGCCATATAGTAACCCAAGTCATACCACCAACCATTGTTAATATTTTCGTAAATGTGGATATTGCGGTTGAAAATTCCGATGATCAGACTGATCGGTGCAATCCAGCCGTGCCATATACCCCACAAGAAGTCAGCGGGACGGGCGGGGGTGGCAGAGCCATCGCCGGGCACGCAAGCAGTCAGGACCAGCAAGGTCAGGGAAACGAGCAGGAAGATGATTGGCAAACGCCAGATCGAACGCTTCTTAAACATCGTGCAACCCCCTATTTTGAAAAAATGAAAAGACCATAGCAATAGGCTTTTTGTCGAACGCATTATACATTTAATTGATAATTTTATTCTAACAGGAAATGGTGCCTGACACTGTTTATCAGCTTCCTTAAGAGATATTGTACCCAAAAGCAGAGCCTAAGCTTTACAACATGCCGGATACAAACTGAAGTGCCCGTATCTAAAAAATTGATTGGGACAGTGAGATCGGTACAAACACCTCGACTCAGGGCTTGAGGCATCCGAGTGGTACAACGCACACGCCGTCTGGACGACGATAGGCGAATTCAGTCGCCGTGAGAATCATTAAAAACGAAGGTTGCCGCATTTTGTCCGTATCAATGCGCGCGGCAATTTTAAGTAGATTTGCAGCCGCTACATCGAAATCATTTGCGCCCATCTTCACTTCAATGGCAGCCCAACGACCATCTCGCAAGACAATAATCGCATCAGACTCCAAACCAGTTTTATCACGATAATGAAAAATGTTACCGTCCAGGTAATCCGCGTAGACTCTCAAATCGCGAATGCACAACGATTCAAACAGGTAACCAAACGTATTAAAGTCTTCAAGCAATCGCCCCGCGGTTATTCCCATGACAGCCGTCGCAATTGAAGGATCGGTGAAGTGTCGCTTGGCTGCAGAACGAAGGGGCGTTTTCGAGCGTAAAGCAGGGTTCCAAGCTGGCAAATCCTCCACGACAAAAATGCGCTCGAGGGCATTCATGTAGGAAGCAATTGTGGGAGCACTAATGCTATCTTCAAATCCCTCGACATCACTTTTTAGGGTAGCCAGAGAGGCCTCTGTCGCAAGGTTTCGCGCGATTGACCGCATCAAAGTTCGGACTTTGCCGGGATTCTTTTCGACGGGACTAACGCGAGAAACATCCTGATTGACGACCGCATCGACGTAATCTCGGGCACGCTGTTCAGCAATATCCAAATCAACTCCAACCGAAGCGGGCCAGCCCCCGCGTGTGATGAGTTGTGCAAATTCATCGATTGTAATCGAATTGATTCCGCCAATATCTTGCAGGCCATCGAATAACTCAGTCAGCGAGACAAGGCCATTTGAATGCTTCGATTCACAAAGACTCATCGTCCGCATGCGTATGCGTGAAATCCGGCCTGTTCCGGTATGTGACGTTAAATTGTCTGAGGGAACGGCCGATCCAGTCAGGATAAATTGCCCTGTCTGACTTCTTTGATCTACGGTAAATCTGACAGCATCCCATAAGACAGGAGCGATTTGCCATTCGTCCAAAAGTCTTGGCACTTCGCCTTGGAGCAGTAAGGATGGCTTAATTGAGGCTGCTTGTAGATAGGAAGATTGTTTATCTGGATCTTGCATCATAAGGACACTCGCTGCGGCATTCTGAGCGGTTCTAGTCTTTCCGCACCATTTTGGGCCTTCAATGAGGACAGCTCCTGAAGCACGAAGTGCTTTTTGTAATAACAAATCAGCCAAACGCGGAAGATAATCAGCCATTAGAATCCCCCTGAAAATATGAATTAACAGCTTTATTTTATCACGTTTTATGATTTGGCGCGATTTTACTTTATGATTTGGCGCGATTTTACTTTATGATTTGGATAGTAAATAAGCCGCAAGGGTTGCTAGCACCCCGTGTTCCTTCTTCATCGCATGCTTCTAAATAAATGAATCCCTCACTTTGCTGATCATTCAATGATAAGGATATGCCCAAAATGGCAACTACGACAGCCTTTGCTGGATAACGTCCAATAGAAAATGCCCACGTCCATAAAACGTGGGCATTTTGTAAAGCGAATACGTGGAGATCTATTATGACCTAACTCGCGGCGTTGTTTTTATCCGACACAAACCCGTAAACAGCTGAACGGTTGTTCTCGAATTCAAGGTAGCTGACGCCGTCGATGATGACAATTTTCGACGCGAGGTTGGCAGTCAAACCCGTTCCATCTTCAATATAAACGATACCGAGATTCTTCGTTTTTAGCAGATTCGCAGGAATCGGTAGGCGGATCGTAAAGTTGCCGCGGATAAATTCTTGGGCGACTTTAGCTTCAGATGTCGTTCCGTCCTTTAGGGTGACCCGTTGCATCAGATCGACTTGAGTAGTGGCGAGCAGGGAGGATCCAACTGACTTGAGGTTGGCCTTTGCCGCATTTATGAAAGCATATATTGTCTCGCCAATAATAGATTTGGCGGTGACAGCTTCAGAATCTAGCCAAAATTCAACCTGTGAAGTCGTATCCATCCACTGCTCAGGGATAGCTACAAATAAAGCAAGGTCGTTGGTATGGGTGTTGCCTTTAGCGCCGGTGGTAAGTGTGATGGGGTCGCGCTTCTGTGGGATGCGTTCAACCGGTGCATCTTCAGCAGGAAATCCAAATGTAGTACTAACTTCATCTAAAAATTCATCATCCCAGGTAACCTGTAATTCATCATTGAAAGGATAGTCATAAATTCTAAAAGTTACAGTAATACTTGTTATAGATCCTTCCATAATATCTAACCAGCTAATTTGGGGAACATCTTCAGCTTCGCCATTTCCGGCAAATGAACCGTCGATAAACAATGCTGAATGATTTGTTGAATAAGCATCAGCAGTTGTAAAAACAGCTGTTTCACCTTCCGTTATCAAAGTGTCATTCACCGTTAGAATATTCGCGATTGCAAACACATTTGATACGGATAGGGAAATAAGACTAATTACTAAAACGAGTGACGTGAGAAATTTTGAACGAATTTTTGAATGCATAAAAATCTCCTATAAATACTATTTGTAATTAAGTATAAAAATATTCTATTGCTTGATAAACAAGCTTTATGTGCCTTTAGTTACACAATAATAATATATTATCTCACTAATAACTCACATGAAAAATACAATATTATAGATTCGATAATAGCAATGATGATTTCAACTATTTACAATCAAGCATAATCGCAATCAACTTCACTTATCCAAACACTTTGTGCTTTTATCGTTTCACGTTATCACGAGTACAACCCAACGCCCAAATACACATCAAAAGCCCGCCCCCAATCTCACACCAGCCCAATAGAAAATGCCCACGTCCATAAAACGTGGGCATTTTGTTGGTGATCGCGAGAAGATTCGAACTTCCGACCTACAGTTTAGGAAACTGACGCTCTATCCTGCTGAGCTACGCGACCGCGTGCACTTCGCATTTTAGGGCATTTTTCGTTCAATCGTCAATCGTAGCGTCCCACATCAATCGTAAAGTGCATCGAATAGATAGCGCATCTCGCGCCGGCGCAATTCGGTGATCGCATGATCGATGAGAAAGTGGCATGCCGAATTCGCTTCGACAATGAAATCCCCGACTTGAGCACCGATCGGTAGCTCGCGGCGAGAAATGTTAGCAATTGACCGATCAACGCGTGAAATGACGGCGAAATCCTGATCAAAATGGTCGATAAAACCTTCCAGCCTGGTCATGGGATATCCCCTCCCCATACACTGCCCCAGACAGGGCTGACGACTCGGAATTCAAGCAGTTTCTCAACTTGGCATGCAAGCGGTGTCACAACTTGACGAGCTGTCCTCTGGTCGAATCTGTATACAAATATTAACAGGTTAACTTGTCATATTCAACGCGATAGTTGTAAAAAGAAATAAGAAAATATGAATATTGGTGTCACGCGTTTGACACAGTGAGTCGTGCTCGTGCCCGCTTGTTCGAATCGTGTTAAATCAACGGTTTTGATGGCTGAATCAGTGATTTTCTCGTATAATGAAACCTGCCAGACACAGCATTGTCGATCTGATCGGCAATAGATTCGCTGTGTGGAGGGTATGTTATTGGTTTTTGCGCATCAATCACCGCCATGGTATCGCCTGTTAAAATGGGGCGACTACCTCATTTATATCTTGATCACATGTGGTGCAATAGTTCTCTTTTTACAGGGTCCCCTCTTTTTAAAGCCGGTTATCGGTGGTGAGGCGCTCGTGCGAATTGATGGTCTGGTCACTCGCACGATTTCTGCTGCTGAATTGGCTGGTACGGGCCAGTTTGACCTTGATGCACATGGGTTTCATTACACCGTTGAATACGCTCAGGGTCAGGTCCGGATAAGCCATGCGGATTGCCCTGACCAGGTATGTGTCCAGACCGGTTGGGTCTCGCGTCAAGGCGAGGTCGCAGCGTGCGTCCCAGGTAGTTTAATTTTAAGTGTCGAGCCCGGTGCGAATAGTCCAATCGATCCGGCATCAACTGATCCTGACACGGCTGTCGATGTGGTGCTCAAATGACCACGCGCGAAAGTACACGACGCCTGACGACGAATGCGATTTTATTATCATTGGCTTTGATTTTGGCGATTGTCGAACGGTGGATCCCGCTTGATTTGCTCGTCCCCGTCCCGGGCCTAAAGCTCGGCTTGGCCAACATAGTTTCGCTTTTTGCGTTGGTCAAATTGCGTCCGACTGATGCATTGGCGATTCTCGTCATGCGCTGCTTGATCGTCGGGACATTTACCGGCTTGACAGCATTCCTTTTTTCGATCACGGGCGGTTTGCTGGCACTTGGAATCATGGCGATTCTCGTGCACTTTGAGGGCAAAGCCTTATCTTTAATCGGGATTAGCTTGGCGGGCGCGGCAGCTCACAATTTGGGTCAGATCAGTGTTGCAGTGTTGTTGCTTGGTGAATGGCGTTTACTCGTAACATATCTGCCACCACTCTTGTTGACTAGCCTCGGAACAGGTACACTGACCGGAATTGCTGCGATCCCACTTGTATCGCGCTACCCGCTTTCCCCTACGCGAGGTAAACATGCTGCTTCCTGAAAAAATCGCCCTCGGAATTTTAATCGCAGTTTATATTGGCTTGGCGATCATTAACACATACCTAGAGCCGCTCAATCGCCGGTTTCGCATGCTGATTGAACATTCACGTTCGATGAAATTGCGACCGTTGATGATCCTGACGCACAAATACAACGATGTCGTTTCGTTGTCGATGCAGGTTTTATTGCTGTCATTGTTTATCGGCTTATTCTGGAATGATTGGCGCCGCGCGATGGTTTTGACCTCGGCGATGTTTGTCCAGACGACAGCTGTCACGGCGACGAAACAATTGGCGGCGGTCAATCGTCCACCACAGGATCATTCGCATGTCATTATGAAAACGGGATCCTATCCGAGCGGCCATACGGCTGCAAGTATGACCTTTGCCTTATTAGCGCCGATGGTTTTACAACCTTATTTACCACCCATTGTATTAGGGATTTTGGCAATCTACTTAATGAGCGTTGCCTTGTTGACCGCCTATGGCCGCCTTTTTCTCGACGTACATTGGCTATCCGATATTGTCGGCGCATGGCTGGTTTCAGCCATGACCTTCGTGCTCGGCCGAATTTTCTTGGCCTAGTTTTTAGCATGATTAAAGGGGACTTTCATGAATATTATTATGACGACCTTGTTCGGGCTGGAATCGCTTGTTGCGGAGGAACTCCGTGATTTAGGTTATGATCCATCGCAAATTTCAGTATCTGATGGTCAAGTCGTCCTCGATGCAGGTGCGGGGGCGGCATTAGCTGTTGCACGCCTAAATCTCAACTTACGCACGGCTGAACGGGTCTTGATCCAGCTCGCGACTTACGAAGCCAAGGATTTTGATACCTTGTTCGAACAAGCCAAAAAACTGCCCTGGGAAGACTGGATCGATCGCAATTATGCTTTTCATGTGAACGGCTATTCGAGAAAATCAGCCCTTTTTGGAATTCCGGCATGTCAGAGTTTGATCAAAAAGGCAATCGTGACACGGCTAGCATCGGCATACAAATTAGCACCTGGTAGTCAGATCCGCGAAGACCAAAATCTCGGTTTGATCCGCATCCAATTTGGGATTGTCAAAGACAATGTGACGATTATGGTCGATACCTCTGGCGATGGCTTACACAAGCGCGGTTATCGCCCCTTGCGGCACGAGGCGCCACTCAAAGAGACCCTCGCCGCCGCGTTGATTCGCCTCTCGATGTTTCGCGCCAATTCACCCGAAGCATTATTTGACCCGTTTTGTGGCTCCGGTACGATTCCGATCGAAGCGGCCTTGATAGCTCGCAATGTCGCGCCGGGTTTGAAACGAACTTTTGCCGGTGAACGCTGGTCCTTGATCGGGACCCAAGCTTTTGCAGAGGCTCGCAAAGAAGCGCGCGATCTTATTCGCCCGGCGACGGATTCAGGGATCTACATTTTTGGCTCAGATATCGCGCCTCAGGCCATCGCCGTCGCTGCCGAAAATGCCCGCATGGCGGGAGTCGGTGAAATGATTAGCTGGAAAACGCAAGATATCAGCCAGTTGCGTCTCGATGAACTCAAAACTTGGACGAATCACGAGAAACTCCTAATAATCGGCAATCCACCTTATGGTGAGCGGTTGCTCAATCTCGAGGCGGCTCAGGCCATTTATCGCTCGACGTGTGATCTTTTGATCCCAGATGGGGCCTTGGCTGAGGGCATTCGGATGACGCTCATCACGCCGGATGAGGAATTTGAACCTATTGCTGGCCGCCCAGCCGACAAACGTCGCAAACTTTACAATGGCATGATTCGTTGTATGATGTATCATTATTTTAAACAGACAACCGCAAAAGGAGCTCGTTGAAGATGAAAGGTATTATTTTGGCCGCCGGCTATGCCACCCGCCTCTATCCGCTGACCATCGATCGTCCGAAAGCCCTGTTACCCGTCGCTGGCAAACCGATAATCGACTATATTGCTGACGAAATGGATACCATCAATTCGCTCGATCAGATCATCATCATCAGCAACCACTTATTTGCTGACCAATTCCAAGCCTGGGCTGACGCACGCAATGCCGTCGGCCAAGGCTACCCAGTTGTTGTTCTCGATGATGGCTCGACCGATGACACGAACAAGCTCGGCGCGATCGGTGACATCCAGTTTGTCATTGATCAGCTTCATATCGATGATGAACTGATGGTTATCGCCGGTGACAACCTCTTTACCTATAAGCTCCATGATGCTTGGTCGGTCTACGCCAAGCATGGCCAAGACATGATACTCGCCAAAAAAATGCCACCGGAAGAAGATCTGACACGTTATGCAATCGCCACGATTGACGAATCCGGACTCGTTACTGACCTCGTCGAAAAGCCTAAAAACCCCAAATCTGACCTCGCGGTCTTTGCAACCTACTTTTACCGCCAGGATACCGTGCCACTGATTCGCGATTATTTGGCAGCCGGCCACAGTCCCGATGCGCCAGGTAACTTCCCGGCTTGGCTTTATACACAAAAGCCGGTCCGGCTCTATATGTTCGATGGAATTTGTATTGATATTGGCACGCCAGAATCCTATGCCGAGGTACAAAACACCTTTCCTCCTGTACGCGGATGACGCACACTTTCAGAATTCAGTGGTTTGCGAAACAGACAAAAGCACTGAAAACAGGGCGTCCCAAGACGCTGAGCAACTTTTGAGTGTTTTGTGAAGTTTGTAAGCTTTTTGTAAGGTCAGCGTGATATCAAGGGTTTTAAGACCTGAAACGCTGAAAGCCCTTGTCCTTGAGTTATCAACAGACTTATCCACATTATCCACATTTCTCCTCGATGACATTCCACATCATCCACAGCAAAATTTTTACAGAAAATGCGCAAAATTATGGCTGAAGTGTTACCCGGGTAACGATATTTACTGCTCAATCAGCCTAAGCTGTTAACTAAATGAGGTACTTTATGAATGCACGCGAAATGGCCCATCAGGCACGTTATGCTGCACGCCAAATGATGGCTCTCGACTCGGAAATCAAAGCAAGTGCGTTAAATAATATTGCCGCTGCTTTGCTCGAACATGAGGCGGCTATTGTCCAAGCCAATCAGCTCGATCTTGATCGCAGTATGCAAGAAGGATTAGCCACACCGCTTTTAAAGCGACTCAAATTTGACGTCGCGAAAATTAAAGATGTGGTTGCTGGGATTAATAGTCTCAATGATTTACCAGAGCCTGTCGGTCAAACGTTGCTGTCGACCGAGCTTGAACCAGGACTTGAGCTGTATCGCGTCTCGTGTCCGATTGGGGTAATTGGCGTCATTTTTGAATCGCGTCCTGACGCCCTCGTCCAGATCTCCACGCTCTGTCTCAAAACCGGCAATGCTATTCTTCTCAAAGGTGGCTCAGAAGCCATTGCAACGAATCGCATATTGGCTGACATTATCGCCAATGCGGGGATTGCCGCAGGAATGCCTGAGGGCTGGCTCCATTTGCTCGAAACCCGCGCAGACGTCAACAGCCTGCTCGAACTAGACGACGATGTTGACCTGTTAATCCCTCGTGGCTCCAATGAGTTTGTCCGTTACATCATGGATCATACTAGGATTCCTGTTCTAGGCCATGCCGACGGGGTATGCCATCTCTATTTGGCGGAAGATGCTGAGGAACAGATGGCTATCTCACTAGCCGTCGACAGCAAGACCCAATATGTAGCTGTTTGCAACGCGGCCGAAACGATCTTGATTGACGCAAAAGCTGTGGATCGCTTGCTTTTACCACTCGTGGATGCCCTCAAAGCCCGTGGTGTTGAAATTTTTGGCGATGAAAAAGTTTGTCAAAAAATCGGTTGCCAGATGGTCACGGATTGGCACACAGAATACTTAGACTATAAAGTGTCATTGAAAATAGTCGATGATTTAGACGCGGCCGTTGAACACATCAATCGCTATGGCTCTGGTCATACCGAATCGATTGTGACGCCTGATGCAAATCAGGCGCGGCGCTTTATGCTGATGGCAGATGCTGGGAATGTCTTTTGGAATGCCTCGACTCGGTTTTCTGATGGATTCCGATATGGCTTTGGCGCCGAAGTCGGCGTCAGTACAGGCAAAATTCATGCGCGGGGCCCTGTTGGGGTCGAAGGCCTTTTGACCTACAAATACAAACTATTTGGTCACGGTCAACGCGTCGCCGATTTTTCCTCGGGCGAAAAAGCCTATACCCACCGTTCAATCAACCGCCAAAGCCCGTTTTGAACGACTGTTATAAACAACTTACAAACACCGCTAAACCCTTGTCGCAGCTAGTTCTCAAGTGTTACAATTATGCGAAACTTACTCGACAATCGCCAATAATCAGACAACTTATACGACATACATTTGAGTAAAACTGTGATAAGTTGAATGGCAAACAACTCAGGAGGCAGTATGAAAATCGCATTAGGAAGTGACCACGCCGGTTATCAACTCAAACGTCAGGTGATGGATCATCTCTACAAACAAGGGATCGAATGTGAAGATATGGGCGCTGTGAATGGCGTTGATGCTGCGAGCTACGTGCCGTATGCGTCGGCAGTTGCCAAAGCGATCACCGAAAAACGTGCTGATTTTGGGATTGTGATCTGTGGCACCGGTATCGGTATTTCAATTACAGCCAACAAGCACAAAGGCATCCGCGCCGCACTGTGTACGAATGAACTCATGGCCAGATTATCCCGCCAACATAACAATGCCAATGTATTGAGCTTGGGTGCACGCGTAATCGGATCTGTTCTAGCGCTTGCCATTGTAGATGCTTTCTTAAATGAACCATTCGAAGCCGGTGGCCGTCATCAGGCTCGCGTCGATGAGATTATTGCAACAGAAGAAGTCAATTTTAAATAAACTGTCGGAGGATTCAACTATGGACAACGTTTTTGTTTTCGACCATCCCTTGATTCAACACAAAATCTCGTTGATGCGCGACAAACGGACAACAACCAAAGAATTCCGCGAACTCGTCTCCGAAGTTTCGATGCTGATGGCTTACGAAGTCACCCGCGATATGCCTTTAAAAGAAGTCGAAATCGAAACCCCAGTAGCAATTGCCAAGACCAAAGTCCTTGCTGGCAAGAAATTAGCCCTCGTACCGATTCTCCGCGCTGGACTTGGCATGGTCGACGGCATGCTCAATTTAATACCAATGGCTCGGGTTGGACACATCGGTTTATACCGTGACCCCAAGACGCTTGAGCCCGTCGAATATTATTGCAAATTGCCTGACGATATTCAGGAACGTGAAGCCGTTGTACTCGATCCGATGCTGGCAACCGGTGGTTCTGCCTCCGCTGCGGTGACCTTCCTCAAACAAAAAGGTATTCATAACATTAAATTCATGTGCTTGATCGCTGCCCCAGAGGGCATTGAACGTCTCCACCGCGATCACCCAGATGTGCCGATTTTCTGTGCGGCTCAAGACCTGCGGTTGAATGATCATGCCTACATCGTTCCCGGTCTCGGTGACGCTGGCGATCGACTCTTCGGCACGAAGTAAGCGAAGTAACAGGCGCTTATGAGTTACATAGGTGAATTTTTCCGGGCTTTCGGTGAAAACTTAATTGAAGAAGTTAAGTTTAGCGACATGGGTGAGGAGATTTCCCATGCGATTCTACCGAAGAGCATTGCGAGCTTTGATTTAGCTGGTTTTAACGTGGTGCTCAGTGACGCAACGATCGCGACTTGGGGCGTCATGATCTTGATCACGATTCTGGCCATTGTCCTGGGTTATCGGCCTCAACGCATTCCGAGTTCTAAACGCCAACAGATCGCTGAAATTTTTGTCAATACATTGATGAAATTAGCGCAGAGCACGAATATGACATATGAACAGTCTGAGAAGATAGTGCCTTACGTCGGGACCATTGCTGTCTTTATCTCGTTGACTAATCTCGTCGTCTTATTCAAAATTTCACCCCCAGCCAAAAACATCGCATTCCCGATCGCCTTGGCGTTGTTTACGCTCGTATATGTCATCGTGATGTCGATACGCTTCGTTGGCCTTAAAGGCTTCCTCAAATCGTTGATTTACCCACAAGCAGCCTTGCTGCCTTTCAAAATTCTCGATTATTTAATTAAGCCCGTCTCGCTGTCCTTGCGACTTTTTGGGAATATTTTCGGCGCGTATATCTTGATGGAGTTTATCTATCTCGTGATCCCGATTGTTTTGCCGGGTGTCGTTGGGTTGTGGTTTGATATTGCCGATGGCATTTTACAAGGTGTGATTTTTACCTACCTGTCGATCACCTATATCGGGGAAGTCATCGAAGGTGCACACATGTATGACCACGACCGCAAACTCAAAGAAGCTAATGCACATTAAAAACAACATTCAATGACAAATAAGCTAACACTGATTTAACTCAATTTGCCTGATCAAAAAACACACGAACCTGAAGGAGGACTCTCTCATGGATCACGGATTAATCGCTATCGGCGCAGGCATCGCTATCTCGTTTGCTGCTGGCGGTGCTGCTATCGGTATCGGCACGGCTGCAGGTAAAGCGTTAGAAGCAACCGCGCGTCAACCTGAAATGATGGGTCGACTCAATGCCATGCTGATGACTGCCATCATTTTTATGGAGGCCACCGCAATCTACGCGCTGGTTATCAGCCTGCTACTGATCTTTGCATTCTAAGGAGTTACCATGACGAGTGTAATGATGTTTGCACCGGAAATGATGGCTAATTACGCGTCGACGGCCGTATTTGCGATCATCAATCTCCTAGTGTCTTACTACATCCTAAATCGCTTTTTATTTCAGCCGATCATGAAAATGCTGCGCAAGCGCCAAGACGAAGTCGCTGCAGTCATTCAAGACGCTGATTTGCGTTTGCGTGAAGCAGAGGAAAAAATCGCGACTGCTGACTTGCGCCTCGATCAATCGAGCCGCGAAGCGGCAGAACTTGTGTCTTCGGCCCGCAGTCAAGCCGAGATACAGAGTGAATCGATCCTGCAAGATGCGCGCCGTGAATCTGCGACCCGTTTGACCCGTGCCGATAACGAAATCAATCGCCTGCGTGTTGCCATGCTTAACAATATCCGCGATGAGGTTGCCGATCTTTCCGTGAGTATCGCCTCAAAAGTCATTGGCTCAGCGATTGATGCCAAACGACAACGCGAAATGGTCGATGCCTTTCTTGATGAAGAAATCACCAAGGCGCAAAAAACTGGCTCAGGTGCTGTCGCGCAATCGTCACAGAATCAAAGCGGGGTGACATAAATGACTGATGCTAAATTCCGCATCATTCGCATTGTCACCGCGGTTGAGCTCGACCCTGAGCGGGGCAAACGAATCGCGGCACGTTTTGCTGAGAATTTTCAGATCACTGACTATGATTTGCGCCTCGAAACAGACAAAGGCATTCTCGGTGGCATGGTCATCTATGCCGGCGGCTATCGCTACGACTACAGCATCAAAGGTCAACTCGGCCGTATCGGCAATCAACTCAAAGCGCAAAAATCAATCAATGGCAATGCAGTTCTTGATGTCAATGATCGGATCAATGATCTAATTAAAGGCAACCTCGATGATGCCCTCGCTAAATTTGACGAAATGCCAATCGCCCCAGGTGGCGCCGATATTTTCAATGAAGTCGAACCCGCGCGTCTTGATAATAGCGATGTGGCTTCTAAAGTCCTCATCGACAATCTGCGCGAAACGTTAACTGACGTCGAAACCAACACCGCGGTCGATGAAGTTGGCCAAGTTGAACGTGTCGGGGATGGCGTTGCATATGTCACAGGGATCGAAAACTGCCGCAATAGCGAGTTGATCATGTTTGGTCAAAACGCTTATGGTATTGCGATGAATCTCGAAGAAACTCAAGTTGGCATCGTACTTTTGCAACAAGATGTGCCAATTTATGAAGGCATGATCTGCAAACGAACTGGCCGAACCGTTAGCGTACCAGTTGGCAAAGAGATGGTCGGTCGCGTGGTTGACGCATTAGGCGTACCAATTGATGGCATGGGATCGATTCAAACGTCAAGCCGCCGCCCGATCGAAGCCCAAGGGCCTGGCGTTGTCGATCGCCAAGCGGTAAACGTCTCGCTCCATACTGGGATTACCGCAATCGATGCAATGATTCCAATTGGCCGTGGCCAACGCGAATTGATTATCGGCGACCGCCAAACGGGCAAAACTGCCATTGCGATTGATACAATTCTCAACCAAAAGGGCAAAAACGTTTATTGTGTTTATGTCTCGATTGGTCAAAAAATGTCGACCACCGCGACAATTGTCAAAACCTTAACTGATCGTGGGGCGATGGACTATACAACGGTTGTCGTGGCGAGTGCTGGTTCTTCTGCTGCGATGCAATATATTGCTCCATATTCTGGCTGTGCGATTGCTGAAGAGCTGATGTATAACGACCATGCTGATGTTTTGATTGTCTACGATGACTTATCAAAGCACGCACAAGCATATCGTGCGATTTCACTTTTACTGCGCCGCCCACCAGGTCGTGAAGCCTATCCAGGGGATGTTTTTTACTTACATTCTCGTTTGCTCGAACGAGCTGCAAGGCTTAATGACCCCCTCGGTGGAGGTTCGATCACTGCTTTACCAATCGTTGAAACCTTAAGCGGCGATATTTCTGCTTATATCCCGACGAATGTTATATCGATTACAGATGGTCAGATTTACCTTGAATCAGAACTGTTTTACTCAGGTGTTCGCCCCGCCGTCAATGTTGGTCTGTCCGTCTCTCGTGTCGGTGGTTCAGCACAATCAAAAGCGATGAAAAAGGTCGCGGGTCCGATGCGCATCAATTTAGCCCAATATCGCGAACTTGAGGCGTTCTCCCAGTTTGGTTCTGAACTCGATGAGGATACACGCCGCCAATTGAATATTGGGGAACGTGTTATCGAAGTGCTGAAACAATCACAATATTCACCAATCGACATGGAAGTTCAAGTTATAATGATTTATTTGGCGAATAAAGGCGTTCTTGTCAATATTGATAAAGATAATGTACGTGATTTCTTAAATGACTTTGTGCAGTATGTTCATGACCACCATTCCAATGTAATGGAAGAATTGTCAACCAATAAAATATTTACTGACAATATCGGTAATACCTTGACCCATGCTGTCGAGACCTTCAGTAAAATCTGGAAACCCGTGTACGAAGACTAATGGCACAGATTTCTGAAATCAAAAAAAGAATAAGCGGCGTCAACGATATCAAGCAAATGACGCGTGCCATGCAGCTGATTAGTGCCGTCAAAATGCGTCGCGCTCGTCAGCAATTGGAAAAAACGCTGCCGTTCTTTATGCTGTGCGCCAAAACGATGGTCGAGCTCGATGAAATGGGCGTCCATATTGATCATCCGTTTTTCCAATTGCGCAAACATAAAACAGGCGACACGTGGAAAATCGGATATTTTATCTTGACCGGCGACCAAGGCTTAGCCGGTGCTTACAATTTGAACGTGTTGACCACAACCGAAAAACATATCCGCATGAAGACCGTCGACAATGTCCAAAAGGGCATGAACACTGAAACCAAGCTTTATGTCGCCGGTAAAATTGGTAAAGAACGACTAGCCCGCAATGGCTTTGATGTCGACAAGAATTTTCATTATGCCATCAATGCTCCGACCTTTTACCGGGCCCGTGACATTGCTGATTACATCTATGATTTATATGTGTCTGGGCAGCTCGATCTTGTTTATTTCATCTATACCAAGATGGAATCAGCGATCAACATGACGCCGATGGTCACGCGCGTTTTGCCCGTTAATGCAAAAGCTTTATCTGAATTGGTCCCAACCGGCTTTGACTTGCCCGGGCGTGGGATTCAGGCCAATTCGGACATCGAATATGTCCCATCGCTTGATCACGTGATTGATTATTTGATCAATACATATATGAACGGCATGGTTTATGGGGTATTAACGGAAGCCTATGCCAGTGAACAAACTGCTCGTATGATTGCGATGGATAACGCCACGGATAATGCGAGTGACATGATGGAAAAATTAACCCTTGAAAGCAATCGCGCCCGCCAATCCAAAATCACAAATGAAATATCCGAAATTGTTGGTGGTGCAGAAGTCCTGGCGCAACAGGATAAATAACGACTAGCGGAAAGAGAGTCCTCGACTATGGCTAAAGGTTATGTGACCCAAATCATCGGACCAGTCATCGATATACGGTTTAACAAACAAGAAATGCCGGCTATTTATGATGCCATCAAAGTCAAAAATGGCGATTCGACAATCACAGTCGAAGTCATGCAGCAGCGTGGTGATGGCATCGTGCGATGCGTTTCGCTCGAGGCGACTGAAGGGATGATTCGCGGCGCGGAAGCCGATTCAACAGGGATGCCGATTTTGGTACCGGTTGGTGAAGGTGTTACTGGACGCATATTCAATGTATTAGGCCAACCGATTGACGGCGAAGGCTCTGTGGCTGCCACTGAATATTGGCCGATTCACCGTCCCGCCCCGCCATACATTGAACAGTTTCCAGAAGAGAAACAACTCGAAACTGGGATCAAGGTCATTGACATGCTTGTCCCATATAGCCGCGGTGGTAAAATTGGCTTGTTCGGTGGTGCCGGTGTTGGCAAAACCGTCTTGATCCTCGAATTGATCCGGAATATTGCTAAAGAATACGGCGGTTTCTCAGTCTTTGCCGGTGTTGGCGAACGATCCCGTGAAGGCAATGATTTGTGGCATGAAATGCGCGATTCCGGGGTTATCGACAAAACCGCGCTCGTCTTTGGCCAAATGAATGAACCAGCCGGTGCCCGCATGCGTGCCCCGCTGACCGGATTGGCGATGGCTGAGTATTTCCGGGATGTCAAAAACAAAGATGTCTTATTGTTTATCGATAATATTTTCCGCTTTATCCAAGCGGGTTCGGAAGTTTCTGCGCTTCTCGGCCGGATCCCGTCTGCAGTTGGTTATCAACCGACACTTGCCAACGAAGTAGGCGCCTTGCAAGAACGCATTACGTCGACACGTAAAGGCTCGATCACCTCGATTCAAGCGGTTTACGTACCGGCGGATGACTTGACCGATCCAGCACCTGCGACGACTTTTGCCCACCTTGATGCGATCACCGTTTTGTCACGTTCGGTCGCCGAACTCGGCATTTATCCAGCAGTTGATCCACTCGAATCGTCTTCGCGTATTTTGACTGAAGCGGTTGTTGGTCAAATGCATTATCGTGTCGTGCGCCGAGTACAAGAAACGCTCCAACGCTACAAAGAATTGCAAGATATCATCGCCATACTCGGGATGGAAGAGCTAAGTGACAATGACAAATTGACTGTCAATCGCGCCCGTAAGATTCAAAAATTCTTATCCCAACCGTTCTTTGTTGCTGAACAATTTACCGGGATTGAAGGTCGCTTCGTTCCCGTTGATCAGACGATCAAAGGCTTTGGCGAAATCATCACTGGTGGTGTCGACCACATTCCGGAACAGCACTTCTTTATGAAAGGGAGCATTGAAGACGTTTATCAGTCATTCAAAGCGTCTCGCTAAGGTGTCGAACGGTGACGGCCATTAAAAAGATCAATCTCGAAATTGTAACCCCTTATGCCATCTTGTTTAACGAAGCAGTTGATATGGTTATCATGCCAGCGCGCGACGGTGAACTCGGTATATTACCAGGGCACGCCGTGATGATGGCAGCCATCACGTCAGGAGAACTGCGGATCAAGCGAGGTGACGATTGGCGTTTACTAGCGGTTTCGAGTGGTTATGCCGAAATTGCCCAAGATATGGCGATCGTGATCGTTAATGCGGCAGAATGGGGCGACGAAATCGACGTACCACGTGCCGAATATGCGCAAGATCGCGCTGAGAAACGGATGACTGCAGCTAATACACCCGCGATGGAACGTGTACATGCCCGCCACGCTTTAGAGCGAGCAAAAGCACGGTTGAAGGTGGCAGAACATTACGCAAACTCCCAAAAAGGCCACCATCCATAACAAGACCACCATCCATGCAAGGCTACCATCGATAACATGGCCACCATCCATAACCATGTTGAAGGCGAGCCGATTCGGGCTACCCGCAGGTAGATCTAGTCTGCGGCGAAGAAAAAGGCTTGCCCCGCGAATTCCACACGACACCGATCCGGCAATAAATAATCC
>JAQUDJ010000001.1:0-4887 GCA_028685755.1 Eubacteriales bacterium | reverse complement strand
GGCCACCATCCATAACCATGTTGAAGGCGAGCCGATTCGGGCTACCCGCAGGTAGATCTAGTCTGCGGCGAAGAAAAAGGCTTGCCCCGCGAATTCCACACGACACCGATCCGGCAATAAATAATCCTCGAACTTATTGAGGCGCCTACCATCCAGGTAGGTGCCATTTTTTGACCCTAAATCATGGACGAAAAAAGTACCTTCACGACGAATAATGCGCGCATGTTTGCGACCGATACTTTCATCGTTGAGTGCAAGATCACATTGTGTCGCATCGCGACCGACAACGAATTCGGCGACGAGGATAAAAGCACGCAACCCATCCATTTCTTCAGGCGAGCCAGGTAGTTTTTCGGACAATAGACCTAAGCGGAGCAGTCCCTGCTGCGGAGGCAAAAGCACCGTCTGTGCAGCACGGCTAACAGGTGGCTTGACCGGCTTTTGGCCGAGTTTTTTCTGTTTAATCAAGCGGGTCAACAAAGGTTTTAGTTCATGCCAAGGTCGAAACATCCAGAGATCAATCAGGAGTAAACCAAACGCGATGCCAAAAAGTAAACCTGGCGGAAAAGCACGGCCAACGGTCGTGATCGAGGCGATCGACAAATAACTCATGATCCCTAAAGCAAGATGGGCGATTATAAGGAGCGGAATCGCCATGCGCTTAAGCAGTTGCCAGATCGTCAATCTCGTGCCAGTTGTGGGCGGCTTAGCGTGGATTGGAATAGTCTGACTGATAGCCTCTTGGTTGAGATTATTCACATGGGGGACATCCTGATAAGCCTGCACATGATCTAGGATCGCTTTAACACAGGCATGCCCATCACCGGCAGTTGAATCGATTAAATGGCGTAATGTGGCCATTGCTTCGGGCGTCCAGTGGAAAGCTTTGGCCATCGAGTCGAGCAAGTTAATGAGCACTACTTGTGCTGTTAGGCTGTTATTGACTAGGCAGTTGTTGACCAAAGCGGTGTTGGGTAGGCTTATTCCGAAACCAGATCCAGATCCGGATCTGGTTTCGGTTTCGATTCCGATTCCGATTCCTGGTCCGATTCCGGTTTCAATTTCATTTGTATGGTGATCGCGTGTCAAGCCACACAACGGTACGATTATCAGCGCCACGTGGTCATCAATAGGACTGATAAATATCAGATCGGGGGTTAGCATAATCTGTTCGAATTCGACCAAATGATCGTCAGCCGCAATCACCGCTTCACAGATTTTGCCCAGCACATGATAACCCTTCTTGGCATTCAGATCATTTATTTGCAAGGAATCAAGACTACTGTAGCCTGGTGCCAAGTAGAGCAATTTTTGTTGCTTTTCCGTGATAGTTATCGCCAGTTCAACCGCCCAATCGGGTGCATGTCGCGTGAGAAAATCGACCAGGTGGTTTTGCAACAATTCTTCGTCGCTGATTGGCCGTTGCCAAACCCAACTTGCCTTGTCATTGGCCAAATGTGGCATGTTTACCCTCCTCAATCCGGAAAACTGTCAATGTCTTCAATGATTGAATCCTTAAAAACAACATCCATAAGTTTGTACGAATAGCGATTCAAGGTCGAGCGGAAGAGCATTGCCACGGTTAATAAGACAGCTAAAATAATGACGACTTCAAGTGTGCCAAATCCGGCACGGAGACGAAGTTTTTGCAACATAATGGCTCCTTTTTGTGATGTGTTGTCTAAGTTTATTTGTGATGTGTTTATTAGGCGAGAAGGCTGAAAAGTGCTGGCCACAGGGATATTCCAAGAATGACAAGCAAATCTAGCATCATCGGCAACAAGATCAAGAGGCTTTGGGTCTCGAGCAATCGTCGATAGCCGATTCGTTGCAGTTGATACCCACCCAATGCCTGCATCGCGAGTAGATCCAGCAACTCAAGACTGCCTTCACGTTGATAGCGCGCGACATTAAACCAAAAGGCCTTCAATTCAAAGACCGGGCTTTGCTCGCCAAGTTGCTCGAGCGCATCATCAATCGAGTGCCCGGATCGGAGAAGGTGTGCAAACGTGTCGAGATCACATTGCACGGTCAATTCCGCTTGCCAACCATCGCGGCTGAGTTCTATGGCTGTCAAAACCGAAAAGCCTGACTGCAGTAATTGCACGAGCCAATTCATCAACAGGGGATAAGATAACCGATAATTATTGATCAGCTGCTGGCGTTGCTTGACCGCGGTCAGATCGTGTATAGCAAAACTCGTAGGCAAAGCGATGATGAGAACCACAATGGGAATGACCCCAAGTCCTACCCAAATTGCGCTGAACAGTACGATCAAGGCTGACCATTGAATCTTTTGTTTAAAATAGATACGCCGCAAAGGGACAGCTCGAGGCAGGCTTGGTGTCAGCCAAATCAGCAGTGGCGTGTCTTGAAATGTTAAATATTGCCGGTCAAGCCAAGACGCAACGTGCGCCACTAATTCTGCCATGTTGGCCGACAGTGAGGGCCACCAGACTCGCGCGTAAACAGCAGGATGACGCGATGGCTTTCGAACATGCTTTTTGCCGTGATGAGGCTGGCCATCGCTTTGTCGTGTCAGACTAATCCAGACGAGGATCAGGGCAAGGGCAGCGAGTAAAAAGAGGCTTGTGAATACGATCTGACTGAGCGTCGAGGCATAAAGGGCTGCCCGTTCCGCAGGTGTCACGAATTGCATCAGACTCGGTGTAAGCAAAAAGGGTAGCACCATCAAAATGAGGGATTCGGCCGTTTTTTGGCTTTGCTCGGCACGCACTTCCTGCTCAATTGCATCAAGTTCGGTCAGCAGTCGATGTGCCTGGCGCACAAGGAGATCTAAGCGACTGCCGAGTTGCTGCATTTTTGGCAGGATGAGTAGGAGGGGGCGAACGGATTTTGCTGGATGCTGCTCGAGCAATTCACCCAATAAGGCAGTAAGATCTGAGCGAACATGAACTTGTCGGCCTAGCTGCTGCAAATCGCGATTGAAGGTGCTTTTTGGGCCGATCTCCGGTCCGATTGCTGTGCTGCTGCTTGCCAAAGCGCGTTCGATGGTCTCCCCGATCGATAGGCGAGCAGAGAGGTAAGCCAGCAACTGGCGGTAACGCCGTTGATCCGCTCGTGCGTTTTGGCTTGCCTGGGCGCTGTGCAAGGTCTGCACCATGCCACTAGCAACGATCAAACTGGCCGCGGCTTGCCAAGGCCAATGCAAAGGAAATCCCAACGTCAGGAGCCACGCAAAGGAAAACGCGAGTAGCAGAGCGACACCCTTGCTCCTCATCAGCGCGCGGGGCTCGCAAACAAGGTTTCGAATTGAAACGCGGTTTGCTGTGGCGGTAAGAGTCGGGCAATACTCGCAATGCGCCGTTGCCCACTGGACGTGCGTTCTAAATGGACAATAATCTGAATGGCAGAACTAATGAGTCGCACAATCGCATCCCACGGTAATGTGACCTCTAAGAGAATCATCAACCCCAGTCGGTTGAGCATTTCTTCCGCGGAATTCGCATGGCCAGTGGACATTGAGCCCGGATGGCCGGTGTTCATCGCCTGTAACATTGGAAAAACTTCTTTGCCACGGACTTCGCCAACAATGATGCGATCGGGGCGCATCCGCAATGCTGAACGAATCAGTTCGCCCATCGAAATCTCATCGCGGCCATCCGGTCCTGGCTGGCGAGCTTCCAGCCGCACGTGATTGCGGATCGTTGACAAATCAAGCTCGGCTGCGTCCTCAATTGTGATGATGCGCTCATCCTCGGGGATGACAGTCGCGAGGACGTTGAGAAACGTGGTTTTACCGCTGCCCGTACCACCACTGATAAAAATATTTTGTCGCTCGCGGACGGCTTGTTCGAGAAAGGCAGCCATTTCAGGGGATAGGAATTCCGCTGCTAAAAGCGCATCGAGTTTGGGGCGAATGCCCGTGAATTTGCGGATCGAGAGCACGGGTCCTGCTGGTGCAACCGGAGGCAGGACAGCATGCATCCGACACCCATCTGGTAACCGCAAATCTTCGATTGGATGCTTTTCGTTAATCAAGCGATTGGCTTGGCCAAAAAAGCGACTAATCATCCCGCTCAGTTGGAGTTCACTATCAAACCGCAAGTCGATCGCGCGGATCAAGCCGTGTTTTTCGATAAAAATCTGATGCGGCCCATTGACCATGATCTCTGTGATCTGAGGATCATCCATCAGCGGTTGGAGTAGATCAAGTCCATTCATCGCCGCAAAAATACGCTCAACAATTTCTTGAAGCTCAATGAGGCCTAGCCGCGTACCGCTGTAATGTTCCAATACCACATTTAGGATTTGTTTGCGCAAACTGATGACGTCTGAAACAAGCTGTTGACCGTTACCTTGTAATTGCGCGACGCGTGCGATGAGCCGCTGACGAGTTGGGTAGTCAAGTTGCATGACACAGCTCCTGCATTTCAATTATTTGACAGCGGTTTGGTAATTTGGCTAATAAATTGGCCAAATCTTTCTGAGCCACTTGGTCTGACCAACAGGTCGGAACCTCGAATCGGGCTGCGAGCTGATCCGCGATGACAGCCACTGTCGCGACTTTTTCACTCGGCAAGCCACGACAATCAACGAGGGTTAGGCCTGATTCGTTTTTTGCATGTACGAGACTGACAAGTTCACGCAACATCCAGGCATCTGCTTGGATCAGATCATCTGCGTGTTCGGGTGGCCGCAATTGCCAGAAGCCAGCTGCATGCGGTTCGACATAATGCCCAATCGACAGCGTACTTAACGCTTCGCCATTTTGCAGGCGCAACAAGAGTGCTGTCAGATTTGGCCCCTGACCGGGGATTTGCAGTAAATCCATCTGCCACGTTCGCATCAACGGGACATAGTAAACTGCTTTGCCAGTCGCGAGGCTTTCGTCTATTCGATCGCTAATCCAAGCGCGATAACCGG
>JAQUDJ010000047.1 GCA_028685755.1 Eubacteriales bacterium | reverse complement strand
TTTTTGGGTTTAGAAAACCTGATGTTACAGCTTGATTTTTCCGCCCCGCCGGATGAGGTTACCATCGACTGGCTTGGCGAAACCAATGAACTCGAACTCGAAGACGATGCGATACATTATACGTGGCAAACCCAGGTTCCGTTAACACCACAAACACTGTCCTGGCAAAATGAACGGCTCGAGGATTCGCTGAATATTCAAGTCCATGCTCAAAAAGAAACACCAACTGGTAAGGTTAGCGCTTCTGCTTCGATTCGTATGATCGAGATTACCGGCGATATTTTTGATATCTACCCTGTCTTGAGTGGTTAACCTATCTGTTAATCCAGATTGGGCTCGTTACTAAACAAATCCTCACCTGCACCCGATAATTCACTTGACAACTGACCTTTGAATTGTGGCGTTGGCAATGCTGAAAGGGGGGCGCCAACCCCTTCTGGACGGAAGGTTAGGCAATAATTGTTTTCACCATAATACACATAAAAATATGCTGCGGGTGTTTCGCCAGAACGATCGACATAGCAGAAAATGGGGTGTTTCAGTTTGCGCGCCGTTTTGACCATCGACTGATAGTCTGATGCGGTCACACACCATTCGGGCTCCCATGCTTTGTCGCTTATCAACATCAGACGACCCCGTGCAATCCGTTGCATCCGTCGTAATTGGCGATCAAATTGACTGGGCCGTTTCGTGCGAGTCAGTACGAGCCATAAAATTAAAAGTGAGACGAGGATTGCACCGACTGCCGGGTAAATAAAGAAGGGAATCGGCAGTACGTTCACGGCATAGGGGAGAAGACGCCAGGTCCGTTGACGGCCTAGCTTGGGCAGAATTTCTTGAATTTGGAATGTATCACTTGTCAGAGGCACAATGAGTTCAGGCTGGTCAACTTGCGTGATCAGACCACCGGCTACATCGGCTTGCGTTTTGACAGCGAGTGAAAGGACTAATTCACTGACAATTTGGATTTTGCTTTGATCGGCGAATGCTTGTGCTTTTTCGATGTAAGGCGCAAGTTCAACGACCGCCGAGCGATCGAGGCGGTAATCGGCGACAGATAAGGCTGAAACAGCAACCGGTACGACTGGTGTTTGTTCTTCAAACAGAATCCGTTGCTCACCTGTTGCTTCACGTATCCGTAGGGCAGCCTGAACTGTATCAGACCATGTGAGATCTGCAGCAGTCGGTGAGAGCCAACTATAGTGAAAATCAGTTTTGATCGCACGGGTCAAGCCACTGATATAGACCTGATTTTCACCGAGATAAGTTTCACTTGCGCCGTCTTGGGCTGTCTGAATCACCTGATAGTCGATACTTGCTGTCCGCTCAGCAATATAAACTTGCGTCGGCAATAGTATGGCAATCGGCCGATAGAAGGAGTAGGCAAGCGATGATGTCAGGCCAATCAATAACAAAAGGATAAAGATCACCAACCAACGCTTCAAACCATGAATCGGTTTGCGCCAGTTTTTATCAGCAAAATTTTCGGCTAGTGAATCGGCAGCGAGGTTAAAATTGCTCTTTTTCATGGCCTTATTGTAACAGAATCAATCGACCTTGGCATCGGTTGACACTATCCCAATTTGTCAATTATTTGACAGTGCAGGCGCAGGAAAACTATAATACGACTCATGAAAACCCGAAAGCTATCCCGCAAACAAGTTCTCAAACGCACGTTGTTGCCACTTTACCGCTTGCTTGACTATTTTTTACGCCTGAAAACAAGCCGAATTGTCTGGCGTCTATTGACGCTAACTTCGCTGGTTTTATTCATGAGCGTTGGGAGTTTTCTAGCATATATCGAGCAACCATCGCTTGTCGATCAAGATAAAATCCCCGCCTTGATACGGATTGCGCAACCCGAGCAGACAGTTGAATGGCTGACCTACTCCGATCAGGTGATGCAAGCAGTCGATGAAGCAGGAATTGTAGTTGGCAAAAATGACCTGTTAAGCTTGCCTGCTGATCAGAATCTCATACCGGGCCAATCTTATGATTTAACCATTACCAGACGTGGTGAATTCACCTTTCTGTGGAGTGGCCTTGCCGTCAATGCAGTCAGCGAGCCCATCGAATCCGTGGATCTCATGGCGCGCTCCGGTTTTGACCTGATCGATCTGTCAGATGGTAGCCGCGTGGAACAACCCACCGCCGACACCCTGGCATACATCGCCGTCGATAAAAAAGAATTCCGCATCAGTGAAGTAATTGCATACTCAATAGCCTATGAAAATGATCCGGAACTCGAAGTGGGTAAAACGGCTATCGCCACACCCGGTCAAAACGGCTCACGCGATTTAATCTTTGAAGATACATACGAAAATGGTATTTTTATCAGTCGCGAACAAGTTGGGACCGAAGTCATGCTCGAACCGGTTCAAGAGGTCATCCATAAAGGGACAAAGGTCATCATCAAAGCAATCGATCGGCGCAAGGTCGGTGCGACCGTGCTCAACAGTTTTGACCAAATCAAACCATTGCTCAAACCGAACGGCCGCCTTAACTACAATTCGTTTACCGACAATGGTGACGGAACACTCACTGTCGATGGCAAATCCTTTAGTTACACGTCCGTCATGCGCCGCCGCATCACCATGTTTGACGGACTTGAGGTCTGTATTCATGCCGGTGACCACAATCCACCGATTAACCACAATACTTCCTCAGGCGTTCCTGCGCAGCGCGGTTTAGTGGCCACCTATGGCAATCGCATCGATGGTAAAGTCTACCCAACCTTGCCAATGGGCACGATTGTTTTTATCGAAAATTATGGCCTAGGTGTCATTGCGGACATACACGGGGTGAGCAGTAACAAAGATTTGCTTGATGCCTGCTATGACCCCGGTGAACTGATGAGCGGCGCATTTCCAGTCTTTTCGGCCTATCGCGACACCTACATCATCTATACACCCCAGTGAGATTTTTAAAATGAAATTGAAACGAACCAAAGCCTTGTTAGCCGAATTCCAGATCCAACCAACTCATTCACTCGGCCAAAACTTCCTAGTCGATGAAGATATGGTCGCGCAGATTGGTGATTTGGCTGATTTATCGCCAGCAGATACCGTGCTCGAAATCGGTCCTGGCTTAGGCCATTTAACCGTCGAGTTGGCTCGTCGTGCGGGCCATGTTGTCGCCGTCGAAATCGATCAACACATTTTGCCAGCGCTCGCTCGCTCACTCGAGCTTCATCCTAACGTCACAGTAATCCATGCAGATGCCCTCAAAAGCGACTTGCGTCTGTTACTGAGTGATCATCATTCGCCATCGGTTAAAGTTGTCGCCAACTTACCGTATTATGTCACTACTGAACTGCTCCTCAAACTCATGCTCGAAGTCCCTGAATGCAAGGGGCTTTGGCTGATGATGCAAAAGGAGGCAGCAGATCGACTCGCAGCAGAGCCCGGGACCAAGGATTATGGTCCAGTTGGTATTGTCGCGCGCAGCCTTGGGCAAATCAAACGCGGCCTCTTGGTCGGTCGGGAAAGTTTTTATCCCCAACCGCACATCGATTCAGCCATCCTCGAAGTAATCCCAGATCCACCAGCCACGCGTAAAATTCAACCGCAAGACCTCGCGAATTATGCCGAATTTGTGCAAAACTGTTTTCGCCAACGCCGTAAAACCTTAGTAAACAGCTTCACACCGACCCGGTTTCTGAGTGTTGCTTTTGACAAAGGGTTAAAGCTTGTAGATTTACTCGAGCAACAGGGGATAAGACGTGATATTCGACCTGAGGTTGTCACACCGGCGCAATTTATTCAACTGTATTATTCAATTATTGAATTCTCAAAAACCATATGATACGATTGATTGCATAGCGCTTTGGGATAAAACTGTTCCGAACGCTGGGGGAATAAAGGCCACGTTCGTTACCGGAAACGATTGCGGACGGCAACAAACATCACAGATTAGATAAAGGAGTCTTAACATGGTTACAAATGCAAAATTGCAAGCTTGGGTAGACGAAGTTGCAAAAATGTGCCAACCATCCGCAATCCACTGGTGCGATGGTTCGGAGAATGAAAACGAAGCTTTACTGAAATCCATGGTTGATTCCGGTGCTTGTACACCACTCAACCCCGAAAAACGCCCGGGAAGTTACCTGTTTCGCAGTGATGCTTCCGATGTTGCCCGTGTTGAAAACCGCACCTTTATCGCATCTGCGAAAAAAGAAGATGCTGGCCCGACCAATAACTGGGTAGACCCGAATGAACTCAAAGAAACGATGAAGGGACTGTACAACGGCTGTATGAAAGGCCGTACCATGTACGTCATCCCATTCTCAATGGGCCCGATCGGCTCCCCGATTTCCAAAATCGGTGTTGAAATTACAGATAGCGCTTACGTTGTTGTCAACATGCGCATCATGACCCGTATGGGCCAAAAAGTGCTTGACTCCCTCGGCAGCACCGGCGAATTCGTCCCCTGCCTGCACTCTATTGGTGCCCCTCTGGCTGAAGGTCAGCAAGATGTGACCTGGCCGTGTGCCCCAATCGATTCAAAATACATCAGTCACTTCCCGGAAGACCGTTTAATCTGGTCCTACGGTTCTGGTTATGGCGGTAATGCTCTGCTCGGCAAAAAATGCTTCGCCCTGCGTATCGCTTCCGTTCAGGCTCGCGATGAAGGCTGGCTAGCAGAACACATGCTCATTTTGCGCCTCACCAGCCCAGTTGGTGAAGTCAAATACATCGCAGCAGCTTTCCCAAGCGCCTGCGGCAAGACCAACCTCGCCATGCTCGTTCCGACCATCCCCGGCTGGAAAGTCGAAACCATCGGCGACGATATCGCTTGGATGAAATTTGGTGCTGACGGCCGTCTCTACGCCATTAACCCAGAAGCTGGCTTCTTTGGTGTTGCACCGGGTACTTCAGACGAATCCAATTACAATGCCATGCGCTCCATCGACAAAAACACGATCTTCACCAACGTAGCGTTAACAGACGACGGTGATATCTGGTGGGAAGGTATCGGCAAACCAGCTCCGGAACATGCGATTGACTGGAAGGGCAACAACTGGACCCCAGCATCGACCGAGCTTGCCGCCCATGCCAATGCCCGTTTCACCGCGCCTGCTTACCAGTGCCCTGCCATCGCCCCAGAATGGGAAGATCCGGCTGGCGTCCCGATTTCCGCAATCCTCATCGGCGGTCGCCGCAAAACGACGATCCCGCTGGTGCACGAATCCTTCGATTGGAACCACGGCGTTTTCCTCGGCTCGATCATGGGCTCCGAAGTGACCGCAGCCGCGATCTCCGACAAAATCGGCCAGGTCCGTCGCGATCCTTTCGCCATGCTACCTTTCTGCGGCTACCACATCGGTGATTACCTGCAGCATTGGGTCAACATCGGCACCAAATCCTCAGCGGACAAACTGCCCAAAATCTTCTACGTCAACTGGTTCCGCAAAGATGACGATGGCAAATGGCTCTGGCCTGGGTTCGGCGAAAACAGCCGCGTCCTCAAATGGGTTGTCGAACGTGTCTCCGGCACCGGTGCAGCCGCTAAAACAGCGATCGGTTACATGCCTACAGAAGACGCTATTGACACCAATGGTCTCGATGTCAGTGCCCGCGATATGGCTGAACTTCTCAAAGTCAACAAAAGCGAATGGACCGATGAAGTCGCATCCATCCGTGAACACTACAAATCCTACGGCGAAAAACTGCCGACCGAACTGGTTCACCAGCTCGACATGCTCGAAAAACGTCTCCAGGATATGGCATAAATTAGCCCCCCAAAAGACAGTTGAGGTCGTCTCATGCGAGACGGCCTCTTTTTTTGGTCAATCCGTTAAAAAATGGGTATACTAGTGACAAAGAAAACCAACAGAGAAGAAAACTAAGTCAAAGAAAAAATGAAATTTATATCAATCGGGTGTTTATGAGAAAACAATATCCCCCCAAAATCGTCATCTGGGTCACACTCACGCTCGTGATAGTCACAACACTCGTGATCGCTAGTTTAGCCTTGTGGGATCGGTTTTATCCAACCACTCAGCAAACGACCCCCGTATTAAGCCTTAATAATCCGGCAGACGCTGTGAATCAAACCTCAATCCAAATCACCACAAAAACAACACTGGTGACTACATCAACTCAGGCGCCATCAACAAAAGAATCAACCACGGAAACTACCCCCACACCGACAACTAAACCAACAACCAAATCGACAACGACAAAAGTGACGACTGAACCCAAACCAACAACGATTGCGACGACAACACTGCCGCCCAAAAGTTACGTTGGCTTGCTTTGGTATG
>JAQUDJ010000008.1:29654-84926 GCA_028685755.1 Eubacteriales bacterium | reverse complement strand
TCGGCAATCGTACGGCCTTCTTCAAGATGCTCCCGAACAATTTTAAGTTTGATTTCTCTGGTCTTTTTCATAAATGAATTACCCCCGAAAATTATACTCTGCAGTACAACTTTCGGGGGTAATTTCATTTGTCGTGGCGGAGAGAGTGGGATTCGAACTCTCGGTTGGGGTTAGCCAACACATGATTTCCAGTCAAGCGCCTGAGTGCGATACAATGAAAATATGATAAACGCACATCGCCTACGAAAGCTTTCCCGAAATAATCTGCGAATTGTTTACGGCCTGATTCTTATCGTTTTGCTTTCTGCCCTGTTTCGCGGTCAACCGACAGCTGACACAACTGAAGCGACGACATTAGCGACCCTGGCAGCACCGACGACGACGCAGAGCACGACAGCGGCGGTCACGGTGACTCCGACGACGCCAAGTACACCAAGCCACAACGAAACAGTAGTGGTTCATTTTCTCGACGTCGGTCAAGGCCATGCGACTGTATTTCAAGTGGGCGAACATGCCTTGATCATTGATGGTGGTCCGCGCGATGCGTCATCATTTGTCGTTGCTTACCTCAAAAAAATGGGCGTTGTGACTGTCGATGCGATTATTGCAACACATTACGATTCCGACCATATTTACGGTTTGGTCGGTGTTCTCAATGCATTTCCTGTATTGTCAGTCTATGATGCCAATTATCGCGCTGACACGAAGGTCTTCACCTCATTTAAAACAGCCGTTTCTGCTGAAAAATGTCCGGAGTTCACACCTGCGCAAGGAGATCGCATCGCATTTGCTGATTTAGCCGATCTTGAAGTGACGTTTGTTGGACCGCGTGACTATTATTATGATGAGGAAAATGACAACTCGTTAGCCATCCGCCTGGATTATGGTCAAGCAAGTTATTTGATCATGGGCGACACTTCATCCGATACCGAACAGGATATGTTGGGACAAAATCTCGATGTCGATATTTTATTAGCGAGTCACCACGGAAGCAATGGCAGCAATTCTCCTGATTTTCTATCAGCCACAAGTCCCGCCCACATTGTGATTTCCTGCGGGGCAGACAATTCATATGGCCATCCCGGTGAATATGCCTTAAAGCGCATCCAAAAAACCGAGTCAGAATTATTCCGCACCGATTTGCAGGGGACCTTAGTCTGCCAAACGGATGGCAATCAAATCAATTGGAACCAATCACCGGCCAATGATTTTACGCCGGGTGATTGAAGCATGATTTAATACAACCACTAAAATGATTTAAATTCGCTTCATGTGGTAATCCTCCGAACGATCGATCGGGGAATTAGTTGTGTGACGTTGATTTTAAGGCTTATTGCATGTTGCTCGACAATCGCTCGGTTCGCAAAAATTGCACGTTGCCGGGCTGGTTAACTGTCAAAGTCGAGTAAGCTGATTTGAACTTTTCCCAGATATTGCAAGAAGCGTTGATGGGGAAATTAGGTGTCGCGTACTTCAAGGCACCGCTTAAGCGCGCGGCATGTCAGTCCTCGTTTACCGCGGCCAGGTGGACCGAACGTTTCGCAAACGAGGTCCGATCATCGCAGCGATGACGCAATAAATACTATCATTGAGCAAAAAGGGGATCATGCCAAATTGAAACGCTTTGACAAGGGTCAAGCTAGATCCGGTATAGAAATTTTTGATCACAAAGAGATAAGTGACGCCCAGACTATATACAATCGCGAGCGCGAGAAAATTCACGGGAAGGAGCTGCCAACGCTTCAGACCAGCGCGTTGAGGGTCAAGTTTGTCAGCTATAAAGCCAACCAAACCGGCTCCAAGCGCCATTCCGATCAAATAGCCAAAAGACGGCTCAAAAATATAGGCAATTCCGCCGCCTTTAGCAAAGACTGGTAGGCCGATCAAGCCCATGAAGAGATAGAGCCCCTGTGCTAATAAGGCGCGGTGACCACCCAACACAATACCGGTCAGCAAGCTGATGATAAATTGAAACGTAAACGGGATTGCTAGAACAGGCAGTGAAATCTTCGCCCCTACTATCGAAAGCACTGTAAAAAGCGAAATAAGGGTCATATCACGTACAGAAATTTTCATTGCATCACCTCGCGAATCGGTGTTGACCCGCATAATCTTATTTAGGTGATTATCGCAAAGGTAGCGAAAGTTTGTCAACTGCATATTTAAATAAGTTGACTATATCCAGAAATCCACTTGCTGTAGCCAACTATATCCAGAAATCCACTTGCTGTAGCCAACTATAGCCAGAAATCCACCTGCAAAAGCGGTCACAAATCCGACTCAAACATACCCTAAAAGCCCGCGAACCGAGACTTCTCCGGCGGTAATTGCTTGATTAGTTCCATCTGTTCGTTCAACGATCAGGTCGCCCTCCGGCGCAATTGAGATCGCTTGCCCAGTGATTTCTCGACCCAATGCATCCGCGATCACAACTGGCCGATTCAACGTCGCACATATTTTACGATACGCCTCTAGCCAGTCACTTTGACCAGTAACAAAAGCCGGCCAACGGTTTTCTAAATTGGCGAGCATACCAGAAAGTAGCAACACGCGTGGACTGACAGAATCGACCTTTTCAATCGCTAGCGAGGTCGCAATCGCCTGCAAATCAGCGGGGAATTCAGTCGTCTTCACATTTATCCCGATGCCGATGATCACTGCCGAAACAAGATTTTCTTCAAGAATCGTCTCGGTCAAAATGCCACCGAGCTTTCGCCCGCTTGGCATCACAACGAGATCATTCGGCCATTTGAGCTGGATATCGAGGCCAGTCTGTTCACGCAAGGCCTCTGCCACGCAATAACCGGCGAATAAGGTTATGGTGGCCAATTTTTCCGGGAGCAATGTTGGGCGCAGCAACAGTGAAAACCATAACCCCTCCCCGGACGCCGATCGCCAATTCCGGCCACGTCTGCCGCGCCCGGCTGACTGTTCCTCGGCAACAAAGAGCGAAAAATCAGCGGCGCCTTGCTCGGCGCCGCGGCGAGCAGCTAGGTTTGTTGAGTCCACTGTAACTAAACAGGTGACAGAATCAGCAAACTGTAAGGATCCCGCAGCAATCAACGCATATCGGATTATTGGTGCACTCAATTGCTCTGGCAAATGTGTCAAGCGATAGCCATAATGTTTCTGACTTTCAATCGGGTAGCCTGCCGCGACCAATTGGCCAACCGTTTTTGATATGGCGGCACGCGTAACCCCCAGCGCAACAGATAAATCGGCCCCGGATACAAATCCAGCATGACCGACTCCTGAGCTAAAGTAATTGTCAGCTAACGCATCAAGAATTGTATTTTTCATGACATTATTGTATCACGAGCTGCTCAATGTACGACTTTTCGTAGCCACAGCTATTGACCCGGAAACGTTTAAGATCGTATGATTACTGCAGGTTCACGCTTTCGAGCGCACACCTTTTGGTTTTTCGGCTTGGTTACACACCATCCCGGCGAACTGATTCACAAACCGAAACCTGATGTCAGAAGGGTCCTTGCCGGGCGCTGATGCAAAAGGAGACGCACATTCAGAATAGGGCAACGGGTCCCTTTTTGCTTTGGCGTTCCAACAAGAGCAAAAAGGGCTTTTTTATTGGGCTAACAAGTCTTTAATCAAAGCATTTTTCCATCAGGAGGTCGAATCGTGAATCGAATTGCCGTGATCAGTGCCATCCTTGAAGAACCGGCCAACAATCAGCACGCCTTTAACGAAATTGTTTCACAGTTTCATGAAATCGTGCGGGGTCGAATGGGTATCCCCTTCGATGAACATCAAATGGCCGTGATTAGTCTCACCTTGGTGGGGCCAATCGATCAAATCAACAGCCTAACGGGTCAATTGGGGTCAATCCCCGGCGTTCAGGTCAAAGCTGCAATTTCCCGTAAATCAATTTGAAGCGAGGTCTTCATTCATGAAGGAAAGCACATCCAATCGCATGGTCAGTTTCATTGATCCCGAATTTATCCGCAAAACCTTAGCAGAATCTGCGAATGCCAGTGAACAAGAGATTGAACGCATTTTTGAAAAAGCAGATTCCTTTCAAGGACTGACACCGCATGAGGTCGCGGTCTTGCTCAAACTTGAAAAGCAGGAGCACATTGATCGCCTCTTTCATATCGCTCGCAAAATCAAAGAGACCATATACGGGCAGCGCATCGTTATTTTCGCGCCGCTTTATGTCAGCGACCATTGTGTTAACGAATGTCGCTATTGCGGTTATCAATGCAGCAACGAGTTCAACCGCCGTCAACTGAGCCAAGACGAAGTTCGCTTAGAAGCCGAAGGAATTATCAAACTCGGTCACAAGCGTATCGCGCTAGAAGCTGGTGAAGACGATGAAAAATGCGATCTCAATTATATCCTTGACTGTATTAAGACTGTCTATGCGACGAAAGTCGACAATGGCGAAATTCGTCGGATCAATGTCAACATCGCGGCTACAACGGTCGACAATTATAAGCAATTAAAAGATGCTGGGATCGGCACTTATATTCTTTTCCAAGAAACATACGACCCTGAAGTTTACGCATGGTATCATCCATCAGGGCCCAAAAGCGATTATGCTTGGCACACGACAGCATTTGATCGCGCCAATCAGGCGGGAATCGACGACGTCGGCGGAGGTGCTCTCTTTGGCCTCGGTGACCCGCTTTTTGAAACGCTCGCCCTGATGCTCCACAATGAACACCTCGAAAAAACGTACGGTGCCGGTTTCCATACGATCTCTGTGCCGCGCATTCGACCGGCCAAAGGTAATGAAACCCAGAAATATCCGCATGCGCCTGACGATGAAACATTCCGCAAATTAGTTGCCATTATCCGCATCGCGGTGCCCTATACCGGGATTATCATTTCGACACGTGAGTCCGCTAACATGCGGAAGGATTTGATTGATTGCGGCATCACCCAAATGAGTGCAGATTCAGCTGTTGGGGTCGGTGGTTATGCCGTCAATAAACTCAAAAAGGAAACAGCCGTCGCTCAATTTGCACGCAGTGATGAACGAACGACTGGCGAGGTCATCAGCTGGATGCTCAGCGAAGGTTTAATCCCAAGTTATTGCACAGCTTGCTACCGGATGCAACGCACGGGTGATCGATTTATGCAATTAGCCAAAAGCGGCCAGATTAAAAATGTCTGCCAACCCAATGCTTTGACGACCTTAGCAGAATACCTGCTTGATTACGGCGATTACGCCCTGTGTCAACAAGGTTTTGCCTTGATCGATGCAGAAATGGACAAAATTGCACGCCCGGATATTCAGGAAATGACACGCAAAAACATCGCGTCGATCAAGGCAGGTCAACGAGACAAATACTTATGATCAATGAATCTTTCAAGTCACACATTTTGGCACTACAAGCAGGTGCCCTATTAGATGCAGAAACATACACCTGGTTAATTGACACGGCACGGGTGGATAGCGATTTGCGGGACTGGTTATGTGACCAGGCCTCCGCACTGCGCGATCAAGTCTACGGGCGCCGGGTCTTCTTCCGTGGCCTCATCGAATTTTCCAATTTCTGTGCAAACGATTGCTATTATTGCGGGATTCGCGCTGGGAATACGGCAGTCAATCGCTATCGACTGTCCGACGGTGATATTTTGGCGAGCTGTCAAACTGGCTATGAGCTCGGTTATCGAACCTTTGTCCTGCAAAGTGGCGAAGATCCGTTCTATACCGACGATAAAATGATTGAAATTATCACTGCGATTCGCACAACCTATCCAGACTGTGCAATCACGCTATCCCTCGGTGAAAAAGACAAAGCGAGTTATCAGCGCTTTTTCGATGCCGGGGCAAATCGCTATCTATTGCGCCATGAGTCCGCAACCCCGGAACACTATGCTATGCTCCACCCCGCCGAGCTCGATCTCATCAATCGCAAACGATGCCTCTATGATCTTAAGGAAATCGGCTTCCAAACAGGCGCCGGTTTCATGGTTGGGCCACCTGGGCAGACATCCACACATTTAGCAAACGACTTGATTTTCCTGCGCGAATTGCAGCCGCACATGGTCGGGATTGGCCCGTTCATGCCAGCGAGTAACACACCTTTCGCCCACGAAAAACCCGGCACTGTTGAAGATACGCTCGTCATGGTCGCTTTAACTAGGCTGACCCTGCCGCAAGCCTTGATCCCAGCGACCACCGCACTCGGTTCACTTGATCACAAAGGTCGTGAGAAAGGCCTCAAAGCAGGCGCAAACGTCGTTATGCCAAATCTCACACCCACGACTAATCGCAAAGACTACAGCCTCTACGATGGAAAAATCTGCACAGGCGACGAAGCCGCCGAATGCCGCGTCTGCATCGAAAACCGCATCCGCAGTGTTGGCTTCGACATCGATCTCTCACGCGGCGACCACGCAACCTATAACCCGTAATCGCGACGGTGCCTGGCAGCTCAATGTCAGTTCAGTGCCAGGCACCGCTTTTGAACTTCTGTCAAAAAGGCCGCGGCTGTAAGCGAAGCGGCAGTTCTAAGCCTGCAGCTTGCAAGAGTTTCTCGTCGGTCAGGATACTGTTACTAGGACCATCGGCGATAATGCGTCCAGCTTGCAAGACGATAGTCCGATCGCAGACGTCGAGGATCATATCAAGATCATGACTTGTGACAAGTCGCGTGTGCTTAAATTGTTTGAGGAGTTCAATCACCTCGCGGCGGGCACGTGGGTCAAGCGACGCCGTTGGTTCATCGAGTGCGAGGACATCAGGTTCCATCGCCAAAATGGTTGCCAAAGAGGCAGCTTTTTTTTCGCCTCCGGATAATTGATAAGGTGGGCGATCTTGGAGACCAGCGAGGTTCACGCTCGCTAGCGCGTGTTCAACGAGTTGACTGACGGTGGCTTCATCGAGGCCACGATTTCGTGGGCCAAAGGCGACGTCTTCACCGATTGTCGGTAAAAACAATTGATCATCTGGGTCTTGAAAGACTAGACCGATCCGTTCCCTGATCCAGGGCAACGTTTTTGGGGTTAGTGGAGTATGCCCGACCATGATCCGCCCTGATTGCGGCAACAGCAACCCAACGAGTAATTGTAGCAAGGTCGATTTGCCTGCACCATTAGCTCCAATTATTCCAACTGATTCGCCTTGTTCGATTACAAGTGACAAATCTGTCAAAATTTGGCGACCATTCGGATAGGCAAAATGAAGTTGATCGATTTCTATTTTAAGATGGCTCACGTTCACTCCGATTAGTCTATACACAGTAAAATCAATGTGTTCCCCCAGCAAGTCTGCATGTCGGATTTAGTCTAGCACAGACTTACTACTGCGGGCACGATATTCAGACGGCGTAACCCCTAAGATCCGTTTGAAAGCAGCTGAAAAATAGTGCTGCGATTTGTAGCCAGTCATATTAGCAACCTCGTACATTCTTAACGCTGGGTTAGCCAGCAATTGCAAGGCTTTTTGAATCCGAATCTTCGTGAGATAGTCAACAAACGTTTCGCCCGTGTCTTGCTTGAAGATTTTACTTAAATAGCTCGAACTAACAAATAGTGCTTCACATAGCCGCCGAAATGAGAGTTCCGGATCGCCGAAATGTAGTTCTAGGTAGGCAACTGCTCGCTCGGTCAGTCTGTTCAATGGTCTAATTTGCTCATTGACCCATTCCTGATAATAGTCGGTGATCAACGTCCAGTCTTCACCAAAGCAAGCTTTGTCCAAGCGAATTTCAATCCCCAACGTCTCGCGAAAGACTTTCATCAAAACCGTGCTAAGGTTCTGCCATTGATCCTGTCGGTCAATGCGTAGCAAGGCAAATAAATTACTCTGATTATCAGCGGTACAAATCATGTTGCCGCATTCGCTCAGTTTTTCTTCAAAGATGTTTTGCATCGCAAAGCGCAACAAATGGCGGTCCCATTCACCTGTCATCGAAAATCCGGACGTGGTTCGGTCGATCCGCAATAGGCAAAAATGCGTAAACCCATGCTGCAATTCGTGGAAAGCGAGCATTTCATCAACTTCTTCCTGCACAAACTGACCTATGATTAATTGTTGCAAGAATTGATCCCGCAACACTGTCATATTCTTTTGTAATTGCGACATGGCGAAATTATATTGCGACTGCTGCCGAGCTTTTAATAGAAGCTCATTGCGAATCTTATTGATTGAGTCATATAGCAAAGTCTCTTTGACCGGTTTGAGCAAATAGTCGCGGACACCGAGATTGATTGCTTTGCGCGCAAAGTCAAATTCATCGTGCCCTGAGATAATGATAAACAGCAAATCAGGTTGAGCTTCACGTGCTTTTTCAATCAACTGCAATCCATTTAATAGAGGCATTTGGATGTCGACCAATAGAAGATTTGGGCGGTGTTCTTCAATCATCGCCAAGGCTTCTATTCCGTTTGTGGCCTTACAGCATACCTCAAATCCCAATTTGTCCCAATCGATTAGGGCAGCCATACCTTCGCGGATTACCCGCTCGTCATCAGCAATCAATACTTTAAATTTCATCATGTCACTCCTGGTGTTGTCTGATTGAGAATCGGATGATGAATACAGACGGTCGTACCTTCACTCAATCGACTTTCAATTGACAAGCCATAGGAACCTCCGTAGCTTAAATTTAGGCGCATTTGGACATTCATGAGACCAATCCCATGATTGGGACTTTCTTCAGATGGCGACACGAGTCGCAGGCGAATTGTCTCAAGCATCTCTTGGGACATGCCTTGTCCATTGTCATGAACACATAAGTTCAATTCCTTGTTTGCCACATAAGCTGAAATCGTAATTTTGCCTTTGCGTCCACTTTCCTTGATGCCATGATAAAGCGCATTTTCAACAATCGGTTGTAAGATCGTCATTTGCAGGGGCAAGTCCGTGGCCAATGGATCGATGATTAGCTCATAATCAAGAATGTCCTCATAACGAAGCTTCTGAATTTTGAGGTAACTTTCGATATGTGTAAATTCTTTGCGAACTGTGCCAAGCTCATGGTCACTTGAAAAACCGACCCGAAACAGGTCTGACAAGGCATCGACCGCTTCGACAATCTTATCATTTTCGCGGCGACGCGCCATCCAGTGAATGGTATCGAGTGTGTTATATAAAAAATGGGGCTTAATATGTGCACGGAGGGCGGCAATTTCTGCCTTGCGTTTGTTCGATTGCTCGACATATACCTGACTGATGAGATCACGTATTTCTGAGACCATGAGATTGAAGCTCATCGCCAACTCTTCAAATTCATCGTGGGTATGGGGGTCGAAAGACACCTTCAAATTGCCTTTTTGAGCTTCTTGCATCAACTTACGCAAATCGTCGATTGGTTGTAAAAATTGTTTGCTTGTATATCGTGCGTGTACAAAATAGAGCACCATAAATGCAAAAGTCGAAAAAATCCCAAGTAAAATAAATGTGAGCTGCGAGCTGTTATACGGTCTTAAGGGCAAAACATTAATAATTGTCAGTGGTAGACCTTGGATCGCCCGGCGAGTCACATGATATTGTGGGTTGTTTAGAGATGTAATTTGACTGAGATGGAGTGGCGAATTGACCAATAGCTGGTCTGTGGTGACGAGATAGGATTGGCCGCCTTGTTGGCTATAAACCGATGTTAGGAATTTACCGAGAAAATCACCGCGAACGGTGATGTTTGCAACAGCTACCGGATGACCATGGGTGTCTCTGAGCATTTTGCAAAACGACAAGCTGCTTGTGTAATGCGGCTTTTCAGAAAGCATTGGATTCTGACCGCTCTGATAATTGAATATTTGCATTTTTTCTGGATTGATTGCACACGTCTGATACCATTCGGAATCGATTGAAATCGCAGGTGAGTTGAGCGCATTGAGTTCATTAAATTGATAGGCTGAATTGACAAGATATTGATTGGTGTAGAGGATCGTTATGCTATCAATCCCTTCAATGCTATTGGCATAGCCTTGTAGCAATCGTATCAGATCGCCTTCATTTTCAGTATGCGTAAGTGTTGTACCCTGATCTTCTGCGAATCCTACCACCATGGCGTCATGCTCAATGAAGTCTAAAAGTGATTCATAGCGCGCAAATTGATCAAGTAAGCTCGTTTCGATTTCTGCGGCAACGGCATTACCCTGATTGGTAATGGTTAAACGTGTATTTAAAAAATAGAAGTAATTGATTGTCAAGATGACGATGAGTGTCGGAATAACTACGAGTATCGCGAACGAGCGAAACAGGCGGTACTTGATGCTTCTATGCATGCGGTCCCCCTGTCGCGTTTTTGACTAAATTATACCTTGTTGACTCGCACTTTTTAAGACCTGGCCGATGGTCTCATGTGAAATCCGGTCGATGATTTGCTGCTCGCGCACATGATGTGCCAACAGCCGCAGGGTCCAGCGCGATTTGCCAGCTGGTGGTATTGTCTGGCTCAATGCGATGATCTGCTTGCGAACTTCCGGTGTTATTCGAGTCCGATTCGCAGTTGGCTGACGAGGTTTGCGACTGATTGCGGCCTCAAGTCCGTGCTGCGCATATCGCCGGCGGATGGTATGAACGGTCTGGGAGTTGATTTCAAGCTTATTAGCGATCGCTTGTTCACTCATTTTATGACTGGCAGAATTTTCATCCGCCATTAAAAGCACTTCAGCATGCATCTTCGTTCGTCGATTCAACCGTCCAGTGCTCAGAAGGTCTTCTAGTTTGTGGCGATCTGATTGGGACAGTGTGACGCGATATTTGATGATCGGCATACAATCGTCCTCCTCGTTTGACTTCAATGGATACTGTCTTCTGACACGATAAGCTGATCGATAAATATTTCTTTTTGGATGGTTTGATGATTTGCAAGGGCAATGCAGGCATCTAAAGCTTGGGTTCCCTGTAGGTCAGTTTGTTGCGAAATCGTGGCGGACATTTTGCCGGCGTAGACAGCACTAATCGCTTCCGGTGAAGCATCCACGCCAACGATGACAACTTGATCCGCAAGGTCTATCGCTTCAAGCGCAGCAAGGGCTCCCAGGGCCATTTCATCATTCTGCGCAACCACGGCATCGAATCGTTTGCCGGCGGCTAACCAATTTGCCACAATTTCTTGGGCTTTGGATTCACTCCAGTCAGCATTGAGTTCAGCCACAATTTGCACATCGGGCTTTCCAAGTAAAACATCATGGTAGCCAAGATAGCGCAATTGTTGAGCTGAAGCACCAACTGGGCCGTGGAGAATCACAATCTCACCTTGATTGTTAAGCTGTTCTAAGCAGTATGCCATTTGTAAACGGCCACCCTCACGGGAATCAGGTCCAACAAAGCAGTCTATTGTCGCTTCATTAGCAATCCGCTGGGTAACTAGCACAACGGGTATACCTTGTTGCTCACAAAGATCAAGCGCATCATCTAGACCTTTAGTTGCAGCCGGTTCGATGATAATTCCGGCAATTCCATCGTTCACAAGCGTCTCAATCTGGTTCGCTTGACGTGCGACACTTTGTTGAGCATCTAGCACAACTAAGTCAATTCCCAATTCATCTGCTCGATCACGGATTGCCCGCGCTAAGGTATTGGTGAAATTGTTCGACAGATGACTGATGCAAAGTGCATACCTTAGATTGGTCTGTTGCGTACACCCCATGAAGATTGATGTTGCCAAAGCAACACTCAAAACTAAACTAAATCTTCGGATCCACTTTGTATTGATCATAATTTAGCTTACCAAATCCTTTATGCGTTTTCTTTGCAGGTATTTCCACAAAGTTTACCTAAAATTCCACTTGACAGACATTTGGTGTCTGACACGTGCCACGTATGTGCATACAATTGGGAGGTCCCCGGCCATTTCGAGCCGTGTGACCTCCCAATAAAAAAACCGCTCTGGCATGCCAGAGCGGTTTTGTTCACGTTGCTTAACGGTTCAGCGGATTACCAGCTGTTGTTGTTGTAACGTTCGTTGTTGCGCTGTTGTTTGCGAGCGCGACGGCAATCCGGGCAGCGGAGGGGTTCATTGGTGAAACCCTTTTCAGCGTAGAAAGCTTGTTCGCCTTCGCTGAAGATGAATTCTACTCCACAGTCTTTGCAATTGAGTGTTTTATCCGGCATGGTGTATGCCTCCTTTAAATAATACGGACATTTTCTATCGTCCTCTGTGAAGATTGGCGCAGAATGACCTGTCCGAATAATTCAAAGCAGGTGACTGGTTCCTCGGGATGGACTAGACTATGACCTTGCGCAATAATATCACAGGCCTGTCACATTAAGCAAGCTTTTACGGACTTATTCCCTAAATGTCGCCATTGTGACAATGAAACTGGATATTTTTGGTGCATTCTGTCTTATTGGTCGTCTCGTTCGATCAAAATTTGAGCCATTTTTTGTTCAATTTGTGGACGATCACCGCGCTCGGTTTTGACTGCTGCGATTTCATCAACGACGTCAAGACCTTCAACAACTTCGCCAAAAGCGGCATATTGTCCGTCAAGATGCGGTGCAGCTGCATGCATGATGAAGAACTGTGAACCGGCTGAATCGGGATGCTGGGAGCGAGCCATGGAAAGCACGCCACGGGCATGACGAAGGTTATTGGCGACGCCGTTGCTTTGGAATTCACCCTTAATCTGGTAACCTGGACCACCGGTACCGACACCTTGTGGGCAGCCACCCTGAATCATAAAGCCGCTAATCACGCGGTGGAAAATCAAGCCATTGTAAAAGCCAGCCTCGGCTAACTTGGTGAAATTCTCAACAGTGATCGGTGCATTGACCGGGTCGAGTTTGACGCGAATTTTTTTGTCGTTTGCTAGGATAATGTTTGCGAAAATTGCCATGTAATTGTTCCTTTCAGTTTGCAGCTTGCAGCTTGGATTCATGAATTCTAGGCGGGTCATCGGTGCTTCATGTTATATCAGCCTACGCCCACCATTTGATCGGGATTTATTTTATCACACTAATTGCCTTTTCGTTTAAGTCAGGTGTTACGGTCTGATCCGGGCAACGCCTGATACCAGTCACTTATACCTAATTAAAATTGAATCAGTAATTCATTGCGAGTTTCCCACAACTTGTGCGAGAGATCCACGTAATAACTCTGTGGATTTTCGAAACGCTTGAGGGACTCCCAAAGTCGCTCTAATTCGCGTGCACAGTCGTTTCTGATTGCTTCAATCGTTTTATGTGGATAGACAAGTTGACCCCTAACAAACACGGGCTCGAGTAAGGATCTGGCTGTGAAATTATTCAAAGTCTTACGCTTCCAGGTATGCAGCGGATCGAATATTTCATAGGGTTGATTGTCATCAATGACCTCATCTGCCAAGGTGATCACATCCGCAATCGCTTTGCCACTCGTCCGATCATAAAAACGCCAAACAGCTTTATCGCTTGGGTTCGTGATTTTAGTCGCATTCTCGGAAAATTTCATCCGGGGCATGACTTGTCCGTTTTCTTCGATCGCAGCTAATTTATAAACGCCACCAAAAACAGGTTCAGCACGCGACGTAATCAGGCGTTCGCCGACACCAAACGAATCTACTGCGGCACCCTGTTGGATTAGATCGCGAATGATGTATTCATCCAGCGCATTGCTAACAGTTATTTTGCAGTCTGTCAGGCCTTCACTATCAAGCATTTCGCGGGCTTTGACTGTCAGATAGGCCAAGTCTCCACTATCAATTCGAATGCCCTTTAAGCGATGGCCGGCAGGTTCAAGGACTTCGTGGGCAGTGCGAATGGCATTGGGTAAACCTGATTTTAAGACGTTATAAGTGTCTACGAGTAAAACCGTGTCATGTGGAAAAGAACGGGCATATGCATTAAAAGCAGTCAATTCGTCGGCAAAGGCTTGTACCCAACTATGTGCCATCGTCCCTAAAGTCGGAATATTAAAGTGTTCCCCACACAAGGTACAAGAGGTTCCGGCAACCCCGGCAATATAAGCCGCCCGGGCTCCGAGCACCGCAGCATCATAGCCTTGCGCCCGTCGCGATCCAAATTCGAGGACAGGGCGCCCTTTAGCGGCACGGACGATCCGGGCGGTTTTGGTGGCAATGAGGCTTTGATGATTGATGGTAACTAAAAGCATCGTTTCAATTAATTGTGCTTGGATGATCGGACCGCGGACTTTGACGATCGGTTCATTCGGGAAAATGGGGGTGCCCTCCGGAATCGCCCACACATCGCACGTGAAAGCAAATTGTCGCAAGTAATCGATGAAAGCCTGGTCAAAATTGTGTTGATTTGTAAGGTATTCAAGATCTTCTTCTGAAAATTTGAGCGATTGTAAATAGTCGATCATTTGTTCGACGCCGGCCATAATTGCATACCCGCCATCTTGTGGGACTTGTCGGAAGAACAAGTCGAAATAGGCGATCGTTTCAACCATTGCATGGTCAAAATAGCCTTTGGACATCGTTAACTCATAAAAATCAGTCAATAATGTCATATTTGTCCGATCGGTCCAACGCATTTGCGACATGTTCAGCCTCCGTTAAAGAGATTTGTCGGATAAAAAACCTGTTCTAGGCACAATCCTTGCGGTGGCATTGTTTTTCCAGCTTTGCGGCGGTCGCGGGCTATGAGGATTCCCGGCAAGTCTTCTGGCTGAAGTCGCCCCTGACCGACGTATAATAATGTACCGGCCAAAATTCGCACCATATGATAAAGAAAACCATTGCCGCGAACAACCAAGGTCAACATTTGACCGTCAATTTGCAATTCGAGCTGCTCTAACGTCCTAATTGTTGAGCGGCGCGGATTATTATTACTGTCCATAAAGGCATGAAAATCGTGCGTACCCGTTAAATAAGGGATCGCGCGGCGCATCGCAGCAATATCGAGTCCACCAAAGACATGGGCGGCAAGGTTTCGCCAGACGACCGGTCGGGCACTGGCAAGATAATAGCGGTAGGTATAGATTTTGCCAGTCGCATCGTGTCTAGCATGGAAGTCGGGCTGGCATTCAACTGCTTTGATCAGGGCAAGGTCATCGGGCAAATGGCTGTTCAAAGCCATTGGCAAACGTTCGACGGGCACGGGGCAGGCGGTATCCACATGACAAACAAGGCCACGCGCATGCACACCCTGATCGGTGCGGCTACTCGAATAGACTTCAAGATCTGACTCCCCAGTCAACTCGGTCAGGGCATCCGTAAGCACCTTTTGTACCGTGCGAATATTACCCTGTTCTTGAAAGCCGTGAAAAGCTGCGCCGTCATATTCAATCAAGAGTGCAAGTCGTCTTATCTCCATTTAAACAAGGTTATCCGGCCAAGCCGTCTTCAAAACTAGCCCGACCCATCATCGCAGCCCCTACAATCCCAGCGTCATTGCCCATTTGGGCGACTCTGATCTGCGGCCGCTCAACACCTTCAACAAGGAACGATTTAGCTTTAGAATATGTTTTTTCGATCAAAGGGACCATTAAATCATCACCTTCATTGCACACGCCGCCGCCGATGACAATAACTTCTGGCATGTAGCCGTTGATAACATTAGCAAGCCCCTCAGCCAGCATATCAATATATTTATCAACAACACCGGCAGCAGCAGCATCGCCACGGCGCTTTGCTTCGAAGGACGTGCGACCGCTCGCTTGACCACCATTTGCAGCGACCATTGTGCTGAGGATTGAGTCTGGATTAGCCAACGCAGCCCGTTCAGTGTCGCGAATCAAAGCGGTCGCTGAGGCATAAGCTTCAAAACAGCCTTTGCGGCCGCAGGTGCACTGTTCACCACCAGCAGCGATGACAATGTGGCCGATTTCACAGCCGGAATTGTTAAAACCGCTATAGATACGATTATTAATGACCACCCCGCCACCTACGCCAGTTCCCAACGTGACGGCGACACTACAATAGCTGTCGCGGGCTCCGCCAAAGGCACTCTCGGCCAACGCTGCAACATTCGCATCGTTGTCGATGTAGACCGGCAAGCTGGTCACTTTGTGCATTTCTAGGCGCATTGGCATATGGTGAAAAGGCAAATTATAAGCGATAACGAGTTCACCTGTTTTGTTGTTTGGAACACCCGGTGAACCGATGCCGATAGAAACAACGTCAGACTCACGGAGACCAGCTTCGCGAATGACGTCGAGTGAAAGATTCGCCATATCAGCGACAATCGCTTCACCTGAGCGCTCTGCCCGCGTTTTAACGCTTTTTTTCAACAGAATTTCGCCAAGTTCGTTAACAAGGCCGACTTTGATATTGGTGCCACCGAGATCAATACCGATGTAATGTTTCATTATTTTTTTCCTCCACGTATTGCAGTGCAGTTTAATTATATCGAGTGTCGTGATAACCGGCAAACTGTCTGTTTTGACTAATTAGCAAATTGCCAAATCAGCAATCCTGTTGCAACAGCGATGGATAGTGTCGCAAACAGGCCATCAGCAAGTTGATAGCGCATAATGCGCAATCGCGTACGCGAATCGCCACCGCGATAGCAGCGGGCTTCCATGGCGGTAGCGAGATCTTCTGCCCGTTTGAATGCACTGACAAATAACGGAATAAGGACGGATACCAAACCACGTGCTCGTGAGATCAGGCCCCCCGTGTCATAGTCCGCCCCACGCGATGACTGGGCTTTCATGATTTTGTCAGTTTCTTCCAACAAGGTCGGAACAAATCGCAGCGCAATAGACATCATCATGGCCATTTCATGAGCTGGAAAGCCCAAACGTTTAAAGGGCGAAAGCAGATTCTCTAGAGCATCCGAGACATGAATGGGTGTTGTTGTGAGTGTCAACAAAAGAGTTGTATTGAGAATTAACAATACGAGACGGGAAGCCATGCGGAGTGCGGTGAACAGACCTTGGTCGGTTATCCGGATAGGACCTAGTTGCCATAGGACATTGCCGGACACTGTCAACATATTCAAGACGGCAGCGAACAAAAGAATAAACAGCATCGGGCGCAAGCTGATTAGTACTTGCTTGAAAGGCACACGGGATAAGGCAACTAAAAAAAGGGTCAACACACCGATAACGGCCATTGGCAACGGATCCGAAGCAATAAATATGAGCGCCATCATTAATATCGAGGCCAGTACTTTTGTACGTGGATCAAGCGCGTGCAAAATCGAACGCGTCGGATAATATCTACCTAAGGAAATATTACTCATCATTGGCATGCCTCACTTCCAGCTCGCAGCAGTTCTAATGCAGCGGATTCAGTTGTGTAGCAATGATCTGAAAGTGACGGGTAGATTGCCTTGAGGTCACGTAGAAAGGCTGCAGATTTTGGCACGGCCAAATCAGCTGCTGCGAGAATCTCGGGATGCGAAAAGACCTCTGCCGGTGTGCCAAATAGCACAACGCGTCCATCACGTAGCGCTAAGACACGGTCAGATAGACGGGCAATATCCTCCATGCTGTGCGATACAAGGATTACCGTCGAGCCTTCATCCCGCAATTTAGCGGTGTAACCTAAAATCTCTTCGCGACCCGCAGGATCAAGTCCAGCAGCCGGTTCATCAAGTATCAACACATCTGGGCGCATCGCAATGACGCCAGCGATCGCGGCGCGGCGACGCTGTCCCCCTGATAATTCAAAGGGCGAACGTTCAAGTTCATCGGATTTGAGGCCGACAATGGAAGCAGCCCAAAGGACACGTTTATTAATTTCAGCAGGCTCAAGACCAAGTCGTTTCGGGCCAAAAGCGATATCTTGGTAAATCGTTTCTTCAAAAAGCTGATGTTCTGGGTATTGAAATAACAAGCCAACTCGTTGGCGTATTTTGCGAATGGCGTGGTTATCGGTTGCATCAAGGTCTAATACGGCAACAGTACCTTTTTGGGCGCGCAATAAACCATTTAGATGTTGAATCAAAGTTGATTTTCCGGAACCGCTGTGGCCGATAATGCCAAGCAATTCGCCACGTCTGACATCAAAAGTAACGTCTTTGAGTGCGGCGGATTCCAAGGTTGTACCGGCAGAATACGTAAAGGATAGGTTTTCGACACGGATGATAATCTCGTGATTTTGGGTTGTTTGCGAAGGTTGATCATCACCTTTATCGAACGTTTCATGCATGTCTTGAACTTGCTGCTTCTTGGTTAATGTTTTTAAGATGCGAATAACACCCGCTTGTGCAGATGCCCAACTCGCCGTTTCTAATGGCAGCAGCTTTTGACCCGTCAATTGGGCTAGGCGATGAAGTATTTCACCGTGAACCGGAACATCAAGGCCCTGGCTTTTGACAAGTTCAACACGATCAAAAACGTCAGCCGGGGTACCGCTGAGCACAATATGGCCGTCGTTCATTACGACGACACGGTCAGCGAGTAAGGCTTCTTCCATATGATGGGTAATATTGATGACGGTCAATCCATGTTCTTTGATTAATTCGGCAACGAGCGCCATAAAATCAGTTCGTGTGACTGGATCGAGCATCGAGGTCGCCTCATCAAGGATCAGACACGATGGTTGCATCGCGAGAATCCCGGCAATAGCTAACTTTTGCTTCTGCCCACCTGAGAGTAAATGCGGCGGTCGCTCGGCAACGTGCGACAAGTTGACTTTTGCTAATGCTTGATCGACGGCAATGCGGATTTGCGGCTGTGGTACACCGAGATTTTCGGGGCCAAAAGCGACGTCTTCTTCTACCGTTGTTCCAACGATTTGATTGTCAGGATTTTGAAAAACCATTCCACATCGACGGCGTACTTCCCAAATATTCAAGTGATCTTGGGTATCATAGCCAGCGACGACAATGTGTCCTTCAGAAGGTAATTCTAAGGCATTGATCAGACGCGCTAAAGTAGATTTGCCAGAACCATTACGACCTAAAATAGCCACGTGACTACCTTGTTGAATATCAAGGCTGACATGATTTAGCGCACGGAGCGGTTCTTGGCCGTGCTGTATATAATGAAAACTTACATGATCGACGGCAGCAAAAACGCCGTTAACTTGATCCATGAGTTCAATTTCCTGTCTGCAGATAAAAATGATAAAAACGGGAACAGGTTGGTCCTGTTCCCGTTTAATATCTACTGTACATTTGAGGCTGCGGGAGCAGGCGGCTCAGCTATTAGACCAGCTCGAGTATCGCCATTTCCGAGGCGTCACCGCGACGGGCACCAAGTTTGATGATGCGGGCATAACCACCGTTACGACCAGCATATTTCGGTGCAACCGTGTCAAAGAGGTAATTGACCGGATTGACGGTATTGCCTTTGGCGTCATGGCTCTTATTCAACCACAGCATCAGCTGGCGGCGAACGGCTAGACGTGTGGCATTATCAACCTGGACCATTTCCTTTTTGGTTTCACGATCAACAACGTCATATTTGTTGCCGTTTTTGGAAGTCGCAGATTTGAGAACCTTGCGGCCTTTGGCGTCAAGTTTAGCTGTGGAGATCGTCACTTCAGTTGTGGTGAAGTTGTCTTTCTCTTTAACAGCCAATGTGATCAGCTTTTCGGCGATCCGTTTGACTTCCTTAGCGCGCGCTTCGGTGGTTTCAATCTTACCTGTGAGGATCAGTGTTGTAACCATCCCCCGGAGGATTGACAGACGCATATCGCTGGCGCGTCCGAGTTTTCTTTGTGCAGGCATTTTAATACCCTCCTAATGATCGCAACGGTCTGTTACTCGTCCTGAGCGGCGAGAGACAGTCCCATTTCTTCGAGTTTCTGGATTACTTCCTCAAGCGATTTCTTGCCGAGGTTTCTGACCTTCATCATGTCTTCTTCACTCTTGGCAACAAGGTCATTGACCGAGTTGATGCCAGCGCGCTTCAGGCAGTTGTAGGTGCGAACTGAGAAATCAAGGTCTTCGATGACGGTGTCGTTTGTCGGGTTGACGGGACCGCCAACGCCGCCAGAACCGATGGACACGCCGACGTTGCTGTTGCTTAAAGCAACAAACTGATTCAGGTGTTCGGTTAAGATGGACGCACCATTGGAAAGCGCATCGGTGACATCGATGGTCGCATCAGTCCATACTTCAATGGTCAGCTTGTCAAAGTCAGTAAACTGACCGACACGCGTGTTCTCAATGGAGTAGTTGACTTTCTTGACTGGGGTAAAGATCGAATCGATCGGAATAACACCGATCGGTTGGCTAACCCACTTGTTGCGGTCAGCGGTATTGTATCCACGACCTTTGTTTAGGGTCAGTTCCATGAACATGCGACCATCCCCATTGAGGGTTGCGATCGGATGATCTGGATTCATGATTTCGACTTCGTCATCACGGACGATATCACCAGCGGTGACGACGCCTGTGCGGCCTTCTTCAGTGCTGATGTAGACCGTTTTAGGACCGTCAACATGAAGGTTGGCACGAATGCCTTTGACGTTGAGGATGATTTCGGTCATGTCCTCAACAACACCCTTGACCGTCGAAAATTCATGAAAGACACCTTCCACGCGAATCGCCGTGACTGCAGCGCCCGGTAACGAAGACAAGAGGACACGACGCAAGGAGTTACCGAGCGTGATGCCATAGCCGCGTTCGAGCGGTTCGATCACGAATTTACCATAGGAACCGTCATTGTTACGTTCCAGGCATTCGATCACTGGCTTTTTGATCTCAATCATTTAATTCCTCCTGGTTTGGGCTCACAACTCAAAGTGTCAGGTTATGAATAACCTTGATTACTTGGAGTAGAGCTCGACGATGAGCGTCTCGCGGACATCAATGTCGACATCAGCGCGGGCCGGAACCTGGACGATCGTGCCGGTTAAGGACTCTGAGCTGAATGTCAGCCAAGCCGGAATCGGACGAGTCGCGAGATCCTGGAATTTCGTGGACTTGCGGGATGATTCGCAGACAGCGACAGTGTCACCGGCTTTGAGGGTCATCGATGGGATGTCTGCTTTTTTACCGTTCAGGACGAAGTGACCATGGGTAACCAGCTGACGTGCTTCAGCACGTGAGGCTGCAAAGCCCATACGGTACACAACATTGTCCATGCGCAGTTCAAGGAGCTGCAGCAGGTTTTCACCGGATTTGCCCTTCATGCGGCTGGCAGAATCAAAGGTCTTGCGGAATTGTCCTTCGAGGACACCGTAGAAACGTTTGGTTTTCTGCTTTTCACGCAGCTGGGATCCGTATTCGGAAATTTTCTTGCGGCCCTGGCCATGTTGACCTGGGGCAAAGCTCCGACGAGCGATTGCGCATTTGCCTGTGTAGCAACGCTGCCCTTTAAGGAAAAGCTTCTCGCCTTCGCGGCGGCAGAGCCGGCAGGCTGCTTCTGTATATCTAGCCATTCTCTATTCCTCCGGGATCAGACTCTTCTTCTTTTGGGCGGTCTGCAACCATTGTGCGGGATCGGGGTAACATCTTTGATCATGGTTACGTCAAGACCAGCTACAGCCAATGAACGGATTGCGGCTTCACGGCCACCGCCCGGTCCTTTGACGAAAACTTCGACTGTACGCATGCCGTGATCGACAGCGGTTTTAGCGGCTGCTTCCGCGGCCATTTGGGCGGCAAACGGTGTGCCCTTACGGGAACCCTTCATGCCCATACCACCGGCACTGGCCCATGAAATGGCGTTGCCATTCGTGTCAGTGATGGTGACGATTGTGTTATTGAACGAAGAATGAATATGGGCAGCGCCACGGTCAATATTCTTGCGTTCTCTTTTTTTCGGCCGGACGGCCGCTTTTTTAGTTGACGCTTTTGCCATGATTATGCCTCCTTACTTCTTCTTACCAGCCATGGTACGTCTAGGCCCTTTGCGGGTACGGGCATTGGTCTTGGTGCGCTGACCACGAACTGGCAAACCCATTCTGTGACGGCGGCCACGATAGCAGCCGATTTCAGTGAGGCGTTTGATATTCATGGCGATTTCGCGCCGTAGATCACCCTCAACGGTGTAACCGTTTTCGAGTGTGTCTCTGATTTTGGAAATTTCGGTTTCGGTCAAGTTCTTGACGCGGGTATCAGGATTGATGCCGCAAGTTTCAAGAATTTTGTTCGAAAGCGTTCTGCCAACGCCAAAGATGTAACATAGCGCAATTTCTACGCGCTTTTCGTTCGGCAGATCGACTCCGGCAATACGTGCCATTTTCTTACCTCCGTAAAATGAAAGGCTCTCAAATCTCTATCTGGTAAAACACGATCAGGATGACCGGTATACTCGGGTTAGGAGTCCGGCAGCCGCATCCCTTAACACGTGTCGGGAGCAAACTCAAAGCTGATTCCTCAAAGAATGGGAAATCAGCCCTGTTTCTGTTTGTGCTTAGGATCTTCGCAGATAACCATAACGCGGCCTTTGCGTTTGATGACCTTGCACTTTTCGCACATGGGTTTGACTGATGGTCTAACTTTCATGGGGTTTCCTCCTGGATCAGTACTCACGATGACGCAACTTGAACAGACGTCATTCGGGCGCATGCTAAGATAGTTTAACAGATATGCATGATAAATCAAGCGGCTTGAGCGGCTATTTGCATATTTTTGAAAAAATAATTATTTAGCACGCCAAGTAATTCGGCCGCGTGAGACGTCATATGGAGAGAGTTCGACGGTCACTCGGTCGCCGGTGAGAATTTTGATGTAATGCTGGCGAAGCTTGCCCGAAATATGGGCAGTGACTTCGTGGCCATTTTCAAGTTTGACTTTGAAAACGGCGTTTGGGAGCACGTCAACAACAATTCCTTCGACTTCAATATTGTCTTCTTTAGACATAGGTTCCTCCTGTAGCGGCGCTATACCCGTCTCGCGACTGGTTATCTTAGGTGTCTGCGACATCGGCTGATGGTTGAGACCAACCGGGATGGCTTTTGATCAATTTGCGGATCAGAGCATTTTGTTGGCCATGATCGTGCAAGGATTTGAGTGGTATTTGCCAGTCATCCGGGAGTTCACCTAAGGGTCTCAGGTGGCTGACGCGTTTACGTTTTGGCTTATCTATCGGTCGATATTCACCATCAACACAGACGGCAAAGTTTGCATCGACCTCAAGGATTAAATAAACGCGATTCTGATCGTGCCCTGCTTTTGATAGGACGATTTGGCCCGGTCGCAGTCCTTGATTGAGTAATGCCGAAAAAACCGTGTGGTTCATAAGGCTGTTAAGATTATGGGTCCATCGGCAGTAATTGCAAACGTGTTTTCATAATGTGCCGAAGGTTTGTGGTCTTTTGTCACAATTGTCCAGCCATCTTCTTTGATTGCGACTTGGCGAGTGCCCTGATTGACCATCGGTTCCATGGCCAAAACGAGTCCTGCTTCAAGGCGAAGTCCGCGGCCAGCATGTCCGAAATTGGGCAGATCGGGGTCTTCATGCAAATGGCGTCCGACACCATGGCCGGTGAGTTCTTGGACAACGCCATAAGCGTGAGCTTCAGCTTTTGCTTGAACGGCTGCTGAAATGTCGCCAATCCGATTGCCAACAACGGCTTGCGCAAAACCAGCCCAAAACGATTCTTCAGTGACACGAATGAGGTCTGCTTTGGCCTGCGTAATGGTACCTACTGGAAAGGTTCGCGCTGCATCAGCGTGGAAACCTTCCAAATAGGCGCCGACATCAATCGAAATGATCTGACCTTCGCGTAAAACACGGTTGGCATTAGGTATGCCATGAACGACTTCGTCATCAATCGAGGCGCAAATCGAAGCCGGAAATGGCGGGTCACCATAGCCTTTAAAGGAGGGCGTAGCCCCAGCTTGACGAATAATCGCTTCAGCTGCAGCATCTAATGCTAATGTTGAAATGCCCGGTCGAACCATTTGGCCGACCTGATCAAGAACTGTCGCAACAATCCTACCGGCATTGCGAATCCGCGCAATTTCTTCAGGCGTTTTAAGTTTTAGCATCAATTAAGCTCGACTTCTTAGAGCCGCAAGAACGGCCGGCAATGAAGAACCTACTTCGCCTTCGTTATTGATACGAACGAGTAAATTCTGATTCTTATAGTAATCCGATAAAGGCATCGTCTGGCGATTATAATTGGCTAGACGTTGACGAATCGTATCGGGTTTGTCGTCATCACGCTGATACAAGGCGCCACCACAGGCATCACAGATACCATCCTGTAACGGACGGTTTGAATCAAGATTATAAGTTTTACCACAAGACGAGCAGACTCGACGGGTTGTCAAACGGCCGATGATTTCTTCATCTGACAGTTCAAGTTCGACAACTGCATCCATTTTACACTTGCATGCACTGAGCATAACTTTCAACGCTTCTGCTTGCTCGACTGTACGTGGAAATCCATCAAGGAGAAATCCGGTTTTGCAATCTGGCTGAGCGAGACGATCCGCGACCATCGCAATCGTGACGCTGTCAGGAACTAGGGCGCCTTGCTGAATATAGGTGTCCGCTTCGAGTCCGAGCGGCGTTTTGTTCTTAATATTCAGGCGGAAAATGTCTCCGGTTGATATGTGCGGGATCTGGTATTCCTTGACCAGATCTGCAGCCATCGTACCTTTGCCAGAGCCAGGGGCGCCTAATAGAATGAGTCTCATGATGATCGTCCTCCATGACCTGCAACAAGGGTGCCCGAAGGCCATTCGGGCACCCTTTCGCAGTGCAAAAAACAAACACTTTTAGTCGAGGAATCCTTTGTAATGGCGCATGACCATTTGGGATTCCAGCTGATTGACCAAATCGATGGCAACACCAACGATGATCAGAACAGCAGTTCCGCCAAACCAGATGCCCTGTGCCTGAGTGACCGCGCTGAGCAAGGTCGGGAACAGAACGATGACGATCAGGAAAAGACCATCAATCCAATTGAGACGGCGGGCAGTTTTGGCAACATAATCCGAGGTTGGACGGCCGGGACGGATGCCCGGAATGAACCCACCGTTCTTCTGCAAGTTGTTTGCAATTTCAATTGGATTGAACTGCACCATCGAGTAGAAAAAGGTAAAGCCAAGGATCAGGATGCCGTAAGAGACATAGTAGAAGGGGTTGCCGGCAAAATTCATGAACCATTCGGCAACCGGACCGGTACCGCCAAAAAGCGATACCAACGTGGAGGGCAACGACACGATCGAAATCGCGAAGATGACCGGAATAACACCAGCTTGATTGACTTTGATCGGCAGGTAAGTGCTTTGACCACCGTACATTTTACGACCAACAACTTTTTTAGCATATTGGACCGGTATACGGCGTTCCGCACTCTGGACAAAGACAACAAGGGCAATAACGACAATGAACAGTGCAACGACGGCGAGTGTGCCAAGTGTCGAGACAAAAATGTTGGAGGTTACCGACCAGTTCTGGAAATAACCGTAAAGCATTTTTATAGCACCAGGACCACCGGTCACGATACCCGCAAAGATAATCAAGGAAATACCGTTGCCGATACCTTTGTCATTGATTTGTTCACCGATCCACATGATAAATGCGGTACCTGCAGTGAAGCTGACAACAACCAGAATGGCGTTCAGCCAATATGGCAGGCTCGATGCGGAAGCTGTACGGGTCGCATACCAATAAGCAATGGCTTGTACCATAGCCAGACCGACCGTCAAATAACGGACCATCTGTTGGATTTTTTTGCGGCCTTCGTCGCCTTCTTTTTGCAGACGTTCGAGTGCGGGGATCGCAACTGTCAGGAGCTGCATGATGATTGACGAATTGACGTACGGCGTGATGCCCATCGCGAAGATTGAAACTTGTTTGAAAGCACCACCGGAAATAATATCCAGGAAGGAGCCCAATTGGCCGAATCGTTCGACCAGTGTTGTGAAGGCTTCCTGGTTGATGCCAGGGACCGGGACGCGGATACCGATGCGATAAACGATTAGCATACCAATCGTGAAAAGCAACTTTTTACGCAGGTCCGGGATCTTAAAGGCATTTTTAAGGGTTTCGATCATGGTACCCATGTCTTAGACCTCCTCGACGCTGCCCCCAGCTTTTTCGATCTTTGCTTTGGCACTGGCAGTAAATCCAGCAACTTTGATGGTGAGCTTTTTGGTTAGTTCACCGTTACCGAGGATTTTGACGCCATCATTGACTTTCGGGAGTGTGATGATGCCAGCAGCTGCAAGAGCGGCAGCATCAACAACGGCACCGTTGTCAAGCTTGTTCAGGTCAGAGACATTGATTTCGATATAGGATGCAGCAAAACGCTTGTTGTTAAAACCGCGTTTTGGCAGACGACGATAAAGTGGCATCTGGCCGCCTTCGAAACCAGGACGGACACCGCCGCCGGCACGAGAATTTTGACCTTTGTGACCACGGCCGGAAGTCTTACCGTTACCGGTGCCAACACCGCGGCCTTTACGGAATGCAGTCTGGCGATCGCCCGGAGTCGCTTTGAGTTCGTTAATTTTCATAGCGTTATACCTTCCTCAAGCTTCTTCGACTTTGACCAGGTAGGCGACAAAGCGGAGCATGCCTTCGATAGCTGGATTATGTTCCAGTTCGACGGCCTGACCGATTTTGCGCAGTCCCAAAGCCTTGATGGTCGCTTTGTGTTTGTGCGTTGCATTGTTAGTGCTTTTGGTGAGCGTGATCTTGATTTTTGCCACGGTCTCGCCCTCCTTATAAAATTTCTTCGACGGACTTGCCACGCAGACGCGCAACTTGTTCCGGCGATTTTAGCTCAGACAGACCCGCAATGGTCGCATTGACCATGTTGTTCGGGTTGTTGCTGCCGAGTGATTTGGTGCGGATATCTTTGATACCGGCAAGTTCTAGAACTGCACGGACGGGGCCACCAGCAATAACACCGGTACCGCCGACGGCGGGTTTCAGAAGTACTTTGCCTGCGCCGAAGACGCCGATCATTTCGTGCGGGATAGTTGAATCACGCAGCGGAACTTCGATCAGGTTCTTCTTAGCATCTTCAATTCCTTTGCGAATCGCGTCTGGAATTTCAGCAGCCTTGCCGAGTCCTTTGCCGACGTGGCCGTTTTCGTCACCAACGATGACGAGTGCGGCGAAGCGGAAGTTACGGCCGCCTTTTACGGTTTTGGAGACGCGGCCGATATGGATGACTTTTTCTTTCAGGTCCAATTTGCTTGCATCAATGCGCATGACTTTCCCCTCCTGCTTAGAACTTCAGTCCGGCTTCACGCGCCGCTTCTGCCAAAGCCGCAATGCGTCCGTGGTAGATATAGCCACCGCGGTCGAAAACGACCGTTTCGATGCCATTGGCCAAAGCCCGCTGGGCAACCAGCGTGCCGACTGCTTTTGAGCCTTCGATGTTACCAGCGAAAGCGAGTTTGTCTTTGATTTCCTTGTCGAGCGATGAAGCGCTGACGAGGGTGCGACCGGTTGTATCATCGATCACCTGAGCATAGACCTGCGAAAGGCTGCGGAAGACACACAGTCTCGGACGCTCTGGCGTACCGGAGATCTTGCTGCGGACACGGTCGTGTTTACGCTTGCGAATTTCATTTCTGCGCGTTTTGATAATCATGTCATCTCACCCTTTCTTATTTGCCTTTGCCCTTGGCGCCGGTCTTACCTTCTTTCAGACGCAGAACTTCAAAGTCATACTTGATGCCTTTGCCCTTGTATGCGTCTGGTGTGCGGTATCCACGGATCTTGGCGGCAATTTCACCGACGAGTTGCTTGTCAGCACCCTTGACGATGATTTTGTTTGGAGCCGGGACATCAATGGTGATGCCAGCCGGTTCTTCAAGTTCGATGGTGTGTGAGTAGCCGACGTTGAGGACGAGTTTCTTGCCCTGTTTTTGAGCTTTGAAACCGACGCCATTGATGTCGAGATTCTTTGCAAAGCCTTGGGACACGCCAACGATCATATTATTGACCAAGGAGCGTGTCAGTCCATGCAATGCACGGTGATCTTTTTCATCAGTCGGACGGGTGACGATGATGGTTTGGTTTTCGATCGCGACGGTCATGTCGGGATGGATAACCTGGGTCAGTACAGTTGCGCCGGCTTTGACGGTGACGACATTCTTGTCGATCTTAACGTCAACATTGGCCGGGATCGCAATCGGCATTCTGCCAATACGAGACATAGTGTAGTTCCTCTTTCTCTTAAGATTGTGGATCGCTGCCTCAATAACATGACGGGCTTACACCCAAAATATCAAGACGAGACACGGTCCTTTTCAGAGTTGGTTAATTACCAGACATAGGCGAGAACTTCGCCACCGACACCAGCCGAACGGGCTGATTTGTCAGTCATGATGCCATTGGATGTAGAAATGATTGCGACGCCGAGACCGCCGAGTACTTTCGGCAGGTTTTCGTTGTCAGCATAGACGCGCAGACCAGGTTTGGAAATGCGCTTGATTCCGGAAATAACCGGTTTCTTTTGTGCATACTTCAAGGTAACCTTGATCTTGCCTTGTTTGTCGTCGGCAATCACATCGACTTTGCTGATATAGCCTTCGTCGAGGAGAATCTTGGCGATGGCTTTTTTGACATTGGACGCCGGGATTTCACAAGTCGCATGTCCGGCTGTACCGGCGTTACGGATGCGGGTGAGCATATCGGCGATTGAATCGGTAATCTGCATGTGTGTTCCTCCTTCCTGACTAAAGCGTTACCAGCTGGCTTTACGCACACCCGGGATCTGACCTTTGTAAGCCAGTTCACGGAAGCACAAACGGCATACGCCGTATTTGCGGATATAGGCATGGGGGCGGCCGCAGAGTTTGCAGCGGTTGTGGCTGCGCGTCGAGAACTTTTGCTCAGCCTGCTGTTTCAGGATCATTGACTTCTTAGCCATTTACTAAATTCCTCCCCGCTTACTTGGCAAACGGCATGCCGAGAAGCTTGAGCATTTCGCGCGCTTCTTCATCGGTGTTAGCCGTTGTGACAATGATAATGTCCATTCCGCGGATTTTATCAATTTTGTCATAGTCGATTTCTGGGAAGATCAACTGTTCCTTAGCACCGAAGGCATAGTTGCCACGGCCGTCAAAGGAGTTGGGGTTGATTCCGCGGAAGTCACGTACGCGGGGCAGTGCCACGCTGACGAGCTTGTCCATGAATTCGTACATCTTAGCGCCACGCAGGGTCACTTTGCAGCCGATATTCATGCCTTCACGCAATTTAAAGGCTGAAACGGACTTTTTCGCCTTGGTGATAACTGGCTTTTGACCAGCGATCAGGCTCATGTCACGTGCAGCATTTTCGATTGCTTTCGGGTTGTCTTTGACTTCACCAACGCCCATGTTCAGCACGATTTTTTCGAGCTTAGGCACTTGCATTAATGAGCTGTATTTGAAGGCGGTCTGCATTGCAGGTACTACTTCTTTTAGGTATTTGTCTTTAAGTCTGGTCATTTATTCATTCCTCCCTGAACCGATCACTTCTTAGCGACGGCAACGGTGTCGATTTCAGCGCCGCAGGCTTTGCAGACACGAATCTTTTCACCATTAGCCATCAGCTTGTGACCGAGTTTGCTCGGACGCTTGCATTTGCTGCAGACAACCATGACATTGGAGCTGGAAACCGGTGATTCTTGATGAATAATGCCGCCTTGTTGGTAACGGCCACGCGGTTTTTCATGCTTTACGGACATGCTGACGCCCTCAACGATGACCCGGCCTGTGACCGGGAAAACTTTCAGGACTTTGCCGGTTTTGCCAGCATCTTTGCCCGAGAGCACGTAAACATTATCGTCTTTCTTGACATGTACTTTCATGCTACGAGTGCCTCCTTACAGAACTTCCGGTGCCAGAGACAAAATTTTCATGTAGTCTCTGTCGCGGAGTTCTCTGGCGATTGGCCCAAAGATGCGGGTACCGCGTGGATTCTTATCTTCTTTGATGATTACGGCTGCATTTTCGTCAAACTTAATGTAGGAACCGTCATTGCGGCGAACGCCACGCTTGGAGCGGACGATGACTGCTTTGACAACTTCACCTTTTTTGACAACACCACCGGGTGTTGCTTCTTTGACTGAACAGACGATGACGTCGCCGATATTAGCGAATTTGCGCCATGATCCTCCGAGAACTTTGATGCACATCAGTTCCTTAGCACCGGTGTTGTCGGCGGATTTGAGTCGAGATTGAACCTGGATCATTGTCTTCCTCCTTCCAGTTACCGGTCAAGGATTACTTGGCTTTCTCGATGATTTCGACCAAACGCCAGCGCTTTTCGCGACTTAGCGGACGGGTTTCCATCACTTTAACCTTGTCTCCGACTTTACATTCGTTATTTTCGTCATGGGCTTTGAGTTTGTAGGTACGTTTAACGATCTTTTTGTAGAGCGGGTGACGAACATGTTCAATGACTGCTACGACAATAGTCTTGTCCATTTTGTCACTGGCAACCGTACCAACTCGGGTTTTTCTGAGGCTACGTTCACTCATGCTGGTTTCCCCCTTACTTCTTGATGCCTTGGAGCTCACGCTCGCGCAGGATGGTCATAACTCGCGCGATGTCCCGCTTGACGCTCTTGAGCTTTAAGGGGTTTTCGAGCTGGTTGGTGGCGTGGGCAAAACGAAGTTTGAACAATTCTTCTTTGAGCGCTGAGAGCTCTTTGTTCAATTCGTCAAAGGATTTATCTCTTACATCACTGGGCTTCATTTAAGTCACCTTCCTTTTCACGGGCGATGAACTTGGTCTGGCAAGGCAGTTTGTGCGCGGCCAGACGCATCGCTTCACGGGCAACTTCTTCACTGACACCGGCGATCTCAAAGAGCACACGGCCTGGCTTGACAACGGCTACCCAATATTCTGGTGAGCCTTTACCGGAACCCATTCGGGTTTCTGCCGGTTTGGAAGTCACTGGTTTGTCTGGGAATATTTTGATCCAGACTTGACCACCACGTTTGATGAAGCGGTTGATCGCGATACGCGCGGCTTCGATTTGGTTGCTGGTGATCCAGACCGGTTCAGTGGCTTGGATCCCGTAATCGCCATAGGCGAGGAAGTTGCCGCGGGTGGCTTTGCCAGTCATGCGGCCACGGTGCTGTTTTCTGCGTTTAACACGTTTTGGGAGCAGCATCAGGCTTCGCCTCCTTCCATAACTTTAGCTTTCTTAGGAGCCTTGTAGATGGCGCCCTTGTAGATCCAAACTTTGACACCGATACGGCCATAGGTGGTTTTTGCTTCCGCAAATCCGTATTCGATGTTTGCGCGGATGGTCTGCAGCGGGATTGTGCCTTCATGGTAATGTTCGCTACGGGCAATTTCTGCACCGCCGAGACGACCAGCTACCATGGTTTTGATTCCTTTAGCTCCGCCTTTCATGGCACGGCCCATGGCCTGCTTCATGGCACGACGGAAAGAAACACGTTCTTCCAGTTGCTTAGCAATGTTTTCAGCGACCAGTTGAGCTTCAGTATCAACGGATTTGATTTCGTTGATGTTGATGAAGAACTGACGCTTAAACATAGTAGTGAGCTTCTTTTTGAGATCTTCGATGCCAGCGCCCTGACGTCCAATGATGATCCCAGGTTTACCGGCCCAAATGGCGACGAGCGTCTTTTCTTCGCCTTTACGTTCGATTTCGATGTGAGAAACACCTGCTTTAAAGCATTCGGTTTTCACGAAATCGCGGATTTTTTTATCCTCGACGAGAAATTTGCTGAAGTCTTTTTTATTGGCGTACCAACGGGTATCCCAATCTTTGATGACGCCAACGCGTAAGCCGTGCGGATTAACTTTCTGGCCCATTCGCTGTCCTCCTTAAATTCTTTCCTTGAGAACCACAGTGATATGACTGCTTCTCTTGTGAATACGTGCCGCGCTGCCTCTGGCCTTGGGGATGATGCGTTTGAGCACAGGACCCTGGTTGGCATAGCAGTCAGCCACGTAGAGCGCGTCGCGGGACAGGCTGTTGTTGTTGACGGCGTTAGCTTCGGCAGATTTGACGAGTTTTTCGAGGACCGGGGATGCGGCCTTCGGCGTGTAACGCAAGATCGCATACGCATCGTCGAGGGACTTGCCCTTGATGAGGTCGACTACGATGTTGACTTTACGCGGGGTAACGCGAATGTTCTTGGCGATCGCGCGGCCTTCGTCTTTGCCGATACCGAGGACTTTCTTTTCCTTTTTGGTCAGCAGGGCTGACTTTTGGAATTTACGGTCCGTCTTGTTGTAAGCGGCTAAGATTTGGTCACGGTTTTCCAGCAAGTATTCCTTGCTCATAACCTTTTTTTCCACTTTGCTTTCCTCCCTTATCTCGGCCGCTTAGCGGGAACCCGAGGATTTCTCGGATCCGGCGTGGCCTCTGTAGGTCCGGGTGGGAGCGAACTCGCCCAGCTTATGGCCGACCATTTCTTCTGTACAGTAGACCGGTACATGTTTGCGACCATCATAGACTGCGATCGTGTGACCGACCATGTCCGGGAAGATAGTCGAGGAACGAGACCAGGTCTTGATGACTTTCTTTTCACTTTTTTCGTTCATCGCTTCGATTTTTTTCATCAGCGATTCGGCAACGAAATAGCCTTTTTTGGTAGACCGACTCATCTCTTAAGCCTCCTGTCGCTTATTTCGCATTACGGCGTTTGACAATGTACTTATCAGACGCTTTCTTGCGGTCACGGGTCTTCTTGCCCAAGGTCGGGACACCCCAAGGGGTGACTGGGCCTGGACGGCCGATCGGCGACTTGCCTTCACCACCACCGTGCGGATGATCGCAGGGGTTCATGACGACACCGCGGACGGTCGGGCGGACGCCCATGTGACGTTTGCGGCCAGCTTTACCGATGTTGATGTTTTCGTGTTCGCTGTTGCCAACGGAACCGACGGTTGCTTTGCAGAGAATCGATACCATGCGGACTTCACCTGAGGGCAAGCGAACTTGCGCGTAGGTGTGGTCTTTGGCCATCAGCTGAGCACCTGCACCAGCAGTGCGGACCATTTGGGCGCCTTTGCCGGGTTTGAGCTCAATGCAGTGAAGGATGGTACCAACTGGAATCGCTTCGATCGGCAAGGTGTTGCCGGCGACGATGTCAGACTGCGGGCCACTTTCAACGTGTGCGCCGATTTTCAGACCTTCAGGGGCCAAGATATAAGCTTTGGCGCCATCAAGGTATTGGATCAGGGCAAGGTTGGCGGTGCGGTTCGGATCGTACTCGATCGCGATAACTTCGGCTTTCATGCCGAGTTTATTGCGCTTCCAGTCGATCAGACGCAGTTTTCTGCGGTTACCGCCGCCATGATGACGAACGGTGATGCGGCCATAGGAATTGCGGCCGCCGGTTTTGCTTCTTGAAGCCAGAAGATTTTTTTCAGGCGCTTTGGCGGTGATTTCTGAGAAATCAGCCGTGGTCATCTGCCTTCTGGCGGGAGAAGTCGGATTATAGCTTTTGACTGCCATGTGGGTTCACTCCTTCTTCCAGGGCTTCCGGCATTACTGGCCGAACCCGAATTCCTCGATTGTATTTTTGAACTTGCGCGGAGCAGTGGCGGTTTTGCCACCTTTCTGCAGGTAAGATCCAGCTTTAGGTTCGGTGTCGATCGTGACAACAGCCTTTTTCCAGTCGTTGCGAGGACCGATATGAACACCTTGGCGTTTGATCTTGCCGTCGTAGTTGGTCGTATTGACCTTGACTACTTTGACTGAGAAGAGCTGTTCGACGGCTTGACGGACCTGGGTTTTGGTCGCGTGGGTTGCCACTTCGAAGGTATATTTGCCGATGGCGGCATCAGCGGTGCTCTTTTCAGTGATGATCGGGCGTTTGATGATGTCGTGTGCAGCGCTCATTAGACATACACCTCCTGAACTTTGAGAACGGCTTCCTGAGTCACGACAAATTTGTCAAACTTCAGGATGTCGAAAACATTGATCGTGTTGACCAAAGCGGTCTTGACACCAACGATGTTGCGCAGTGATTTTTCGACGTTTTCGTTACGGGTCGCTGTGACGACCAGTGCGGATTTTGTGACGCCGATTTTGGCCAGGACTTCGGTCATGCGCTTGGTTTTGATTTCCGGCATTTCCAGTTTGTCGAGGACAATGATGCTGCCTGCAGCTACTTTAGAGGACAATGCCGATTTCATCGCGAGGCGACGAACTTTTTTCGGCAAGGTGTAGCTGTAATCACGCGGTTTTGGCCCAAAAATGATACCACCACCGACATGTTGAGCGGAACGAGATGAACCCTGACGCGCACGACCGGTACCTTTTTGTTTGTACGGTTTTTTGCCGCCACCGGCGACTTCGCTACGGGTTTTGGTTGAATGGTTGCCCTGGCGTTTGTTAGCCAGTTGGTTCAGAACGGCGCGATGCAGGACGTCCTGATTCGGCTCGATGCCGAAGATGGCGTCGGACAGTTCAATACTGCCGGTTTTGACGCCATCCATGTTGTATACGTCAACTTTTGCCATTGTTTTGCTCCTCCTTTACGCCGTCTTACTTAGACTTGACAGACGACTTGATTTCAACAAGGCCGCCCTTCGGTCCTGGAACAGCGCCTTTAATGACGATGATGTTGCGTTCACCGTCAACCATCACGACATCGAGGTTCTGTACGGTTACGTTCTCAGCACCCATGTGACCCGGCAATTTCTTGCCTTTGAAAACACGGGCAGGGTCAGTGTTCGAGCCCATTGAACCAACACGACGATGATACATCGAACCGTGGGAGCCTGGACCACCTTTTTGGCCATAACGTTTGATTGTGCCTTGGAAACCTTTACCTTTGGAGACGCCACTGACGTCAACCGCATCGCCGACATTGAACATGTCTGATACGCGGATTTCCTGGCCTAAGGTGTATTCGGCTTCGGTTTTGAATTCACGAAGAAGCTTCTTCGACTCAACACCCGCTTTGGCGAATTGACCTTTGTGAGGGCGATTCGCATTCTTGACGGCACCGTAACCGACTTTGACGGCTTTGTAGCCATCGGTCGCGACCGACTTGTTCTGGACAACCACGAGCGGGCCGCAGTCAACTACTGTGACTGGGATCGCAATGCCGTTCTCATCGAACAGCTGGGTCATACCAGCTTTTTTGCCAAGCATGTACTTTTCCATTAAACTTCTACCTCCTCGGTTATTGGTTCCGGCAAAAACTCCGGAACATGACCAGAGCGGTCATACGGCTTGGTTCCGTATTACCGCTTATGACAAGCCTTAAAGCTTGATCTCAATATTGACGCCAGCCGGCATTTCGAGCTTCATTAAAGCTTCGACGGTCTTGGCATTGGGTGCGAGGATGTCGATCAGACGCTTGTGCGTCCGGATCTCGAACTGCTCGCGGGCATCTTTGTGTTTGTGTGGGGAACGGAGAATGGTGATGATCTCTTTTTCGGTCGGTAGTGGAATCGGACCAGATACGCTTGCGCCACTGCGTTTTGCGGTATCAACGATGCGTTCGGCACTCTCGTCGAGGATCTGGTGGTCGAAGGCTTTGAGACGGATGCGGATCTTCTGATTAACGGCCATTGTCTAGGGTCCTCCTTGTTTGCTGCTGCTCAGTCATCAACTCTGCCGGGCGTTCCTTTTTCTTCCAACATAAAACCCAGACTTCATGACCTCACGGGTGAGGTTCAAGCGCTGGGCACATGCCGGAAAGGCATACGCTGCGTGCTTTTGCAGATAACCTGCCGCCCAATTTCTGATGAATCGGACTGACTTCTCTGAAGTTACCCGTCTTGCGGCCGCAGCGGCCGGATACGGCAATCTCCAGGATCATCGTCTGCTGATCTTGCCGGGCATGATAAACCCCCGACAAAGTCGCGCATGGAACATATTATTACATGAATGCAAATTATGCAAGTGTTTTGCTGAATTGTTTTTAACGTTCTGATTTAAATGCGATCACGTGGCCAATTCTGTCAGTAATTTTTGAACATCACCTTGCGCAAAGGCGTAATGCGTGTTGCAGAAATGACACTCTAAATTGATGCCTTTGGGGTCATTTGCTAATTCGGTCAGCTCGTGTGTGCCAAGTGCAATGAGGTTCTTTTCCATCCGTTCGCGACTACACGTGCACGCATAGGTCAGTGGTTTCGGATTGTAAAACTGAATGTGCGGATCGCCGAGCAATAGGTCTAAGATTTGCGAGGGTGAAAACCCTTCTTGCATCAGATGCGTCACTTCTGGGAAACCAGCTAATCGTTGTTCGAGATAGTCAACCGTTTCTGGCTTGGCATCAGGCAATAATTGGACCATGAAACCACCAGCCTGGGTCACGCCGCTTGCTTCAACTAAAACACCGAGGCTGACCGCAGTGGGTGTTTGCTCAGATGAGGCTAAATAATAGGTCAGATCTTCAGCAATTTCCCCGGAAATCAGTTCGACTTTGCCCATGTAGGGTTCTTTGAGATTTAAGTCCTTGATGATCGTCAGGGTCCCTTGGCCAACGGCTGCTGCTATGTCAAGTTTACCCGGTCGCTTGTTGATTGTTTCAACGACCGGTTGGTAGCAATAGCCGCGTACGGTTTGGTGACCTGTGCCAACGACTGTCATGCCTTGTAATGGTCCATCACCGTGTATGATTGCTGTAATTGTATCTGGTTCGCTTTTTAGGCCTTGGTCAGCCATGAGCAGCACCCCAGTCATCAGGCGGCCTAAGGCTACTGCAGCCATCGGCGAAAGCTGATGGATCGTCTGTGCATGGGCGCAAAGTTGGGTGGTGCGGCTGGCATAGGCGCGGACTTGGCCACCTAAGGCAAGGGCCCCGATCACCACGTCATCTGAGTTATGGGTGTCTGGATAGGCTGATTCTGTTACGGTCACGATTCGATGGTCCTCCGGCGAAAGATGTAAAAGTGGCGTTCGGCATTTGCCGAGGGGGCTTTGTCGATTAGTTCAGCTGTCCGACCAACATAATCGAGTCCAGCAAAGTGCGCGGCACCGAGCAAGAACTGGTGGTCGTAATATCGTTCGATGACTTCTTCATCATAGCGTTCCCACAGGTCATCGGTTGACTGTTCGAGCCTTGGCTTGCGATGAAACCAGGTCAGGGATGAGTGCGAGAGCTGGCTTTTGGGGCGATAGGTGTTCACCCAATAGAGCGTTAAATCCCCGCTGTCCTGATAAAAAATCTGATTGCCGAGGGTCTTTTCAAAATGGCGCTTCGTGCCCACATCAACGATAAACAAGCTGCCTGGATTCAGGTAGTTGGCCAGCAATTTGAAGACGCGAGACACGTCCGCTGGACGTGAGAGATGATTTAACGTATCCAGTAAGCAAACAGCCAGATCGACCGTACCAAATAATTCGAAGCGGCTAATGTCTTGGAGTAAAAATAGCGCTGCGCTGTTGGCTGCGAGGGCTTTTTCTCGAGCTTGATTGAGCATCGCAGCGGAACGATCGATCCCGATGACGTCATAGCCTTTTTTTTCAATTTGTAGGCAAAAGGACCCTGTGCCACAGCCTAGGTCAAGCAACAGTGGATGACCCTCACGGCCATCACCCAAGCCGGTGCGGCGTGTGTGTTTAAGATCGAGCGTATAAATGAAATCTGCCCAAGCCGAATAATTGATATCTTGTTGCAAATCGTCATAACAGCTCGCAAGCATCTGATAATTATCGGTATGCATCTTGAAGCCGTTGGGTCAGGACTGGCCCGCGCCAGACTGCGTGAGTAAATAGTCTATCGCGGCAGCGAGTTGGTTGTCTTCTTGCACAGTCAATTGCGGGATGGATTTGTAGCGGGCTGCTTCGGGTAAGCTTAGCTCCTGATCCGGCGTAATGCCTTCACCTTCAATACAATCGCCGTCTGGGAGATAATAGAGAAAATTCGTGACATTGATCGATGAACCGTCATCAAGGTTGTATGTCAAGGTGCCCGAGCCTTTGCCAAAGGTTTGTTCGCCGATCAGTTCGGCTAAATCATAATCACGCAGGCAACCAGAAAAAAGTTCTGAGGCACTTGCTGTAAATTCATTGACAAGGATCGCATATCGCATCGTCGGGGGCACGCCCTGCGACTTGTCAGAAGTCCATTTTTCATTAAAAGGGATACCTTTGCTGCGTCCTTCGATCCGTGCGATTTCACCCTCTGGCAGCAAGTAATCGAGCATATCGATAACTTCTGTAGCTAAGCCGCCACTATTGTTGCGCAAATCAAAAACAATATTGACAGCCCCTTGTGCTTGTAATTCATCGACAGCTAGACGGAATTGATCGGCTAAGCCACTTGAAAACTCAGACATGCGGACATAACCAATCGTTCCATTGAGCATTTTGTGGCTGATACTCGCCGAAACAATGCGTTTGCGCATGACGTTAAAGGTAAGGGTTTCGTGGGTCGCTGGACGGTACATTTTGAGGGCCACTTCAGTGCCCTCCACGCCGCGCACGAGGATAGCCACATCAGTTACAGTCTGGACAGCTTCGACCGATTTGTCATCGACTGCCATAAACAAGTCACCGACCTGAATTCCGGCGCTTTCTGCAGGACTTTCAGGAATAACTTCTGTGATTTCAACAATGCCATTGGCGTTGAATGCAACAATCGCGCCAATGCCGACATAATTTCCAGCCATGGAGTCGGCAATCTCTTGGGTTTGTTCAACACCCAAATACATGGTGTAGGGGCTATCCATCTCATTGACAAGACCGCGAGCCATCGCTTCGACCATTTCGGCGTCGGACAGATCCTTATAATAGTTTTGGTCGATGTCTGAATAAATCGCCTTGAATTTGGCGATCGCCAGTCGGGTCGCTTCGTCATCAGATAAGTCGAGTGTTAGGTCAGCAGCACCTGAAGTCAAACTTGGTGAAAGTTTGGTCATAAGTCCCGCAAGTGGGTTTCCAATCGCCAGATAGATAACAAACCCGCCACTGATAGTCAATGCGAAGGTTAGGATCATTGTGATCAGCACCGTCAAAACATATCTGCCAGTAGATCCATGGCGTCGATGGGACGAACCGGTCGAGCGCTGCTCGTCCAGCGAAGTATTTTCGTGTTCAGGTTGTGTCATGTGAGCTCCTTTTGCGATCAGCCTACGTAATCACTTGGATTGACGGTATTGCCGTTGACGCGAACTTCGAAATGTAAATGGGGGCCAGTCGATGTCCCAGTACTACCGACTAAGCCAATGCGGTCGCCCGCGTCGACACCGTCACCAACAGAGACTTCGACGAGCTTGAGGTGACCGTAAAGTGTTGCCTTGCCATCGCCATGGTCAATGACTATGTAATTCCCGTAACCCCATCCGCCATAACTTTGGCCGTTGACCGGGGCGCTGACTAAGATAACGGTGCCACCGCGTGCGGCAACGACTTTTGTCCCGAGAGATGCCGCGATATCAATCCCGGAGTGGAATTTTTTGTAGCCATATACAGGATGGATTCGCCAGCCAAAGGCGGATGTGATCCGAGTGTTGCCAGGCACTGGCCAAGTCCAGCTACCACCCTTGCGCGCTGCATTCTCAGCAGCGAGTTTGAGCTGGAGCTGATAAATCATCGCACTGATCCGCTCGGCTTCTTTATTGAGTTCGTCTTCGGCTTTTTCCTGGGCGGCCAAATTGTCGCCAACTTTTTTGAGATCCGTGGCCACTGTCTGCGCATTTGCTTTAATTTCGGCCAGATCTGCCTCAATTTGGGTGACAACGCCTTCCATTTCTTCAGCTTTGGCGTCTGCCGCATATTTGGCAAGTGTTGCTTCATCTTGCGCATATTGCAGGTCTTCAATCATTTGTTCGTCAGTATCGTCGACAATCGACATAATCTGTATGGTCGTGAAAAAGCCTTGAATGCTCCCAGATTCTAGAAAAACCTCAAGCATTGAATGTTGCTTGTGCTCGTACATGGCCTGCAGACGTTGAACATATTGTTCACGCTTGTTGGCTAATTTGTCTTCAGCAGCAATGAGGGCCTGATAAGCTTGGTCAAGTTCTTCTAATGCAGCCTGAAGCTGCGCGGATTTTTCTTCGTAGAGGTCTTGTTGTTCAGCCGAACGCGTTTTAAGCCACGCAAGGTCACCTGTCAAATTTTTCTTTTGTTTATTGAGAACTTCTCGCTGCTTTTCGATCTGGTCGAGTTTTTTGCTGATCGATGCTTGTTGCGCGACCGCGGCATCGAGTTCTTGCTTGGTTGTTGCAGCCTCAACCTGAGTCGGTGGGACGACCAGCCAACTTCCCAATGTCAGTGTGATCACTAACGCAAAGCTCAATAGGCGTGTGGTCCGAAGTCCAGTTAACCCTTTTTTGCTATTGTCATTTTGCACGTTCGTTTTTTTCATCGTTAGTCCCGCTTAAACCTTAATGTAGCGACGCACAGAAACTGCGCTGCCAATCGCTCCGACACCAATACCAAGTCCAAGGTTGAGCATCAAAATAATCTGGGCAATGCCAATCGGTGGGATCATGGCCAAAACATCTGTGGGTAAAGTGCGCGTCATAAACAAGTCAAACAACCGCATGTACGTGAGGTAAGCTGCTAACCACGCAACCCCGCCCCCGATTAAGCCGGCAAAGGCACCTTCTAGGATGTATGGGATGCGAATATACCAGTTCGTTGCGCCGACGTATTTCATGATGTTGATTTCGTCGCCGCGGGCAAATACAGCCACTCGAACCATGTTGGAAATGATGAAAAATGAAATGACGCCAAGGGCTATAAATGCTGCTAATGTCGCGTAATTAACCCAGATAATCGCTTTGCTTAAAAATTCCATAACTCGGATTTCGAGGGCGACCTTGCGGACGCCATTGAGGCCTTCGAGTTGGTCTTTAAAATTTTGACTACCTGCCGGATCGATGAGCCGTACGGCGTAGGTATAGGGAATATAGTCGGCGGAAAAGTCAGAGAACAATTCATCCTGGCCGAGATTGGACTTGAATGTTTCAAAGTTTTCTTCAGGCGAGTAAATCTGAAAATCACGGACATTGGTATTTGATTCTAATTCGGCGGTAATACTTGCAATCTGATCCTCGCTAATGCCAATGTCTAAGGTAATTTCAATTGGCGGTTGCTCTCCAGCACGAGCCATCATTTGTCGGGCGTTGAGCGAAAATATCGAAAAAGCTGCAAGCATAAACAGCATCAAGGCGATCGTGGTAATTGAAGCTAATGTTACCAAGGGATGACGAACTAGATTATTCAAGCCTTCGGAAAGGGAATGGCGCAACAATGTCGCTCTCATGAAACGGCCTCCGGTCGAATGTGTTCATCGACGGGGCCGACGACAGGTTTAATATACGGTTGGCAAACAGGGTTGCTCTGTGCATAGCTACCTTGGCAATCATCGCGCACCAAGAGTCCATCATCGATCTCGATAACTCGCTTTTTCATGCGGTCAACGAGGTCTCGGTCATGGGTGCAGATGATAACCGTTGTGCCGCTGCGATTGATTTGTTCGAGTAATGCCATAATTGCTTCGCTATTGGTCGGGTCAAGATTACCTGTCGGCTCGTCGGCCAGTATCAACATCGGATTGTTCACCATGGCTCGAGCAATCGCAACGCGCTGCTGTTCGCCACCGGATAACATCCGCGGCCGATCCAACGCTTTGTCGCGCAAACCTACGATCGATAAAACAATGGGTACGCGACGGCGGATCGCTTTGGTCGAAGACCCGACGATTTCCATCGCAAAGGCTACATTTTGAAAGACAGATTTGGTGTGAATCAGGCGGAAATCCTGAAAGACCATGCCAATATTGCGACGCAAAAAGGGGACAAAGCGTCGTTTGATTTTGGATACGTCAAATTTGTCCATCAGGACTTGTCCGGAGCTTGGACGTTCTTCACAAGTCAGTAGCTTAATTAGCGTCGACTTGCCTGCGCCACTGCGGCCAATGATAAAAACAAATTCACCATTTTCGATCGTGAACGAAACATCACGGAGTGCATTGGTGCCGGTCTGATAAGTCTTGGATACACGTCTGAACTCAATCAAGACGAGCCCTCCTCCATAATCATTTCGTCACCCATCAAGAAAAAATCAGCTATGCCACCATTTGCTGGCATTATTTTTCAGCGAGCCTTTTTCTTGCTTTTCGAGGTATTTACGAACCATTGAAGCAAGCTTGAAAAGCACGGCATCATCAAAACTGCGCAAGTCAAGGCTGGTGATTTTTTGGACTTTGTCGAGACGGTAAACGAGCGTATTGCGATGGACAAATAACTGTCGGCTCGTTTCTGAGCCGTTGAGGTTGTTTTCGAAGAATTTCTGAATTGTCAAAAGGGTTTCGCTATCGAGGGACTCATAGGCACCTTTGGGGAATACTTCGTCAAGGAACATGTGGCAAAGTGTCGGGGGCAGCTGGTAAATCAGTCGACCGAGCCCGAGTTTGTCGTAGCGCATCACGTAGGTTTCGTTTTCGAAGATATTCCCAACGGTCAGTGCCAAAGAAGCTTCACGATAGGATTTGGCGGAATCCTTGAGCGTATCAGCAACCATCCCAATACCAATTCGGACCTTGGCCATTGATTCTGCATTGATTGTATCGAGGATTGTTGCTGCAGTGCGATCAATGAAATCACTATCGTCTTTTTGGAAGTCGGTCAGTAGCACAATAGTCTCTTCATCCATCGCCAAAACAAAACTCGAGCGACGGTCTGGAAAGAGATTTTGCATGATCTCTAAACAGTCAACCTCTTCGGCATGATCGATGCGGACAAGAAATGCAATACGAGGCATCGTGTATTGGATTTTATATTCGCGAGCCTTTAAAGGCACATCGCCAGGCAGTTCATTTTCGAGCAAAACGTTCTTCAGGAAGGCTTCCTGTTCAACGTCGGTATTGGGTTCTTTAAGCTCAGAGAGGATCCAACGTGTCAGCAATTCTAAATAATTGCGGGCTACACTGTCAGTGCCTTCAATAAAAGCCGTCAGTGAGTTTTTGTCACCGACATTGAGCTTTTGGTAGATTTTGCCAGCGGAAATTACGATCGGTTCGTCTGATAAGAACACAGCTCGCGCATTTTGGTCTTCGCGTCCTTCAAGCTGCTCATCGGTACTGGCCAGGATCACCGCGTCCGCGTTCAGGACACCAGCAACTTTGTCGAGGATCGATGCTGCTTCACGCATGCATTTCTTCAACTCTTCCATCCAAAAAACCCCTCTTTACTGCAGGCTGTTGGGCAAGCTTGACATGATTTGTTAACAAACCGCCCCACTCTTATGCCTTATTCTATCATATAACGAATTTTTACAAATCCATGTTTCAAAAAGATGACAACTGTTTAAACAAATAGCTTTTTAGCCTAAAAAAGGAGCCGCCGTGAAGGCAGCTCCCTGAATAGTGGGGTAATACGTTGGATCATCCGACCCTGTTATCGCGATCAGTTCGAGATGGTACTCTGGGTTTCTTTATCAAAGAGGTGGATGCGCTTGCCGTCAATCGCGAAGGTAGCGTTGTCGCCAACGTGTGAATGTTTCTCGGTCGGATCGACGCGACAGGTGATGCTCATGTCGCCTAAAGTGACGTAAAGGTAGGTTTCAGCGCCGAGCATTTCAACGACATCAACGTGTGCTTTAAAGGTGCAAGCACTATTGGCTGCCACAACGGAAGCTTCGTCAGTAATTGCTTCTGACCGGACGCCGAGAATGACTTCTTTGCCATCGTAGGATTTGATGCTTTCGCTAGAATATTTTTCTGGGAGCGTAATGGTGAAACCGTAGAAAGATAAGTTTACGAGGCCATTGGCAACGGCGAGTTTGGCGGGGATGAAATTCATCGGTGGCATGCCAATGAAGCCGGCGACGAAGGTGTTGACCGGGTGCATGTATAGCTCGGTCGGGCTATTAACCTGCTGGATAAAGCCATCCTTCATGACGACGATGCGAGTACCCATGGTCATCGCTTCTGTTTGGTCATGCGTAACATAAATGAAGGTCGTGTTCAGGCGCTGATGTAGTTTGGAAATTTCAACGCGCATTTGAACGCGGAGTTTGGCGTCGAGGTTAGATAGCGGTTCATCCATGAGAAATACTTTGGGGTCACGGACGATGGCGCGGCCGAGGGCAACACGTTGGCGTTGACCACCCGAGAGGGCTTTCGGTTTACGTTCGAGCAAATGGGTGATGTCGAGAATCTTGGCCGCTTCAGAAACACGACGTTTGATCTCGTCTTTTGGGAATTTGCGCAATTTAAGGCCGAATGCCATGTTGTCATAAACCGACATGTGAGGGTATAGTGCGTAATTTTGGAAAACCATCGCGATATCACGGTCTTTTGGCTGAACATCGTTGACGAGCTTGTCGCCAATCCAGCATTCGCCGTCGCTGATTTCTTCGAGACCTGCAATCATACGCAGGGTGGTGGATTTACCACAACCTGAAGGGCCAACGAGGATGATGAATTCTTTGTCAGCGATATCGATATTAAAATCACTGACTGCAACGACATTACCTTCGTAACGTTTATAAACATTTTTAAGTACAACACTAGCCATGAAAAATTCCTCCATATATTGGTTAGACATGTGATGTGCGGGGTCAAGAATCTTATAAAACGACTATATCACCCGTTCGGTAACGTTCCTAGTTGCGAAAATCACCAAAACTAAACGGTTTATTTTGGACATAGGCAAGATGATTTCGGCATACACAACAAGATGCATGCTAAAGGTTTATTGAAATTGTCAGTACCGTTGCCATTTGCCCAGTTTTTACTCACTACTTTTAATCAGATTGACTTACGGACTAGGCTGTTAGGACGCTATAATGAGGGAAGAAACGGATATTTCGGCCATTAGCACTAAAACAAAAGCTTTTCTTTGTGCAACGATGTGTCATTTAACCTTAACGACCTTGATTTTTGACAGTTTATGCATTATTATGCATTTTTATCGTTATTTATGCAGAAATTATGCAACGAGTATTATCATAGATGAGCGGACATTGTTAAAGGAGATCGATTAGTATGACAAATCAGAAAAACCGCATCGGGATTATCGGCGCTACAGGGTATGTCGGGATGGAACTCGTCCGCCTGCTATCTGGGCACCGACGCCTTGAGCTAACTACGCTCGTTTCCCAGAGCTATATTGGCAAGCGTTTTTCAGAGGTCTACCCTGCTTTTACTAAAATCTGTGATCTCGTTTTGCGTGACATGGATCTCGATGCGATTGCCGATGCTTGTGATATTGTGATCACTGCTTTACCGCACGGGGTATCTGCGACTGTCGTTCCTGAGCTTTTATCGCGTGGGGTTAGGGTTGTCGATCATAGTGGAGATTTCCGTTACCGCGATGTTTTAGTCTATGAAAAAGCTTACAAGCTCACCCACCCTCACCCCGAGCTTTTGGCTGAAGCGGTCTACGGTTTGCCAGAGTTCTATCGTGATCGGATCGCCACTGCGCGACTGGTTGCCAATCCCGGATGCTATCCGACTTGTTCATTACTCGCTTTAAAACCCTTGCTCAATGCCGGGGTCATTAAGACTGACGGGATTATCATCGACGCAACATCTGGCGTCAGTGGTGCAGGACGTAAAGCTGACCTTAGTTTTGCTTACTGTGAAACAGATGAAAGCTACAAAGCATATGGGGTGATCGGCCATCGCCACACCAGTGAAATCGAGCAGGAAGCCGGATTTCTCGCTGGTCAACATGAGCCGCTGGCGATTACATTCACCCCGCACCTCGCGCCGATGAAACGCGGGATGTTGGCGACAATCTATGCCGACCTCGTGCCCTCGGTTGAGGCTGCAAGTCTCCATGAATTAGTCGCAAGAGCATACGAACACGACTATTTCGTCCGTGTTCTGCCAGCCGGACATTATCCGGACACCCGCCAGGTTGCCTATACCAATTTTTGTGATATTGCGGTAACAGCAGATATCCGCACCGGCAAGGTCAAGATCATCAGCGCCATCGACAACCTTGGCAAAGGTGCCGCTGCCCAAGCCATACAAGCAATCAACTTGATGGTTGGTTTGCCGGAAAACGAAGGGCTAACAACTGCAGGCGGTTCCATCTGATTATAAACAAACCAGGCACCTGATAAACACACCAGGCACCTGATCAAATCCAACATGAAGGAGCACCTTAATGAAAGATATTCAATCCATTATCAATAAAGCAGAAATCCTGATTGAAGCCTTGCCTTATATCCAACGTTTGGCTGGCAAAACCGTCGTCATCAAATATGGCGGCAATGCGATGATCAATGATGACCTCAAAACCGATGTCATGGAAGATGTTACCCTCCTCAAATATATCGGGATCAACCCTGTCCTTGTCCATGGCGGTGGCCCCGATATAAATGACATGCTCAAAAGGCTCGACATTCAGTCGGAATTTCGCAAAGGGTTGCGGGTCACGGACGCTGACACCATGTCGGTCGCCCAAATGGTCCTGATCGGCAAAACCAACAAAGAAATTGTCTCGCGCCTTGGCCAATTAGGCGCCAAAGCTATTGGGATCAGTGGCATAGATGGCGGGCTGATTGAATGCGAGAAAATTACAGAAGATGAAAATGGCGAGCCGCTCGATATTGGTTTTGTTGGCAAAATCAAGCGCATCAATACCAAGGTTCTCGAAATGCTTGCCTCAGATGAATATATTCCGGTCGTCGCGCCGATCGGTGTCGGTTCGGATGGTCAGACCTATAATATCAACGCCGATACGGTGGCTGGCGAAATAGCTGCAGCCCTGCAAGCCGAAAAGCTGATGATGCTGACCGATATCGAAGGTGTCATGGCGGAAAATGAGGCAGGCGACAAGCAGGTCATTCCGGTCCTAAACGAATCTGAAATTTTAGAACTGATCGAGCGTGGTGTAATCAGTGGTGGCATGATCCCGAAAGTCACGGGTTGTCTTGATACTGTCCGCCGCGGGGTTGGCCGGGCGCATATTATTGACGGTCGCATCCCTCATTGTCTGTTATTGGAAATATTCACCAACAAAGGAATCGGGACGATGATCACCCAAGAACGCAAGCCATATTACTCTGGCGAAAAGATCTGAGGATAATAAGATGAATGAAATAAATGATCCCAAACTCCAGTCGATTATTGCTACTGACGACGCCTATTACCTGCAAGCTTTTGGGCATCGGACTCCCTTGTGTGTCGATTACGGCCAAGGCGTATACCTATTTGACACGGCTGGCAAACGCTATTTCGATATGATCGGTGGCATTGCTGTCAATGTCCTCGGGCATGCCCATCCAGCATTGACACAAGCTATTGCGTTGCAAGCCGGCAAAGTCATCCATTGCTCAAATTATTTCTATAATGAGCCCCAAGCTCGGCTAGCCCAGCGGTTAGGGGATCTCTTTGGTGAGGGTCGCGTCTTTTTTAACAATAGCGGTGCCGAAGCAAACGAGACCGCGATCAAACTCGCCCGCGGTTATTTTTTCAAAAAAGGTCAACCACGCGCGAAGATTGTCACTGCGCTTCAGTCTTTTCACGGCCGAACCCTAGCGACCGCAACGGCTACAGGTCAGACCAAGTATAGTGCGCCGTTCGCCCCACTACCTGAAGGTTTTGTCTATGTCCCTTACAACGATGTCGCCGCGCTTGAAGCGGCAGTTGACGACCAGACGTGTGCGGTCATGCTCGAATTAATCCAAGGTGAAAGTGGCGTCCACCCGGCAACTTTAGCATATGTCGACGCTGCAGTTGCGGCTTGTTTTAGGACCGGAGCCCGCCTAATTATTGATGAGATTCAAACCGGTGTCGGCCGGACTGGTAAATTCCTTGCGAGCCAACTTTATGGCATCAAGCCCCATATCGTGACACTTGCCAAAGGGCTCGCTGGCGGGGTACCGATTGGTGTCGCAATCGCTGACCAAGAAACCGCGACCGGTTTCACACCGGGGGATCATGGCAGCACGTTTGGTGGCAATCCGCTAGCATGTGCCGCATCGCTTGCGGTGCTCGATACCCTTGAACAAGGTCATCTCGTACAGAAGGCAGCTGGGCTAGGCGATTATTTCCGCGAAGTCCTCACCGCTATTGCTGAACAAACCGGCCTCATCAAACAGATCCGTGGCGCAGGTTTGATGCTCGGGGTTGAACTGACGCTACCGATTGCAGCTGACGTTAAACACCGCTGTCTCGAACAGGGCTATTTGATTGGCATTGTCGGTACACATACGTTGCGGTTGCTCCCCCCCTTGATTATCGAACGCGATCACATCGATGCGTTTGCCACGACCTTAACGGCAATTTTGCAGGAGGCTACTGCCCAATGAGCCATACTATGAAACATTTGTTGAGTTTAAATGATCTTACCCCAGAACAAATTCTTGATTTGCTTGATTTAGCTGATCGGCTAAAGGCGGACACGAAAGCGAAACGTTCGCATCCGATTCTCGCAGGCAAGACATTAGGCATGATTTTTGCCAAATCTTCGACTAGAACGCGGGTGTCGTTTGAAGTTGGTATGGTCCAGCTCGGAGGTCATGCACTATTTTTGTCAAGCAATGATATCCAGCTTGGCCGTGGCGAATCGATTGAAGACACCGCTAAAGTGATGTCGAGATTTATTGATGGGATTATGATTCGGACGTTTGCGCATCAAGATGTCATCGATCTGGCGCGTTTTGGCACGATTCCAATTATCAATGGTCTGACCGATCTCCTGCATCCATGCCAGGTTCTAGCCGATCTACAGACGATTCGTGAACATAAGGGGCAGTTGCAGGGATTAAAAATGGCTTATCTCGGTGATGGCAACAACATGGCTAATTCGCTTTTACACGGCGCTGCCAAAGTCGGGATGGATATCGCAGTGGCGACCCCACCTGGCTATACCTGTGATCCTGAGAGTATCCGCGAAGCCGAAGCAGCAGCCGTCCTCAGTGGTTCAAAGGTACTCATCACAACCGACCCGCTTATCGCGATGCAGGACGCAGATGTTGTTGTCACCGACACGTGGGTGAGCATGGGACAAGAAGCCGAAAAGGCTGTAAAAGTCGCACTTTTTGGTGATTATCAGGTCAACGCACAACGGATGACTCTGGCCAAACCGGATGCCATTTTCCTCCATTGTCTGCCAGCTTATCGGGGCTATGAAGTGACCGCTGAAATCATTGACGGTCCGCAGTCGGTGATATTTGACGAGGCTGAAAATCGCCTCCATGCCCAGAAGGCAGTACTCGTGCGCTTGCTTGCGCCTGATTATCAGGGTTGATTTCGTTTGAGAGCGCAGGTACCGAACTGAATGCACGCTGAAATACGCATCCGCCAAGCAACGCCTGCTGATAGCGCTGATTTGCTAACGCTCATCCAATGGGCGATGCAAGTCTATGCCGCAAAATCAGGGATTACCGCCCCGCTTGATGCCATGCGCGAAACACAAGTGGATTTGCAGCGCTTTATTCGTGATCACTATGTGCTCGTTGCGGAACACCGCGGCACCTTAATCGGAACCGTACGCCTTGTGCGCCTTGATGCAGATCGCGCCTATTTCAGTCGATTCGCGGTTCATCCGCACTTGCAACAAACAGGTGTCGGAAAATTAATTTATCAAGTTGCCGAAAACTGGCTCATCCAACAAGGTTTTAAGCGGGTGTCACTGCACACAGCTATGACAAATGAACCCTTAGTTAGTTTTTATGAAGCACGCGGCTTTAAATTGGTCGAAACAGAAACAAGCCGCGGCTATGCTCGCGGCTTGTTTGAAAAGACTATTTCGACTTAAGTCAATTAACCAAATAGATTGATTGTTGCTAAAACCACAGCACCGATAATCACGATTTGCAAAACAACCATTCCCAGCCCAAATAAGTTAAGCGCCCGGGCAGCCGCCATTTTGGTCCTAAAGGATCTCGCGTCTGTCGCACTGATCGCCATAAGTGTGTAAATCAAAGCGATCACACCAAGAATTGTGCTGACCCCAAAACCGATTAGGACAATATTGAGTACAGCCATGACGATCGAAGCTGTGACACCAGGCTTTTCAGCAGATTGAGTCGCAGGCGTCTGAGGGTATGCCTTGGGCTTTGTTGGATCATAATCGGCCCGTGTATAGGCAGGTCCTGATACCTGTTGAGCAGATTCTGGCGTTGCCGTTGCAGCTGCTGTTTTAGCCTCTGTTATAGCTGGATTTTGAGCACCGCATTTAGGGCAAAATAAATCGCTTGTGCCTAATTCCTGTCCACATGAACTGCAATACATGATCAGCTACCTCCTAGATAAGCTAGTCCAATCAGCGATGAAGCAATGGACTTAGACGTTTATAGAGTAACCCGACAATGAGTGACACGACAAGACCTTTAAAGAGGTTAAATGGGACGAACACATAAAGGATCAAGGTTTTTAGGCTCGTCACGAGCGTGTTGCCGACAGCTTGAGTCATGCCAATGATCGCTTCGATAGGGAATTCCATGACTTTGATGTAAAAGGGGAGCATAAAAAAGTAGTTGATCACACTCGCACCGACCGTCATCGCCACTGTTCCCAGCGCGAGGGCGATCATCGCACCTTTTCGGGTTTTATTTTGTTTGTAAATCAAGCCGGCGGTGCCAACAAACAGCGATCCAATGATAAAATTGGCCAATTCGCCGACATAAAGCGATTGTGAAGCTGGCAAATGCGCAATATTTTTGATGAGTTCAATCAAAATCGCGGTCGCCGGTCCAAGGGTAAAGGCTGCTAATAAAACTGCCACTTCGCTCAAGTCGAGCTTTAGGAATGACGGCATAAGCGGAATCATAAATTCGATGTACATCAGAACGATCGCAACGGCTGCTAGGACGCCCGTTTTTGCGACCCAGCGGGATGTCATGCGTGCTTTGTTGTGAGGGTGTTTGGGTGTGTTTAGCTCTGTCATGTGAAGACCTTCCTTTTCTTTCTGCTTTTCAACTTATTCATTTGGTAATTTTCCAAGCATTTGTCCGGTGAAAGGCGACTTCACGTTGCAAGTTAGGATGGTCCGAAAAACAAAAATCCCCCACGCTTGCGCAATGGGGGCATCCGGCGTTCTCCACATAAAAAGGAGAGACTTGCCAGTTTTTCCTCTCATCCAGACTTTACTGTCGGCCCAGTATCTCAACTGGTCAGCCTCCTCTCGGAGGGTCGCGGGCTTATCAGCTCGTAGCTGCATCACCGCCGGTAGGGAATTTCACCCTGCCCCGGAAAACTGCTTGTTGGGGTAATCTTAGCACACGCTGATCCCTTGTTCAAGCCCTGAGGACCAACCGAGGTAATCAGTTATGGAACTAGTTTTGATTAGATTAAATAGTTGCTGATGTGTTCTGGCACGCCGTCGCGGATATAAACACGCGGAACCCGTTTGCCAATCAAACAAGTGACTTCATAGTTGATCGTGTCCATCCAGTCGGCCATTTCATCGACTGGAATGGCTGCCGCTTGATCTGCAAATCGTTGCGTTCCAAATAGAACAACTTCATCCCCCGTCTGAATCGAATGGGGCATTGTGAGGTCCGTGAGGTCAGCCATGCAGGTATCCATGCAGATCCGGCCGACAACAGGAGCCCGTTGGCCGTGAATCAGCAGACTTGCACGACCCGTTAGCCGGCGCGAATAACCATCTGCATAACCGATCGGCACCGTCCCGATTAAACTCGTGCGCGCGGTCGTAAACAAACGGCCATAACTAATGCTCGTTTGGGCAGGGACGGTTTTAGTTAAGACGAGGTTGGATTTGAGCGTCATGGCCGGTTTGAGATCAGGCCAGGCGTCAGGACAGCCTTGCGGGATCATCCCGTAAAGAATCAAACCAGGGCGGACAAGGTCTAAGTGCATTGCAGGAAAGCGCATCGTGGCTGCACTGTTGCAGACATGCTTTAATGGAATGGTCAGACCGATTCGGTCGAGTTCGCGACTGATCCCCATGAATTGCTCAAATTGCTGCCACGTGTATTGGTCATCTTGCTCGTCAGCAGTTGCAAAATGGGTGTAAAGGCCTTCGATGATAATTCGTGGTAAATGAGAGATTTCGGTGATGGCTTTGATTGCCTCATAACCAGCCATAAAGCCGACACGACCCATGCCGGTATCAACTTTGATATGGATGCGAGCATCCTGCCCAAGCGTGACTGCTGCTAGAGATAAAGCCTGTGCGAGATCGAGGCTGTAAACCGTCTGGGTCAGGCGATGGGCGATGACCTCCGCAGAGCGGCGAGGATCTGTATAGCCCATGATTAAAATTGGCACTTCAATGCCGCGCGTCCGCAATTGGATGGCCTCATCGAGCATCGAGACCGCTAATCGGTTGACCCCCGATTTGAGTAAGACCGGGACAACCTGTTCGACCCCATGGCCATAGCTGTCAGCTTTGACAACGCCCATAATCTCAGCGCTGCGGCGGACATGACCGCGGATCAGACTGACATTGTGGGCAATTGCATCAAGGTTGACTTCAGCCCAACTCCGGTTCGGCAGATAATCAGGTGTCATGGCTTTATTGTCCTCCACCTTCAATCATCCCACCCGACTTCACGGAAGGAACGACCGATTACTTTTAAGACATCGCTCGGCAACAAGGCGCGAACACCGGTACCACCTGTTGTCTGATCTGCAGCTAGATCCGCAGCCAAGCCATGGAGATACGCGCCCGCAGCAGCGGCGGCAAAAGCATCTAAGCCCTGAGCTATGAGACCTGCGATTAATCCACTGAGTACATCGCCGCTCCCGCCTTTTGCCAAACCCGAGTTGCCCGTCGGGTTGATCCACAAGCGGCCATCCGGCTCGGCAATAACAGTCGACGCACCCTTGAGTAAAATGACCACATCGAATCGTCTGGCCAATTCTGCTGCTGCCGTCTGGCGATCATGCCAATCCAAATCCGGTGCGAGGCGCGCAAATTCACCTGGATGCGGGGTCAAAATGGCGCGTTGCAAACCCTTGGCCTGACGGCTTTTGAGTAATTCTTGGTATACTTCTGGCTGGCGTGACACGGCATTTAAGCCATCAGCGTCAATGATCAAAGCTGGACTGTGCTGAATAGTTTGCACAAGCGCATGTTCTAGCCAGGTGGCTTGTCCGGCGCCTGGTCCGATCGCGACGACTTGCTTGCCCTCAATCAGTTGATCTAAAAGCGGGATTAGGCGACTTGGATCTTGCTCCGGCAAAGCAGTCAACAGGGCCTCGCTGACCGCAGCTAAAGCTTGCGGCGCAACACTTTCACCTGTGCCTAAATAAACTAGCCCTGCACCAGAGCGACTCGCCGCTTGGGCAGCAAGACTAACAGCACCAGGCAAGCCAGGTGAGCCGCCTAAGATTAAAACTCGACCAAAACTACCTTTGTGACTATTCGGATGGCGTGCAGGTTTTAAATGGCGGATCATCGCCACATCGATCCATTCGACCAAGTGCTGATCTCTGAAAGTTTTCTCAATAAAGTGGTCTGAAATACCCAAATGATCGATGATTTGAACACCAGCCGCAAAACGGCCAGGCGTCGCACAGATGCCAGTCTTGGGTCGCACCATTGTGACTGTCCAATCTGCCTCGATGCTGCCTTCTGCCATTCGGCCAGTGTCTGCATCAACTCCGCTCGGAATATCAATGGCAATAACTTGAGTCCCTGCGGTGCGCCATGCTTTGACCTGTGCAGTCATGGTCATAATATCTGCAGGCAAGGTGCGGGTTGCTTGAAATCCCGTGCCAAAGATCCCATCAATCACAAAATCCGGGCGACCGCGTGTGGCGATCATCTGAAAATCAGTCTCAATCACATAATCTAAATTGAGCCAAGCCTTTAAATTCAGATTAGCTTCCAGCGGTAGTCCTTGGATCGGAAAAACGGAAAGACAGGTGACCGCAACACCCTCGGCTGCGAGTTGGCGTGCGCAAGCATAGGCATCACCACCGTTTTGCCCCTTTCCTGCTAAAACGAGAACCGAGGTCAGAGCCCGGCGGTCGCTTGGTATTTGATCGAGGCATAATCGGCTGACTGCAGCAGCGGCCTGCTCCATTAAGAGGAGTAACGGTAAGCCAGTTGTCGCGGTCCAGAGCTGATCGAGCTGTTGCTGATGCGACCGGTGAAATGTCAACATGGTTGAAACCTTTCAGGATCACCAGACCCGATTAAGTGACTTATGATTATGTCTAGTCTACGGCTTCTTGGACTCGTCTTCTAGTCTCTGTTTTAAAAGATTTCAAAAGTCCACTCGAAAAAACCAGTCGGAGTCAATCCAACTGGCTTTAATCATTAAATGGGGGGATGCCGTCCTTGCGAGAGGTGTTAAGACGGCAGGGACATCTTGAATTTACATGTGCTTCTCAAGCGCGGCTGCTAGTTCGGCATAGGGGCGAGCGCCGATCATACGTTCGACGACCTGGCCATTCTTGAGAATGTATAGCGTTGGGATGCTCATGACGCGAAACTTCTCAGCGAGTTCGGTCTGTTCGTCGACGTTGACTTTACCAATAACGGCGCGGCCTTCGAACTCTTGAGATAGCTTGTCGACAGTCGGAGCGACCATACGGCACGGGCCACACCAGACAGCCCAAAAATCGAGCAGAACTGGTTTGTCACTCTTCATCACGACATCTTCAAAATTATTAGCTTGTACGGTAACGGTCATTGAATCCTCCTGTACGCCGGGCAGGTCTTCTCTGACCAACAAGCATCCGGCGGGTGCTTTGATGAACTGATAGTAGTGCATGCTCAAATTTCCGGCAGTAACTGAAGTTACGTGAGATTTCAGCTCAGCAAATTAGGTTGCCTTTTCTTCATGAATGGCATTGAGATCAAACGGGGTGACTTGGTAGACATAATAATTCAACCAGTTGGCAAAAAGCAGATACGCGGAACTGCGCCAGCGCATGATTGGCGGCCTGGTTGGGTCATCGTTTTGGAAATAATTGCGTGGAACCTCGATCGGCAGTCCCTTGCTGACATCGCGCTCGTATTCGGATTTTAAGGTCATCGGGTCATATTCAACATGGCCGGTGAGGAAAATCTGGCGACCACTCATATCCGAGACGGCATAGACCCCTGACTCTTCTGATTCAGAAAGGATGCGCAAGTCACTGACCTTTTCGATATCGCTGCGGCGGATTTCGGTGTGGCGCGAGTGGGGCACATAGAAAATATCGTCGAGGCCGCGGAATAATTTGACTGGACGTGTCCAGCTCCTACTGTGGGCAAAGATCCCAAACATTTTTGCTGGGAGATCATATTTGGGAACGCCAAAGTGATAATAAAGACCAGCTTGGGCGCCCCAGCAAATGTGGAGTGTCGAATAGACGTGCGACTTGCTCCACTCCATGATTTCGCACAATTCTGGCCAGTAGGCAACTTCTTCAAAAGGCATTTGTTCAACAGGCGCGCCGGTGATGATCATGCCGTCATAATGGCGCTCCCGAACTTGGTCAAACGTTTCATAGAATTTGATCAAATGGTCTGTCGAGGTGTTTTTGGGATTATAGGAAGCGGTATAGAGGAAGTCGACATCGACTTGTAGGGACGAATTACTTAAAAGGCGCAATAACTGCGTCTCGGTGACAATTTTGGTTGGCATCAAGTTGAGGATGAGGATTTTTAATGGACGGATATCTTGGCTATAAGCTCGGTCATCGCGCATGACGAATATACTCTCTTGATCGAGTATTTCGGCAGCTGGCAAATTATTCGGAATTTTGATTGGCATGTGCGCCTCCTGAATGGCCAAATACCCAAGTGACCATATAAAAGTAAATTGAGTATCGACAGTCTG
>JAQUDJ010000008.1:0-29554 GCA_028685755.1 Eubacteriales bacterium | reverse complement strand
GCCATGAAGTCCTTCGACAATGATCAGATCATTCGCTTGCAAGGTCATGGCGCGATCAGCAGGATAGGAACGAGAGCGCGTGACAAAGTCAAACACCGGCAGGACAACTGTTTTGAGTGCCAAAAGATCACTAAAATGGCTGACCATGAGATCCGTATCAAGGGTGTCGATGCTTTCAAAGTCAGGTCTTCCCCATTCGTCGTAGCGCGTTGTGCTGACCTGATAATAATCGTCAAGTGAAATGACCTCCGCCCGGCGTCCAAGAGCTGCAACAGCTGTGGCTAATCGGCGGGAGAAGGTTGTTTTACCCGAGGAAGTGGGGCCTGAGACGAAAATAGCCTGAATACGCAGGTCTTGGGCCGCACGCGAGACAACCGATTTGATTTGATCTTCAAATCGGGCTTCACAGGATTCGACATATGCGCCGAATTTGTTAACACCAAGGGATTCTTCGAGATCCTCGATCGTCAAAATGCTCATTTGATTGAGTTGTGCCATAGCCACCTGCTTGTTATCAAAATATAGTAGCTATGTTATCATTTTTGGCAGGACCTTGTAAAAAGATCGGCTGACAACAAAGGAGTTCACAACATGATCGGAACAGGTACACTCGTCAATATGGCTGCAATTATCGTGGGTGGCGGCATCGGGCTGGCCGTACGTGGTGGCTTACCAGAACGAATTCGCCGCACGACCCTATCCGCGATTGGGCTCGCTGTTTTAGTGCTCGGCATCAGTGGTTCATTGGTGCAAATGTTTAAACTTGAAAACGGGGCGTTGACGAGCACCCAAGGTATCACCATGATCTTGGCGCTCGTGATCGGCAGTCTGATCGGCGGCGCGCTGAATATTGAACAGAGACTTGAAAATCTTGGAGCGATCCTTCAAAAACTATTTCGGGTCGGTGACCACCACTCGACATTTGTCGAAGGTTTTGTCTCAGCAACTATTTTGTACTGCGTTGGTGCGATGGCCATTCTCGGTTCGCTCGAAGATGGACTTTCGGGGAATGCGACTACACTTTATGCTAAGTCGATTCTTGACGGCACTACCGCCATTTTCTTCACAGCAACACTCGGCCCAGGAGTTTTTCTTTCTGCTCTGACGGTTGGCATCTATCAAGGATCAATCACGTTGCTCGCCCGTTCTGTTCAGCCCCTGATGAATGACCTCTTAATCAGCCAGATGTCCCTTGTTGGCTCAGTTTTAATCGCTGGGATCGGTTTTAACTTTCTATCTGAGAAAAAAATCCCTGTTGCCAATTTGCTGCCAGCGGTGTTCATTCCGATTTTGTTTCAGTTGGCGGCCTACTACATTCCCTTTTGGCCATTTTAGTACACTGAATTGAATTGACTTTACACGCTAGAGCAGGCAGAATATTTGATTAGATTGTTCGGGCAAAAAGCCCGTCCGGCCAGGGCGGTCACTCCCCTGGCCGTTATTATGAAAAGCACAAGGAGAAACAGTATGCGTCACTCGATGAAACTTGTCGCCCTCGTCCTAATCGTCGCTCTCGCGGCTACTTTGATGGCCGGTTGCGGTGCTAAAGCTAGCAACGAACTCAAAGTCGGTCTCGAATGCAATTACGCCCCGTTCAACTGGACCCAAAGTGATGACAGCAACGCTGCCGTCGTCATCAGCAACAGCCAAAACGAATATGCTGGTGGTTATGATGTCGAAGTCGCCAAAATTCTGGCAGCCAAACTCGGCAAAGAACTCGTCATCGTCAAAACCGAATGGGACGGCCTGATTCCGGCACTGACCTCCGGCAAAATCGATGCGATCATTGCCGGGATGTCCCCGACAGAAGAACGCAAAGCCACTGTTGATTTCTCAGATTTTTATTACCGTTCTGACCTCGTAATCGTCGTCAAAAAAGACAGCCCATTTGCTGCCGCCAAATCAATCGCTGATTTCTCCGGTGCAAAAGTCACTGCCCAGCTGAACACCTTCCATTACGAAGTTGTTGACCAAATCACCGGCGTTTCCAAAGAAACTGCCATGGATTCTTTCCCCGCTATGGTCGTCGCAGTCAGCTCTGGCAAAATTGATGGTTACATTTCTGAAAAACCAGGCGCAGTCTCTGCAGTCGCATCCAACCCTGATCTGACTTTTGTCGAATTTGCTCCAGGCCAAGGTTTCACCTATGCTGATGAAAATGTCGCGATATCCGTTGCCGTCAAAAAAGGTAGCGCCGATATGATCAAATCAATCAACGAAGCTTTGGCTGGTGTGTCGCAAGCACAACGTGACACCATGATGGAAAATGCCATCAAAACCCAACCTGTCGGTTAATTTAAGCATATGATGTATGCATTGGCCGCGGCCACTCCCGAAACATTCTGGGCATGGGTGATTTTTATCATCCAGAACTATGGTTCACTTTTTTTAATTGGTGCCCGCAATACAATGTTTATCGCCATCACCGGCACTGCCGTTGGTTTCGCCATCGGGCTGTTGGTCGCGGTCGTGCGTACGATCCCTATCAAGCCTTCCACCCCTACACCTATTAAGGCAGTTGTTCGATTGAGCAAAGTTTTGCTTGGTGTTTACATCGAAGTTTTCCGGGGCACACCAATGATCGTTCAGGCCGTTGTTGTCTACTACGGTTCCTTGCAACTTTTGGGGATTGATTTGTCGGCGATGGTCGCTGGTATTTTGATCGTTTCGATTAATACTGGCGCCTATATGGCCGAAATTATTCGCGGCGGAATTGAATCGATCGACCGCGGTCAGACTGAAGCCGCGCAAGCAATTGGCATGAGTCATGTCAAAACCATGGTTTTTGTTATCTTGCCACAAGCGATCCGCAATATATTGCCCGCAACGGGCAACGAACTGATCGTCAACATTAAAGACACATCGGTTCTGAATATCATTTCAGTGACCGAATTATTCTTCATGAGTAAATCCGCAGCTGGTACGTATTTCCGATATTTTGAAGTCTTTTTTGTCACCAGTGTTGTCTATTTGATTATGACTTTTACTGTCACGCAGATCCTGCGTTGGCTCGAACGTAAATTAGATGGTCCAGAAAATTACACTGTCATGGGCTCCCAGACTACACCTGCTGGCACCATTCATGTGCACCATGGTGATCATCGTCCGGGCTTGGGCGGAAAGTGAGGCGATTGGTATGAGCAAAGTTAAAACAATCCATGCCACGCCGATCGCAGGCGATGCCAGCAAAATTGTCGAAGTTGTCCATCTCGGTAAAAGTTTTGGCAGCAATGAAGTCTTGCGTGACATTGATTTTGATGTTCGCACCGGGGAAGTCGTCTCGATCATCGGCTCCTCAGGCTCTGGCAAATCCACCCTCCTGCGCTGTATCAATCTCCTCGAAACGCCCACCACGGGTGATATCTTGCACCATGGCCAGAGTATTCTCCACGGCGCCCATAAGGTTAACGATTACCGCACCCATGTCGGGATGGTCTTTCAACAATTTAACCTGTTCAACAATCTCAATGTCTTGCAAAACTGCGTAGTCGGCCAAGTCCGAGTCCTCGGTCGCAGCAAGGAAATCGCTGAACAAAAAGCGATGCAATACCTCGAAAAAGTTGGCATGGCTCAATTTATCAAAGCTAAACCGCGTCAATTGTCCGGCGGCCAAAAGCAGCGAGCCGCGATCGCTCGGGCCCTCGCGATGGAACCGGAAGTGCTCTTGTTTGATGAGCCCACCTCAGCACTCGACCCAGAAATGGTCGGTGAAGTCCTCAAAGTCATGCGCGATCTGGCAAGTTCTGGTCTGACGATGTTGGTCGTCACCCACGAAATGCAATTTGCCCGGGAGGTCTCCAATCGCGTTGTTTTCATGGACAAAGGCGTCATTGTAGAAGATGACGTACCGGAAGTGATTTTCAATACGCCGCGGCATGAACGGACAAGAAGCTTCCTCGATCGCATCCTCGATCGATAACGAAAAGGGGAAACCATGTTGGCTTTGCAAACCCCATTGAAATCCGCACCTATTTGCCCCTGGGCAATTGGTGATGACCTTTACACGCACTACCACGATACTGAATGGGGCCGGCCGTTGCATGACGACCGCGCCCTTTTTGAATTACTCATTTTAGAAGGTATGCAGGCTGGGCTTTCCTGGTTAATAGTCTTACGCAAGCGCGAGCATTTTCGAGTAGCCTTTGATGGGTTTGACCCCACCATCGTCGCTCAATATGGCGAAGCAAAAATTGCCGACTTGCTCCTCGACGCCGGAATCATTCGCAACCGTTTAAAAGTCCGTGGCGCCGTGCAAAATGCCATCGCCTTTTTGCAGATTCAGGCCGAATTTGGCAGTTTTGATCAGTATTTGTGGAATTTCGTCGGGGGACAGCCCGTAATCAACCATCCTGTAACAATGGCTGATGTGCCACCGCGGTCCGTGTTATCTGACGCGTTAAGTAAAGATCTTAAAAAACGGGGTATGACCTTTGTCGGGACGACGATTTGTTATGCTTTGATGCAATCTGCAGGACTAGTAGTTGATCATCTGACAAGTTGCAGCTGTTATAAACCCGGCTGATAACTGATTTAAGCGCAACTATTAGACAAGCGCTGCCTTTTTCCAACGTCCGCTGAAAAAATAGGGTAGGATCGCCAACAGTCCAATCAGCCAACCGGCGCCGTAGCTAAAATAGATAAAATCACGGCCAAACCAATGCACAAATAAATACGCAAACGGGACACGGATCAGCCAAAGTGACGTCAATGTCGCAATTAGGGGGATCATTGTGCTGCCTGCACCGCGCATCGCGCCGTTCAAAACGAATAAGATGGCGAGCAGGAAATAAAACGGAACAACCGTGATCAAGTATATACGGCCAGATTCAAGCACGGCTGGCTCGCTGCTGAATAGCTTGAGCAATGGCGTGGCAAAAACAACTAAGCTTAAAGAAATCGCCACACAACTCCCTAATGATAGGAGCAGCGTCGATCGGATCCCGTCTTTCACCCGATCCCAACGGCCAGCCCCGACGTTCTGGCCGACATACGTCGTGATCGCGTTGGAGAAGGACATGAGCGGCAGGAAGGCGAACGCATCGATTTTGTTTGCCGCATTAAAGCCCGCCATAAACGGCGCTTGGTAACTGTTAATCAGGGCTTGAATGACCACGGCCCCGATTGCAAAAGACAGATTTTGCAAGCTGACGGGAAGCCCAATTTTTAGACTTTCGATCAATATTTTCCGATCAAACAACAATGCTTTAAAGTTGATGGTGATATGCACGTTGAATCGGTTGATATGCACAACGCCATAGATAAAGGCAAAAAACTGGGCAATCACCGTTGCCCACGCAACACCTGCAACCCCCCAGCCGAAAGCCAGGACAAAAACGAGGTCGAGTATGATGTTGATCACGGTGGCAAGTCCAACATAAATCAACGGTGACTTGCTATCGCCAAGGCCTTGTAAAATCCCGCCGTTGACGTTGAAGCCAAAAATCGCCAATGTACCGATGAAAGTAATTTGCATATACGTCGTCGCCAAATCGATGGTGTCTGGTGGTGTATGAATGAGCAGTAAAATCGGCCGACTGACGAGGAGTCCGATCACCGCAATGACAAGCGAAAGAACAAACATCGTGATATAAAGCGTGTCGACGGTCTTGCGGACACCTTCTAGATCGCCCGCACCAAAGTACTGCGAAATAATCACGCTTGCGCCCATGCCAATCCCAATAAAGAGTGAAATGATCATGAAAACGATGGGAAACGTCGTTCCAACCGCTGCGAGCGCTTCAGTCCCAACAAAGCGACCTACAACTGCGCTGTCGACCATGTTGTAAAGTTGCTGGAGCAAATTTGCGAGAAGCAAAGGGATTGAAAACCGGAGTATTAATTGATAGGGACTGCCCTGAGTCATATTTAGAGCGCCATTATTGGTCATTTTTACCTCTATTCTTGCGGGCATAAAAACCGCCGACCCGTTGTGAGGTGGTCGGCGGCGATGTGGATCAGTAGGGCTGATCAACAAAATCCGACGGTTATTTTTCCATTAAATAGATCGCTTTAAGATTCAACCAATAGTTGATGTAATCTTGTTGCACATCTACCGTGATATCGATATTGCCAAAAACAAGCAGAACCGTCAATTCCGGTGTTTCAATACGGTAAGTCAAATCGTCTAAAGTTGCCGGCGTAGTTTGCTTGTTGCTCGGTGGATACTTGGCTTGAATTTGATCAATATAGGCGTTAAGAGTTTCTTCGACGACAACCAAATCCCCGCGGGTGATTTTTAATGTCGGCGCTCCAGACGGCTGGTTGAGTGTCCAATACAGTTGATAATCGCCTTGTTTGCCGAGGAGCGATACCTCGCTCGTCTGCTTGGCGCCATAATTCTCGGACATGTAAATCGCCCATTGGTAGTCACTGACATCCAGCGAGCCAGATGGCATCATCAGCGAGGTGTTGAGATAGCCTGTGCCGATCGCGCCGGTTGTATCGCCGGTTGGCCACGTTTGCTCAAAGCCCAATTTTGTCTTGAAAACATCACCTTGACTGAGTTTTTTGTCGAACCAGGCAGGCAATCGCCCGTCTTCTTGGCTCGCGAGAAAATAAACAGCATCCGTAATTGCCTCACGGGTTGCCTGATCTGGCGTCTGGGTGGCCGGCGTGATTTGACCAGCAGTCAGTAACCCTTGGCTTTGCAGGAGATTTTCTAAGCGTGACACTTGAGCGGTGACTGGCAGGGCGTGATAGCCAACCCCTGGCAACATCGCTAAAAACACCAGTGCACAAGCCAGGATCGCAATGGTAAGATGCGATTTTTCTTTTTGGATGAGGAGCAAGGTTACCGCGATCACCGTCAAGATCCAAACGAGAGCAAAGGCATATTCGGTCAATTTCAAACCACTTGTTTGCAGTTGACGAACCAAAGCCCACGCTTCAAAGCCAAGAATAATCAGTGCGGCGATCGGAAAGACGTTGCGATAGAATTTGGCTAAGCCAACTTCATGGCGGGCAACGAGAATATGGAGCAGTAAACCACTGACTGCATAACTCGAGGCAATGCCGGCAAGCTGAACAAAAGACGCACCCATCCCTTGAATCAGGGTACGAGCCGTCCAGATCAGAAAAACAACGGTTAAGGCAAGGCTGATCGGGATTAAGATGAAATCGAATAGGATTTCAATAAAACGCGGTTGCCGTTGGGCTGCTTCACGCTTTTCATCGGGGCTCACTGCGGCGCCAGGAGACAAGGCGGCCACCTGTGCAGCTAATCGGAAATCTGGGAAAAAGCCGATAAATATCGTGAACGCCAAGAAGCCAACAATTGTCCCAAGGTATTGGTAGACCTTATAGCTCATGTTGTGATAAAGCAAAGCTTGGACAGCCCCGGCCACACCCGATGAACCGCTCATGATCACCCCGCCGTATAGCAAGGCGATGAAAAAGGCTTTGAGGGTCATGAAAAGGGCCCGTGAATAATCGGAAATCGTCTTAGGCCACCCGGCTAGCATGATAAAGACCATGATGCTAATCACGATCGCTGAAGTCGCCCGCGCAATCGCTAGCACAGAAAGTCGATCATAACGGGAGTATTCGTCGACTGGTAAAACGGTCGAGGCAAAATATAAAATCAGGAAAGTCGCGCCAGTGACAATAAATCCAGACAGATTGGCGACAAGGAATGCCCAGGCCTGCTTGAGGCGGGTTTGCGCGGCCGTCGTTACGGCTAGACTAAAAAATGCACCGACGGCAAATGACCAGTGCAAACTATTAAATAGGAGATTCCAGGCTTCTTGATCCGACCATTCGAGCTGAATGCGGATCATCGTCACAATTGAAAATGCCAATGCACATGCAACGGCCATCGGAAATGTTTTAAAAGCTTTTGCTGAACCTTTGAATATCAAGGCGATTGAACGTCCGAATGAATTCATATTAATCCCCTCCTCTGATGCCATTATCTATCTCTATTATAGGCCAATCAGAAGTGGAGCATGACATAATTCGATCAATTTGCCGTTACAATTGCGCGTCTTCGTCGTGGCGTGAGATGTCGAAATCCCACTCCCCAAATGGATTGATAAAAGTTTTGACGGGAATTCCGTATACGAATTCGATGTGCCCTTCATGAAGCACATCCACGGGTTCGCCATCAGCGACGATCTGGCCATGATGCATCAGGCAGACCCGGGAACAAGCCCTGGCTGCAGCCCGTAAATCATGGAGGACCATGATCACTAATTTGCCAGAAGCAGCTAAACGCTGAGCTAAATCGAGCAACAGGCTAGCATGACGGATATCTTGATTGGCGGTCATTTCATCGAGCAATACGATTGGTGTATCTTGCGCAAGCAGTCGGGCGATCATCACGCGTTGGCGTTCGCCACCCGAGAGCGTCGTCACGAGTTGATCGGCCTCAGCGCGACATTCAGCAGCATCCATACAACGGTCAACAATCGCGAGATCTGCCGCGGACCAAGCTGCCAAATTGGCAGCGTACGGATGACGGCCCATGAGAACGATGTCACGCGATGGAAAGTCGAAGGGCACTTGTGTATCTTGTGGTAAAAAAGACAATTCCCGGGCGAGCGAGCGCGTTTTGATCTGAGTCAACGGCTGCCCGTTAATCATGATCTGACCCTGTTGCGGGCGAATCAAGCCGCCCAAAGCCTTCAGAAAAGTCGATTTTCCTGCACCGTTCGGGCCACAAATACCAATGATTTCGCCACCCTTTGCTGTAAAAGATAGGTTTATTAAAATATCACGGCCTTCTTTACCCCCGACATGGTAGGTCAAATCGTGACAGCTTATTGTCGGGGAGGTTTTTGGTTTGGTGATCATATTATCTCCCCTTTCAGCGTACTTTAAGTGAACGAATGAGCAAAAACATAAAGTATGGAGCTCCAACAAGTGCAGTCACCACGCCTACGGACAATTCGATGCCCCGGGGCATCGCAACGAGGCGGGTTACCAAGTCACACAGCAACAAGAGAATTGCCCCGCCAAAGGCCGAGGCCAATAGTAAGCGGCGGTGTGACGGACCGACGAGGAAACGCATAATATGCGGTACAACTAGCCCAACGAAGCCAATTGGCCCGGTCACCGAAACAATGATCGCTGTCAGAAATGAAGCCAGGCTGACGGTCAACAGGCGCGTCGTCCGCGGTGCAACACCAAGGGATCGCGCTTCTTCATCGCCGAGCAATAAAATATCGAGGTCACGGCCTTTGTAGAGCAAGATTAGTCCAACGACCAAAACCGGAACAGCCATGAGAAAGACGTGTTCCCAGCGCCGATTAGAGAGGCCACCCAACGTCCAGAAAATATAACTTGAGACCTGGTATTCGCTGGCGAGTACGAGAATCAGCGACGTCAAGGCACTAAAAAAGGCACTGACTGCCATTCCGGCGAGGATCAGCACTGTTGTTGTCCCGCGATTGCCCGCAACTGAGGCCAAGATCAGAATGAACAAAACTGCGACGGATGCACCGACAAAAGCAAATAAGGGCAAGGTTAGAAATGAAATCGCCCCAAAGGCGATTGAGACTAACGCACCGAGACTAGCCCCAGCTGAGACACCCAATATACCTGGCTCAGCGAGCGGATTACGAAAGATACCCTGCATCGCCGTGCCAGCTAATGCCAGCCCTGCGCCTGCCAAAATTGCAGCAAAAACACGCGGCAAACGAATCAGAATGATTAAAATCTGATTCGTTTGATCGGCTGCACTTTGAATGCTAGGGGTGATCCCCGGCAGCAAAGCGCTAACGATCGTTTTCAGAATCGTTAGCGGCGGAACGTAGACCGTCCCCAAAGCAATCGCTAAGAGAGTCGCCGCAATGAGCGCCAAGAGACCAACGACTGCGATGCGAGTCAGTTTCATTTGAACAAATCCGGGTAAGCTGCTTGTGCCAAAGCCCGAACCGACAGTGCCATGTATTGCGAAGTTGAACCGCGATATTTGTCAGTAATGGCAATAATTTTATCGTTTTGCACAGCTGGCAAGGTAGCCAAAATCGGATCGAGCTTGATCGCTGCGCGTAGGGTTTCGCCCTGGTCATCGATCGCTTTAAAGTTCGCGTCGAACTGCATCGACGGGATGACAAGCAGATCAGGTTGCCAATCGCCAACGACTTTTTCTTTGGCGACGGCTGAATACGTTGCCGCATCGCAAACATTCACGACACCCGCTGCTGCAGCGATCGCGTCAAAGGGTGATTCGACACCATAGGCGCACAGCATGTTTGCACTGTTGCCGGTGGCATCATAATAATCTTCGTAATACATGACGGTCGCTTTTTGATCGGCCGGAATTGTCGCGACGAGATCTGCAACGGCTTGCAGTTCACGTTGCATGCCATTAACCAGCTCGGTGCCGCGTTCAATTTCACCGGTTGCTTGTGCGAGAACCGTCAGTGTATCGGCAATCATCGTAAAATCTGTGGGAGATTTCAATTGAATAACCTGAACACCTGCGTCATTTAAAGTTTTGGTCAAGGAACCGTCCGGATCCGAAAAGGTGTCGATAATGACTAGATCAGGTTGCAGCGCAACGATCGTTTCCGGAGTCGAAATATCAACGCGATTCGAGACAGCAGCTGCCTGATCAGCAGTGGCAGAGAGAACTGGGTCATCGCCCCATGCGGATAAACCAACAATCCGTTCGACCTCAACCAAGTCGAGTAACATTTCACCAGCCCATACACTCGTAGCGATTATCGCCTGAGGGGCTTCGTTGATCACAATTTTCGTGCCTGTTGCGTCCGTAATCTCAATCGGAAAACCGGTCAGCGGCGGGATTGTTTCTGACGGTGCTTCGACTACCACTGCCGTGGCTGTCGGGGCTGTCGTTGTTGCAAGTGGGGCAGCTGCGCAGGCTGATAAGACCAGTGCAGTCAGCAGCATAAGTGCGAGCCAGGCCAGTTTAGTCTGGCGATTGATCCGTTTAATCATAATCGTGTTTTTCCTCCATTGATGCGGTAGTTCAGTTTAGGCTGAGACGTTGAGCCCCTGCAAGGAATCTGACCGTTTAATTTTTGTATTATTTTGCGAATTTGTATTTTTTTGATGTAGCGGTTGATGAAGTTCGCGAATTCCACTAAAATGCAAGAGTCTGCTTTATTATGGTAAAGCAATAGAACGTAGGAGGAGAACTCACTGTGAACAAACGTATGATCCTAATTATGGTCTCCCTCATGTTGGCAATCGCCCTGGTCACCACAGGCTGCGCTGCCAAAACAACCGGCGACCAATCCTTGAAAAAAGTCCTCGATGCAAAAACATTCGTTCTCGGACTTGACGATGCTTTCCCGCCCATGGGCTACCGCGATGCCAACAACGAAATCGTTGGTTTTGACGTTGATGTCGCTAAGGAAGTCGCCAAGCGGATGGGTGTTGAACTCAAACTCCAGCCGATTGACTGGTCCCAGAAAGAAAACGAACTGAATTCCGGCAATATTGATTGCATTTGGAATGGTTTTACCATCACAGAGGAGCGTCTCGCTGCACTGAATTTCACTGGGGCTTACATGAAAAATCGCCAAATCGTCATAGTTTTGGCTGATTCAGAAGTCAAAACCCTTGCTGACCTCAAAGGCAAAAAGCTGGCCGTCCAAGCAGAGTCAAGCGCAGTCGAAGCGCTCAATGCCGCAGCTGATTTCAAGGCATCACTCGGCGAAATCGTTGAACTTAAAGATAACGTCACGGCGCTGATGGACCTGAAGGCCTCCGGTACAGATGCTTTGCTCGTTGATGAAATGGTTGCCGGCTACTACATTGCTAAAGAAGGCAAAGCCTATCGCATTCTCGACGAATCCCTCGCCGAAGAAGAATACGGCGTTGGTTTCCGGAAAGCTGACCAAGCCCTGCGCGATGAAGTTCAAAAAACACTCGAAGCAATGGCTAAAGATGGCACCCTGGCCCAAATTTCAACCGATTGGTTCTCAAAAGACATCACAACCATCGGCAAATAACATCATTTAACGTTTATCTGATTGTATACAGGGGCGGGCAGCACGGCTGTCCGCCCCTGTCATCCCTTAACCTAACTTGATTCCCAAATTAAAGGAGTCGCTGCGAAATGGTCACATTTCAAATCTTGCCCTATCTATTGGAAGGAACACTCAAAGCCCTCCAGATTTTTGTCTTGACGTTGATTTTTGCAGTCCCATTGGGCATTATCGTCGCTAGACTCCGCCAATCAACACTCAAAATTATTCAATTGCCTATTCGCTTCTATCTCTTGATCATGCGCGGCACTCCGCTGATTCTGCAATTGATTTTCTTTATGTACTTCCCGCCATTTATCCTCAATTTTCCGATCGATCGCTTCCTTGCGGTCATCCTTGCTTTCAGCCTCAATTACGCGGCATATTTTGCCGAAATTTTCCGTGGTGGTCTCGAATCGATTCCCCGCGGTCAATTTGAAGCCGGTCATGTCCTGGGATTCAGCTCCGGCCAAACATTTACCCGCATTGTTTTGCCACAAGTCATCAAGCGTATCCTCCCACCGAGTGCAAGTGAAGCGATGACTTTAATCAAAGATACCGCGCTTGCCCAAATCATCGGCGTAGCTGAACTGTTCCGCGCCGCCCAAAATTCGACTTCTCGCCTGGTTTCAATTGAACCCATTATTGCAGCCGGGATTATTTATTTAGTACTTAACAGCCTTGTTGCTATCGTGTTCAACCGATTTGAAAAAAAATTAAGCTATTATCGCCATTAACCAACGCAAAGGAGTAGGCACATGGCCTCCGAAATGGTTCTCCAAGTCGAAAATATTGCGAAAAGCTTTGGTAAACTTGAAGTACTCAAAGCAATTGATTTGACCGTCCATCGTGGCGAAGTCGTTGTCATAATCGGCCCTTCTGGCTCAGGCAAATCAACCCTGCTCCGCTTAATTAATCAGCTCGAACAGGTCGATAGCGGTAAAGTCACGGTTGGCGGCCAGATTCTGTGCGAAAACGATGCAGCCGGCAAGGCAGTTTACGCCGATAAACTAACACTCAAAGCGATTCAATTGAAAATTGGCCTCGTTTTCCAGAACTTCAACCTCTTCCCCCATTTTTCGATCTTGCGCAACATCACAGAAGCCCCCATCCACGTTTTAGGGCAAGATGAAAAGACTGCGAACAGCAAGGCGACCGCAATTTTAAACAAGTTGGGTCTGCAAGATAAAGCTGAAAACTTTCCCTTTCAACTTTCTGGAGGACAACAACAGCGGGCTGCAATTGCCCGCGCTTTGGCCTTAGAGCCAACAATGCTCTTCTTTGACGAACCGACATCAGCGCTCGACCCCGAATTGACAGGTGAAGTTCTTAAAGTTATCCGGCAATTAGCAGCCGAACACATGACCATGGTGGTCGTTACCCACGAAATGAGTTTTGCTCGTGAATTAGCTGATCGCATTATTTTTATGGATCAGGGTGTGATCATCGATGCCGGCACGCCTGACCAAGTTTTTAATTCAAAAAATGAACGAACCCGCCAATTCTTGCGTCATTACAGCGCTTAAACCGATTCCTTTTAATAACCCAAATAAAAAGAACAAAACAGTCTCGGGACACCACACCCGGGACTGTTTTGTATTGGAGGAGAAAGTATGAAAGAAGGAGGTTCGTCACTCATTTGCTCTTGCTCTACATTCAGTCTAGCAATTAATTTTTGCGAATCTAAATCCCATTTGTGAATAAATGTGAACATTCACTATCAGAGTCGTCATATTCGCACTGATTTAACTAGCAGGTGCAAGATTTAGATAAACCTACCGTTTATTGATCGGTTAACTATCCTAAAAACAGATCACGTCAAAGTTTGAATGGCCGTTCCATCATCAAGGCTCGCCTGAGTCGTCGGCTGTTCAATCAGAAAACCACCCGTCGGGAACACAATTTTGACGGTGATATCGCCATAGGCTTGGGTGAAATCAGCGACTGTACTTTCTTTGGCTTTTGCACGCTGCTCACCATAAGCTAGGAAAATCGCTTTGGCTTCATCAGCGGTAATCGCCACTGGCAAAGCGACTTCTAAACGTTGATTGCTCATCCCGTAGATAACGACAGCTTTATCCACATCGATTGTGCCAGGGATATAACTGCCGACTGCTGCAATTAACGTGGTACGGGCAGAGTTGCGGGTCAGAATCGACGGCATTGCCGCAACGCCGATAATCGCCACGATCGCAACCGCAACGAGTATCAGCTGAATTTTCGTTTTGTGAGAAAGCTTTAGCTCGGGTATTTTAACATCCGCGCGCGGTGTATAAACTGGCTGTTCAGCCTTGGCCGCGGCCTTGGCTTCCTTCTTCTTGCTCATTTCAAGCTGGGTCGCGCGGGCGCTAACCTGAGCTGCGGTGAGTTGGGGGTTGAGATTCGGACCTTCATACTTCGGTTGTGGCAGATTGGGGAACGATACGGCAGTTGGGTTAGCTGCAATTTCGTAGGCTGCTTCGCTAGCGAACACTGCATCGCAAAACAGACAATGACCTTGTACATTTTTATCATCGAGTTGCAGAATCGAACCGCAATTCGGACATTTTCCTTCTTTAAGTGCCATGGGGAATCCTCATTTCATCACGTGACGATCACAGATCGAGCCGCGTATTGGGCAATAACATTATGTTATTATAGGGACATTCCCGTCCTGTGGCAAGGAGATCGCATGCCTGTCAATCGTGTCTTAGACCCTGAATACTTCATGCACCAAGCCCTCCTTGAGGCTCATAAGGCCGAGCTGCTTGACGAGGTGCCCATCGGTGCAGTTATCGTCTGCGATGGCAAAATTATCGCCCGCGGACATAACCGGCGCGAAACATTGCGCGATGTCACACACCATGCTGAGATGGTTGCGATTCGCCAAGCCTGTCGTCAGTTAAAGTCATGGCGACTGGATGGCTGTGATTTGTATGTGACCCTTGAGCCGTGTGTGATGTGTGCCGGCGCGATTGTGCAAGCGCGCATCCACCACGTGTATTTTGGCGCCGATGATCCGAAAGCCGGCGCTGTTGGGTCCATCACCAATATCTTTGCAATAAAACAGAATCACCAGGTTTTGGTCAGCCGCGGTCTCCAGCAAGCGGCCTGCAGCCAGATCTTGCGCGATTTTTTCGCCCGTCGGCGTCAACAAAATAAAGCCACCGGATCGCGCGCCAGCCGGCGCACTGCCGCTATCGACGCCCAATCAGCTGAGCTTCTCGCAGCAGACAAAAATCGGCGGACGATTGACGACATTCGCTAGTACATTTTTAAGTTCATTTTGCACGGCAGCTTGTTTGACCGATAAGTGCTTGATGTATTTCAGCTCGGGTGTTTGCTCATCGAATAGACTCCGCTATTTCAGTTGGTGAATAGGTATAGACCTGGCGACTGGGCAAGTGGACGATATGATGTTCGTCGACGGACAGTCTTGTCGCGGCGGTGATCGCACGAGCGTAATATTGGAGTTGGCGCGCATAGCGGTGGAGCAATTCTGCCCGAATCATAGCAGGCGTGCCGAGAATTTTGTCACTTTTGTAATCCAATAGTATAGCTGCTTCATTTTCCATAAACCAAGCATCGATAATCCCTTGGACTAACGCCAAATCATCTGCTGCAAAGCCATCGTCTTGTGGCCAGATCATTGCGGCCGGTACCGCGAGGGTGAAAGGCATTTCGCGGTACAACTGCTTGCGTTCTCTGTCAGCGGCGATCATTCGACCAGCCAGATCAGCATTTACAAAGGCTAAGACATCTGGCAGATAGCGGCTGACAGCTTGCCCTTCGGCTGTAGTCAACACCTCAGCGGCCGTCAATTCTTCCACCTGTTTGCGCAGGTCTTCGAGGGCGGAGTTGGCCGTGTGTATATCGGTTTCAGATTGATTGGTACTTACGGCATGTTGGCGCGCGCGGTTTAGGTCAACGTAACGTAACAAGCTATGTAACGCTGTCCCAAGTGTGGCACCTGTCATTAGATGCTCGTCGTCAATCGCTGTAGTAATCAATGGCCGCAGATCGAGGTTAATCCCGCGCGCGTCGATGTCGATGATTTGCTCATCGTCTAAGCGAGCTTCCTGCTGTTCGATGCGTTTTAATTCGCTGACGGACAATTTGATCGGGCGCCGTGAGGCAGCTGGGTATGCGTAGTCACCACCGATTCGCTGTACGGCAGTTGCGATCTGGGCCTCATCGACAGCTGGATTAGCATGGAATAAACGGCAAAGCTGTTGCGCGGCAGCTCGGTCATCCGTTGCGGTGTTTGAGAGCACGGTTTCGTCTGACGCGTGATTTTCCAGAAGAAGATTTGGATTGTTTTGCATGTGAATTTGATCTAGGAGATCTTGGAGGTCGGTTAAAACCAAACACCAGGCCGATTCAGTCGGCTGTTTGAGGGTGTAAGTTGGTCCTTCTGAGATTTCGGAAGTTTTAAAATCATCAACAATCGCCGCATCGTCAGTCGCTATGGTGGCGTACGAAACTAAGTTTGTTAGATCGATTTGCGGATGGCGAGCCAAAGCAAGTATGATCCATTCAAGATATGATTTGCAGCTCAGGACCAGTTCAGCAGACAGCACAGATTCGGTTTGGTTACGAGCCTGGAGGATGCGTTTTTGTAAATTTTTACGGTTTTGCTCGGTCACACACGCTGACAAAACCAAGTGATTTTCAGCCCTTGTCATCGCGACATAAAGCAAACGCATTTCTTCAGCTAATGCGGCGGCCTTGTTTTCGGCGAGCATCGCCAGTTTGACATGGGTGATGCGCCGTTGATGGCTATCGGGATCGATCCAATCAAAGCCGATGCCGAGTTCTTCACTCATCATCAACGGGGTTTGACGCATCGACTTCTGGAGCCCCACATTTAAACCAACAACATAGACAACGGGGAATTCTAGCCCTTTACTGTGGTGTATGGTCATCACACGCACGGCATTGCGCGTAGACGTTTCAATCGCAAAAGGGGATTCATTTATGCCACTTTCGATTAACTTTTCAAGGTAACGCACAAGGTCAAAAAGACCACGCTGTGCAGTGCGTTCAAAGGTATACGTCCAGTCGACCAAGGCACGGATTTCACGCAGACGTTCTGTGCCAGCAGGAGCTGCGGCCACTTGATTGAAATAACCAGTGCTCTCCAATAGCAAATTGAGCCACTCACCAATTTTGAGGGTTTTTTCCTGATCACGCCAATTTTCTGTCCATAAAAGAAATCGGCTGATGCGGTCGCGGAGGGCTTCATCAGGCCCAGTATGTGCATACCATGCAACCGCCGCATGATAGAACTTGAGATCCAATTTATCCTGTCGCTCTGCCTGTCGGGCAGCTATTCTGATCGATATAAGTTCACTAGCCGTAAACCCGCCTTCAAAGAGTGTTGAACGCAAAACTGCAGCTAATGGCACATCTTGCAAGGGGTTGTCCATCATGGTCAACAGGGCTTGTAGCAACCGCAACTCCGGACTATCGAGAAGGTGTTGACCCGTTTCTTCGAGGGTGTCGACACGGGCAGCAAGTAACGTTTTGGCAAAAAGTTGAACCAATCGGCGACTGCGAGCGAGGATCACTATATCTTTTGCTTGGATGCCTGATGCGAGTTGATTTTGAATGGATTGACAGACGAGCATCGCTTCTTTCTGATACGTTTCTAAATTACCGGGTTCGATCAGATCACCATCGACTTCGTCAGTCAGTGGTCGCTTGACTAGCTCAAGATCTGCAGCCTCGTCAGTGTCTGGGTCTGTTGCGTCCAAAGGCTCATTTGATGTTTCGGCTTGCGCGGATGCATCGTGCTCGTAAGTAGCATCGACGTCACGTTCCGTGAGAAGCAGCAAGGTGACCGGCGCACGTCCTGAAGATTCCGCATCGCGTTTAGGCTTGAGGGCTTGAGTCTCGTCATAATCCAATTCGCCGGAGGCGATAGACATCAGTTGACTAAACAACTCGTTAACTGCTGCCAAGACGCCTGGCACGCTGCGAAAATTCTGATTCAAGGTATGTAAGCGGGTTGGTGAATTAGCCAAATAATCGTTGGTCCGTTTAATGAATAGCTGTGGCCGAGCATGGCGAAAGCGATAAATACTTTGTTTGACATCGCCGACCATGAAGATGTTGTTTTGCCCAATTGCAGATAAAATCGCCGCTTGGATACTACTTGTGTCCTGATATTCATCAATGTAAATCTCTTTAAAGCGATTCTGATAGTATTGCCAGGCCTCTGGTTGCGTGAGAATCCGTAAAGCAAGATGCTCAAAATCTGAAAAGTCGATCAAGCCAAGCTTGCTTTTTTGGGTGCGATACATCTGATCGAGCTCGATTACAAGTGCAAAAAGCTGCTCAAGGACAGGTTGCATATCGGCGATTTCGAGTTCAATTTCAGCTGCACTGCATTGATAAAGCCACTGAGTGTCAAACAGATAATATGATCGGTAACTAGCTGAACTGAGTTTACCAGTCAAACAATAAATGGCTTCCGCGATGGACTCGCGAAAAAGCATGATGAATTGTTTAACCTCATCCGTTGCTGTCTGACGATTCTGTGGCAGTGTGGGCATGTTGATTGACTGGGCTAGTGACGTGATGCGATTCCAATCAGCCGTGCCGTCAGTAAGTTCCTGATGTGCTGTTTTTAACGTCGCAAACAGTGCCTTGAATTGCATGATGCGATCCCGGTTTTGCGCTGGATTCTTGACTAATTCAATGCCTGATGTCAATAAGTCTTCGATTTCCGGAATACCTGCGATCGCCTGATTAAGCACTAGTCGCGTTTGGTTTTGTAAAACAAGTGCTACTTTACTCGATGCAAAATCCGTTCGATTCGATTCGATTATCGCGCGGTAGTCTGATAGCTGTTGGGTGTAATTGGGCTGGCTGCGCAAATACAAAAAAAGTTTTTCAAGCTGCTCGCGCAGGGGTTGGTCGTTGCGGCTATTGCTATAACTATTGACGAGCCTCATAAACGCCGTGGTCCACGGTCTTGTGGTTACATCTGACTCGCGGTCGATCGCTTCATAACGGGCAGCAAGTACAAGATCAATAGATTCTTTGAGGAGCAAACTAGCCTGACCAGCATCGGCAGTCGCAAAGCCCGGCTCGACTAGGGGTTGCCCTCCATCATCGACTGCCAAATGGCTAAAATTTTTGACGACCGTCAAGCAAAAGGCATGAATCGTGGAAATTGCTGCGCCGGTCAACAGGGTCTGTTGGCTTTGTAGGCGTTGTTTCAGGACGCTGTCGGTCGTTTCACTGCGGCGACGTTCGAGCTTTTCAGCGATTTTGGCTTTCATTTGGCGCGCAGCCGCATCCGTGAAGGTCATCACTAGAACCTGCGAGATTTCGAGTTTACCTAAATCAATCCGTTGGACGATGCGTTCGGTCATTACGGCTGTTTTACCCGAGCCGGCGGCTGCGGAAACTAAAATATCGCTAACTTCAGCATCGATTACGTGCTGTTGCTCCGTTGTGGGCTTGAAGACTGGCTTCGCGATAGGGTTGTTCGCGAGCTCACTAGCGGGTAGACTCAACAGCTCGACAGCGGGGTTGACGTCATTCGATTGGGGCATGATCAGCCTCCTTCTCAAGACGTCTGAGCAAGTCGTCCTTTTTCTTTACTTTTTGGCCCATCTCATTGAGGCCACCTAATTTCTCGAGCAAGGTGCTGTGACTCGGGTGGTAATCGGTGCCGCAGACTGCGGCATAGCCGCAAAATTCACAAGCTTTGCGGCTGCCGGCAAGATGGCGCGGTCGAGCCGAAAATTCGCCGTTAAGAATTTCATTTGACCATTTTTTGATTTGCCCTGCAACGTGATGCTGGACGACGGCAAGTTGCGCAGGAGCAAGGTTTAAACTGCGCAGTTTAAAATGTTTATCGAGCTTCTTAGCGAGGTTCTCCGAGGACAATACTCGCTCTGTTTCCTGGTTGAAAAGCGGCTCGTCAAAATGGAAATAGCATGCGTCCACAGGGGTTTGACCAGCGTGATTTGCCGCGTAAGCTGTCAAATAGGCCGGCAGCTGCAAAGCGAGCCCGTGATAGATTTTTTCGTAGTCAACCTTTTGATTGCCGGACTTATAATCAATGATTCGGAACTGATTGCCCCCGTCATTATGTTGGACATCAATGCGATCAACAATCCCGTTTAACACAACGGTATGCGTATCATCTAACGGGTAGCGCAATGCGTTGTTTGTTGCTTGGCCAAACGACCATTCAAATTGTGATGGGCTGTATTCGTCTGTAAGCAATTGGCGAACCAATGCAATCAGCGAGGTGCGAGCGACGCGTTCCAAACGGCGGCCGATTGAGGCATGTAGGCCAGGGGCAAAGAATGCCTGGTGTTCTGGTTTTTGACTGATGGCTTGTAAAACCTGAGCGAGCATTGTGTCAAGTTCATGGTCTAGCCATCGCTGAATTAGCTGAGCAGCTTGATGTGGGTCAGCTTCGGTGTCGATCAACGCCCGTAACAGCGTTAGACTTTGCTCGGTAATCGCATGAAGAAGCGAGCCACTTTCGGCAGCCTCGGGTTCATAAATGGCGCGATCTTGGAGTTTAAGACCGTAGGCAGCGAAATGACGGAACGGACACTCTGCATATTTTTCTAATTGCGAAACACTTAAAGTCATTGTTTTCGAAAAGCGTTCCTCGACTAAGTCTGGATCAATCCGGACAGTCAGCGGATCATCGCGCAATAGCCAGCGTTGGGCGGTTTGGAGCGGCCATCCGAGTCGAATCAAGGCCGCTGCCAGTGCGTGGAAACCGGCCTCTTCATCTGGTTCGGCTAGCGGCTCGCGACTGAATTGGAGCAGCCGATTTAAGGCGGGTTGTGGCGCATTAAGGCGAACATCTTGGCTTGAGAGCGAGGCAGGAAGTGGCTCTGGTTTTATGCCATATTGAGTGGCGTAGCGCAAGCAATACGGTGAGGGGTCTTCTTCCGGAGCGATTAGCACGAGTTGTTCGGTCGGCTGTTGCAAAAGCGAGTGGATCAATGCGGCATCCGCATAGATCTGATCACGGGCATGATTCGGTAAAGGTTGGCTTAAATGCACAGACAAACTTTCGCGATCATAGTCCTTTAATAGCCCCTCCGGTGCTGCGGTTGGCGGCAAATTCTGACTGTCCGCGCCGAGTACAAACAAGACTTTGCAGGTTCGTTGGCGAGATCTCGCTAAATTCCCGACTGCAACTTGATCAAGGGCGGTTGGCAACACGCCACTATCAGCATTATCGAGACCTGCGGCGATGAGGCCACGAAAGGCGGCAAGCGACATTGGTGTTGCCTGCGTGAGTTGGGCTAATTGATCGAGCACCACGGCCAAGGCATTCCATGATTTTGCCAGCGCCAAAGCACTTTCTGTTGCACCTTGCGCGGTCAACTCGGTGATTTTGGTAGCACAGCGGTTTTGTAAATCGATCTGATCGAGATAGTCGCGCAAAACGACGACTTTTTCAGAACCTGTTGCAACTGACTTTAACTGACGGGTAAACTGATCAATCGGCTTAAATAACTCCGGTTTTTCATCGAGTAAACGGTCAAATCGAAAAAGTCCTTTGGCTAGCAGTTCGTTCTCTAGTTGGTCAACTTGATGCTGATCGACCGTCATCAGACCGGCGCGCAACAAGCGCATGACAGGTTGGCGCGTCCAGCCACCGGATGCTATATCGATCAGGCTTAAGACGGTGCGCATGAGCGCCGTTCCTGATAAATGACGAACTTGGTCAAGAAATAGCGGTATGTTGAATTGGTTGAAGATAATTTGCAGGCGAGGTAGATCTTCAGCCGGTCGGCAAACGGCTATGCCTATATCGCGGTATCGATACGAACCACTTAAAACGAGCCGGCGAATTTCACCAGCTAGCCAGGCGATCTGATCTTGTGGCTGTTGTGCCAGAATCAAGCGGACAGCGGGTGTGGATTGAGCGGGTGCGATTTTTTGTACTTGCTTAAGATCAAACCGTTGGCGCAATGTCCAAGCAGTCCGACGACCAGGCAGAAAATAATCTGGTCCATGTTCTGCGGCTAATGCATCGGCCGGGAGACTGTCTGATAGGTTAGTCACCGTCAATTGCGCACAACGGCGCTCGAGTTGTTCGATCACCGCAAACTCCTGTGGCGTAAAGTTACGCGTTTCACCGAAGCCTATGACCCAGATTGCAGTCTGAGTTAGCCACTCCAAACGATAACCTAGCAACGCAGGCGGGTCATTCAGTAGCCTGATTAGCTGATCCATGCTGTCATCAACATCAGTCAATTGCAGCTCGTCAATCGATTCTGCATAAAAGCGTTGTAACACGGATAAGTCGTGAATTTTATGGCGCAAACTGATATCAGCGACCTGTTCCGTGATTGCGCTGAGGGTCACGGGGTCGACAAAACTCCGCCGCAAATCACCGAGAACTGCAGCGATTTCACGGATGAATCCAGGTTTATCTGCTAAATGCGCAAAAATTTGGAGTTGATCCTTTTGCTCTTGGAGAATGCGGTACAAGATCATCGCCTGTCCAGATTGATCAATCTGGCGCGGAAAATTAAGGCCTACTTCAGCGCCAAGGCGGGAGGCTAGTCGGCGAAAGCTCAAGATCTCGGCCATCAACAGGCCGCCTTGAGGTTTTATATTGAGGTAGGCTTGTTCAAAATCGAGTTTGGCTTGTTCGGGAACGATGACGATCGCTCGTTTGTCTGGCCAACGCTCGGTCCAAGCGACCACTTCGTCAAGGCAATGGTCGCGCAAAGCGGCTGATATCGGTCCATATAAAAGGCGCAGCCCCATAGCTTAGGCCTACATGACGCGCGAATCGCGCATCAGGCAATCACTTAGGATCTGATGGACATGGGGCAAGGTTCGCTTCGGGGCGACAGGGCGACCCCCGTGGACAAATGCATGCTCGGACTTACCGCGGCACAGGACCACACCGTCACATGTAACTTCATAACTTAGCTGTAATCGTACCCCCGTATAGCCAGTGACCCACGCTCTAATTGCGATCTCGTCATCGTATCGGGCACTCTGCAAATAGTCACAGCTAATGCCGATTACTGGACTGATTGTTCCACTTGCTTCGAGTTCCCGATAGGGTAACCCAACAGCTCGCAAGTAATCCGTGCGGGCAACCTCGAACCAACGGATATAATTGGAATGATGCACAATCCCCATTTGATCGGTTTCATAATAACGAACCTTTAAGGATACGCTGTGCCCCGGTTGGTCCGAGTGATTTTCACGGTCCATCATCCTGTCCATAACGCGATCCTTTCGGCATTTTGCTGTAACGTGTGAATTGTATCTGATCTATAATTTTATCAATATCTATGTTATCCTGCAAACGAACGAGACCGCCTTTGTTGCGGATTTCGCCGGAGGAAATATCATTGAGCACTCAACAAACCGTCCCTACCGACACCCATAAAGCCCCAGTTGCTGCTAATCCTGATGAAGGCCGCTACCCACTAGAACGTGGAATCATTGGGGCTATTGCCTACAATCTCGGCATGGCGTTCACTCGAATGACACTCAAATTACGCGCTAGAGGTCTGGAAAACATTCCCAAATCGATCCCCTACGTCATCGCCGCTAATCATCAGACCTATGTCGATGGCATGTGGATCGGCGCCTATCTGCCGCGCCTGCATTTCAAACATCTGGCTAGTCTGACTGCAAAAGACCTTGAAGATCAGCACGGTTTTCTCGGCAAAGTGATCGTCAAAGTCGGCCGCGGCATTGCTGTGGATCGTTTTGGCAATCCCATTCGCGGCCTCATCATCGCTAAAAAGAAGGTCGAAGAGGGAAATATTTTATTGGTGCACCCAGAAGGCACACGTTCACCGGACGGTGAGCTCGGCGAAATGAAAGACGGCGCCGCTTATATTGCCCAAAAGGGTAAAGTGCCGCTGTTGCCGGTTTTTATAGAAGGCGGATATGAGGTCTTTAGTCGCCATATGAAATGGCCAAAGCCAATTGACAAGTCCGGCAAACGCAAACGTGTGACGATTGTTTTCGGCAAACCGCTCGACCCTCATGATTTTGCTAATGCAAAAGAGATGACGAACGCCCTGATTGCTTGGATGGACGATCAAGCACGTGCCTATCACCGTAAATTACACCAAGCAGGGGTTTGATCGAATCGGATTTAATAAAAGGCGAAACGAATTGCTTGTGGTATGACCTTAAAGTCGATGCGGGCTGATTCGAATAACTCACCATCCACATTGCCTAAGAGTAATTGGCCAGGCAACGCCTCAATTGTTCCCGATTGTACAGATTGCAGATGAACCGCAGGGTCAGCCAAGTGCTGGCCCTTTTTATAGATTGGAATTAGCTGCAAAATCCGACCAAGTGGCAATGGGTCGATCAGTATCAATTCCGCTTGGCCATCATCGAGTTGAGCTTGCGGTGCTGGATTGAATCCCCCGCCATAAAAGCGCCCGTTACACAGGGCTGCAAGGATATAATCGGTTTGAATCAACTGCGCATCGCCATACCTCAAAGTAAAGCGTTTATTGCCGAGGAGACCTCCGGCTATTGCTAGCGGATAACTCAAACGACCGAGCCAGCGAAAGCGCTTGTTAATCGTCATCATGAGGCGTTGCACGCGGGTATCAAACCCAAACGATGTAATATTCAAGCAAATATGATCGTTGACCGCAATGAGATCGATCGGCCGAATCGTCGGTGCCGCGATACGTTTCAGCAATTCCGGAATCAGTCTGCTCGAAAGTGCAGCCCTGGCAAAGTCGTTCCCAGTACCAAGTGGCAAAATGCTCATCGCGGCCGATGTGCCCATCACCGCACTGGCGATTTCGTGAGCCGTCCCATCCCCACCACAGGCGACAATCAGAGCCGAAGCGCCATGTTGGGCGGCAAAATCTGCAGCAAGTTCAGCGCCATGACCTGGATTTTTGGTGTGTACGATCGTAGCCGTGTGTGCAAATAGGCTGCCTTCTACAGCATCGCGCAATAAGCTATCGAGCTGTGGGCTATTTTTTTGACCAGCTGCTGGGTTAACAATGAATAAATAGTTTAATGCGTCCATCCGGTGCTCCCGAAATTTATTGAAGTCGGAATTTTAGGCGCTATGTGAGTCGAGAATATAGGCGACCGCGTCATCTACCGTGTGAATGCGATCGATATCACTGTCGCTAATTTGCAAATCAAAAACATCTTCGAGTTCGATTACAATTTCGTACATGGCTAAGGAGTCTAAGGCAAGGTCTGCGATCAATTCAGTCGAGCCCTGGAGCTCGGAAATATTGACGCCGGCAATGTCAGCAATCGTGGAAATCACTTTGTCAAAGATCGCTTCACGTGGGTCTTGATTCATAAATTATCCTCCGCATGATCTGACAACACGTAGCGTTCATATTGTTCACTGACGATCCCATCAATCGCGATCAGTGTTTTGCGTAAAACATCGCGACCTTGTTCATCCAAAGGGGTGACTAATCGATCGACAAGTAACTTGTGGAATTTGTTGTGCATGCGAAAGGCCAGCTTACCCTGACGCGTCAACGCAACGCGTACGACTCGACGATCGGTATTATCGCGATGCCGCTCGACGTACCCCTTGCGCACGAGTCGATCAATCGCCACCGTCAATGTCCCTGTTGTCACACCCAAAGTTGCCGCGGTTTCACTCATTGTGCGCTTTTCATAAGGTCCAACGCTTTCTAAGGTATGCATCTCGGCAACAGAAATATCACTAAAGTTACCACGGCGCAAAGCCTTCTCTTCAGTGAGTAGAATTTTATCAAATATATCAAGTAAGAGATCGTTAATTTTTTGGTCAAAATCGTTCATGTCAGTGGGGTTCTCAAGCGAACCGAATCCTTCTTTTGATTATCAAACTATATTCGTTTATTTTAGCGCTTATCATTTGAAATAAGCAACTGATCTTGGAGGAGTGCTTTGTAAAGTGCTACGCGCACATGTGCTTCAACAGCGATGCCATCCTCCCGATAGTCGACATGGTCGACCTTGCCCTGTTGTTCGATCCGACTGACCCATCCCGTTTTGGCATAGGGCAACAATAAAGAAACTGGGATAAAGGATTCGGCAGCGAGTTTGCTGATCGCGGCGATCAAATCCGGGATGCCCTCCCCTGTGCGTGCACTGATCTGGATAGTCTGATCGCGACCTGAAAACAGTGTTAATCCGCCACGTTCAAAAGAGCCGAGACGATCAATTTTGTTCAGCACAGTCAACCGTGGTTTACCCGCTGCACCGAGTTCGTTCAGTAGTTGTTCGACAACATCGCGCTGCACATCCGCTTGGGGATCTGAGCAATCGATGACCTGCAAAATGGCGTCTGCTTGTGTGACTTCTTCTAAGGTTGAGCGAAATGCATCAACTAATTGATGGGGTAATTTTCGGATAAATCCGACCGTATCAACGAGGATAACAGGTTGCTGATCTGGCAATTCAAGCCGTCTGGCGGCAGGGTCGAGCGTTGCAAAGACTTGATCAAGCGTCAAGAGATCAGCTTGCGTCAATATGTTGAGCAAGGTTGATTTACCCGCGTTTGTATAACCGACGACCGCGATCGTTAAGATTTCATTGGATTGACGTTGCTGGCGCGTTTGTTGGCGACGTAAGGCGACTTCTTTGAGTGCTTGCTTGAGGGTGTTGAGGCGTCGATTGATATGACGGCGATCAGATTCGAGTTGGGACTCCCCTGGGCCACGCGTACCAATACCGCCACCGAGTCGCGAGAGAGCATGCCCTAAACCAATAAGTCGGCTCAGTCGATATTGCTGTTGAGCGAGTTCGACCTGGAGTTTGCCTTCGCGGGATTTGGCACGTTGAGCAAATATATCAAGGATCAAAAAAGTCCGATCGACGACTTTGAGATTAGATTGGCCTTCAATGTTGCGGATCTGCGATCCGGTCAGTTCATCATCAAAAATCAACAATGATGCATCAAGTTCAATCGCGGCAGCTTTAGCCTCTTCTAACTTGCCTTTACCGATAAAAGTCGCAGAGTCAGCAGATTGCCGATGCTGCAAGGCCCGCCCCACAACGGTTGCGCCGGCTGCTTCTGCAAGTTCCTGCAATTCATCAAGTGACCGCTCGGCAACCTCAGCGGCAATTTCCCCTGACTCCGTATATAAGCCGATTAAGATGGCTCGTTCAATCGTTTTTTCTAGTTGCATATCAACCTTTCGACGTTTATGATGGGGACACGGCGCTTTTGTCTCACTTGATTTGTTTATTGAACGGTTAAAACCGACAACAACAGGTTGAGGAGGCACTATGTCTAAAATAAATCCAATTTTTCTGCAAAAACAGTCGCGATATCCGCTGAATGTCTTGCTTGGGCTACTCCTGAGGTGCCATCGCGAGGCGAATGCGCTGACACAAGAACAGGTCGCCGATTCGGCCGGTTGCCATGTATCTTATCTTTCTTTAATTGAAAATGGCCGATCTGAACTCAGTATAAAGATTTTCGATCGTCTCTGCAAAGCGATGCAGGTGTCAGCACCCCGAATCTATTCGCAGGCTGAATACCTTGAAATACAGTTCTTGCATACCCATTTTGCAAACGATTCAAACCATAACGGGATCAATCCCAGCATCGCCCAAGGCTGGTTTCATGAATATATGGGGGCATCGATGATTGCGGATCATGATAATCATGAAAATTATATCTAACACAGAAAGCACGCGGATTCACGCACATCTTGGAGGATACCTATCGAACCGATTGTTGTTATTGGCGGTGGTCCAGCTGGATTGATTGCTGCCGGACGTGCCGCTGAATGCGGGGCTCCGGTCATTTTACTGGAAAAAAATGAACAGCCTGGTCGCAAATTGCTGATCACTGGTGCAGGCCGCTGTAATGTCACGACGCAGGACGATGTTGACGACACGATTGCCCGATTTTTCGGGCAAGGGCGCTTTCTTTACCCCGCACTGAGTCACTTTTATCGACCAGAACTGCTGGATTTACTGAGTCATTATGGTACACCTTGCGTGGTCGACCACCAAGGCAAATATTTTCCTGTGTCAAATCAAGCCAATGATGTCTTACAAGCACTTTTGCGATATGTTCATCAGCAAGGCGTCCAGATTAGACTAAATCATCGCGTGCATGCCATAAAAACGATACAAAGCTATCCTGACAGCCCCACACAATTCGTTGTTTCCACCTCGCAGGGTGATCTGTCCGCCCAAGCTGTAATTTTGGCAACTGGCGGCATGACGTATCAGTCGACAGGGTCTACCGGCGATGGTTATTTATTGGCCGAGTCACTCATGCATCCCATCAATCGGGTGCGTCCTGCACTCGTGCCATTTTTGATTCGTGAAAGCTATGTTCATGAGCTCTCCGGACTATCTCTGCAAGATGTGCAGGTGACCTTGCATCAAATTGAGCAAAAGTCCATCAGCCAGCGCGGCGATCTGCTTTTGACGCACAAAGGTGTATCAGGGCCGGTTATTTTGCGACTTTCGCGCGAACTCCACCGTGAAGGCACGTTGGAAATTAATTTATTGCCCAGCTATACACATGAAGCCTTGATCACCGAACTGTTGCGCTTGTTTGCTCAGAATCCTCGCCAGCAACTCAAAAACGCGCTGGATAGTCTTGTGCCACATCGCCTCGTCGTCCCTTTGCTAAAATCAACTGGATTTGAAACGGATATGCAGACAGCGCAGGCCGGACGTGAATTAGCCGGGCGACTTGCGACGGCACTACAACGTTGGACGTTAACCGTTACCGGGCAAGCCGGACAGCATCTCGCAATGGTGACAGCCGGCGGAGTCAGTCTAAAATCCATTCAACCGTCAACACTCGCATCTAAACGGGTCCCCGGTTTATTTATCGCGGGCGAAGTCCTTGATCTTGACGGTGATACAGGTGGTTATAATTTACAAGCAGCATTTTCAACCGGTTGGTTAGCTGGCGAATCGGCAGCTACGTATTGGCAAGCCCATCACTAATGGCGATTCAGTTCAGCAATTCGAGCGACGATTTTTAACGCTTCTTGGCGTTCTTCATCAGTCAAATTTGTCTGCATAACATCCGCTAATACTTGGCGATGCGCACTGAACACGCGAGGGTAGGCCATAATGATCGCGTGTATAATCGCCGCGGATTCACCTGGTTGATTCAAATGCATCAAAAAGCTAATCATTGATTTGCATATTTCTTCAGCACTTTTTTCGGCGACAGCTTCGGCACTCAGACGCACAACGCCCATCAGTTTGCTGCCAAATCGCGAATCATCTCGACAGGTCGTTAAATAGACCACAGCCGATTCTAAAAGTTGGTCAATGATCAGTTGCTCGCGATATTGTCCAGCTAGATCAAATGCTGGGCGCCAGATCTTCCGTTCGAAAAATCCACCTATTTCTTTGTACGCAGTGCGCGTCGACCAAGCCGAACGGCTATTGCGACTATGGAAAACCAAGAGCGTCCACAGCTCGATCAAGCGATCGCCCTTCATGCCAGTCTTTTTGTCGACAATCGGAAAGCGAATTTCCTGAAACATTTCACGAGCCTTGGCGATGGCCGAGTGATCTACACGACGAGCTGCAGCAGCTATGACTTCCGGTTCAGATGAACGATCGATTAACGTGCCACAATGGACGCAAAACGCCTGCTTCTGTTGGGATTGAGCCGCAAACTGTTGGCCACACTGCGGGCA
>JAQUDJ010000021.1 GCA_028685755.1 Eubacteriales bacterium | reverse complement strand
TGCGTAATATCCAAATATACATAGTCGGTGCGATCGGCCATCATTTGCCGAAAAATCGCTTGCGATACGACATCACGGGACGCGAGATCGCCTAAAGGATGCGCTTTCGTCATGAATGCTTCACCCTTTAAATTACGCAAAACCGCACCTTCACCGCGGACGGCTTCGGAAATTAGAAAGCACCGGCCGTTTTCATCCGGCTCGGGTAAAGCCGTAGGGTGAAATTGGATAAACTCCAGATCGCCAGTCGTGGCGCCAGCGCGCAACGCTGCAGCGAGGGAGTCCCCAGTCGCGGGACGCGCGTTGGTTGAGTGCAAAAAGAGTTGCCCAATACCGCCAGACGCGAGAACAACTTGCTGCGGGCGATAGAGGCGAAAGTCATTTTCAACGAGCGAGTTAAGGGCAATGACGCCAACAACGGCTTGATTAGCGTTGGTAATCAGGTCGACGAGCGTCCAATTGTCATGGACGGTAATATTTTCACGGGCAGCAACTAATTCCGCAATGCGACTTGTCATGTGGAGGCCGGTCGCATCCCCATGACAATGGATGATGCGTTTGCGACTGTGAGCGCCTTCTTGGCCAACGGCTAATTGACCCTTTTCATCGAGATCAAATGGTACGCCCATTCCCTGCAAGATTTCGATATTTTCAGGTGCTTCATCAACGAGAACACGCAGGGCTTCGCGGTTACATAAATAGGAACCAGCAGCCATGGAGTCATCAAAGTGCAAATCGGGTGAATCATCTTGCGCAACGGCTGCCGCGATCCCGCCTTGGGCATACATCGAATTACTTTCTTTCATGCCCAATTTGTTCAAAACAATGATCGATAAAGATGCGTCAAGCTGTAGCGCCGTATAAAGGCCCGCCAGTCCCGCACCAACAATCAAGACATCACAATCGAAACGCGGCAAATCCTGCACAGAACCGCCAAATAAATAACGCTGCATTAAAACATCAACTCCACGAATCCTGTACCGCTTGCTGATCTGAAATTGTGGCAATCGTGCATTGCAACTCTCAGTTCAAAAGCACTTAGGATCTTGTCAGACCGCGTGGCTCCCGGAAAGCGTCCTGGAAGTTGACGGGAAATTCCAACGAACGAACATTCGACAATGTGTCTGAACGGACGTGCGCAGGACATAGGCTGATTAACAATGTACCGCCTCACACAAAAGGTGTCAACGTTCACGGGCAACTCACTGCAAAAAAGCCGAAAAAACAGCTTTGAATTGCTGACAATCGCGCAATGTCTATAAACAGGTAAAAAATGCAGTTTAAAAAATTATCGAGCAAATAGTGTTCGCAACCTCTTCACAGAATGCACCAAGCAAGATACAATATCTAGTATTCCATTATTAAATACCCACAAAATACAGGATAATACACCCTATATTGCTAGGATAAAAATATTGTTGGAGGTCCGCTAAATGGCCACACTACCGACCCTGATGACCCGCTACTTCACTAAATCACTCGAACAGCACCCAGAAAAAACAGTCTATGATCTGTTCGATTGGGACTTTAGTGACGTCATGATCAAGGATCACAAAAGTGGTCGGATTCTAACGGACATGAAAAACCTTGAATTCCCGATCCAGTATTCCCAGAATTCTCGCGATATTATTGCATCCAAATACTTCCGCAAAGCAGGCGTCAAAGACTCAGTTTCAGATGGCGAAACCAGCATGCGCCAAGTCGCCCACCGACTTGTCAATTTTTGGATCGCCTCATTGCGTGACGAAAAAATTATCAAAACCGATAGTGAAGCGAAAATCATCTATGATGAGCTCGTATTTGCCTTCCTAAGCCAAATGTACGCACCGAATTCCCCACAGTGGTTCAACACGGGGCTCAAGCTCAGCTACGGCATCGAAGGGGGAAAGAGTGGTCTTTTCTATTATGACGAAGCCAAAGGCGAAGTTGTTGAATCGATAGACGATTACACCCGCACCCAAGCATCAGCCTGCTTTATTCTTTCGATCGAAGACAAACTGCTCGGCGCCCATTCCATCTCTGAAGAATATGTTACAGAGACGCGTCTTTTCCGCGGTGGCTCAGGAACTGGCACGAACTTCTCGGCAATCCGCGCCGAAGGTGAACGCCTTACGGGTGGCGGGGCTTCATCAGGTCTGATGAGCTTCCTCAAAGGCTTAGACCGCAATGCTGGAGCGATCAAATCCGGCGGCACCACTCGTCGTGCGGCTAAAATGGTCTGCCTCGACATTGACCACCCAGAAATCGAATCCTTCATGCTCTGGAAAGCCCGTGAAGAAGACAAAGTCATTGCACTCGCCAAAATGGGCTACGATGCCGATATGGATGGCGAAGCCTATCAGACGGTATCTGGCCAGAACTCCAATAATTCTGTTCGTCTCTCAGACGATTTTATGACTAAAGTTGTCAACCTTGAGAGTGACCCGGATGCCGAACTCGTCCTTCGTGGCCGGGTCGACGAACGCGTCAACAAAAGCGTTAAAGTCGGTGACATTTGGCACAAGTTCAACGAAGCAGCCTGGCGTTGTGCTGATCCGGCGCCCCAATTTGATGACACCTTTAATGCCTGGCATACCTGCCCGAGTGGTGAAGATGGCCAGACTGGAGCGAAACACAATCGCCTCAACTCCACAAATCCCTGTGGCGAATATGCTTTCCTTGATGACACGAGCTGCAATCTTGCCTCGATCAATGTGCTGCGTTTCTACAACGCCGAGACCGAAGTCTTTGATCTTGCTGGTTACGAACATCTGATCACCCTTGTTCAGCTCGTCCTTGAAGCCTCCATCCATTGGGGTCATTTCCCGACCGCTGATATCGCCCGTAAGACTTGGCTCTTCCGCAGCACAGGACTCGGGATGGCTAACCTCGCCTCTTTGCTCATGGCGCTCGGCTTGCCCTACGATTCCAACGAAGCCCGTGCACTTGCCGCTGCTCTCGTCGGCATCTTGACCGGCCGTAGCTATTACATCTCTGCCCTGATGTCCGAAGCCGCAGGCCCATTTGCCAAATACGACATCAACCGTGACGCCATGCAACGCGTCATCCGCAATCATGCGCGTGTAGCCGGTGCCCGTGCCGATGACTTTGAAGATCTCGCATATACACCAGTCTTAATCGATCATGCACTCCTCAAAAAAATCGGCTTTGCCAACATCAGTAAGTCTGCCAAAGAATCCTGGAAGCAAGCAGAAGCGACTGGTGAAAAATACGGCTATCGCAACGCACAGGTCTCCGTTATGGCCCCAACGGGCACAATCTCCTTTGCGATGGATTGCGCAGCCACCAGTATTGAACCCTATTTTTCCCATGTATCATACAAAAAGCTTTCTGGTGGCGGTTTTATGAAGCTCGCTAACCCGAGCATCGGCGCTGGCCTGAAAAAACTTGGCTACACCACTGACCAAATCACGGAAATCATCGATTACATCATGCGTGAAGAAGATGGCATGATTGTTGATGGCAAAATCGAAGGCGCACCACACTTAAAAGATGAACACCTAGCGGTTTTTGATACAGCCAACCAATGTGGTAGTGGCGAACGTTATATCCATTACATGGGTCACGTATTAATGGTCGCCGCCTTGACGCCACTGTTATCCGGTGCGATCTCCAAAACCGTCAATTTGCCCAAAGAAGCGACCGTCGATGACTTTAAAGAAGTTGTTATCAGTTCATGGCGCCTCGGGGTCAAAGGCATAACGCTTTACCGCGATGGTTCCAAATTTGCGCAGCCACTCAATCTGCGATTAGAAGCCATCAGCCAAGATCAAGCACTCAAGGATCTCAAATACGCACAGCTCCTTGAATATGCCGAAAAAACCCGCGAACGCAATCGTCGTCTCGAACAACAAAACGCAGTACCCCATGCCTATCGCCGCGACAAGCCGATGGGGATCCGTGCTGGGCACACCCACCCGGCTCAAGTTGAAGATGTCAAGATTTACACGACCGTCAACCGTAACAGTCACGGTGAAATTTCCGAAATCTACATCACGACCGACCGTGAAGGCACCTTGATCATGGGCTTACTGAACTCCCTGTCAAAGACGATCTCGGTCATGCTGCAGTATCGCATTCCACCGCAGAACATTTCCAAAATGTTGCGCGGCCAAAAATATGAACCGTACGGCTTCGTCACCCGCCATCCATACATCAAGTACTGCACCTCGATTTCTGACATGATCAGCAAAATTATCGACATCGAAATCGGTGATTACTCTCGCTGTCAGGTCAAACCTGAAGGCACGATCGTATCCCAGCATGCTGGCACTGAAACAACACCGCCCGTTGTCACTGAAGTGATAACTGAAGCCCTCTCTGGCATTCATATTGATCTGAACGACGATGACGATGATGGCGATGTCAATCCGCAATTCCCCAATTTGCGCGAGCCCGAATACTCGACCGGAATCCAGGCAGAACCCGCCACCGATGGTTCCATACTTGACGCCAGCCCCGCTTTTGTCCATGAAAGCGCTAAAGAAGCGGCCAAGTCCGGCGAAAAACTCTATGACGGTTCAACGTGTCCGACATGCTCGAGCACCCGCATGGTCCGCAATGGCACCTGCAAAGTCTGCCTTGATTGCGGCACAACAACAGGTTGTTCATAATGACAATTGAGCGCGAACCGATTTATCCAACACCGGCCGAACTCGCCGCCGTGAGTCCCGAACAAGCAACGCCATTAGCTATGCTGATGACGCAACATCGGGAAGATCCTCAGACCGGCCTTGTTCACATATACACCGGTAACGGCAAAGGTAAAACAACGGCATCAGTCGGCCTAACCGTCCGCGCCCATGCCCATGGGTTGCGCGTCATGTTCGTGCAATTCTTGAAAAACGGTCTTTCTGGAGAAGTCGGCGTCTTGCGCGAACTCTCAAACGTTAAAGTTTATTCCGGCCAAGCAGATATGAAATTCACTTATCAAATGGGTGAAGACGACAAATCCCGTGCCCGCGAACTGCATCAGCATTTCTTTGATACTGCCATGGCTGCTGTCAAAAATGATGAAGTCGATGTGCTTGTTTTTGACGAAGTCTTTGGTGCGATCGCGACCAATCTGCTCGATTCAGACGAAGTCTACGCATTTCTTAAAAGCAAGCCCCACAAACTCGAAGTCGTCTTGACCGGCCGTGACCCAGAACCCCGTTTCCTCGAACTCGCCGACTATGTTTCCGACGTACAATGCAAAGCACACCCGTACGACAAAGGAATCTTAGCGCGCGAGGGCATTGATTACTGATTTCCGTTCGCTAAAAGATCGACCAAAAGGGCTACGGGCACCCATCCGTTCGCTAAAAGATCGACCAAAAGGGCTACAGACACCCATCCGTTCGCTAAAAGATCGACCAAAAGGGCTACGGACGCCCATCCGTTCGCTCAAACATCCTCGAAGAGCCGTAATCGCCTGCGATTACGGCTCTTCTGCGGAACTCGCTCGGCGGATGGGGTCGTACCCTTTTGGGAAAGCGAACCGAAACATGTGATTTCTAGGCAACATGTATTTGAAAAATGAATTAAGGTTTTAAACATCCAATAGGTATAACTATTACACCGTCTTTATGTAGATAGCCAAGTTCGCCAACGGTTATGATCATTTTAAATTGTGGATATTCACTGTTAAAGGAAATGATTATAGATATCGTTTGCAAGTGGTGTATAAATTAAAGGAATCAGTTCGAGGACGAAGGCCAATGTTGACCTTTTTAGCCGGTTCACGTATGTTTTTGACAAACATGTTAGCGAGGTTTCAAATCAATGAATGATCAATTTTCTCGCAAGGAAATCAATGAACAATACAAGCAGCGTCAGATCATTGGCGGCGTTTTTCTGTATCGCAATACCGAAAACGGCAAGATTTTAATCGATGCTTCGGTTGACCTCAGAGGTAGCATAAATCGATTTGCCTTTGCCCAAAGCACAGGTTCCTGTGTTAATTTCAAATTACAGAAAGACTGGATTGAGATGGGCGCCAAGGCCTTCTTGTTCGAGGTGCTTGAAGAACTGGAAAAGAGCGAAGATCAAACGGACAAAGCATTCAAGGAAGACATAAAAGCATTGAAAGAATTGTGGCAGGAGAAGATCAGCCACGATGCCTGCTACTGAGTATTCACTCGCCGAGCAATCTAAGCAAAAGGGCTACGGGCACCCATCCGTTCGCTCAAAAGATCGACCAAAAGGGCTACGGACGCCCGTCCGTTCGCTCAAAAGATCGACCAAAAGAGCTACAGACACCCATCCGTTCGCTCAAAAGATCGACCAAAAGGGTACGACCCCATCCGTTCGCTCAAAAGATCGACCAAAAGGGCTACGGACGCCCATCCGTTCGCTCAAAAGATCGACCAAAAGAGCTACAGACACCCATCCGTTCGCTCAAACATCCTCGAAGAGCCGTAATCGCCTGCGATTACGGCTCTTCTGCGGAACTCGCTCGGCGGATGGGGTCGTACCCTTTTGGGAAAGCGAACCGAAACATGTGATTTCTAGGCAACATGCAATATATTCAGAGTGGTATTAAGCACCGGACCAAAGCGAGCAGCAACAGATATGTCAGACAAATAACTATCAAAAATAGCCACCGTTCCGACGAGCATTCATGACAGTCATCTCGATCAGCAAACGCTCAAATCACCACCACCGCCACCTCCAGAGCACCAGCCCCTCTCGCCGAGCGAGTTCGCAGCCAGCTTTAGCTGGCGAGAATGTCCGAGCGAACGAGAGTGGGCGGGGTGATCTGGAGGAAAGGAGAATGTCCGAGCGAACGAGAGTGGGCGGGGTGATCTGGAGGAAAGGAGAATGTCCGAGCGAACGAGAGGGGGCGGGGTGATCTGGAGGAAAGGACGGCGTTTGTATTGCACCATCCGCAATCGCCATGATAGAATAAATCGCCTGAACGCATAGGACAATTTTGCTCGATTTGGGCAAGGTTGTCTTTTTTTATCACGGAGGACTTTTATGAAGGCTTATCTCATTCTCGATGATGGCAGCGTTTTCCCGGGTGAGCGCTTCGGCTCACCGAAAGAAGTCATCTGTGAAATGGTTTTCAATACGGGCTTGACCGGTTACCTCGAGCTCCTGACCGATGCATCATATGCCGGTCAGGGTATTATCATGGCCTCGCCGATCATCGGCAATTACGGTGTTTTTACTGAACAGAGCGAATCTGACCGCCCCTGGGCGGATGCACTGATTGTCCGCGACTTGACTAATTTGATTGGAGACGTTCGCGATTCTGAGGATCTCAATGATTATCTCATCCGCCATGACATTCCTGGGATTAGCGGGATCGACACCCGTTCGCTGATCTTAACGCTACGTGAAAAGGGCACGATGAATGGAATGATCACTGTTGGTACGGATTACGATCTGAAAGCATGCCTCACGCGTATTCACGCCTACACCAATCCATGCCCAGTAGCCCGAGTCAGCCGCAAAACTGCCAAAACTTACGAATCCGGCGCTTTTGGTCGCATCAATCGCGAGCCTGGCATGAGCCGCCCACTCGACATTTTGAACGAAATTCCTTACGAAATTGACCCGGCCGTAACTGCAAAATATAAAATTGCAATGCTCGACTTTGGCTTGAAACAAAATATTATCTGGAACCTGACTCGCCGCAATTGTGAAGTGACCGTTTATCCGTGGGACACGCCTGCGGATGTGATTTTAGCAGCCAAACCTGACGGGGTTATGTTATCGAATGGCCCTGGTGACCCAGTCGATTGCGAACCGATTATCCCCAATATTCGAGCGCTTTACGAATCAGGGGTTATCGTTTTCGGAATTTGTCTAGGACACCAGTTGGTTGCGCTGGCGACCGGTGCCAAAACACGAAAATTAAAATATGGCCATCGTGGGATCAATCATCCGGTCAAAGACTTAGCTGCAGATCGTGTTTACATTACCTCACAGAATCACGGTTATGTCGTAATTGACGAAACTGTAGACAACCAAGTTGCCGAAGTCAGTCATGTCCACGTCAATGACGGCTCTTGCGAAGGCTTGCGTTACAAGCAGTACCCGGTTTTTACCGTACAATATCATCCAGAGGGTGCACCGGGTCCGCAGGATTCGGAATATCTCTTTGATGAATTTTTATCCCGCATCGACCAAAACCGCGGCCAGAACCGCTAAAGCACCGTGGCCGGAGTATTTCGAGCCAAGTATTCGCTAATTGAACGCGCGCGCGCCAGCCTGGCTATCCAGACTGGTCGCGCGTTGACTTTTTTGTTGCGCCGACTCGGCCGAGGTGCGACCTCGCTGCCTGGTAAAGTTGCATTATCAATCGACCCTCGCTTACTGTCGCGTCTGACCGCCGGTCGTACCGTTTATCTCGTGACGGGCACGAACGGTAAAACAACGACGGTCCGCATTTTGTGCGCCGTCCTCGAAGCCCTTGGCACCCCGGTCATCACAAACCCGTCAGGGGCGAACCTAGATTCTGGATTGACGACAACCTTGATTGATCATTTGCCGCTTTTGCGCCGCAAAACTGTCGGTGAGGGGGATGTGGCGATTGTTTTTGAAATTGATGAAGCTTTCTTTGCGAAGTGTGCACGATCTTTGCAGCCGACGATTTGTGTCGTCACGAATTTCTTTCGCGACCAACTTGATCGTTACGGTGAGCTTGCCCATACGCGCGATTTGATCGCGCGCGGTCTCGATGATAGTGACGGTCATGTTATTTTATGCGCGGATGACTCGCTCTGTGCTTCACTAGCCCAAGGTCGCGAAGCCCGTTGTAGCTTTTTCGGACTTGATTTGTTTGCGATGCACAAAGGCGCATCAGGCGCGGTGACGGAGTCCGCTTATTGCACGTTCTGTGGGACGCGCTATGATTACCAGGCGCATGCTTATGGCCATTTAGGTGATTTTGCTTGTAGCCATTGTGGATTTAAGCGACCAGAACCGACCTTAACGTTTGCGCCCGTTGTCGCAAGTCCCGAATCTTCGGCATCTGCAAGCGCATGTTCGAGCACCTCGCCACAACCTTCTGTCGAAACCCAACTGCTTGATTTTAATTTTGCTGGATCAAGACTGCAGGCTGAATTGGCAATCCCAGGTCTCCATAACGCCTATAACGCTTCTGCGGCACTATTAGCAGCCATCACCGGCGGTCAATCATTTGCCGAAGCTGCCGGGATGCTTGAAAAAGCTCGCGCGGCCTTTGGTCGCATGGAACGTTTCAAAGTTGGCACGCGTGAAGTTTGCCTGATCCTAGTCAAAAATCCAGTTGGCATGGATCGGGCCCTCGATTTTGTCAGCCAAGCCAAAGATTATGGCGCAGCGATGCTTTTGCTCAATGCGAATGACCCCGATGGCCGCGATGTATCTTGGATCTGGGATGTCGATTTTGAGCGCACGCTTTTGCCAGGACAATTAGCGATTTCCGGGATTCGTGCAGCGGATCTTGCTCTGCGACTGCACTATGCGGGTAAACAAACACACGATCTAATCACTGGGGATGACATGATGGCGCTGTTTGATCGGCAACTCGCGCTTTGCCCACCCAATCATTGTTTATATATTCTGCCGAATTACACCGCGATGCTCGACTTGCGGGCACAATTGGCGAAACGTTATAACTTGCGGGCGTTTTGGCGCAAAGGAGGTTGAGCCGTGGAATTACGTATCTGCCATCTCTATCCGGACCTGCTCAATCTCTACGGTGATCGGGGCAACCTGCTCACCTTGAAACAGCGCTGCCTATGGCGTGGCATCGACTGTACCATCACAGCCGTTAGCCTCGGCGATGCTTTTGCGGCCGAGCGATTTGATTTGGTTTTCATGGGCGGCGGTCAGGACTATGAGCAAAATTTGCTCTACGAGGATCTGCTTGAACAAAAAGGTGACGCGATTCGTGAGGCCGTTGAAGCAGACAAGGTTTTTTTATGCATCTGTGGTGGCTATCAATTGATGGGTCAGTTCTACGAAGAGCAAGACGGCCACCGGATTGCAGGTCTGGGCGCGATTGATGTCTGGACAATTGGCCGACCAAATCGGTTAATTGGCAACACGCTGCATCAGGCAAATTGGTTAGCTGAGGACGGTCGCGATACCACACTCGTTGGTTTTGAAAATCACTCCGGACGCACGTATCTCGGCGAACAGGTTAAACCCTTAGCCATCGTTCGCAAAGGTGGGGGCAACAATGGCGAGGATCGAACCGAGGGGGCAATCTACAAAAATGTCTACGGCACCTACTCGCATGGTTCGTTTTTACCGAAAAACCCAGCAGTCGCCGATCATTTGATTGAAACCGCCTTAAAACAGCGTTATAAAGACTTTAAAGGTCTGGAAAATCTCGATGACACCTTCGCGGAGCACGCACGAAATCACCTGATAAACTGTGCCGAATAGCAGGTGGAAACTTGACAATGAAACGACAATCGGGCTACTATCTAACCGAATAAATGCGAGCAAAGGTGCTCCGCAGCGATTTGCTGTGGGCGCTTTTCTTTTTTAACTAACTGCTCACTCGCACAAGGTGCGAGCTAAACCAAAGGAGGTTTTTGCCATGAGCCTTTACACCCGAGAAGACATTATCCGATTGGTCGAACAACAAGATGTCCGATTTATCCGACTGCAATTTACGGATATCTTTGGCGTCATGAAAAATGTTGCGATCAGTGCCAGCCAGCTGGAAAAGGCCCTCGACGGCGAATGCATGTTTGATGGGTCAGCGATCGAAGGCTTTACGCGTGTCGAAGAATCCGATATGTATTTGCGGCCGGATCTCGATACGTTTTTGATTTTCCCTTGGCGTCCGCAGCAGGGCAAAGTCGCTCGCCTCATTTGCGATGTCATGACATTAGATGGCAAAAGTTTCTCCGGCGATCCGCGACAGATATTACGTAATGTCGTCAAAGAAGCTGAAGCAATGGGCTACAACTTCAATGTCGGACCAGAATGCGAATTCTTTTTATTCAACCAGGACGATCAGGGTAACCCGACGACCGTCTCATTTGACAGTGGCAGCTATTTTGACTTAGAACCGCTCGGTCAGGGCGAAGATGTCCGCCGTGAAATCGTGCTTGCCCTTGAAGATATGGGTTTTGAAGTCGAAGCATCGCATCATGAAGTGGCGCCTGGCCAACACGAAATTGACTTCCGCTTTGATGAAGCGATCGCTGCTGCTGACCGGCTAATGACTTTCAAACTCGCTGTCAAAACGATCGCACGCCGCTATGGTATGCATGCGACGTTTATGCCCAAGCCGCTTGAAGGCACTAGCGGCTCCGGGTTGCATACCAATATGTCGCTGTTCCAGAACGGCGTCAATGTGCTCAATGATCCCAATGATCCGGAAGGCTTGTCTGTAGTCGCGCGCCAGTTTATTGCAGGGATCCTCGAACATATCAGCGGTATTACAGCAATCGCTAATCCCCTCGTCAATTCCTACAAGCGTTTGATTCCGGGATATGAAGCCCCCTGCAATATCTCATGGTCATTGCACAACCGCAGTCCTTTGATCCGAATACCGGCCAATCGTGGCGAGAACACTCGGATTGAATTGCGTAGCCCTGACCCGGCTAGCAATCCTTATATGTTAATGGCCACCTGCTTAGCAGCAGGCCTTGATGGCATTCGCCGCCAACTTGATCCTGGCCCATCCCTTAACACCAATTTCTATGCTTTATCGCCTGAAGAACTGACACGCTTGAATGTGCGCAATTTACCGGCTGATTTGTCCGTAGCGCTCGATGAACTTGAAAAAGACACGCTTTTGCACCAGGTTTTGGGCGAGCACGTCATGGAAAAATACGTCGAAGCCAAACGTTCTGAATGGGAAGACTACCGCAAGGTCGTCACGAAGTGGGAATTGGATCACTACCTACGCTTCTACTAATATTCTGATCGGCTGATTCGCGGCAAAGGGGGGAGACGTTTGCGCAGCCTGATCATCGCTTATCCGGAACACGACATGGCGCACAAGATTCGTCTTGCCATGCAAAGCCGCGGCTTACCTGTACAAGGCATCGCCTTATCAGGTTCGCAGGTGTTGCAAATCGCCTCGCTCTGCGAGGATGGTGGCGTTATCGTCTGTCCGTTCCGATTCCCAGACTTAAGTTCAAATGAAATCATGCACCTGCTGCCGGACACTTTTGACATGCTCGTCCTTGTGACGGCACGTCAGTTGAGTTCTGTCTATGGCACCGGCATTTATACACTTGCCCAACCTTTCACGGCGTCAGATGTGGTTGATGCTGCGGCGGGTTTATTAAGAGATCGTCACCCCACCGGGCTAGCTCAACCGACCGAAACGGTCTTTTATCACCGCAATCGGCTCGGGCCAGCGCCCGATGACAAGGCGGCCCATGGTCGCTCGAATAATGAGCAACAGATCATCGCCCTGGCCAAGGAATTGTTGATGAACCGAAAACACATGAGCGAACCGGAGGCCCATCGCTTCCTCCAAAAGCGTAGCATGGAATCTGGCATCCGGATTGTCGAACTAGCCCAGCGCCTGTTACAATGACCTGTACGACAAGGAGGCATTGAAGGCGCTATGATCGGTAAAAATATCCTCGTTTTCACAAAAATGCATGGGGCTGGCAATGACTACATCTATGTCAACGCGATTGCCCAGCCTGTCGATAATCCTGAAGAACTCGCAATCCGCTTGTCTGATCGCCATTTTGGGATCGGCGGTGACGGGCTTGTTTTGATCAAACCGTCACGGGTCGCCGACTTTTTTATGGATATGTATAATGCCGATGGTTCGCGTGGCAAAATGTGCGGCAACGCGATTCGTTGCGTCGCAAAATATGTCCATGACCGCCGGTTGACCGACAAGGTTGAGCTCACAATTGAGACCCTGAGTGGCGTCAAGACCTTACAACTCCATCTCGATGCGAGCCGTCAGGTCGCATCCGTCACAGTCAACATGGGGCCGCCTATTTTCACACCAGCACTCATCCCTGTCTTATTTGACGGTGATAAAATGGTGGAAGCGCCGGTCGAAATTGAAGGCAAAAAATATACCATGACGTCGGTTTCGATGGGTAACCCACACACCGTTATTTTTACGGATGGTGTCAGCTCGCTCAATCTTGAAAAAATCGGCCCAGGCTTTGAAAATCATCCGATGTTCCCAGACCGGGTCAATACGGAATTTTGTGAAATAATTGATCGGCATACCTTGCGTATGCGAGTCTGGGAGCGTGGCTCCGGGGAAACGTTAGCCTGTGGTACGGGTGCCTGTGCGACGCTAGCCGCGGCCGTTGTGACAGGTCGTGCTGACCGCCAAGCCAAGTTGCTTTTAACCGGTGGCGAATTGTCCATCGAATGGGACGACGTGTCAGGCGATATCTTGATGACTGGACCAGCCACTTTTGTTTTTGACGGTCAGGTCAACTTATAAAATATAATCAATACGAGGTAGAAAATGGCCAGAATTAACGATAATTACACCAAATTACCGGGCAGCTATTTGTTCTCAGACATTGCAAAGCGCGTCACAGCTTTTACCGCCGCCAATCCAGATCGCTCGATTATCCGCCTTGGAATTGGCGATGTGACGCGACCCCTCGCGCCGACTGTCATTGAGGCTTTACATACAGCTGTTGATGAACAAGCTGTTGCCGCAACTTTCCGTGGTTACGGCCCGGAATTAGGCTATGATTTTTTACGTCAGAAAATCGTTGATGTTCACTATGGTCGTCTGGGTGTCAAAATCGCGACGGATGAAATTTTTGTCTCGGACGGGGCAAAAAGTGATACAGGCAATATCGGAGACATTTTTGCCGCTGACAGCGTCGTTGCTGTTTGTGACCCCGTTTATCCGGTTTATGTCGATACTAATGCGATGAGCGGTCGAGCTGGCAATTACCAAAGCTCGGGGCATTGGGATCGTGTGCATTATCTGAATTGCTCGCAAGAAAATGGCTTCGTGCCAGAGATTCCTGGCCCGGGTGATCCAGTGCCAGAATTGATTTATTTGTGCTTCCCGAACAATCCAACTGGTGCCACCATCTCCGCAATTGACCTCAAAGAATGGGTCGATTATGCCCGTCGCCATGGCAGTGTGATTTTCTATGACGCCGCATACGAGGCTTTTATCACCGAAGATCTCCCCCACTCGATTTTTGAAATCGAAGGCGCGCGCGAATGTGCTATCGAATTTTGCAGTTTTTCCAAAACAGCTGGCTTTACTGGCATTCGACTGGGCTTCACGGTTATTCCGAAAGAGCTCAAAATCAATGGTGTTGTGTTGAACAGCTTATGGAATCGCCGTCAATCGACCAAATTCAATGGCGCTAGCTACTTGACCCAACGTGCCGGTGAAGCGATTTATAGCGAACAAGGCCAACGTGAAATTCGTGAAACGATCGCTTACTACCAGAACAATGCGACCATTATCCGAGAAGGCCTTTTAGCGATGGGGTGGTCGGTTTTCGGGGGCAAAAACGCCCCGTACATATGGCTCAAAACGCCTCAAAATCTCAGCTCTTGGGACTTTTTTGATCTGTTACTCAACAAAGCTGGTGTCGTTGGGACCCCGGGCAGCGGTTTCGGCCCAGCTGGCGAAGGCTACTTCCGCTTGACTGCTTTCGGTTCAACTGACAACACAAATATGGCGATCGAACGCATCCGCACATTGTTCTGATAAGAACCGGATGAATCCGCTCAACACAGACCAAGGCCACAAAGGAGAACCCCATGAATCTAGCAAAAATGATCGATCATACGATCTTAAAAGCCGACGCAACCGAAGCTGCTGTTCGCAAATTATGTGCTGAAGCGCGAGAATATGGCTTCGCCTCCGTTTGTGTAAACACCTGTCACACCCAGCTTGTCGCTGCTGAATTAGCTGGCAGCGATGTCCTCACGTGCTCGGTCGTCGGATTCCCCCTTGGTGCGATGTCGACCGCCGGTAAAGTAGCCGAAACACGCGCTTCGGTAGCCGATGGTGCACAGGAAATTGATATGGTCATCAATGTTGGTGCGATCAAAGACGGCCGCTGGGACTTCGTCACAGCCGATATCCTAGCCGTTGTTGAAGCCGCCAAGCCAGCTGCCGTTAAGGTCATCCTCGAAACCTGCTTGCTGACTGACGAAGAAAAAATAAGAGCCTGTCAGGCATGCGTTTTCGCCCAGGCAGCCTTTGTCAAAACTTCGACAGGTTTCTCGACTGGCGGCGCAACGCTAACTGATGTTGCGTTGATGAAAAAGACTGTCGCCGGCAACGCTTTGGTCAAAGCATCGGGCGGGGTCCGAACAGCTGCTGATGCACAAGCCATGATCGAGGCTGGGGCTGATCGAATCGGTACAAGCAATGGGATTGCGATCGTCCAAGGCTAATTTCAAGACTAATTGCAAGGCTAATTTCAAGACCAATCCTTAGGCTAATTTTAGGCTAATTTTAGCTAGCTTCAAATTGACACAAATTGTACCCCCGTTATATAATAGGCGGGGCAAGACGTCCCCCAAGTGAATTTCGGGACGTCTTTTGCATTTTACGGATGTTTACAGCGATTTATCCCGTGAATGATTTTTACGGGGACAAGGTTTTTTCGAGGAGGATCTGATCCATGGTCAAAGCAATTGTCGGCGGCAACTGGGGCGACGAAGGCAAAGGTAAAATTACGGACATGTTCGCTGGTGAAGCGGACGTTGTCATTCGTTACCAAGGTGGCGCTAATGCCGGTCACACCATCATCAACCACTACGGCAAATTTGCCTTACATCAGCTACCTTCCGGTGTTTTTAACGCCAACATAACCAATATCATAGGCAATGGCGTAGCCCTTCATGTTCCCAAATTGATCGCCGAAATTGAACACGTGCTTCAAGGCGGCGTACCAGCCCCCAAACTCCTGATTTCGGATCGTTGTCAGATCGTCATGCCATATCACATTCTTCTCGACCAATACGAAGAAGAACGCCTGAGCGATCGCCAGTTTGGTTCAACCAAGTCCGGCATTGCCCCGTTTTATTCTGATAAATACGCCAAAATCGGTTTCCAAATCAGCGAACTTTATGACGAAGCATACTTGCGTGACAAGATCGAACAAGTCTTGTCAGTCAAGAATTTACTATTCCGCCATTTGTATAAAAAACCGGAACTCGATGCAGGTGAGCTTTTTGATCAGCTAATTAGTTGGCGCAAAGCGATAGAGCCATACGTCACCGATACCGTCGAATACTTGCATGACGCCCTGGCCAACGGTAAAAAGATCTTACTTGAAGGTCAGCTCGGTGCCCTGAAGGATCCGGATTTTGGCATTTATCCGATGACAACATCCTCATCGACACTTGCCGGTTATGGTGCGGTAGGCGCCGGTATTCCACCTTACGAAATTAGTGAAATCGTCGTCGTCACCAAAGCTTACTCGAGTGCTGTTGGCGCGGGGGCTTTTGTCAGTGAAATATTTGGCGATGAAGCGCACGAAATGCGTCAACGCGGCGGCGATGCCGGCGAATATGGCGCGACCACTGGTCGTCCGCGCCGCATGGGTTGGTTCGATTGTGTCGCAACGCGATATGGCTGCCAAGTCCAAGGCGCAACAACAGTTGCCCTAACCGCAATTGATTGCTTGTCTTATCTCGATGAAATTCCTGTCTGCATCGGCTATGAGGTCGATGGCCAGTTAACCAAAACCTTCCCAGCGACAACCAAACTCAACCGTGCCAAGCCAGTACTGACTACGCTCAAGGGCTGGAAAGTCCCGATCCGTGGCATTACCCAATTTGCAGATCTGCCGCAGGAAGCCCAAGATTACGTCTTGTTTATCGAAAAAGAACTCGGCTTCCCGATTCAAATAGTATCTAACGGTCCACGCCGCGAAGAAGTCATGTATCGCTGATCAACGCGCGTCTGAACTTGCATGCTGAGACCCTGCGACAACCCTGAGGAGGAACCCTTTTGCAACACGAATCGATTCTCGTTTTAGATTTTGGTGGTCAGTATAATCAGCTGATCGCTCGCCGTGTCCGTGAAAACAATGTCTACTGTGAGGTCTTGCCCTACAGTGTTTCAATGGACCGCATTCGTGCCGGTAACTACCGTGGGATTATCTTTACCGGTGGCCCGAGCAGTGTCAAAGCGGACAATGCACCGCGTTGCAATCCAGAGGTCTTTGATCTCGGCGTGCCCGTCCTCGGAATTTGCTATGGCGCACAGCTGATGGCACACATGCTTGGTGGTGTCGTAGCGACTCCGGATCACCGCGAGTACGGCAAACGTGATCTTATCCTAACAGAATCGGACAGTTTACTTTTCAAGGGCGTGCCCTCCGAAACCTCCTGCTGGATGAGTCATACCGATCATATTGAGACGATGCCGACTGGTTTTGCCCGCTCGGCTGAGACCGAGACCTGTCCCGTCGCCGCCATGGAAAACCCGGCGCGCAATTATTATGCGGTCCAATTCCATCCGGAAGTGCTACACACCCCCGAAGGCAGCCGGATGCTCCAAAACTTCCTTTACGAAATCTGCAAATGCCAAGGTGATTGGCAGATGGCCACTTTCGTCAATGATTCGATCGCAGCTCTCAAAGCTCGCATCGGCGACCGCAAAGTGCTCTGCGCCTTATCAGGTGGCGTTGACTCATCCGTTGCTGCTGTGATGATTCACAAAGCAATCGGCAAAAACTTGACGTGCGTTTTTGTTGACCACGGCCTGCTTCGCAAAGACGAAGGCGACTCTGTCGAACAAATATTTACCGAGCGTTTTGATATGAACCTGATCCGCGTCAATGCCCAAGAGCGCTTTATGGCTAAGCTCGCCGGTGTTTCTGATCCCGAACGCAAACGCAAAATTATTGGCGAAGAATTCATTCGCGTTTTTGAAGAAGAAGGCCTCAAAATCGGCAAAGTCGATTTTCTCGTTCAGGGCACGATCTATCCGGACGTCATCGAAAGTGGCGTTGGCGATGCCGCCGTGATCAAGAGCCATCACAATGTCGGCGGCTTACCAGATGTGATTTCCTTTGAAGCCTTGATTGAACCCCTGCGCGACCTATTCAAAGATGAAGTCCGCAAAGCCGGCCTCGAACTCGGGATCCCCGGCGATCTTGTCTGGCGTCAGCCATTCCCCGGTCCGGGCCTTGCGATCCGCGTAATGGGCGATATCACATGGGACAAACTCGAAATTCTCCGCGAAGCCGATGCGATTTTCCGCGAGGAAATTGCCAAAGCCGGACTCGACCGCGATGTCCATCAGTATTTCGCAGTTTTGACCAATATCCGATCGGTTGGCGTCATGGGCGATGAACGCACATATGACTACACCTTAGCCCTGCGAGGCGTTACCACCACAGACTTTATGACCGCAGACTGGTACCGGATCCCCTATGAAGTCCTTGATCTAATCTCTCGCCGCATCGTCAATGAAGTGCGCCATATCAATCGCATAGTCTACGACGTGACGAGCAAACCACCAGCTACGATCGAGTGGGAATAAACGCACAGCACGGGGTCAGACTCCAATAAACGCAGCACGGGGTCAGACACCAATAATCATACACGGTGTCAGACTCCAATAATCAAACACGGTGCCAGGCACCTCATCCAAATCAGTGGAGGAACACGATGAAATACATTTTTGTTACCGGCGGTGTCGTATCTGGACTCGGTAAAGGGATAACCGCTGCCTCGCTTGGTCGTTTGCTGAAAGCACGCGGGATCAAGGTCACGATGCAGAAATTTGATCCCTACCTCAATGTCGATCCTGGTACAATGAATCCCTATCAGCATGGGGAAGTTTTTGTCACCGATGATGGGGCCGAAACGGACCTCGATTTGGGGCATTACGAGCGGTTCATTGATGAAAGTTTGTCGCAGAACTCGAGCATTACATCGGGCAAAATTTACTGGTCTGTTATCCAGAAAGAACGCAAAGGCGATTATCAGGGTGGCACGGTTCAGGTCATTCCGCATATCACCAATGAAATTAAAGATCGCATCAAACGAGGCAAAACCGGCTATGATGTCGCAATCATCGAAATCGGTGGAACGATCGGTGACATCGAAGGCCTGCCATTTATCGAAGCAATTCGCCAATTCACCGTTGATGTCGGCCGCGAAAACTGCCTTTTCATCCACGTAACGCTAGTTCCTTACATCTCAGCTTCACGCGAACAAAAGACCAAACCGACCCAGCACAGCGTCAAAGAGCTCTTAAGTTATGGCATCCAGCCAGACATTATCGTTTGCCGATCCGAGATTCCGGTCAGCCGTGAACTCAAAGACAAAATCGCTTTGTTCTGCAATGTGCCACGCGACTGTGTTATCGAAAATCTCGACCTCCCACTCCTCTATGCAGTTCCGATGGCCCTCGAAAAAGAAGGCTTGGCTGAAATCGTTCTTAAACGCTTTGGCTTACCTAATAACACCCCTGATTTAGAACATTGGCTTGAAGTCGTCGACTCCTTGATGAACCCTCAATCAACCGTCCGGATTGCTCTCGTTGGCAAATATGCAGCTTTGCGCGATGCTTACTTGAGCGTTGTGGAAGCACTGACGCATGGTGGCGCACCTATCAGTGCCGATGTCAAAATCAAATGGGTTGACTCTGACGAAGTGACCGACGAAACCGCCGCCGAAATGCTCGCTGACGTCGATGGAATTCTCGTTCCAGGTGGCTTTGGCAGCCGTGGTATCGAGGGCAAAATCGCCGCCGCCAAATACGCCCGTCTCAACAAAATCCCGTATTTCGGAATCTGCCTCGGCATGCAAATTGCAATTATCGAATATGCTCGCAATGTCTTAGGCTACGCCGATGCGCACAGTGCTGAATTTGAACCGAACAGCAAAAACACCGTGATCGATCTGATGCCAGAGCAAAAGGACGTCGATCAACTCGGTGGCACCATGCGCCTTGGCCAATACCCCTGCGTCTTAAATGAAAAATCGAAAGCATACAGCGTCTACCACGAAAACCTGATTCACGAACGTCATCGTCATCGTTTCGAAGTCAACAATATCTATCGTGACGAACTGGCTAACTCGGGCGTTCTGATTAGCGGTACTTCACCGGACAATCGGATCGTCGAAATGATTGAATTACCCGACCATCCGTGGTTTGTTGCCTGCCAATTCCACCCCGAATTCAAATCACGCCCTAATCGGCCACATCCGCTTTTTGCAGGTTTCATTGACGCCTCCGCTAAAAGCCGCGATGCACGAAAAGCCTAATCCAACCATCTGGAGGATTTGTATATGCTGAAAATTGGCGATTCAATTCCAAACAATCCCGTTCTCGATGAAAATGGCAACGAGGTGCGCCTCACTGATTTTGCAGGCCAGAAGTTAATCGTTTACTTTTATCCGAAGGACAACACCCCGGGTTGCACCAATGAAGCGCTCGATTTGGAGCGTGTTCGTGGCGAACTCACACAGGCAGGTTGGAAAGTCATTGGTATTTCTGGTGACAGCCCCGCGAGCCACGGTGGTTTCAAACTCAAATTTAATTTGGGGTTTTCACTGCTATCTGATCCGGACAAGGCCTTAATTGCTGCTTTTGGCGCCTATGGCGAAAAGAAAAATTACGGCAAAGTCTACCTGGGGATTATCCGCAGCACCTTCTTAATCGATGAACAGGGCAAAGTTGTCAAAGTCTATGACAAAGTCAAAACCGCTAGTCATGGCGAAGACGTTTTAGCGGATATCCGTGCCGGTCTCTAATTACAGGTCAATTTCAAGTACGACTGGACAATGATCTGAGCCGGGTTCATCCATCATCAAACGCGCACCGGTCAACTTGGGGGCGAGATCTTGGCTCACGAAGAAGTAGTCAATCCGCCAACCGATATTTCGTTCACGGGCTCGGGTTTTCATATCCCACCAACTATAAAAGCCACCGCCACTTTCAAATTGCCGAAAGGTATCAACAAAGCCGCTTGCGACAAAGCGATCTAAAAACGAACGTTCGACGGGTAAAAATCCGGAGGACGTTTCGTTTTCTTTTGGACGCGCGAGATCGATTTCCTGATGTGCTGTATTAAAATCGCCACACACGATGATGCGTTTGCCTGCGGCGAGATAGTTGAGTGCGTGATTGTGAAAGACTTCGTAAAAATCGAGTTTATATTGAAGGCGCTCAGGGCGAGAAGAACCATTTGGGTAATAAATATTATATAAAACAAAGTCTTCATATTCGAGAATCAAGGTGCGCCCTTCGCTGTCGAAAGCATCATCGCCAAGACCATAAGCGACACTGAGGGGCTCATTTCGCGCATAAACTGCGGTACCACTATAGCCTTTGCGCTCCGCCGAATTGATATAGAAGTGATAGCCGGGGACTTCGCGGAGGGTTGGTGGCAACTGACCTTCGATTGCCTTGACCTCTTGAAGGCAGAAAAAATCAGCTTGTTCGCGCGCGATGAAATCAAGAAAGCCTTTTTTTTCGGCAGCGCGTAGGCCATTGACATTCCAACTGATTAAACGAGTCATCTTGGACCTCCATTATTGCCACAATATTTCGATATAAAATCAACACGTGCGAAAACCATTCAAAAGTGCACAGACCTAAGGCGTTCAATCATATTGATATTGATTCTAGCAGACTACAGATCGGTTGCAGTAGTAATATTTACTGTTGCATGGTCACAAATCGTGCTAAAATAAATCCAAATTGGTCATTTTTGTGAATGACCATAACCAACAACAGCATATCGCAGAAAGCAGGTTTAGACGATGAACTGGCCAATTTTTGCAATCATCATTTCGCTGTTATCCTTCCTCGTCGCCGCATATTTTTATCGTTGGGTTAACGCCCTGCCGACGGCAGATGGCAATTTAGCCTCAATCGGCAAACTCGTCCGTGACGGCGCTTATACCTTCCTAAAAACGGAATATCGTGTGTTGCTCAAATTTATAGGGGTTGTTGTTTTTCTTATTCTTCTATTTTATCCAGCACCGATTTGGATGGGAAAACCGCTCGACAACATCACAATGGCCGTGGCGTATGTCGCTGGCTCAGTTCTCTCAGCTATCGCAGGCTGGATCGGGATCAGTATCGCGACGATTGCCAATGTTAAAGCCGCAACCGCTGCACGCAACGGTATACAGACTTCATTTATGGCTGGGTTTCGTGGTGGAGCGGTAATGGGCATGGCCGTTGTCGGCACGAGCCTTGCAGGCGCGAGCATTTTATATCTTCTGACAAAGCACTCTGAAATTGTCCTCGCCTTTAGTTTTGGCGCTAGCTCACTGGCACTTTTTGCTAAAGCTGGTGGCGGGATCTTTACCAAAACAGCTGACATTGCAGCCGACTTGACCGGCAAGGTTGAACTCGGGATTCCAGAGGATGACCCCCGCAATCCTGCAGTCATCGCCGATAACGTGGGCGATAATGTTGGAGACGTCGCTGGGATGGGCGCAGATTTATTCGATTCCAATATTGCGTCGATCGCCGCTGCTATCGTGCTCGCGGCTCCCTTAGGCCAAGTTGATCTGATTTTTGCATTTGGTGGTTTTGGCCTGCTTTCTTCGATTATCGGGGTGCTTGTCGCTCGAGTCGGTAAAAAGGGCAACCCGGGACGTGCACTGAATAATGGCACATACATCACGACAGCGATATTTGCGGTGATGACCTTTGCCGCGACTTTGTACTTTGGGTTTGAAATGCGCTTGTGGCTTGCAACCTTCATCGGCTTGATGGCCGGAACTGTCATTGGCTTTACATCTGAATTGTTTACCTCAGACTCGGGCAAACCCGTCGCCTTGGTCGCCGAAGCATCCAAGAGTGGCCCTGCTTTTACGATCATCACAGGCTTTTCTTATGGCTTATTGAGCTCATTCCCGGCGATTCTAGGGATTGCGGTTGCGGCGTTGGCCTCGTATAAGGTTTGCGAACCGCTCGGTGCAGGTTATCCTCTTTTAGGCATTAGCTTAGCCGCGGTGGGAATGCTCTCCATTGTGGGGATGATTATCTCAAATGACGCTTATGGCCCGATTGTAGACAACGCGCGCGGCCTCGCGGAAATGGGCGGCCTTGGCGATAAAGTTCTGGAAATCACCGACCAACTCGATGCGGCTGGCAACACCGCCAAGGCTATCACAAAAGGCTTTTCGATTGGCGCAGCAGGCTTGACAGTTATTGCTCTACTGGCAGCCTATCAAGAAATCGTCCGTAGTAAAACGGGTGAAATATTAAGTTTTTCGATTCTCGATCCGCTCGTTTTCTTTGGCCTTATGACTGGTATCGCCGTACCGGCGGTTTTTTCCGCGTTGTTGATGATGGGCGTTAGTCGCAATGCGCAACGCATGGTCGCCGAAATTCATCGCCAATTTGATGAGATTCCTGGTTTGCGCGAAGGCCAAGTCGGCGTTTTGCCGGATTACACACGATGCATTGATATTGCGACTGTCGGTGCGATCAAAGAACTTATCCCGGCAGGGCTGATGACGATCATTGCGACCTTGGCCGTTGGCTTCATAGGCGGCGTTTCAGCCATCGGCGGTTTCCTTGCCGGCAACATCACAGCTGGATTGTTACTCGCCCTCCTGATGTCCAATAGTGGTGGTATGTGGGACAACGCCAAGAAATTTATCGAAGCCGGCAATTTTGGCGGCAAAGGCTCAGACGCGCACAAAGCGAGCGTGATTGGCGACACCGTTGGCGATCCTTTCAAAGACACCGCTGGCCCCTCGATCAACACACAAATAACGGTGGTTTCACTTGTTGCATCATTATCAGCATCACTCTTTATGGCATTCTCAATTTTCGGATAAGGGCATCTTATGGCACGACAAATTGATTTTGAAACAGTACTTATCACCGGGGCATCTTCAGGGATTGGCGCCGCCTTAGCACGAGAGCTTGCGAGCCCATTTCGCCACCTCATCTTAGTTGCCCGCAATGAACAACGTTTGCATCATCTGGCCAATGATTTAAAAGATAAACAGCGCTGTCAAACGACTATTATCGCGATCGATTTAGCCAGACCAGGCAATAGCAAGGCGCTATTTGACAAAATAGTCCGGCAAGGTCACGAAGTAGACTTACTGATCAACAATGCCGGCGCCGGTAGTAGCGGCCTCATTTTAGAACAGACCGCCATCGAACAGACCGATATGATCGAACTAAATATCAAAGCCTTGACGGACTTGTCGCGGTTATTTGCATCGGATATGGTCAAACGCGGCAAAGGGCTCATCCTCAATGTCGCATCGACCGGTGCATACCAACCAGGACCTTATACGGCGGTCTATTATGCGACGAAGTCCTATGTCCATTCCTTTAGTTTGGCGATGGATTATGAATTGCGCGGCACGGGCGTTAGCGTATCACTCCTTTGCCCAGGCGCAACCGCAACCGCGTTTTCACAACGCGCAGGCAAGGCAGATGTCAAACAAGCCATGACGCCGCAAGTCGTTGCTCGACTAACTTGCAAGGCCCTTTTCAAACAAAAAAAGCTGATCATTCCGGGGTTCAGCAATCGTTTGGTGATTATTCTATCGAAACTATTACCAGGCTCATGGTTAGCCGCTGCGGTTGCTAAAATTCAAAAGCCGCTGATTCTACCCTAATCGGACACCATCGTCTATTTTGATGACGAAAAAAGCCTTAAACGATGACTTATGCTTCGCTGAGGACGACTTTGTTGCGGCCGGTATTTTTTCCGACATAAAGGGCCTTGTCTGCTCGATCGAGTAAGGTGTTGAGTGTCATACCTGGCGTATGACCACATATGCCAAAACTCATCGTTGCATAGAAAATCTTACCATCGCCACTAAATGGGTATGAGCCAACTGCGAGACGCAAACGATTAGCTAATTCTACGGCTTCTTCAGGCGTTGTTTCCGGCAACAAAAGCAGCAGCTCTTCACCGCCCCACCGAGAAACAAAGTCTTGTGCCCGGACGCTTTGGCTGAGAATTCGGGCGATCTCAATTAAAACATTATCGCCAACCAAATGGCCATGGACATCGTTAATTGCTTTGAAAAAATCGATATCGGCAATCACGATTGAAAACTCATGTTTGCTGCGTTCGGCGCGAACCACTTCATATTCAATCAAGGCATTGATTTCGCGGCGGTTTAAAAGACCGGTCAATTCATCGGTACGGGCGAGTGAGCGGGCATAGGCTAAAGCCCGTTCGAGTTCGAAGTTTTGCAGTTCGAGTTGCTCACGGAATTTCCGGACTTCGACGTGCGTTTTCACACGTGCTAAGAGCTCGACCGGGTTAAATGGCTTGCGGATATAATCCGACGCGCCAATTTCGAAACCTCGGATGACACTATCAATTTCAGCACGGGCTGTGAGGAAAATGATGGGCACCGAACGATTGATCGGGATTTTACGGATTTGAATACAGGTTTCAAACCCATCCAAACCAGGCATCATCAAATCGAGCAATATTAAATCAAACAGATTGTTATTCGCTAGTTCGAGTGCGGACAGTCCATTATCAGCGATATAAATATCGTACTGATCACGCGCCAAGATACTGCCGGCAATTTCTAAATTTTCCGGCGTGTCATCAACTATCAGAATTTTGACCGATTTATTGTCAATACGATACATCGCGGACCGACTAACTGAAGGGGTTGCTTGAAGCCTGATTGCGGCTGTTTTCAAGCAATTCCGGGAATAAATCCAACTGGCTATTGATCCATCTGACATTAAACGAAGCGATGGCGATTTCAAGTTCACTGACATAAGCCATCAAGGCTACGTCGTTATGTTGGCTTGCAAGTTCTTTAATTGCTTTTGCAAAACTGCGATAATCATTGATTCGACTCGACAATCGACACTGCGTCCAGAGTGAATCATGAATATCCAAGAGATCTGGCAACAAATGAATTTGTACGACCGAGGCTGCTGCGATCTCACTTGACTGATTTGCGAGACTTGCTGAAGTGATCGAGTTTAGCTCAGTGCTTTTGATGCTCGACTGACTACTTTTAAGAACGCGATTGCGCACTGCAGACGGCGCCGTAGCGACAACGACACCGGGAATTACAAAACTAAAGGTTGAGCCTTGGCCAATAATGCTTTCGACCTGGACCGTGCCACCCATCAACTCGACAAAACGTTTAACAATCGAAAGGCCCAAACCGGTTCCGCCATATTTGCGGGTGCTTTGGCCATCGGATTGCTTGAACGGCTCAAAAATTTTGGCTTGCTGCGAGTATGGAATGCCAATCCCTGAGTCTTGCACGGAAAATTTCAAATCGATCACGGCCTGGCGATCCAGACGCACCGGTGCAAGCGGATTGAAGGGTAAGACTTCGACACTGACCACAATTTCACCCGATTCCGTAAACTTGACAGCATTACCAATTAAGTTGATTAAAACTTGGCGCAACCGCAATTCATCCATTTGGATGGCGGCCGGTAACTTAGGATCAATAATCGTGCGATGCTGCAGACCCTTTTTCGATCTTTCAAAGGCAAAGAAGGAATCGACTTCATCAAGCGTACTACGCAAGTCAAAGGTTTCAAGTTGCAAATCAATCATGCCAGCTTCCAGTTTAGACAAGTCTAAAATGTCGTTGATAACATTGAGTAGGTTATTGCTAGCTTTTTGGATCGTATCAATATATTTCAATTGCGCAGGGTCGCTCAAAGTGTCTTGGAGTAAAGCGGTAAAGCCTAAAATCGCGTTAACGGGAGTACGAATCTCATGCGACATATTGGCGATGAATTCGCTCTTGAGATTATTTGCCGATTTGAGAATCGCATTGTCACTCATGGCTTCATTGAGCAAATG
>JAQUDJ010000020.1 GCA_028685755.1 Eubacteriales bacterium | reverse complement strand
GCCAAACGCATTTATATTTTGGGCGTTCGGAGCGCAGCACCTCTCGCATCATTTGTCGGCTTTTACTTCAATTTGATATTTGACAATGTCCGCCTCGTTCATACCACCAGTGTCAGCGAAATGTTCGAACAAATCTTGCCCGTCAATGCTGGCGATGTCGTGATCGGGATCAGTTTTCCGCGCTACTCCAAACGGACAATCAAGGCGATGAAATACGCACGGTCAACGGGCGCTACGGTGGTGGCAATCACCGACAAGGCCAATACCCCGATCTCCGACAATGCTGATGTCAGCCTATTCGCGCCGAGTGACATGACCTCTTTTGTCGATTCACTCGTCGCCCCTTTGAGCGTCATCAACGCATTGATCGCCGCGATCGGCTATCGTCGCCAAGAGCACGTCGCCTTAACGCTCGAAAAATTAGAACGCATTTGGGATGAGTACGACGTATACGACAAAGGCGACGACGACAGCGACCGCATCAGGGAGGACTAAATATGGCGATGGCCATTGCCTTAGACGGACCGGCAGGTGCCGGTAAAAGTACAATCGCAAAACGCATTGCAGACCAACTTGGGATCCTTTATCTCGATACGGGGGCCATGTATCGGGCGATCGGCTTAAAAGCCATTCAACAAGGCTTATCACCGAAAGATGAAACAGCCGTCGAAAATCTACTCAACGTGACGCAACTCGACATTCGATTTGTCGATGGGGCTCAACAAGTCTGGCTCGATGGGCAAAATGTCAGTGATGCTATCCGTACGCCGGAAGCTTCAAAGGCTGCATCTGATGTCAGCACCCTGCCGGTCGTCCGCCGCCATTTAGTCGAGCTCCAACGGGATATTGCCCGGCGTCAGGCCATGATTCTTGATGGCCGCGACATTGGCACATATGTGTTGCCCGATGCACCCCATAAAATATTCCTAACTGCCAGCCTCGATGAACGCGCGCATCGCCGGTTACTCGACTTGCAAAACCGTGGCAACACCACGGCCACCCTAGCTGAAGTCAAAGCCGATATCGAATATCGCGACAATCAGGATTCGCAACGGAGTTTTGCGCCACTTAAACAAGCTGAAGATGCTGTTTTAGTTGACACCACGACGATGACCATCGACGAAGTCGTCCAAACCATAATCGATCTGATTGAAAAGCAAAAGAGGGCTTAAAATGAGTTCATCCCTGCAAAAAGTCAAGCCAGCAAACAGCCTGGAAAAATTTATTAAAGGTAATCGCATCTACCGTGAAATATCGGCAGGGATCGCTTGTGGACTAGTCAAATTGATCTACCGCATCGAATATGTCAATCGTGAAAATATGCCAACAAGTGGCCCGGCCTTGCTCGTTGCCAACCATACAAGCTTAATTGATATTTTAGCGATCAAATACCCCATAAAAACGTGGACCTACTATGTTGCGAAGAAGCAATTGTTTGACACGCCGATTTTCGGAAATTTCTTTCATGCCATGGGCTGCATCGCTGTTGATCGCGATAAAGTAGATCTCCATGCTGCCCGTGGGATTTTCGGTGTGCTAAACGATCGTAAAATTGTCGGCATGTTCCCGCAAGGCACGCGGATTCCAGATGATCAAATCTTAACAAGTCTGCCACGGACTGGCGTTGCACATTTTGCGATCAAAACTGGGGCACCGATCATCCCCGTTTTGGTCGATGGCCATTTTAGCCTCACCAAGAAAACGAAAATTATTTTCGGACCAGCCTTTACGCTCGATGCTGATTCACGCAAACGCTACAACCATGCTGAATTGATGGAATACACCGTTTCTATCATGCAAAAAGTGTATGACCTCAAAGGTTTCGACTATACCTTAAAAGCAAGTGCGTTGTTAGAAGATGGCATTGTGCGCCGCGAAGACGGTCGACTAACCCTCGCAACTGACGCCGAAAAAGCAGCTCACAGTTTTCTCAAATCATGTGGCCAGACTGAGAAAACCTGATTATGGAAATTATCGCCGCGCAAACCTCCGGTTTTTGTTTTGGCGTCAAGCACGCCGTTGACAGCGCCTACCAGTTGCTTGATCAAAATGAAATCAATCGCGCAGCAGGTCAGCAACCCACCCAATCGACCTACATGCTTGGTGAATTAATACACAATCAAACTGTTTTAAATGAACTCAATGCCCGAGGAATGACCAAAGTTGACGACGTTGCCGACCTGCCATACGGCGCGCAGGTTGTGATTCGGGCGCATGGCGTGCCCCCCCAGACCCTTGAGGCTTTAGCCCTCAAAGGCTGTGAAATATTCGATTGCACCTGCCCCTATGTCAACAAAATCCATCGAATTGTTCGCCTTGCCAGTGAAAATAACGAAACAATCATCATTGCCGGCAACCCTGGACACCCTGAGGTGGTGGGAATTCAAGGCGAAAGCCAAAACCCCACCATTTTACTGTCCAAACGAACCCAGGCTGGAGAAATGATCTTTCCCGATGCCCCCGCAATCCTCGTTGCCCAGACAACTTTTTCTTACGAAGAGTACCTAGCAATCCAGGCAATTGTCAAAAATAAAATTGCAAACGTAAGAATATTTGATACAATATGTAGTACCACTGAAGTCAGACAAAAAGAGGCGAAGGAGATTGCCCAACGTGTTGATTTGATGCTTGTCATCGGCAGCCGTAACAGCTCCAACACCATGAAACTCGTCGACGTTTGCAAGCAACAGTGTGGTGAGACTTTTCTGATCGAAAATCCGATAGATGTTCGACCTTTGTTGGTTGGACGAGACCTCAAAGCTCTCAAAGTCGGCATCACGGCAGGCGCGTCAACACCGGAACGTATAATCAGGGAGGTTATCCAGGAGATGACAGAGCAAGAGGTTTTAACAAACCAGCAGGAACATGGTGATGTGAGCTTTACGGATTTTATTGACAATATTCCGCAGCTCAAGCGGGGCGCGACGGTCAAAGGCGTTATCGTTCGTTATGACAATGAGAATGTATACGTTGATGTTCGCGACAAGTCAGAAGGCAAGATCCCGCGTCACGAGTTTGATGCTGACCCGGACTTCGACCTGGATCAGGCAATCGCCAATCACACCGAAATTGACGTCTATGTGCGCAATATCCGCAATACGGATATGACAAAAGAAATCGTCCTATCCAAGGCGCGCGTCGACTTTGGCAAATATAAGGGCCTGATCGAAGATGCATTTGCTAACAAGACCCCGATCCAGGTCAAGGTCATCAATGTCGTCAAAGACGGCGTGATCGCAACCTACGGTGGTGTTGATATCTACATTCATCGCACCCAGCTCGAAATGAACATCGTCAATGATCTGGACGCCTATCGTGGCCAGACCTTAGAAATCCTCGTCACCCAGTATGATCCGGACAAGAAACGTCTTCGCGTTTCTGGATCACGTCGTGCCCTGATCTCGACCGCTCGCAAAGAAAAAGCGGACGAAATTTGGGGTCAGATCGAAGCTGGCAAGGAATTTGACGGCGTCGTTCGCAGCTTGACCACATTTGGTGCATTCGTTGACATTGGTGGCGTGGACGGTCTCGTTCATGTTTCTGAACTGTCTTGGAATCGCATCCACCATCCGTCAGAAGTTGTCAGCGTTGGCGATCCGATTCACGTCTATGTCAAAGACTTTGACGTCGAAAAGAAGCGCATTTCACTCGGCTACAAACGTGCAACAGATGATCCTTATCATGACGTCGAAAGCCAATTCCCGGTCGGAACTATCGTCCACGGTCGTGTTGTTCGGATGTTCCAATTCGGTGCATTCATTGAGTTAGCACCAGGTGTCGATGCCCTTTGCCATATTTCACAGATTTCGGACGTTCGCCTGAACAAGCCTGAAGAGGTCCTTGTTGAAGGTATGGAAATCGACGCCCGTGTTCTTGAAGTGAGCAACGAAAAACGCCGTATCAGCATCAGCATCAAAGAAGTTGAACCGATTAATCCAGTCCGTGCTGATGAAGTCTACGAAGCTGCCCCAGAAGTTGTTGCACCTGCTGCACCTGCAGTCGAAGCCGCACCCGTTGCAACTGAAGAAGCACTAGAAGCAGCCGAAGCCGCACCCGTTGCAACTGAAGAAACACCAGAAGCAGCCGAATAAATAGCTTCTGACATCAGCCCTTGCACACAACGTGTTGCAAGGTGCTCATTTATTCCAAATGACAGCCTAAGGCTGCCTGCTAAATCAGGCAGCCTTTTTCATGTAGAGATCACCAATGCGTGAATTAAGCAGAAAAAGCGTGGTAACTTGTATGCACCCCACACCATCGACCGAGTCTATCCCGCACCCTATGAACGCCCGCGAGCGCCAACTCGCCCACGACCCAATTCGCAAATTAATTATTCAATACTCGGTTCCGGCGATTATTGGGATGTTGGTCAATGCGTTTTATAATGTCGTCGACCGCTTTTGGATTGGGCAATTACACAATACAGCAGCCCTTTCGGGTATTGGTTTGACCTTGCCGATGAGCAATATTTTGCTCGGCTTTATGTTGATGATCAGTGTCGGCTCGACAGCGACGATTTCATTGAAGCTTGGGGCGAGAAAGCATAAAGACGCCGAAATGGTTTTGGCAAACGCCTTGACACTCAGTTTGATCGTTGGAACGAGTTTGAGTTTGATCGGCCTCCTATGGCTCGAACCCATGCTCAAGACTTTTGGCGCGAGCCTAGATACCCTGCCTTATGCGGTTAATTATCTGCGAATTATTCTCTACGGTAATGTCTTTAACACAATCGGATTTGCACTCAATAGCTCAATCCGCGGCGCGGGTAATCCTAAGCGCTCAGCATCAACGCAATTGCTTGGGGCTGGGTTGAATATGGTTTTGGATCCGCTCTTCATACTCGGCTTTGGCTGGGGTGTTGAAGGTGCAGCCTGGGCAACAATCATCAGTCAGTTCATTTCGATGTTGTGGGTCGTCAGCTATTTTGCTGGCAAAACCAGTCACCTGAAATTGCATCCTAGCAAAATGCCGTTGCAACTAACTGCAGTTCGCCAAATATTGGCTATCGGCGTTTCACCGCTTGCCATGCAGATTTCATTCAGCTTTGTCGCTGTCCTTGCGAACCGAATGTTGCGCAGTTATGGCGGCGATCCGGCGATCGGGGCGATGACTATAGTCACCAGTATTGCGATTCTTTTTCAGATGCCACTCTTTGGGATTAACCAAGGTGTACAGCCAATCTTGGGGTACAATTATGGCGCTAAGGCATATGCACGCGTACGTGAAACCTGGCAGCAAGCCATCATAATCGCGACATCAATCACCGTATTTGGCACGATTGTTGTCATGAGTATGCCTGGAGCACTGATTCGACTGTTTAGCAGCGATCCGCAAGTAATCGAAATTGGCACCTTTGCATTACGGGCCTATCTTCTGATGTTGCCATTTCTCGGTTTTCAATTTATAAGTACTATTTATTTTCAGAGTATTGGTCATGCGCGCATTGCGATGTTTTCAAGTCTCATGCGACAAGTTATATTTTTAATTCCACTCTATCTCATATTGCCCCGATTTTGGGGATTGAAGGGGGTCTGGTTGGCTAGTCCAATCGCAGACTTGGTCGCGGTTATTGTGACATCGGTTCTTATTATTCTCGAACTCAAACGCCTCAAACGCTTAGAACGTGAATTTATTGAATCGAGTGCGCCAATTCCCGCAACGCCTCCCGATAAATAACGGCTGAAGCGAGCAATTTATTCATCGTGATATACTCATCGACTTGATGACACACATCGGGATCACCGGGAAAAGTCGGACCAAAAGCCACGATATTTGGCATCGTCCGCGCATAGGTTCCGCCGCCTATGGCAATGGCCTGAAGGTCGCTCTGCGTCTGTTCGTTATAAACACGCATCAATTTTTGGACGAGTGGTGAATCGATATCATTTTGTAACGGTACATGGTGGCTTTTGACTATGATTTCGACCGGTTCGTCAGCGAGCTTGTGTCGCATGGCGGCCGAAATCTGATCGATTGTCCAGGTCGCCGGATAGCGGATGTCGAGTGTCAGACGGGCGACATTTTCATTTAACTCAAGGATGCCTGGATTTAAAGTTAATGGGCCAGAGTGATCGGCTCCATTTATTCCGAGTGCTTCCCCCGTCCATGTTGACGTGATGAATTGCTCGTAAAAGACCGCGAAAGGATGCGGGGTTAGATCATTTGCTGCATCCAACATGGCTGCCGAGATTGCGTTTACACCTTCCCATGGCATGCTCGCGTGGGCGGCATGGCCGGCAAATACTTCTGAAGTTAAATGCCCGTCGGCGGTCTGCCAGAATAATTCGCACTTAGCTGGGACCATATTGGCGCGCTGTCCCGCCTTCGCCTTGACCAAGTGGCGAGTATGACTCCACGGCGTGCCAGTATTGCCTGGTGTCCCTGATTTTGCAAGACGTTTGGTATTTGCGGCTGCATGTTCGGCCCAATCTAGCTGATAGACTAATTCAAGATGGGCAATGCCCTTTTCCGCAAAAATGACTGGAAATTCAGCATCTGGCGTGAATCCGACAGCAGGTAGTTCAGCGACTTTGACGTAGTGTGCCATGCATTCACTACCACTTTCCTCATCGAGACCAACAATGAGTCTTATGCGGCAATTGGGGGCAAAGCCTTCTTCATGTAGCACTTTCATTGCAAAAAGGGCGGCTACAACCGGCCCCTTGTCATCGGCTGTACCGCGGGCGATGATTCGATCATCGGTCACGACGGGTTCAAAAGGATCGTGTGTCCAGCCGTCGATCGCTGGCACCACATCGAGGTGGCCAAGTATCGCAACGATTGGGCCTTGGTTGCCCCATTCGAGGTAGCCGCAATAGCCATCGAGATTGACAGCTTTGAAGCCAAGCTTTTCGCCGATTGCCAAGAAAGTATGGAGAACCTTTTCATTTTCGATACCAAAAGGTGCACCTAACTCGGCAGGTCCTTTGACACTTGGAATCTTACACAGATCGACAATTACCTCGATCATTGCTTGGCGATAAGCGATTAATGGCTGACCGATCGCTTCTTGAGTTTTCATCGCTTACGTGTGTGTCGCGGTAAAATCAACCGTCTTTGTATCTTGGCATTCGAGATGCATGGCGCAATATAAGCCATGAAGTAGACCTTGCTTTTCTGCCGGCTGGCCGCATATTGCACAAGCCTCTAAAGGCAATTCGATCTGCTTAAGGACGTCAGAAAGTTGCGTCAAAATCGCAGCGAGTTGTTCAGTCGACCGCGGTTTCCAACTTTCGCGAAGGCGAACAACCAGGAAATTATCGGCTAAACTATAGTTTTTAAGATTCAAAGGCTTTTGATTGGCGCGAAGCCAAGCTTTTATTGTGACCAATCCTTCAGAACTGATTCCGGCAACTGGGGTCAAAATAGCCTTAAAACCAATTCCTTCCATCAAGGTGAAGCGAAACTTGTTAAAATCTCCATATACTAGATCGTCTTTGGCATTGATTTGCCAATCGTTTTGGATGGCGAGTTGACTTAATTGCGTCGATAACATCGTTAAAACTCCTTTTTTTAGCTTATTTGATTATAACTGAATTATTCCCACATAAGAACAGCTTGCGCCACTTGCCAGTCGCATCTAGCCATGCTAAAATGCTACAGGCTCAATTACACACATGGGACAGCTCGACTGTTGCCTTCCGGAGTCATTCGGATTGGTCAAAACCCATGGAGGAAAAAACAGGAGGAACCTTATAATGGCTGTTATCTCAATGAAACAACTACTCGAAGCCGGTGTTCATTTTGGACATCAAACCCGCCGCTGGAACCCAAAAATGGCGGAGTACATCTACACCGAACGGAACGGAATCTACATCATCGATCTCCAAAAGACCGTTCGCAAGGCTGACGAAGCTTACATGTTTATCCGTCAGGTCTCAATGGCAGGCGGCACGATCCTTTTCGTCGGCACCAAGAAACAGGCGCAGGATTCCATTCGTGAAGAAGCAGAACGTTGTGGCATGTTCTTCATCAACAACCGCTGGCTCGGTGGCACCTTGACCAATTTCACCACCATCAAAAAACGTATCAACCGTCTCACTGAGCTGACCAACATGCAGGATAACGGAACCTTCGAAGTTCTGCCTAAGAAAGAAGTCGCCAAGCTCAAGCTCGAAATGGAAAAATTAGAAAAGAACCTCGGTGGCATCAAAACCATGCCTGGTCTGCCGTCATGCATGTTCGTCGTCGATCCAAAGAAAGAACACATTGCCGTCATGGAAGCACGTCGTTTGGGTATTCCGATCGTCGGTATCGTTGACACCAACTGTGATCCGGAAGAAGTTGATTATGTTATTCCGGGTAATGACGACGCGATCCGCGCTGTCAAGTTGATCGCCGGCCGCATGGCTGACGCCGTCATCGAAGGTCGCCAGGGTGAACAGCTCGTCGCTGAAGAAACTGAAGTCACCACAATCACCGCTGACGAGACCGCCAAAATCGAAGAATAAGTTAGACCTGCAAGAGGGAGAATACCATGGCAATTACAACTGAAATGATTAAAGAACTCCGCGAAAAAACCGGTTCCGGCATGATGGACTGCAAAAAGGCCCTCACCGAAACCAATGGCGATATGGAAAAGTCCATTGCATGGCTGCGTGAAAAAGGCATTGCCTCTGCTGACAAAAAATCATCCCGAATTGCTGCTGAAGGCATTGTAGATTCATATATTCATGCAGCTGGCCGCGTTGGTGTTTTGATCGAAGTCAACATCGAAACCGACTTCGCTGCCAAAAACGAAGACTTCAAACGTCTCGTCCGCGACCTCGCGATGCAAGTCGCAGCGATGAACCCTAAATGGGTCAGCAAAGATGAAGTGCCGGCTGAAGAGCTCGAAAAAGAAGCAGCGATTATTCGCAACAAAGCTTTAAACGAAGGCAAACCGGAAAAAATCGTCGACCGAATCGTTGAAGGCAGCCTGAACAAATTCTACGAAGACAACTGTCTCCTTGAAATGGCTTACGTCAAAGATGATTCCAAGAAGATTTCGATGCTCGTCAAAGAAATGATCGCCAGAATCGGCGAAAACATCACGGTTCGCCGTTTTGTCCGCTTCGAGCTTGGTGAAGGCATCCAGAAAAAAGAAGAAAACTTCGCGGAAGAAGTTATGAAACAGATCAAGTAATTCTTTAACGGAATTGATCCAAAGGGACATGCCCAGCATGTCCCTTTTTTCAAACCAAGGAGGAATTTATGCCAGCTATTTACAAACGAATTCTGCTCAAAGTCAGTGGTGAGTCACTTTCCGGGGGCAAAGGGATGGGTATCGACAACGATACACTACATCGCCTCGGCAAAACGATCCGTGATCTAATGGGACTTGGTGTGCAAGTTGCAATCGTTGTCGGAGGCGGCAATTTTTGGCGCGGCCGGACCAGCGAGGGTATGGATCGAGTCACTGCCGATCACATGGGCATGTTGGCTACCGCGATGAACTCACTGGCCTTGTCCGACGCACTCGAACAAGCTGGCGCGGTGACTCGCGTGATCAGCGCGATCGAAATGCGCCAATTTGCTGAACCGTATATCCGTAAAAGGTCCGTACGTCATCTTGAAAAAGGTCGCGTTGTGATCTTTGCCTGTGGCACTGGCAATCCGTTCTTTTCGACGGATACCGCTGCAGCACTGCGTGCGACCGAAATCGATGCCGATATTATTTTTAAAGCAACCAATGTTGAGGGCGTTTACGACAAAGATCCGCGCAAGCATTCTGATGCCGTTCGATATGACCAAGTCAGCCACGATGAAGTCCTGCGTCTAAACTTGGGCGTCATGGATGCCACAGCGGCTGCACTATGTCGTGATAATCATGTTTCAATCGCGGTTTTTTCAATCGATGACCCGCAAAATATTATACGATTAGCGTGCGGCGAAAAGGTTGGTACGATTGTCAGCTGATTCCACGATGGGTTATAATTGACATGATTATTTCCCGGAGGTGACTCATGCCACAGATCATTTTATCCAAAGATACCTATTTGCCTTTCGAAGATCACATGAAAAAAACGATTCATGTTTTGTCGGAAGAATTTAATACCATTCGTGCCGGCCGTGCCAACCCCAAAGTCCTCGATCGCATTATGATCGACTACTATGGCGTGCAGACACCTATCCAACAGGTTGCTAATATCCAAGTACCTGAACCGCGAATGATTAACATCACGCCTTGGGATCCGACATCCCTCAAAGCCATCGAAAAAGCGATTCAAGCATCTGACCTTGGAATCAATCCGAACAATGATGGCAAACAATTACGCCTAGTGTTTCCGATGTTGACTGAAGAACGCCGCAAAGACCTGGTCAAACAGGTCGCTAAGTACGCCGAGGAAGCGAAAATCGCGATCCGCAACATTCGCCGCGATGGGATCGACAAATTCCGCCATCATCTCAAAAACAAAGAACTGACAGAAGACGGCATGGCTGACTTCGAGGCCAATTTGCAAAAGTTAACCGACAAATTTATCGCCGAAATCGAAAAAATTGTTGCCCAAAAAGACAAAGACCTGATGGAAGTCTGATTGAATCGAGCATTAAATCTGGCCGTCATGCCAACCGGGTGGTCACACACCCGGTTTGTTTATTGAAAGGAACAGTATGCGATTCAAATGGTCATCCCTTTTTCGAGTCATGCGTGATTTCCGAAAACCAGCATCCAAGCTGTCCGAGTCAACGCGTGTTGACGGCGCCAAACAAGCATCATCAGACGAAACGGGTGATTCGAATATCCGCATTCCGCAACATGTGGCGGTCATCATGGACGGCAATGGCCGCTGGGCTAAAAATCGCAATCTTCCTCGCCAAGCAGGTCATCGTGCCGGCGCTGAGAATCTCAAGGCGCTCTGCCGCATGTGTGGCAATCGGGGCATCAAGTATCTGACCGTCTATGCCTTTTCAACCGAAAATTGGAGTCGACCCGATGATGAAGTCCACGCTTTGATGAATCTATTCGGTGAATTTTTTCGCCGCTATGATACAGAACTCGCCGCTGAAGGCATCCGACTACGCTTTATCGGCGACATCCCAGCCTTGCCAGAAGATATCCGCAAAATAATTGTTGAAGGTGAAGCAAATTCGATCAATCGCGACAACATGCAGTTAATTGTAGCCTTCAACTATGGTGGTCGCCGTGAGATTGTGCAAGCCTGTCAGAAGCTCGCTCTATTGGTCCAACAGGGTGAGCTCGAACCAGCGGCCATCGATGAAACATTAATTAGCCAATCCTTATATTTACCAGACGTCCCCGATCCGGATTTGATTATTCGCCCGAGTGGCGAAATGCGCCTGTCGAATTTTTTACTCTGGCAATGTGCATATTCTGAATTTTGGTATTCCGATGTCTTATGGCCCGATTTTTCAGATGCCCATCTTGATCAGGCACTCGAAGCCTATACCGATCGCAATCGCCGTTTTGGAGGAGTCAAATCCGTATGAGCCAGCGTATCCTGACCGGTGTTCTGTTCACCATCGCTATTATCGCGTTTATGCTGCCAGGCTTTTGGTTACCGTTTATGCCGCTGATTATGTTTGCGATCGTGAGCTTTTTGTCGCGACAAGAACTTGACCGAGCTTTACAGAATCATCAACTTAAGCTCCCACCCGTTTTGAGCCAAATCGGTGCATTTCTCTTTTTATTACCTTTACTCGTGTTATTCATTGACTTGACCCCCATATTGCCAGGCCAACCAGGCGCATGGCAATTTCCAGCGATCGCGGGCTATGCATTTCTAATGACGGGTCTGGTGATTTGGTCTGCTTTGACCGGCGTGCTTCTGCTGATCCGCGAAGGACCCGAGGCAATGCCGCGTGTTGTTGTGACTGCCGCGACCTACTTTTATGTCGTTTTACCATTAGGGACAGCGGTTTTATTGTTGTATTTCATCCCACGTGGTTGGTATTGGCTAGTGATGGCCTTGATCGCGACCTGGGTATCGGATGTATTTGCTTTTTTCGTCGGGGTCACGACTGGTAAACATAAAATTGTTCCGCGCATCAGTCCGAAAAAATCGATTGAAGGTAGCTTAGGTGGGCTTTTCGGCGGCGTTTTAACGACGCTCGTGATGTTCCCATTGATCGCCGAGTTGCCGTTTAGGGCACTTTTAGATCACCCGACTTTGTTGAGTTTTGCCCTGCTGAGTGGCATCGCATTGAGTGCCGCCTCGCAACTTGGCGATTGGATGGCATCTGGTATCAAACGTTGGTGTGATGTCAAAGATTTTGGCAATTGGTTGCCTGGTCACGGTGGCATGTTGGATCGTTTTGATGGTATTCTTTTTACCCTACCCATGACGTTTTTATTAGCCGCTCTGGTCACCCTCTTTTGAAAGGTCAACCATGACAGTTGCAATCAGCTTACTCGGATCAACGGGTTCAATCGGAACTCAAACCCTTGACGTTTGCCGTCATCTCGGCATTCGTGTTTTGGCGTTAACGGCTGGTCGCCGACTCGAGTTATTGGAACAACAGGTTCGTGAATTTAGACCGATCTTAGTATCGGTTGCTGATCCTTTTGATGCCCAAACACTCAAAACACGATTAGCTGATCTCAAACCACCCGTTGAAATCATGCATGGTCAAGCCGGTAACATAGCGGCGGCTACGCTCGCAGCAGCGGATACCATTGTTGCTGCGATGGTTGGCGTAGCGGGACTCGAACCAGTTCTCGCCGCCGCTCGTGCTGGCAAGACGATTGCCCTTGCGAACAAAGAAACACTCGTTGCCGGCGGGGCCCTTGTCATGCCTTTGCTGTCCCAAACCGGGGCCAAAATATATCCAGTGGACAGTGAACATTCGGCAATTTGGCAGTGCTTAGCTGGCGCACCAGACGATTCATTAGCGCGGATTCTGATCACGGCTTCAGGTGGCCCTTTTCGCGGTCGCCAAAAAGCTGAGCTCGAACAGGTGACGGTTGCCCAAGCCTTGAAACATCCAACCTGGACGATGGGCGGCAAAATCACCATCGATTCAGCAACGTTGATGAACAAAGGCTTAGAAGTCATCGAAGCGAGCTGGCTGTTTGATTGTCCTGTCGACCAGATTGACGTTGTCGTTCACCCTCAGAGCATCATTCACTCAATGGTCGAATTCAAAGACGGTTCAGTCCTTGCTCAAATGGGCTTTCCGGACATGAAACTGCCGATTCAATTAGCCTTGACTTGGCCACAGCGTGTTCCCGCGACACAGCCACACTACAATCCCTTTGATCCGCGCACCACGACACTAACATTTGAAAAACCAGACAGCGAAACCTTCCGCTTACTTGCCTTAGCTTACGAAGCGACTCGAATCGGTGGCACCCTGCCAGCTGTCTTAAATACAGCCAACGAAGCAGCCGTCGATCTTTTCCTCAAAGGCCAAATCGGCTTCCTGGATATCGCCCGCCGCGTCGAAGCTTGCCTTGAACATCATCAACGCGAAGGCATCTTGCATACCTTTGACTTTTCGGACATCATGGCGCTTGATCAATGGGCTCGCCGTGATGTCGCAGCACAATAAAGTTTTAGACCTCGGTCCACCACAAAGGAGTTTTCCATTTTATGGGTATTCTAATTGGCATCATTCTTCTCAGTATTTTAATGATCATCCACGAACTCGGCCATTTTCTGACCGGTCTCAAATTAGGCTTTCGGATTTTAGAATTCAACTTGTTCATGGGACCATCAATCTATTCGAAGGTCGTTAACGGCATTCAGTACAACATCAAACTCCTGCCAATTGGCGCTTCTGTTCGCTTTGCCGGCGAAGAAGGGGAGGATGATCCAGGTTACGATCCAAACGATCCGGGGTTGTTTTACAATCGACCCAAATGGGCGCGGGCAATTGTGATCGGCACTGGTCCTGCTGTCAATTTATTGGCAGGTGTATTAGCTTTTCTGATCATGTTTTCGACGTTTGGCTATACGATTCCAGTTATTCAAGAAACGATGCGCGATACGTTAGCTGACCAAGCTGGCCTCGTTGCCGGTGACCGCATTCTCGAGGCGAATGGCAAGCCAGTGCGCACGACCTTGGACTATACGGCTGTTGAAATGTTTACCAAAGTGGATCAGCCGATTACGCTCACTATTCATGCTCAAGATGGTTCAACACGGACGGTAGTCCTCGAACCAAAAACAGCAGAACGCTTCCGCCTAGGGGTCACGGTCGAACCGGAATTGCGTGACGGGGGGGCGATTGTTGCAGCTGTCGACCCAAATTCCAACAATGGCCAGCCACTGTTGCGCATTGGTGATGTGCTTTTAGCTGCCAATGGCATCGATTATTTAGCAACCGAGGGCTTCCGCGAGACGGTCCAACAAAGTGCAGGTCAGCCAATTACTGTTGATATCCTGCGAGAAGGGCAACCCCAGACCGTTACGATGGTCGCAACACGCTTCGAAGAAGTGCTGCCGCGCGGTGTTTGGTTTGCGACTGATACGGCTTTTTTACCCGCTGTCAACCAATCCGTACAATGGTCTTGGTCCATTGTCAAAGTCACACTTAAAAGCATTGGTGCGATTTTTACCGGTCAAGCCAAGGCTGAAGATACGTTATCAGGTCCAGTTGGTGTGGTCTCAATGGTCAGCAATGTCGTTGAAAATGAGCAACCCCTCCGCGACAAAATCTACCAACTACTGTGGATGTTTGCCTTGATATCTGTCAGCTTGGGCTTTATGAATTTACTTCCAATCCCACCACTTGATGGGCATCATTTGATTCTCATCGGGGTCGAAGCGATTCGTGGCAAACGACTTGCGCCGCGCACGCAAACTGTTATTGGTGTCGTGGGTCTAGCCTTGATCGTGTTTCTAGGTTTGGCTGGGTTATTCTTTGACGTGTTGCGCTTGATGGGAGGCTAACATGTTTGAACGTAAATATACTCGACCGATTAACGTCGGTGGTGTAATCATCGGCGGCCTAGCACCCATTGCGATCCAATCGATGAACAATACTGACCCGCGCGATATCGCGGGAACGATTCGCCAAATTGAAGCATTAGCTGAAGCTGGCTGCGATTTGACGCGATTAGCTGTGCCAGATTTAGAAGCGGCAGACGCCTTTGCGGCGATTCGCCGCCGATCGCCCTTGCCGATTGTCGCAGACATCCATTTTGATTATCGACTCGCTTTAGCGGCAATCAAAGCAGGTGCGGATAAAATTCGCATCAATCCCGGTAATATTGGGGGACCAGACCGTGTGCGACAGGTTGTTGAAGCTGTCCGTGAACGCCAGATCCCGATTCGCGTGGGTGTCAATTCAGGATCGCTGAGCCGCGAGGTGATTGATCGTTTTGGTGGCGTCAATGCCCAGTCGATGGTTGCCTCAGCACTAGAAGCGGTAGCAATGCTTGAGGCTTGGGATTTTCAAGATGTGGTGATCTCAATCAAAGCCTCAGACCCGGCGTTGACGATCGAAACCTATCGTCTCTTATCCGCTAAAACCAATTACCCACTCCACCTCGGCGTTACCGAAGCAGGAACCCGGCGTGAGGGGGCGATCCGTTCAGCGGTTGGTATTGGGACATTACTCGCAGAAGGCATCGGTGATACGCTACGCGTTTCTTTGACAGCAGAACCGGTTGCCGAAATCGAAGCAGCTTACAGTATTTTGCAAGCCCTCGGTTTACGCCGCCGCGGACCTGAGTTGATCAGCTGTCCCACCTGTGGCCGTACCAGTGTTGATCTGATCGGTATTGCCGGGGAAGTTGAAGAACGTTTAAAGAAAATCAAAACCCCGTTAAAAGTTGCAGTCATGGGCTGCGCGGTTAATGGCCCTGGCGAAGCGCGCCACGCTGATGTCGGCATCGCCGGCGGAAAAGGCGAGTTTTTGATCTTTGTCCATGGTGAAATCATCAAAAAAGTGCCAGAAGCTGAAGCGGTAGAGGCCTTGATGGCTGAAATCGCGCGCTTGAGCGGAGTCTGACGCATGCAAACTTCCCTTGCTGACTTCTTTACCCATTTGCTGACTGATTCTGCTGTACTTGCTCAGCTGCAACAAATGCCAGGATTGGTTTCCGGAATGTCTGTTCAAAAAACAGGCGCTGTCCGTATCGAGACCCTAGTTGCAACCCCTTTTCCATCAGCCTTACTAATCGAACTTGAAACTTCACTAGAAGCAGCCTTGCCAGCTCGAGAAGTGCTGATCAGTCAGACTTTTGCCGAGCCATTACCCCCACTCAAGCTGCAAGCCGCAGTTGCTGCCAGTGCACCTTGGCTGATCCGCCATTTGCGCAAAAAAGACGCCTTTTTCGGTGCTTTACTCAGTCATGCAACGTTTGAAATCGATCAACACGTGACCACCACCATTCGCGTCTTTGTGCCTGACACAAGTCGCCAAGAACTAGCCCATAAAGTGAGCGGCGAATTAACCCAACTCGTTGATAACGCTTTTCACGCACGCTTTCAGTTCGATTTTGCGGCGCAAGCGGCCTCGCTTTTTGATTACACGAGGAGCATGCATGACGCGCACCGCGACGAAGCCCAGAAAGCGCGTGCCGAAACCTTAAGTCAGCTTGCGAACAGCGATATTTGCGCCATTCCTGCCAATCCGCCACAAAATGGGTCGATTGCCGCTGCAAAAGGATCAGGGTCGGGTGCACCGAATTTTGCGACACCGTATCGCCGTCCACCCAAGGTCGAAGGCGTCTTATGGGGCAAGGTCAATGGTGATCTCAAGCGACAATCCGTGCGCGAACTCAATAACGAATCAGGACTTGTTTTACTCGAGGGTGAAATATTCGCTTTAGAGTGTCGTTCGATCAGCAACGGGACCCGTTTGCTATACAAATTTGCTTTGACTGACTTAAGCAGCTCGGTCAGTTGCATCCTGTTTGCCAAGCCCAATGAAAAAGAAACCCTCGATGATGTCTTTAATCAAAAATATTTAAAAATAAGCGCCGAAATCTCGTTTGATGCGCAATTTTCAAAAGACTTACAGGCACGTGTCCTCGGATTACAGGCTGCACAGCGCCCCGCTGGTCGGCAGGATCAAGCTGAGCATCGCCGTGTTGAATTACATGCACACACCAAAATGAGTACTAAGGATGCGGTCTGCGAAACCAAAGATCTCGTTAAGCTGGCGGCCCGTTTTGGTCATCTTGCCATAGCGATTACCGATCACGGCGTTGTCCAGTCTTTTCCGGATGCAGCAACAGCTCAGCAAGATTTAGCGCGCAAGGGGCAGAAAATTAAAATCATTTACGGGATGGAAGGCTATCTTGTCGATGACGGTCCAACTGTTGCCTGGGCTTGCGAACAGGCCGATCTCAGTACCGGTTTCATTGCACTCGATGTTGAAACGACAGGCCTCGACCCTTCGCGCGACCGTGTCATCGAATTGGCTGCTGTGCCCTTTTTGCCCGATGGACAAGGGGGGTTTAGTGCCGGTGAGCCGTGGGTCACGTTGATCAATCCCCTCGTCGATATCCCACCTAAAATCACTGAACTGACCGGGATCACCGCGCTTGACTTACAGGGCGCACCAGATCCCTGGTCGGCTTTCACCGAGCTTGCCAAACGCATTGGGGACAAACCCGTCGTGGCCCACAATGCCTTTTTTGACCTTTCCTTTATCCGCTATGAAGGCTTTCGCACCTCGCTAGAGTCCGATCCGCGGATCAAATTCAATCCGCCGTTGGTCGATACCTTGGCCCTCGCACGCAAACTCCTGCCACACTTAGAGAATCATAAACTCAACACCGTTGCTGCTCACCTCGGGATCAAACTTGACCGTCATCACCGCGCGGATGATGATGCCCGTGTTTGTGGCGAAATTTTTGCCAAACTTTTCAAACGCTCGCAAACCAGTAGTCTATCCGAGCTCAACACATCGGTTGGCCATCTATCAGATGATCAAGTCCGTGAACACAAACGTACGGTCAACCATATCATTTTACTTGCGTCTGATAATGTGGGACTTTACAACTTATACCGCCTTGTTTCGGAGTCCCATACGCGCTTTTTCCATACCCGCCCACGTATTCCACGTTCTCTCCTGCAGTATTTCCGAACGGGACTCATTCTGGGCAGTGCCTGCGAAAATGGTGAAATTTTCCAAGCAGTCTTGGAAGCCTATCGCAAATCTGGCAATCAATTTGACGTTGCCAAAAGTGTGGTTCAACAGAACGATCTCGTCAGCCTGGCACGGTTTTACGATTACCTTGAAATTCAACCGATAACAAACAATAGCTACTACTTACGTCAAGAAAATAGTGGCATTAAGTCTGAAGAAGACCTGCGGCAACTCAATCGGCTTGTCGTTGCATTAGGTCAGCGCACCAAAAAACCGGTCTGTGCGACCTGCGACGTCCATTTTCTTGAACGCGATGATGCCGAGTTTAGGCGCATTTTGCTCGCTGATAACGGCTATTCCGATTACCGTGAACAGCCGGATATTTTCTTTCGCACGACCGGTGAAATGCTCGCCGAGTTTTCCTATTTAGGCGATGCTGTGGCGCACGACGTGGTCATCACGCAACCGCAAGCCATTGCCGATCGGATTAGTGACCAGTTAAAACCTTTCCCCGATGGTTCTTTCCCGCCGATCATTGCTTCTGCACCTGATGATGTCCGCAATCTCACGTGGTCGACCGCCGATGCCGTTTATGGCCGTGAAGGGCAACTGCCGGAGGTCGTGCGCGAACGCATCGAACGCGAACTCCATTCAATTATTGATAACGGGTTTTCGGTGATGTACTACATCGCCCATCATCTAGTTGCCAAATCCAATGCCGATGGTTATATAGTTGGCTCGCGAGGCTCTGTCGGTTCATCTTTGGTCGCGACGCTGTGTGGGATCACGGAAGTAAATCCATTGTTGCCACATTATATTTGCCCGAACTGCCATTATTTTGAAGGCAATGATTCTGGCAATTATGGTTCAGGCTATGATTTGCCGGCCAAATCATGCCCCGAATGTGGCACATCACTCAATCGCGAAGGCCAAGACATCCCTTTTGAAACATTCCTCGGCTTCAAAGGCGATAAGCAACCCGATATCGATCTAAATTTTTCCGGAGAGTATCAGGCTCGCGCACATAAGTTTATTGAAGAAATGTTTGGTTCGTCGCACACTTTCCGCGCAGGGACAATCAGTGGTTTTGCCGAGAAAAATGCCCAAGCGATGGTTTTGAAATATTTTGAAAAACAGGCGCGTTTTGCGACTCAGGCTGAAGTCGCTCGCCTGTCACAAGCCTTAGTTGGCGTCAAGCGTACGACTGGCCAACACCCGGGCGGGATTGTTGTCGTGCCAAAAGAGCGCGACATTTACGACTTTACTCCGATCCAGCATCCAGCCGATAAGCGCGATGGTGGCACCGTGACCACGCATTTTGACTTTAACGCGATGCATGACACGATTTTAAAGCTCGATGTGCTTGGCCATGATGATCCGACGATGCTCAAAATGCTCGGTGATTTGACCGGTGTTGACGTTCGGAACATTCCCATCCCAGACGAACGCGTCATGTCCCTGTTCTGTTCGACCGAGGGGTTGGGCATCCCACAAGGGAAGTCTCCTGCAAATTCCGCGACCCTGGGATTGCCAGAAATGGGCACCTTCATGGCCCGTGATATGATCCGAGAGACGAGTCCGACCCGCTTTTTTGACCTCGTTCAGCTGATGGGGCTCTCGCATGGCACCGATGTCTGGAAAGGCAATGCGCAAGAGTTGATCCGCAGTGGCACATGTACAATCAACGACGTTATTGGTTGCCGCGACAGTATTATGAGTTGGCTGATTCACAAAGGTTTACCCAATAAAGCCTCCTTTGACATCATGGAAAAAGTGCGCAAGGGGAAGGGTTTATCGGCCGAACACGAGCAACTGATGCGTGATAATCATGTGCCAGATTGGTATATCGATTCCTGTAAAAAAATCAAATATATGTTCCCGAAAGCACATGCCGCCGCCTATACCATTTCGAGTTTGCGGGTCGCTTGGTTTAAGGTCTATCACCCACTAGCCTATTATTGTGCCTACTTCACCGTGCGTGCTGATGAATTTGACAGCACGTTGATGTGCAATCCGCCAAACGCCGTAACCCAGATTCGCGCCGATCTAAAAAGTCGGTTTCGCGAGCTCAGTGATCGCGAACAAAAAATTTATTACATTATTGAACTTGTCGAAGAAATGCAGCTGCGCGGTTTGGACTTTTTGCCGATTGATTTATACGCTTCAACGGCGACGCATTTTTCAGCCGAAACACCGACCCGAATCCGGCCGCCACTCAACGCAATACCGGGGATCAGTGAAGCGATCGCTGAATCGATCATCAAAGCCCGTCAAAATGGGCCATTTCAATCCCGTGATGACCTGATGCGTCGTGCGGAAATTGGACAGAGCTCGATTTTGACTTTGGCAACTGCTGGGTGCTTGACGGACATGCCAGAATCAGCGCAGCTTGACTTGTTCTCGCTGCTCGCTTAAGGAGACGACCATGTATTGCCGGGTTGTCCTGCGTGATTCAACACGGGCCTTTGACCGCGAATATACCTATGCAATTCCAGCTGCCTTAACTGATCAGGTCTCTATCGGAAGTTGGATCGAAATCCCTTTTGGCAATGGCAATCGGCCCGTTCAAGCCTTTGTTTTGGCAGTCGAATCATCAGTCGATACGGACTTTTACGTCAAACCGTTGATTCGCTTACTGAGCGAGCGACCGGTTTTGCGCCTCGACCAATTACAGTTGGCTAGCCAAATGCGTGCGCGATATGGCTGCACCTACGGCGATGCATTGCGGCTCATGGTGCCATCAGCGGTTTCGGCCGTCGGCGACAAAATCGTGCGCATGGTGGAGCTTATCGATCCAGCAGAAGCAGCGAGACGCTTAGAAGATGGCGAAATTGACCGACTTGGTCACCAACGAGTCATCGAATTGTTGCTTGAATATGGCGCAGCACCAGTCCCTGAAGTCTTACATGCCTGTCAAATCAGCCGGGCTATTCTTAAAACACTTGAAAAGAAAGAACTTATCAGGTATTTCCAGCAAGAAATTCGCCGATCCGGTGGGGAGGAGCCTGCTTACGAGCAGTTAGATGATTTCCCGCCCAATCCCGATCAACAACAAGCCATCGAACGCATCCGCGAAGCCCTTGTGGCAGCGGGCGAGATTCAACACGTCCAAGAGTTCCTGTTATTTGGAATCACGGGCAGCGGGAAGACGGAAGTCTATCTCCAAACCGCCAAGCATGCCACTTCCCTCGGTCGTGGCGTGATTATCCTTGTGCCAGAAATCTCACTGACACCACAAATGGTCGCCCGCATTCGATCCCGCTTTGGTTCAGGCGCTGCCGTACTCCATAGCCGTTTGACACCATCTGAACGCTATGAACAATGGCAACGCATTTTGCGCCAAGAAGTTTCAGTTGTTGTCGGGGCGCGTTCAGCAATTTTTGCTCCGCTAATTAATGTGGGGCTGATCATCATTGACGAAGAACAAGAATCGACCTACAAATCCGAAACTCACCCGCGTTACCATGCTAGGGATATCGCGCGCAAACGGGCCAAAATTTGTGATGCTGTGATCGTCCTCGGATCCGCAACCCCAGCAGTTGAAAGTTTTTACCGTGCTCAAACGGGTCAGACGACTTTGTTGCGACTCAATGAACGAATCGGTAAAAGTCGATTGCCAGACACTCGGATTGTCGATATGCGACAGGAACTACGTGAGGGCAATCGCAGCGTTTTCAGTCGTGATTTAACACTCGCTTTACGCCGGGCAATTGCGGCCGGTAATCAAGGGATGCTCTTTATCAACCGCCGCGGAATGGCCGGTTTCATGCTTTGCCGCGACTGTGGGCACGTTGTCAAATGCAAAACATGCAGTGTTTCATTGACGAGCCATCTACGGCCAGGCTCAATGCCAGGTCAGGAACAATATCAGCTCGTTTGCCATTATTGCGGCAAAATTAGCCATCCGCCAGCCACGTGCCCGGTCTGTGGTAGTGAACGGATAGGTCGTTTTGGCGCTGGCACCCAACAAGTCGAAAAAAGCTTCAATGAGACCTTTGCACCGGCAACGGCTTTGCGCATGGATCAGGACACGACAACGGGCCGCCAATCACATGCCCAAATCCTTGACCAGTTTGCCTCACATCAGGCAGACGTACTCATTGGTACCCAGATGATTGCCAAGGGTCACGATTTCCCCAATGTGACAGTCGTGGGCATTTTATCGGCAGATCTGATGTTAGGGATGTCGGATTTTCGTGCGTCCGAACGCGCCTTCAGTTTGATCACCCAGGCTGCTGGCCGTGCTGGTCGCGGTGAGGCCGCCGGCGAGGTCTTGATTCAAGCGTACAACACCGATGATTACGCAATTTTAGCCGCCGCAGAACAGAACTACGAGCAGTTTTATCTGCAGGAAATAGCCTTTCGCAAGGCCATGCGCTATCCACCTTTTGGCGTTTTGGGACTTTTGCTCCTTTCTGGGCCAAACGAACGGACGGTGCGTGAAAAAATGCAGCACATTCATGGTGTGTTGACGACGCGACTCGCAGAAGACGCTAGTCAGCGAGGAATACCGACTGAAATCGAATTACTTGAGCCTGGACGTGCCCCGATTTTCTTGCTCCGGGGGCGCTTTCGTTATCGTCTGATCATCAAGGCGCAGCAAGCGGCCGACCTGATGAACTTTCTCAACACGGCTTTGAATCGCTTTGATTATGGACAAACAGCAGTCACGATCGACGTGGATCCATATAGTATGCTTTGACATAAGCCCCTGAAAACCATCAGACTTTATGGTATAATAATGATCCGAAATAGCTATTTCTTGACATGGAGGACCCATACTTGGCTTTGCGACAGATCCTTAAAGATGGCGACGAAACGTTGCGTAAAAACAGCCGCCCCGTTGGTGAATTTGATGCCAAATTGCAGGCTTTAATCGATGATATGTTTGATACGATGTATGATGGACAAGGTATCGGCTTAGCCGCCCCACAAGTTGGTATTTTAAAACGGCTATTTGTCATGGATTTACAAGATGGTACGCCTCCCGTTGTAGCAATCAATCCCGTAATCAATGCTTGTGAAGGAAGCCAAATCGGCCAAGAAGGTTGTCTATCGATACCGGGCAAATATGGCGATGTCGAAAGACCGGCTAGTCTGGTTTTAGAAGCTTATGATCGCTTTGGCCAACCATTTAGCTTGCCAGCTACTGGTTTGCGAGCAGTTTGTATCTGTCACGAAACTGATCACTTAGATGGGATTTTGTTTCGCGACAAAGTGAAGGGACCCCTGCTTTCCGAATGAAACCACGCATCATCTTTATGGGGACACCGGATTTTGCCGTGCCCGCTTTGACCCGACTCATCGATTTAGGCTATCCGATCGTTGCAGTCGTCTGCCAACCTGACAAACCTACTGGACGTCATCAGGTCTTGACCGCCCCTCCGGTCAAAGTCACCGCGATCCAACACGACATTCCAGTCATCCAACCGGTCAAAATCAGAACCGGCGAATTTGCTGCGCAACTTACGGCGCTCAATCCAGATCTGATCGTCACAGCTGCTTATGGCCGGATATTACCACCACATATTCTAGCGATTCCACACCAGGGGTGCCTCAATGTTCACGGCTCACTCTTGCCGGAATATCGCGGCGCGGCGCCTGTACAATGGTGCATCATCGACGGCAAGACCGAAACGGGGATCACCATCATGAGGATGGACGAAGGCATGGACACAGGGGATATTCTGCTCCAAGGCCGTCTACCGATTGTCGATACACTTGACGCTGGCCAGTTGATGGATCAGCTAGCCGTACTAGGCGCAGACCTTTTACCCGGCGCCATCGAAGGCGTCCTTGCTGGGACAATACAACCGGTTTTACAAGATCCTAGCAAAGCGACCTATGCGGCGATGATCACTCGTCAAACCGGCCTTGTTGATTGGCAGCAATCTGCATCGACTATTCACAACTTGATTCGTGGCACGTATCCATGGCCCGGGGCTTGGACGACTTTGCCTGACGGCAGACGCCTAAAGCTTCATCGTGCCCACGTGACATCACCTAACGATCTTGCTGAGCTATCAACATCAGGTTACTTATCTGGACAAATCATCGCGACCCGCCCTGAAGGGATTACAGTCCTAACCGGCGACGGCTCACTGGATATAGTTGATATTCAACCAGAAGGTGGACGTCGGATGCTAACGTCCGAATGTTTCCACAATTATGCGATCGGTTTGCAATTAGGAGAAAAACAATGAACACAGCAACAAGCCTTTTTTATGGCTTTGACACCTACTATCTGATCCTGGTAATCCCAGCGATTTTATTGAGCCTTGTGGCCTCAAGCCGGGTCAAGTCCACCTTCGCTCGTTACAGTCGCGAATCGACCCGCGCCGGTTTTACCGGCGAATCGGCTGCTCGCCAGATTCTCGATGCCCAAGGTTTACAACAAGTCCGAATTGAGCACGTTTCCGGCCATTTGACGGACCATTATGACCCACGCACTCAGATTTTACGCCTATCCGATGCGACCTATACGAGCCGCTCGATCGCGGCTATCGGGGTCGCCGCACATGAAGCAGGCCATGCAATCCAGCACGACGAAGGCTATTGGCCCAATAAGGTCCGCTCGGCTTTAGTGCCTGTGGCGAATATTGGTTCACAATTCGGCCCTTACATGGCCATCTTTGGCATTATTTTAGGATTTTCACCATTGATCAACATCGGAATTGCCTTGTTTGCTGGTGCCGTCTTGTTTTATCTAATCACTTTGCCGGTCGAGTTCGATGCCAGTCGCCGGGCGATCGTTTTACTTGAACAACAACAACTTTTAGATACAGACGAATTAACCGGCGCAAAAAAGGTTCTCCGGGCAGCCGCTATGACATACATCGCTTCGACGATCGTCGCTTTTGCCAATTTACTGCGCTTAATATTGCTCGCGCGAGGTCGCAATGACCGTCGTAATTGACGAAGCCCGCAAAGTAGCAGTCCTTGTTTTACAAGATGTTCTGGAATCTGGCGCTTATGCCAATCTCAGCTCCATAACTTTACTCGAAAACAAGCAACTCACCGCGCGTGACCGCGCTTTTGCATCGGCCTTGATTTATGGCACGATCAGTTACCTGCCAGCCATCGATTATTTACTCAGTCAAGTTCTAGATAAGTCGCTTGATCGCATGCAACCGGCTGTTCGGACAATCTTGCGCCTCGGTGCCTGGCAACTCTACTATGCCCATGCGATTCCGCCTTCAGCCGCTGTCGATGAAAGTGTCAAACTCACGCATCTATTAGCCAATCAGGGTGCATCGACGCTTGTCAACGCATGCTTGCGCCGCCTTGCCGCAGCTGATCGCCCCATTTTGCCAGCCAACAAACCCCATTTAGCAGTCGGATTACCACCTGAACTTTTTGGCTACTTCAAAAAATGGTATGGCGTGCAGATTGCAACGGAAATTGGTCGCCACGCGCTCGAATCCCGCAACACCGTAACCGTTCGGGTCAATCGTCTGCGGTCATCTGTCGAAGCAGTTGCGCACGATCTTGAGGAATCAGGCATTAAGTGCCAGCCAGGACTCTACTGCCCAGATGCATTGCGCCTGCACCTGCAAGGCCAGTCGATTCGCTCACTTGACGCTTGGCAACAAGGCTTGATCACGGTCCAAGATGAAGCAGCGATGCTCGTCGGCTATTGCGCCGCGCCCGAGCCAGGGCAACAAATTCTTGATCTTTGCGCTGCCCCAGGGGGGAAGTCCACTCATCTTGCTGAAATAACTCAGGATCAAAGCCGGATTATTGCCCTCGATGTGTCGGCTAGTCGGGTGCCCCTCATCGATGACCTCGTACACCGATTAGGGATACAATCAATTCGCACCGCCGTGGCGGATGCCTTATCTGATGATTGGTCTGCCGATCTTCTCGGCCAAGTCGATCTCGTCCTCGCGGACGTGCCCTGCAGTGGACTCGGACTACTCGGACGCAAACCAGAAATCCGACTCAATATGACTCACGAAAAAATGCAAGGCCTGTATCCCATTCAAAGTCAAATCCTCGAGCATGCCGCCCAATTAGTCAAACCGGGTGGACACCTGATTTACAGCACGTGTACAATCAACCCAGTCGAAAATCAAGAACAGATTATCGCTTTTCTCGCCCAAGCGGGTGCTGATTTCATGCTCGAGTCCCTGACCGATCTCATCCCGGCGCCCTTGCTCCAATTTGCAGATATTCAAGAAACCGCTAAATTAGGTTTTATCCAACTTTTGCCCCACTTGCATCACACAGACGGCTTTTTCATAGCCCGACTCAGGAGAAAAAATAAATGAAATTAATGATTGATATGACCCTCGAAAATTGGCAAAGTTGGGCAGTTGCGCGTAACTTACCTGCATATCGCGCGCCCCAAATACACCAGTGGCTTAAACGCGGAATCACTACGGTCGATGAAATGACCAATATTCCTAAATCGATTCGGGAACTGCTCCGTGCAGAGTTTTTGATTGATGGGTTGACGGTTGAACATAAGTTTGTATCAGCGCTCGACCAGACTACGAAATATGTCTTCCGCCTACACGATGGCAATGTGATTGAATCGGTGCTCATGCATTATAAGCACGGCCAATCCGTGTGTATTTCCTCCCAAGCCGGTTGTAAAATGGGTTGCACATTCTGTGCTTCCACGGGTGCCGGGTTTGGCCGTAATTTGTCCCGCGGTGAAATGCTTGCACAAGTCGCACGCATTGCTGCAGATAGCGGTGAACGTGTCGGCCATGTCGTGATTATGGGAATCGGCGAACCGATGGACAATTACAACGAAGTCGTCCGGTTTTTAAGGGCTGCAAATGACCCGCAAGGCTTGAATATCAGCCTCCGTCATATCTCGGTCTCAACTTGCGGTCTAGTACCTGAGATGCTAAAATTCACTGATGAAGGTCTGCCGGTTACCTTGTCGGTTTCCCTTCATGCCCCGAATGATCAGATACGCCAGTCAATAATGCCGATTGCCCAGAACCACAGCATTGATGAGCTCCTTCGAGCTTGTCGTCGTCACATCGAACACAGTGGTCGCCGAATTTCCTTTGAATATTCACTGTTTGCCGGTGTTAATGACCAACCTGAACACGCCAAGGAACTGGCAATTCGCCTCAAAGGCATGCTCTGCCACGTCAATCTGATTCCGGCCAACGAATTCGAAGGCGGCCAATTTCAGCAGAGCTCACGCCGCCAAGTTGAAAATTTCCAACAAATCCTCGAGCGCGCCGGCATCAATGCCACGATTCGCCGCGAACTCGGATCCGATATCAATGCCGCCTGCGGTCAATTAAGGAGAAGGCTTGAAGCATGACTGATCAATTCACCTATGCCGCGTCAAGCCATGTTGGCCTGATTCGGGATAACAATGAAGACAACTTCGCGATCGTCTATCCCGGCTCTGGATACCCATTAGCCTTGATTTTAGCTGATGGCATGGGCGGGCATAACAAAGGTGAAGTCGCCAGCCGCATTGCGGTCGATTTTTTGGCGAGTTTTCTACGTGAAGATTTAGTCGCACCCAAGACAACTGCCGATTATGACAAAAAACTGCCTGAATTGATCAAAAAAGCCAATGTGAAAGTGTATTTGAGTTC
>JAQUDJ010000046.1 GCA_028685755.1 Eubacteriales bacterium | reverse complement strand
CCCAACAGATTCACGACTTAAATGACATCGCAACCAATCGGTTACGCTACGTCAACCGCCAAAAAGGTGCAGGCACCCGAATGTTGCTCGACTATCTACTCAAACAACTCGCGCTTAAACCTGAGCAACTCGCTGGTTACACACGCGAAGAATATACCCATACCGCGGTTGCCGCCCAAATCGCCAGCGGTAGTGCGGATGCCGGTCTCGGGATTTTAGCAGCTGCCCGTATTTTTGGACTCGACTTCATCCCCGTTGCCGAAGAGCGTTACGACTTTCTGATTGCCGCCACAAGCTATGAAACACCAGCTGTGCAAGCCTTTCTCGCCACTGTGCAATCGCCGGAATTCGCTACGCGTTTGCAAGCCCTAGGTGGTTATCGACTAGATCAAATCGGCCGGATGATCGACTATGTTTGATCAATATGGTCGCTCGATCAATTACCTGCGACTTTCCATCACGCCACGCTGCAATTTAAATTGCATCTATTGTCGTCCTGGACATTGTCCGACTGGCTTTGATCCATACAGCCAGACCCGCGTGTTGACCGTTGAAGAGATTGATCGTCTCGTCCGTGCTTTTGTCAGTTTGGGTATCGAAAAAATTCGTCTAACGGGTGGCGAACCGCTCATTCGTGACGACCTCGAGGCCATCATTCGCTGTATTCGGCAATATCCGCAAATTCGGGACTTATCCCTAACAACGAACGGCCAAGATCTCGCCAGTCGCGCCCAATCCTTAAAAGATGCTGGACTGATGCGCATCAACATTTCCCTCGATTCCCTGCGCGAAAGCACCTTTGCGGAAATTACCGGCAACGGCTCACTGCAACGGGCACTCGATGGGATTGACGCCAGTCTGCAGGTCGGCTTGCATCCCGTCAAACTCAATACGGTCCTGATGCGCGGAATCAACGATGATGAACTCGACAATTTATTTGCCCTGACCAAGATTCGACCACTCGCCCTCCGACTGATCGAGCTGATGCCAATGAATTCACTTTCTGCAACCCACGAGCGTCTTATCACAGGCACCGAAATCCTCCAACGTTACCCGTTATTACAACGAATTGCTGACAGTTATCCCGGTCAACCTGCAGAAGACTATCGCCTGCCAGGCTATCTGGGCACAATCGGCCTCATTCGACCAATTTCGCACCGTTTCTGCAAGGTTTGCAATCGTGTCCGTGTGACTGCTGATGGCCAAATCAAAGGCTGTCTCGGTAAAAATGACGAAACCGATCTCCGACCATTGTTGAATCAACCAGACGATCAACTGCTGCGTGATTTTATTCGCCATGCGATCCATGACAAACCCCTTGGCCATCATTTTGAAGAAAAAAGAGCACCCCAACGCAGCATGGATCGTACGGGCGGTTAACTACGGCCAAACTTACACCGATTTCACACGATCGTGCGGCGATCTTGCCCCGATTACGCCGAAAAAGCTTAATTAAGAATCGGGCCAAGTAAGAATAAAGGCCCATCAGAAAGGAATCCACGATGACTAATCTCACACATCTCAACGCCCAAGGCGAAGCCCATATGGTTGATGTCAATGAAAAAGTCGTGACGACCCGAATTGCTCGCGCACAAGCAACGGTCCAGATGAAACCCGCGACGCGCCAAGCGATCCTCGAAGGGAACTTGCCCAAAGGGGATGTCATTGCGACGGTGCGGATTGCCGGCATCATGGCCGCTAAACGGACACCAGATCTGATCCCACTGTGCCACCCACTGCTTTTAGAGCACGTTGCGCTCGACATCCGCCCCGTCGCGGAGGACCAGATAATTCTCGAATCCACCGTTCACATCAGCGGGAAGACCGGCGTCGAAATGGAAGCCTTGACCGCTGTATCGGTTGCCGCCCTGACCCTTTATGATATGGTCAAAGCGATTGACCGGGGCGTAGTTATTCAGAATATCCATCTGCTCGAGAAGTCCGGCGGCAAATCTGGTCATTATTTAGCCACCGAACAGACCAACACATCCGACAAAGAGGTATAGAAATGCATCCAGAAATCAAAAAAGCCACCGTGATCGCCATCAACCGCAGTGAACAAAAAGGCATCCCGAAAGCCGCAATACCCGAAGGAAATTTTCTCGTCGATTTTGGTTTGGAAGGGGATGCCCATGCCGGACATTGGCATCGCCAAGTCTCACTGTTGGGCAAAGAGAGTATTCGCAAAATTGAGATGCTCGGGGTAGAAGGGCTTTGCACAGGCCGTTTTGCCGAAAACATCACGACTGAAGGCATCATACTTTATGAATTGCCTGTTGGATCCCGATTGACAATTGGTCCGTGCCTGTTTGAAGTGACCCAAATCGGTAAAGAATGCCACCAACACTGCGCCATTTATCACCAGGTTGGTGATTGCGTCATGCCGCGCGAAGGGATTTTTGCTCGGGTTATCGAGGGGGGCATTATCCGCGCCGGTGATGAAATCGCCGTCGTCTGATTTAGCCGTCGTCTGATTTAGCCGGCTTCGGTTATTTGCAAAACGGATACGATATCACTTTCGACGAGCTGGGTCGCAAAACCGTTCAAAGCCCGCAAATGACGGCCGTTGACGAGTAAAAAAGCGTCCTCGTGGATTGTATCTCCGGCGGGGCTGAGCAGAACTTGGCGCATCGGCTCGCCAAATTGAGTGATCAAAATTTCGATTAATTTTTCGATCGATTCCGGTGCGATCAGCTCAAATTCGCGACAGCCGGTCGCATCAATAAATTGCGAAAAAAATTTAACCGTCATGGCTTCTCCTCATTCGGACTGACATATTGGACAATGCGCTGATTGCTCAACGCGAATCCGGTCAAACGTTAGGGTCCGTCCATGGTATTCCAATATTTCACCCGCTAGTGGATTAGGTAAACCGAGCAACAACAAAATGACCAGTGTCGCTTCGATAGAACCAATAACACTCGCAGTCGCACCGATTGAGTTCGCCACCTTGGGTGTTCTTGGTGTGTCAGAAAGACCAAACAAGCAATCTAAACAAGGCGTTTTGCCCGGTTCAAGTGCAACCGCATAACCAGAAAATCCGAGAATCCCACCATCAATCAAGCGCTTGTGCAATTCAAAGCAGACCTGATTGACGAGACGGCGTGTTTTGAGATTGTCGACCGCGCAGACCACAAGATCAAATGCTGGGATCAGTGCCCGCGCGCGATCCATCGTCAATACTTCGGCAAACCATTCGACTTGGAGGTCAGGGTGATAAGCCTTAAGCCGCTCTGCAGCCACGGCGGCTTTGCACTTGCCAATATCCGCCATTGTATACAGAAACTGGCGGTTCAGATTGCTCGCCGCGACCACATCCCGATCGATGATAGCGATTCGGCCAACACCCGCGCCGGCTAGATTGAACAACACCGGCGACCCGAGACCACCCGCGCCGATGACCAGAACCGATGAGCGCGCCAAGATTGCTTGACCAGCCTCACCGATTTCGGGCATGCATATCTGGCGCGCATAAACATCAGTCTTGAGTGTGGTCATTTACTCCGCCTTGACGGCGACTTTCGCCACTTTGACAGGGGCAGTCTTATGAACAGGGTCAAGTAGCGGATCAGGCTCTTTCATCATGTCTTTGATTTTGTCGCCATAAGTATTGATCATGCGATAGACCGTTTCTTCGTCGACTTTGCCGTGCATCGTAGTTGTTTCGAAGAAGCGCTTGGGCAAGCGCAAGGCTTTCAAACTAAAACCGAGCTTCTCTTTGACTTGCATCTTGAGGCGCAACGTCCGTTTGCCAATATCGACAAGATCCTGATCGGTCAGATTGTGACCAATGCTATTGAGTGCATCTAGGATGGTCTGATGGTCGTAAACTTTGCGGGCAAAGAGGCACATTCCGAGGCTGTTCGTCATGCACCGGTCGTGTTCTTCAAAGAAAATCTTATCCACGACAGCTTCTTCTTCGAATTGCTTGAGCCCTTGATCGATGGCATAGCCGCCATTGTCGAGATGCGAATGGCGAGCAGCGACCGAGAAACCGACAACTGACGCATAACCAGTGTGGTAACCCGGCATTTCATTGCCACCAAATTGCATCGCAAAATCAGCACCGCCATAGACTGACGAAGCATATTTGCTGCCGCGGCCAAGGTCGCGATAAAACTTGTTTTTGGCTAATGCTAGATAACGAATGGCTTTGAGGTAATTTTCAGTGTTGCCCCATTCCAGCTTAACGATCGTTTGTTCTTCGTTGATCAAGCCCTTTTCGAGTGCTTCTGTCGCCCAACCGAGGCATACTCCAGCGCTGATCGCATCGACACCAGTTTCTTCGACTTCATCAATCAAGTGGATGATTTCGTCACTTGACTTGACACCCAAAAAGCTGCCCAAGGCAAAAATCAGCTCGTAATCATACGGTACGCTGATCGCTTCGTATTCATGCCCTTTGTCAAATTCGCGGCGAAACATGCCGATATGGATACAACCGACCGGACATCCTGTGCAAGCTACTTTGCGGACGAGATTCTTTTTAGCAAAGGTATCCCCGGAAATAGCTTCAGCATGTTCAAAATTCGTTGTGCTGAGGTTGAGTGTCGGCAGGGAGTTGGAAGCATTCAGTGGTAGAACACCTGCTGGCGTACCGTCGTCATGGTACTTCGCCATCATGTCGGTGCTCGTACATTTTTTATAAATTGATTGGTAGACCTTAAAATATTCTTTGGTGTTCTGGATATGGATCGAACGGTCACCGAGGACCATCACGGCTTTTAAGTTCTTGCTGCCCATGACGGCGCCAAGGCCGAGACGGCCAAAGTGACGGAACGAGTCGACACAAACGCTAGCAAATGCAACCTTATTCTCACCGGCAGGGCCGATACGAATGATGCTGCGCTTGCCGCCGCCGACTGAACGTTCGCGAATCGCCGAACCGGTTGCTTCACTATCGAGGCCCCAGATGGCGCGATTGTCGACAAATTCAACATTGTTATTGGAAATCCGCAAACCTGCTGGTTTTTCAGACTTGCCGGAGATGACAACGGCGTCATAGCCTGCCAAAAGCAAGCACATCGCGAGCCGTCCACCGGCATAGGATTCGCCGAGTTCACCGGTCAACGGTGAGACAAACATGGCGACGGTTTTGGTCAGAACGGGGAAGACCCATGTCCCTGCGCCGATGGAGAAAATAATCGGCTGATCGGGATGCAGGGGGTCGAGTTCCGGATGCATATTTTCGTCAAGCAATTTTGTTGCGACCCCAACACCACCGAGGTAGGGCATGAGATCAGCCCGCTGCTCGACCCGGATTTTTTTGCTGGCCATATCGATATAGAGGACTCGGATATATTTTTCGTTAATCATACGTCAGCTACCTCTTCGATATTCAAGCATTTGTGCGGACAAAACCGCGCACAAGAGCCACAATGGCGGCAAATGATCGGTTTGTTTTCTTCATCATCCCAAAAAACGGACTGGGTGATACAGGCAGATTCACAGCGGTGGCAACCAATACATTTCTCGGCATTGAGCAATACACCGCCACCTTTGCGTTTGGTCAACGCGCCGCTAGGGCACGCTTCCATACACGCTGGATCATCGCAGGCGAGGCAGACAATCGCGACAAACCGGCCGGCCATCCCGCCACTGGTGCGGACCTTGATCGCGCTTTTGGAGAGCGAATGGTTTTGACGATTGACGATCGAACAGATGTTCATGCAGGTAAAACAACCGATGCATTTTTTCATTTCACTGGCTTTTAAGACTTTAGCCATTAGATCATTCCTCCGAGGGTTCCGTAAACGTTTGTGGGACTGTTTGTAACGTGATTATAGACAAAAAAGTTTGAGGAATCAATGCACTTGCACAAAATAATAAGATGCTCGGGCAACGCAATTAAAAAAGCCCCGTATGCCTGTGTAGCAAACGAGACTTTTTGACACTATTTAGTGGATGTGACTGACTAATCTTGTGAGAAAAGCGGCGTCGAGAGATACCGTTCACCATTGTCAGGGAGGAGTACGACTATCGTCTTGCCGGCATTTTCAGGACGGAGGGCGATCTGTGTAGCGGCAAATGCAGCAGCTCCCGATGAAATTCCGACCAAAAGTCCTTCACTCCGGGCAAGCGCGCGCGCCGTTTCAAACGCTTCGTCATTAGTCACTTTGAAGATTTCGTCAACAACAGCACCGTTATAATTGCCGGGAATAAAACCTGCACCGATACCTTGAATTTTGTGTGGGCCTTTCGGACCGCCCGATAGAACGGGTGAATCGGCTGGCTCGACAGCCACAATCTGGACATTAGCGCGCTTGGTCTTGAGGACCTCGCCGACGCCGGAGATCGTTCCGCCGGTACCGACCCCGCCGACAAAAATATCAATCTGACCATCGGTATCACGCCAAATCTCTTCCGCCGTTGTCTTGCGGTGGATCGCTGGATTAGCAGCATTTTCAAATTGTTGTGGCACAAAGGCATTCGGAATTTCCGTGGCTAATGCTTCAGCCTTGCGAATTGCGCCACTCATGCCTTCGCTGCCAGGGGTGAGTACGAGTTCGGCCCCATACGCTTTGAGCAACATGCGGCGTTCGACACTCATCGTATCTGGCATGACGAGGATCAGGCGGTACCCTTTGGCAGCCGCAGCAAAAGCCAATGCAATACCGGTGTTACCACTCGTTGGTTCAATAATCGTGGTCCCCTCTTTGATCAAACCCGCTG
>JAQUDJ010000007.1 GCA_028685755.1 Eubacteriales bacterium | reverse complement strand
ATCGTTTCACCGAGCTTTATATTGAGAAAAGCCACATTACCACCGCAGCTAAGATTGCTACTTGTCTGACTTTCCCGTGTATAGCGGATTTGAATCTGTTCGTGCACGAAACCTCCGATGGGATGTGTGGTTGCACCTGAATTGCGTGATCAACGTTGAGTACTCGGCTGAAACTAGATTATAGAAGTGAGCCCGAGCAACTACCGTGACCATGTCACGGTTCATCCCGTTAAACTCATGATAGTAATACAAAGCTCATTACATCAGAATAATTATAAACGCCCAGAAAGGCCACCGACATGTTTACTGCTATCTTATACGGACTTGCTTTTGGACTTTTGCTGCTTTCATTTTTCAAAGATCGTAAAAAAACGAAAATGGCATTAAAAAAATCCTGGAAATCTTTCGAAAATATTTTGCCCCAAATGCTTGCGATTCTACCACTCATTGGACTCGTATTGGCAATCTTATCACCGGAAACAATATCCGGCTTGATCGGCAAACAGTCTGGTTGGCTCGGGATTGCGATCGCTGCAACGCTAGGCTCGATTACTTTGATTCCCGGTTTTGTGGCATTCCCCCTCGCAGCAGCGTTACTCGAAGCAGGAGCTGGCATATCGCAAATTGCTGTATTTGTATCAACTTTAATGATGGTTGGAATTGTGACGCTGCCCGTTGAAATGAAGTACTTTGGCAAGCGTGCAACACTCACACGCAACGCCTTGGCCCTATTTTTCTCAGTCGCCATTGCACTTATTCTCGGAGGACTCATTGCATGAATACAAGTCAAGTTGTTGTTCTATTCAAACGCTACCGCTTTTTTATGATCATGTTAGTGATCTTAATCGGCCTAACGCTGGTGCAACCTGAACTTGGTGGCACGGCGTCCAATCTCGCACTTGAAAATCTGATCGATATGATGGCCGTTGTCCCCCCCATATTTATCTTGTTAGGCCTGCTCGATGTCTGGGTGCCTCGCGAAGTTATGATCAAACTCACGGGTGAAGGCTCCGGTTTGCTGGGTATAACCCTAGCATTCTTATTAGGATCATTTGCCGCAGGCCCACTCTACGCGGCTTTCCCGATCGCTGGCATCATGTTGAAAAAAGGCAGCAAATTGTCGAATATCATGATTTTCATCGGCGCCTGGTCAACGACGAAAGTCCCAATGCTGCTCTATGAAGCCAGCGCCATGGGCTTCAATTTTATGCTTGGCCGTTTCCTGCTGAACATCCCAGTGATCATGATCATTGGCTTTGTTGTCCAGAAATCATTGCCCCAAAAGGACTTAGAGGCGCTATATGAGGCCGCAGAAAAACTGTAAATATAATTGGCGCCACTCGGTGCCGCGCGATGCCAGGCACGCACCAGGCACTAGGCACCCCATTTCACCAACATAAAAAACGGCCGCCCTGCTGAAATCCAGCAGGGTGGCCGTTCTAACGAGGTCGATGTGACGTGGTGCCTGACACGTGCCAGACGCCATTTATTTTTTATGCCTTTTTCTGACCAATGGATAGGACGAGATTGGTGACGATGCCGAGCAAGGCCGCAGAGGCAATTGCCGGGAGCTTTGTGCCAAAGAAGGGGATCATACCACCAGCAAAACCATAGTTGCCGCCGAGACCGACGACTAAGATGATGGAGATGACAGCTAGGTTCCGGGCATCGAAGAGGTCAACTTTGCGGTTGATCATGATCGCGATACCCTGTGCACCGATGATTCCGAAGAGGTAAACACTAACGCCACCGATAACAGCGCCAGGTATTGTGTTGACGAGGTTGGATAATGGGGTGAAGAAGGAGATGATCATGGTGATAATCGCAGCCGCGCCGAGAACCGGTACGGAGAAGTTGCGGGTGATTGCCATGGTTGAAAGGTTTTCACCGTAGTTGGTGCCAGCAGGACCACCGAACATCGATGAAACGATGTCGCCGACACCGTCGCCGATTAAGTTCGAACCCAGTTTATTTTTGATGTCGTAGGATTTTTTGCCTTTCTGTTCAGCAAGATGATCGACATAGATATCAAGCTGATACAAGTGGGCGGTCGATTCGGGTATGGTTGCAATGGCGATCGGCATGATTGCTAAGACTGCACCCCAGCTCATGCTCGGCAAGGTGAAATGTGGCACGGCAACGACCGGCCCTGACATGACTGCTGAGAAATCGATAACACCCATGGACAATGCTGTGACATAGCCGACAACAATGCCGAGCAGAATCGGCAACTGACCCCATGTACCTTTCAAGTAAACCGAGAAAACCATTGTCGAGACGAGGGTGATCAGGGAAATGATCCAAGCTGTGTTTTGGGCAGCACCCTCAGCACCGTTGCCTGCAGCCCCAGCAATTGCTGTGCCAGCTAAGGAGATCCCGATAACCATCGCGATTGAACCTGTGACGGTCGGTGGCAAAACCTTTTCAATGGATGCGTGGCCGAAGGCATTGATGACTAAACCAGCAGCAATTGAGACAAGACCGGACATAATAACACCAAACTGTGCTTGTGAAATGAGCGCATCTGGGGCAATTTCGCCAAACTTCTGAACGCCGGTAATTGATACAATTGCGGCGATGTAGGAGAAGCTTGAGCCATAATACAGCGGGATTTTGCCTTTGGTAACCAGCAGGAAGCTAATGGTTGCTAAGCCGCTGGCAAAGATTGTGGTCGAGACATGAAAACCAGTCAGGAGAGCGACGAGAACTGTGGCGGGGAACATGACCAGAATCTGCTGCAGGGCGAAAAGAAGCAGCTTTCCGACCGGCGGGCGTTCATCAGGCAAATAGCCGATGACAGGCTTGGGTGACAGGCTCATGTGAGATCCTCCAAAGTTTATTTATGCCATATTTGGCGCTTGACATATCGCTTTTAAATTTACCGTGAGCAGCTCTTTGTTGTCAATAAAACACTTGTTCGGTAACGCACTTAACAGACCTTTTGAATGTTATTTGTTATGGTAAATATAAAAAAATAGAAAAAGCGATCTAAGGAGATCATATGCTTAATATCGGTTGTCATTTATCAATTGCAAAAGGCTATACCCAAATGGGTTATGACGCGCGATCAATTCAAGCGAACACCTTCCAATATTTCTCGCGCAATCCGCGTGGGAGCCAAACAAGAGCCTTGGATTTAGCAGATATCGCCTTGTTACAGCACATTCTCGATCAAGATCATTTTGCACCGCTTTTAGCTCACGCCCCCTATACCATGAACCCGTGTTCGGCAGACTCTGGCCTGCGAGAACTCGCAGCGAAGATGATGGCTGAAGATCTCGAACGCTTAGAATATCTACCTGGTCAATATTACAATTTCCATCCCGGTAGCCATGTCGGCCAAGGCGTTGATGTGGCCATTGCGATGATTGCCGATCAACTAAATGAAGTCCTCAAACCCGAAAGCACTGCGTGGGTATTACTCGAGACCATGTCCGGTAAAGGCAGTGAAGTAGGGAGTCGCTTTGAAGAGCTTCGGGCAATCATTGATCGCGTAAAAAATAATGACAAACTAGGCGTTTGCTTAGATACGTGCCATGTGTATTCAGCTGGGTATGACATTGTTAACCAATTAGATGCGGTTTTATCTGAATTCGACCGGGTTATTGGTCTTGACCGTTTAAAGGCTATTCACCTAAATGACAGCTTAACACCCTTTAATAGCCATAAGGATCGGCATGCTTGTATTGGCGATGGTTCGCTCGGATTTGATGCGATAGTTCGTTTTATCAATCACCCTAAATTGCGCCACTTGCCCTTTTACCTAGAGACTCCAAATGAAAATCCAGGCTATGCCGATGAAATCAAGCGCTTGCGCGCGGCCTTCGTCGAATGAATTAAACGTTAAGACATATGATGACTTTCACATTTGCGACGGCATTCTTCAGCCAATTCACTTTCGTCATCTGGACAACAGCGCAACAAAGCTGAGCGGCAGCGTGGACAAGTATGATGCTTGACTTGGCCAACATCAATCGCCTCATACCGTTCGATCCATTCACGCCCACAATTTTGGCAGCGGATTTGACAAATATTTTTGGTGTAATATCCACCATCAATGCGAATCGATTTGCCCTTGATCAGACTATCGGCAACCTTTTTGCGCGCTGAAATTAAGATCCGTTGGAAAGTTGGTCTTGAGACTTCCATGTGTGCAGCGCATTCTTCTTGCTCATAGCCTTCAAGATCTTTTAGCCGGATGGCTTCAAGTTCCTCAAGTTTGAGAATGTTTTCCAAAATAATTTTAGGGACCGCACTTTCTGCATCCACATTACTTTGGTCTGGATTAAATTTTAATATTTGGGGGATCATTTCGATTTTCCGCCACTTTACAGGTCTTGCCATGGATGATACCTCACCAAATTCATATTGCCTGTAATCATAGTACACGACTAGGAATAAAATTGGATGTATCCAGTGCTACTTTATTGTCAAATGCTTATAACTTATTAAAGTATTTTCTAAAATGAGGATTTTGCCTTATACTGTCTAAGGTTAAATTTAACATCCGGCAGGTATTCATGCGTTTGCGCTTTCAAATAAAGACCATCTTGCTTTTTGCCTTAATTAGCACACTTATTTGGACGATCCCCGTCCAAGCGGCATCTGTGTCGACGTCGAGTACGACGACAAATTCGAACGAAGCCGTCATCGAAGCCAGCGTGCCTGTCGAGTACGCCCCACCTTTAATTTCTGAATCAGCTGTTTTGATTGATGCCGATTCTGGTCAGATTCTGTACGGCAAAAACATGGATGAAGTTTTATATCCCGCCAGTATTACCAAAATCATGACGTCGTTGCTTGCGCTAGAACGCGGCAATCTAAACGATATCCTGACGATGAGCCATGACGCGGTCTATACAGTTGAGCGTGGTTCGTCCCACATTGCACTAGAAGAAGGCGAGCAAATTTCGCTAAATAATGCTCTATATGGTTTAGCTATCGCCTCTGCCAATGACGCGGCGAATGGGATTGCTGAATATATTGGTGGATCGATCCCGCTATTTGCCGACATGATGAACCAGCGAGCCCAAGAAGCTGGTGCCTTGAACACGCATTTCACGAACGCCAATGGGTTGCCCGATCCGACGCATTTGACAACCGCGCGCGACATGGCCTTAATCACGCGAGCTGCTGTCAACACACCGGGTTGGACGACTTATTTTGGTGCCGGTCGATACGAAATCCCTCCCACCAATTTGCAACCCGAAGTACGAGCGCTCTATAGCTATAATTCTTTTCTCAATGGTGAACGCCACCTCGACGGTGTAATTGGTTGTAAAACCGGATATACCAACGAAGCCTTTCACACCTTGGTGACCGTCGTCCGGCGCAATGGACGGACGTTGATCGCTGTTGTGATGAAATCCCAACTCAAATCAGCAAAATGGGATGATACTGAGGCACTCATCGAATACGGTTTTGCCCAATTTCGCGCGATAAAGCTCGATTCAGCCGCTTTCCCTCAAGAAATCATCGAAGTAAGTAACGAAGCAGGGGACTTGGTAGAAGCGACTCTTCAGGTCACAGAACCTGTACTCCTGTGGTTGCATCAAACTGTTAAGTTATCAGATCTCCAGCTGACCCTCATTCGTCCCCATGCAACAACGCAAGCAGATCTTGATCAGACTAAAGTAAAAATCACAATTGGCGGCCAATATGCTGATCGCATGTCTGCTGAGCTCATAGATGTGCAGATTACCCCACAGTTCGCTAGTGAAAGTCAAACGACTCCCGACAAAACACCGAATGACCAAAGCGACACCAAAGCGTCAGGAATTTCCAGTTGGCTAGTCGCATTCTTAATCATATTTTTAACCTTTGGCTTGATTCTCATCGCTGCAATTCTTTATGCAATCCGCCAACGCAATCTCAAACGTCGCCGCCGCCGTGAACGCTTAGCCAATCTCCGGCGCAACTATTTAGAGAACCAAAAGCGCTACCGTTAGTACCGCTATTGGCTGAGTTTATCGCGTGAAAATTATTTACAATTCACGATTAAGTGAGTATTGAGTTTATAGTGGTCAACTCTTGAGAAACTTATTGTTGTTTCCTTTCACTTTTCGTTTCGATTTATGTAATATTTTTAATTGAAATGCATTATTTCTCGTGATAACATGAACGTTGATTATGTGAGAAAGTCACGTACTTATGGGCATTTGACCATATCCTGCTCATTTTTCGATGGAGGACGACATGGAGAAAAAAATCATTATCCTAGGTGGCGGTTATGCCGGTGTACTGACGGCCAAAAAATTGGCTAAACAGTTCAAAAAAGACGATAGCATCAAAATCACGCTGATCGATAAAAACCGTTATCATACAATGTTAACTGAGCTTCACGAAGTTGCAGCCAATCGTGTTGAAGAAGACAGCATTCGCATCAGCCTGCGCCGCATTTTTGCCGGTCGTAAAGTTGAAGTTGTGACAGATTCCATCAGTAAGATTGATTACGATGCTCGCACACTCAAAGGTGAATTAGCAACATACGAATATGATTACCTCGTTGTTGCAACAGGTTCGCAACCGGCTTATTTTGGGATCCCAGGTGCAGCCGAATACACCTACAAGCTTTGGTCATATAACGATGCCATGCGATTAAAAGCGCACACTACCAAAGTCTTTGAAGCAGCGATGAACGAAACCGACCCAGTGCATAAGCGTCGCTTGCTGACCTTCTACATTTCTGGTGCCGGGTTTACGGGCGTTGAGATGGCTGGCGAACTGGCCGAATGGTGTGAATCACTTTGTGAACAATTTGAAATAGAACGCGAAGAAGTCCGCATCATCGAAGTCGATATGCTTGACCGCGTCGTCCCCGTCTTGACACCCGCGTTATCTGTTAAAGCGCAACGCCGCCTCGAAAAAATGGGCGTTGAAGTCATTCTCAAAGCCGCAATTCAGGCTATTGGACCGGGCTATATCGAATACAAGAAAAAAGACGTGCTTATCCGTGACGAAACGGCCACAGTCATTTGGACGGCTGGGACAGAAGGCGCCCAAATCGCCAAAGACTCCTCTGGGGTCAAGCAAATTGGCCGCGGCCGGATCGCAGCAGATCCGTTCCTCCGTGCAGAAGGCTATGATAACGTTTTCCTCGTCGGTGACAGCATGTTCTACAAACCAGAAGGGGCAGCAATGCCAGTCCCACAAATGGTTGAGAATTGCGAACATTCAGCTGCTGAAGTTGCGCATAACATGACAGTCGCAATTACCGGTCAAGGCGATATGAAAGCCTACCACCCGTCGTTCCATGGCGTCATGGTCTGCATCGGCGGTCGTTATGGCTTAGCACTCGTGGGTAACGACAAGTGGAAAATTGCATTGCCATCATTCTTGGCGATGTTTACGAAGCACTTCATCAATATCATTTACTTCGTTCAAGTTCTTGGCTGGAACAAAGTCTTTAGTTATATCCGCCATGAATTCTTTACGATTCGTAAGAAACGTAGCTTTGTGGGTGGCCATTTTTCAAACCGCACACCGAGCTTCCTCCTTGCACCCCTCCGCGTCGTCTTAGGTTTTATGTGGTTCTTTGAAGGATTCACCAAAATCGGTGACGGCTGGATAAACACAGCGAAACTCCCCGGCTTTTTTGGTGGCTCTGGGGCTCTCTTTGACAAAATTATTTGGGGCGCTGCAAGTGCCACAGACGCAACAGCTGCTGCATCTGGTGAAGTTGCAGAAGCTGCTGCACCAGCCGTGACAGAAGCTGTAGCGCAAGTCGCATCTGCCGCCACCGATGCTGTTGCCAGTGCTTCAACTGTCGTTGAAGGTGCAGCAACTGCAGCCCGAGGCGCCATCATCAATTGGGATATCTGGGGTCTAGTCAAAGTACATTTGATCGAAATTCCAGGCGCCAATCACAACTTAGTTCGTTACGCCCTGCGTGTACCGACCTTTATCACCGATTGGTTCCGCGACTCCGTGATTCTCTCATCTGATTTTGCGATGTTGTTTTTCCAGAACATGATCGTCGTATCAGAAATTGGCATGGGACTAGCGCTAATGGGCGGTCTGTTTACCTTCTTGGCCGCAGGCTATTCGTTAGTTCTCTTAGCCATGTTCCTGATGATGAATGGTCTCTATTTTGGCCAACTCTGGATGATCGCCGGCGGTTTAGCCGTTATGATTGGTGGCGGTTCCACCTTTGGCCTCGATTACTATGTTTCACCGTGGCTAAAAAAACAGTGGAAAAAATTGCCATGGGTCAAAAAGAATTATCTATACAATGACTAACCACAACACTGATAACGGGTCTGCTCAAACGCGCATTGCGCTTGAGCAGGCCCGTCTTTTCGTCCGAAACCGAATTGAGCAAACATTAAATCGCTCAACAGCTGCCGTACGCGATGTGATGGATCATTTGACCCAAAGCAGCGGCAAGTATTTCCGCGCATATTTATTGCTCGCGGCAGCAGCGGATGAAAACGATCAAGTGCCAGTGGCAGCAGTTGATGCCGCTGCTGCACTCGAAATTTTGCACTTAGCGACACTTGTCCACGATGATATCATCGACGATGCCCCATTACGTAGAGGTCAACCTAGTGTTCAAAGTCGCTTCGGCAAAAAGACTGCTGTCTTGAGTGGAGACTACCTATTCAGTCTCGCTTTGACCTTGTTAGCAGGCATTGCAGAACAATATCCAGTCAAATATTCAGAGTTTTCCCGAGCAATTGCCCAAATTTGTCTCGGCGAATTAAGCCAACATCAGCACAACCATGACCCAAACATCACCGTGTTTAGTTATCTCCGGATAATCGCTGGCAAAACTGCAATCCTTTTCTCATTGGCTATGTATGCTGGAGCGATTCTTAACGGTGACACCGAAGATAAGGCCAGACGTTTAGGTCGCTTTGGCCACTATTTAGGCATGCATTTCCAATTAGCAGATGACTGTCTTGACTATGAGGCCAGTACCGAAACAATGAAAAAGCAAACCTCAAAAGATCTTGCTGAAGGCGTTGTGACGTTGCCACTGATCCTCGCACTCGCGCAAAATCCGACATTACGTAGCATTGTTAGTCGCTTGGATTTATCCACGCAAGAAATTGCTCAGATTACCTCAGATGTTGTCAATCAAGGTCATGTTCGCTCTGCCCGTGCCTTTGCCACCCGCTATCAACAACGCGCTGAAAATCTGCTCAGCCAAATTAGCGGCGCAACCAGACGTCAACGCCTCTCGGGCATTCTTGCCGCAATCATTACCCGTAGTTACTAATTCAAATCCGGTAATTAAGCCAAAAGTAGTTTAATCCAGTAGTTTTAAGGCAACATAAAGAGAGGTTCTTCACAAATGCTCAGTCGCTTTTTTGATTTTGTCGAAATAAAAACCAAGATTGCCTCGTTTTTCCCGTTTGTGTTAGGAATCGCGATACTGCTGAAAATGTACGGTTCAATCAATGCATTCAATACAAGCCTCTTTTTTATATCGATGATCATTTTTGATATGGCAACAACCGCTCTCAACAACTTTATTGATACGCGGACCAATGGCCAGCCGTTGGCATTTTCGCGTCCGGTGTCGCTGAGCATCATCTTGGTCATGTTAGCTGGCGCCACCGCTGTTGGAATCGTTCTCGCAATTCGCTCGGACTTGATTGTGCTCCTAGCGGGCGCCGCATGTTTTGCAGTTGGAATTTTTTATACATTTGGACCGGCACCAATTTCACGCATGCCATTAGGTGAACTTTTTTCTGGGATATTTATGGGATTTTTTATCCCGTTCCTATTGATTCAGGTGAATGCACCCTCCGGAAGTTTGGCATTTGCGCAACTGGATCTGCAAATGTTTACCATTGCGCTACGCTGGCCAGCGTTGCTACTACTCGGGCTTTGGACCGTTACGCCGATGGCGGTTATTGCAAACATCATGTTAGCCAACAATATTTGCGATGTTGAACACGATCGAACAGTCAACCGCTTCACGCTGCCACATTACACCGGCATCCCGACTGCGCTCAATATATTTGCGAGTCTTTACTACATTTCGTTACTGAGTTGGATCGCACTTGTTGCCCTGCAACAATTATCAGCCTGGTCGTTGATTGCTTTGGTTGTTGTCATCCCGGTTGAAAAAAATATTCGAAAATTTCGTGCCATACAGTCAAAACAGGCGACTTTTGTTGTCAGCATTCAAAACTTTATGCTTTTGATGATACCCTTGATCGGGATTATTTTTATTCCCTAATAGTTGGGAACCAAAGCGAAATTTCAAAAGCCGCGCTCGCTATTGAATCGGACGCGTGGACGCTGTTTTCGCGCATGGAAAGTGCAAATTGGCCTCGAATGGTCGAACAAGTGTCTTTTCCAAAGAAGCCTCCAAAAAATAAAAAAGTTGCTTGACATTGACGTTACGTCAAGGTGTAGGCTGTGTCTATGAGTTACTCAATCAAGCAACTATCAGATTTAGTCGGTGTCAGCACCCGTACGCTCAGATTTTATGATCAGATTGGATTGCTTCAGCCAAACCGAAAAAACGTGTCGGGCTATCGTGAATACGATCAGCTAGCCGTAGATCGCTTACAAATAATTTTGCTTTATCGCGAGTTGGAATTCAACCTCGAAGCGATCAGGCAATTGCTTGAAAAAACGGAAATGGATCCCGTAGCGCATCTTCAGAATCAGCGAAACCTGCTTGCTCAACGCGAACACGCGATACGACAGCAACTCTTAACGATAGATCGGACACTTGAATCTTATCAGGAAGGAAATCACATGAAAGATCAAGCGAAATTTGAATTCATTAAAAACAAACTTATCGAAGAAAATGAAACAAAGTTCGGTCAAGAAATTCGTCCCAAATACGGCGATGATGCAGTTGATCAATCGAACGCCACAGTTAAAAGAATGGATCAGGCGACCTTTGACCGCGCCCACGTATTAGCAAATCAAACCATTGAAGCGTTGTTGGCAGCGATGGACACGGGTGATTCAGCTGGCGATCTCGCCCGCGAAACCGTTCGACTCCACAAGGAATGGTTAACGATCTATTGGTCGTCCTACTCACCAGAAGCCCATGCGGGGCTAGGTCAAATGTACGTTGAGGACGAGCGTTTCAGAGTTCATTACGACCAACACCGAACGGGCGCCGCAGAATTTCTGCGTGATGCCATCCAAATTTGGGCAGAACGGCTTTAATATATGGATTATTCAATCGGAAACACGCGACACTTTACTTGACAGCTTTTTTCAGGTCGCTTTTCAACAGAAAACGTTTGCGGTGATCGTTTCCCCCTGCTATACTGAACTGATTTTATTTTCTGATTGATACAGGGGGATGCTACCGGACATGGAAGAACGCAAAATTATAATCGCAGATCCGACCGCGCTAGGCCTATTCGGACTGGCGATGGTCACACTCGTTGCCTCATCATCAAAACTCGGCTGGACGAGCGGCACGAGTCTCGTCATCCCGTGGGCGATTTTTCTCGGCGCGGGCGCTCAGCTAGTCGCAAGTTTAGCCGATGCTAAAAAGAACAACGCCTTTGGGGCAACCGCCTTTGGGGCCTATGCATTTTTCTGGTTTGCAGTGGGGATGAGCTGGATGATACAGGGCGGCGTTTTTGGCAGTAAACTGGCTGAATCCGCTGACGGCAAGCAACTCGCAGTCGCCTTTGTCGGGTACTTAATCTTTACGCTTTATATGACCATTGCATCAACATCGACGACTAAAGTCCTATTTGCCATTTTTGTCTTAATCGACTTTTTGTTTATTGGATTGGCGCTAACCGGATTTGGGATTGCCCCAGAATTTTCACACAAATTGGCCGGTTGGTCTGAATTGGGCATCTCATTGTTGTCATTTTATGGCTCAGCAGGCGCAATTTTGAATCATCATTTCAACCGCGTGATCGTCCCTCTTGGCAAACCGCTCAATATAATAACAAAAGGGTGATCAACATCTGTACATTGTTACAATTGATATAAAGCGCGCTTTAGGATAAAATAAGCGCGATGCTTTATTAATTACCTTTCAATTGAGGGTAACAGGAGGAATAAACATGGCTATCAAAGTTGGGATCAATGGTTTTGGCCGTATCGGCCGCATGGTCTTCCAGGCACTCTGTGATCAGGGTCTGTTAGGCAAAGAAATCGATGTCGTCGCTGTCGCTGACGTTTCAACTGACGCAGACTACTTCGCCTACCAGATTAAATACGACTCCATTCAGGGCAGATTCAAACACGAAGTTTCCACCACCAAATCCAGCCCAGAAGCAACCGAAAACGACATTATCGTCGTCAATGGCCACAAAATTCAGTGCGTCATGGCTCAGCGCAATCCTGCTGATCTGCCATGGGGCAAGATGGGCGTAGATTACGTCATCGAATCCACTGGTCTTTTCACGGATTCAGAACAAGCCAAAGGCCATCTCGCTGCTGGCGCCAAGAAAGTTATCATCTCCGCACCAGCTAAAGGCGAAGTCAAAACCATCGTCATGGGCGTTAACGAAAATGAATACGATTCTGCCAACCACAGCATCGTTTCCAACGCATCTTGTACCACCAACTGCCTCGCACCGCTGGTTCATGTCATTCTTAAAGAAGGCATCGGCGTTGAACAGGGCTTGATGACCACCATCCATTCCTACACAGCAACACAGAAAACCGTCGACGGCCCGTCTAAAAAAGACTGGCGCGGTGGCCGTGCTGCAGCCATCAACATCATCCCGTCCACCACGGGTGCTGCTAAAGCTGTCGGCGAAGTGCTCCCGATCGTTAAGGGCAAACTGACTGGTATGTCCTTCCGCGTTCCGACACCGACCGTCTCGGTTGTTGACCTGACCTTCACGGCAGCAAATGACACCTCGATCGAAGAAATCGACGCGAAGCTCAAAGAAGCCTCCAAGACCTACATGAAGGGCATCCTCGGCTTCACTGATGAAGAACTCGTTTCGTCTGACTTCATCCACGACAACCGCTCCTCCATCTATGATTCTTTGGCAACCATGCAGAACAACCTGAAGGGCGAAAAGCGCTTCTTCAAAGTGGTTTCTTGGTATGACAACGAATGGGGCTACTCCAATCGTGTTGTCGACCTCGTCCGCTTCATGGGTAAGAAAGACGGCAGCCTGTAAGTAATAGCAGCTTGCCGCGGAGCATCTGATATCACAAAATGACTTTGAGGGTTCATCCAATTATGGATGAACCCTCTTTTTATGTTTGCCCGCGAAGCATATGATGAAAGAACAAGAACACCACTTAATGAACTGACAGCGTACCGGAGGGCAACATGGCATTAACAAATCAAGAACTTGTGGCAAAAGCTCGCGTCGCTCGGGAAAAAGCCTATGTACCTTATTCGAATTTTCCGGTAGGCGCCGCCATCGAAACTGAAGATGGCCAAATTTTTACCGGCTGCAATATCGAAAACGCGACGTATGGGGCGACTGTTTGTGCAGAGCGGGTCGCAATTCAAAATGCTATCGCCAATGGGGCACGTAAAATCAAGCGGATTGCCGTTGTTTGCACGAATACGAAGCCCTGTATGCCATGTGGAATTTGCCGTCAGGTCATTGCAGAATTTGCAACGGATGATTTAAGTTGCATTTGTGCGCCGGGTTCAGATCTTGCAGGATCAGACCAAGTTCGCCAACTCTCGTTGAATGACTTATTACCTAATCGATTCGATGCGGACGCGCTCGATCAGTGAATCTCGCGGCAAGCAAATTGTGTATCAGCACGACAGGGGTTAAATATTTCAAGATTTTACAGAGTGATGAATTTCTCGTGAATTTATGGATTTGCCCTAACTGATTTTCTTTTTCGCGTTATAATAAGTTAAGGGACGTTGTTGAAAACAACACGGACTTTGACAAGATAAATTGTGAATCAGAAGGGAGCGGTCAACATGAAGATCAACATTCACGGAAAAGGTATTAAGGTTGGTGACCAGCTACAGCATCGCATCGAAGAAAAACTTGGTAAGTTCAATCGTTTTTTCGGGGATGACGCCATCGCTAATGTCAAAGTAAGACCGGACGGAGAAGAGAAAGTCATCGAGGTAACCCTAAAAATCCAGAAACATTTTTATCGAGCAGAGTGCTCGGCAGAAGATATTTTCACCGCACTAGATGACTCCATTGAAGTACTCGAGGGCCAGATTCGCAAACACAAGACCCGTATTGAAAAGAAAATCCATGATTATGCCTACATGAAAGAATATTTGCGGACCGAAGTTGCACCCCCTGCAGACGATGAAGAAGCTGAGATTACTAGACGCAAATCCTTTGACCTGACTCCGATGGACGCTGAAGAAGCGGTTCTCCAGATGGAGATGCTCGGTCACAATTTCCTACTCTATCTTGACATGGAGACCGAAAAGGTCTGTGCAGTATATAAGCGTAAGGATGGTCATTACGGTCTGCTCGAACCCAATTACTAAGCCACGACCTACTCACTGACTCCTTCACAAAACCTTTCCTCACTGACTAAAAACCGATATCAGTCCTTGCGCGAGAAGCCAGCCCAGGTGGGCTGGCTTCCTTTTTTAGCGGGCAGACTGGTATTGGGGCGTTTTTGGGGCGGTTATCAGATCGCTTGTATGTTAAAATTCAAAAGACACCAAACAGCGAAAGGCTAGTAATACATGGACTTATTTGACCAATTGCTCGACAACGATCACACACTATCGAATAACCGGGCAACGGCCACGCCACAGGCCTTTTCTGCAGGTGATATGGCAGCGCGGCTAACGAATGGTCTAAATCCAGAACAAGCACGGGCTGTCCGCCATGTCGATGGGCCGCTTTTAATATTAGCGGGTGCCGGCTCAGGCAAAACGCGTGTGATTACGCATCGAATCGCCTATCTTGTTAACGTGCTCAACGTGAATCCGTCAGCCATTTTAGCCATCACATTTACTAATAAAGCAGCTGCCGAAATGAAAAGCCGTATCGAAGAATTAGTCGGTACAGCGAGTGCTTCGATGTGGGTTGGCACATTTCATGCGATGTTGGCGCGAATTCTTCGGCGCTATGCGGATCGAATTGGCTACGAACGGAGCTTTTCAATTATTGACAGTGATGACCAACAGAAAGTCGTCAAGCAATGCCTTTCAGAGCTTCATTTAGACGAAAAGACGTTTGCGATTCGAGCGGTTCACAGTCAGATCAGCTCGGCAAAGAATGCCCTGCAGACCCCCGCTGACTTAGCGACAGCGTCAGGCTCTGATTTTCGTCGCTCCAAAATCGCCGAGGTCTACAAACTTTACCAAGAAAAACTTAAACGCAGCAATAGTATGGATTTTGATGACATTCTAATTGAATCAGTCCGCCTATTGCAGAATCATTCAGAAATTTTAGCTGAATACCAGAATCGCTTCCGCTACATCCTGGTCGATGAATACCAAGACACCAATCACGCCCAATATAAGTTGGTACAAATGCTGTCTGCCGGGCATCGCAATCTCTGTGTTGTCGGGGATGACGATCAATCGATTTATAGTTTTCGCGGGGCAAACATTCAGAATATTCTCGATTTTGAAAAAGACTTCAAGGGCTGCACAGTGATCAAACTCGAACAGAATTACCGTTCGACAGGCAATGTGCTCGGCGCGGCCAACGAGGTGATTCGCCATAACAACGGCCGCAAAGCAAAAAAACTTTGGACCGAAGCCGATTCTGGTGAAAAGATCACTTTTTTACGGGCGGAAACGCATCACGATGAAAGCCGCTACATCGCTGCCGAGATCAGCCGACTTGTTGCGGGCAAGCAATTCAAATTCAGCGACATGGCGATTCTCTATCGCCTCAACGCCCTCTCGCGAAACTTAGAAGGTGCGCTGCGCGATGAAGGTATCGCCTACCGCATATTCGGTGGCACGCGATTCTATGACCGCAAAGAAATCAAAGACGTTTTGGCGTACCTTCGTTTGATCGCATTCCCACAGGACGATATTTCCCTTGGCCGCATCATTAACGTCCCACGTCGCGGAATCGGCGATGCCACGCTCGAGACATTAGAACGATTAGCAGGTGAACAGCGCATTTCACAACTTGAAATCTGTGCACGGGCGATGGAATTTTCTGATTTATCTCGCGCTGCTGGTCGTCTCCAAGCTTTTGCCGCGCTCGTCAGTCGCCTGCGCGACGCGCTGACAGCGGATGAAATGAGCTTTCCGGAGTTCATCGAATGGGTCGAAAATGAATCTGGACTTGTTCAAGATGTGCTCGATCAACAAGAAAAAAACAAACTTGCTGATTCCGTCGATCGCATTGAAAATCTCAAAGAATTACTATCTGATGCAGTCGAATTCGATCAGAATCGGCGAGAACTTTTAACGCTTCAACAAGAACAAGTCGAAGATAACGACCATATTATACTGGCTACGCAGTTGCCAGATATTCTCAATGCATTTCTTGAGCGTGCAGCACTCTATTCGGAGATGGATGATGATCGGGATCAAAGTGATTTTATTCGCCTGATGACGATTCATAGCGCTAAAGGTCTTGAATTCAAAGTTGTCTTTTTGGTTGGCGCCGAAGAGGGCTTATTTCCAGGTTATCGTTCGATGGCAAGCGAGTCTGATATTGAAGAAGAACGCCGCCTCGCTTATGTAGCGATAACACGGGCGCGCCAAAAGCTCTACATCACAACAACTCGCAGTCGACTCGTTTTTGGTCAGACCCAAGCTATGCCGGTGTCGCGCTTTATTCGTGAGATCCCGGATGACTATCTTGACGAACACGGCGGTTCGCGCCACGGCGATCGGGCGGCTTCGTTTGGCGAGTCAGCAGGTTGGGGATCTGGCGCAAACGCTGGCTCTCATGCTGGTTCTGGTGATGGTGAGTCACGCGGCGGTCGCATCGACATATCTGGACCTGCCAAAAAAATTGACAACCCTTACGTGGCAGCCCGACCCGGTGCGTCATCAGGATCTGGCTCGATGCGACCGACTGCGGCTTCGCCGTTTGGGTTTGCCGCATCCCCAGCAGCATCCCCCGCAGCAGCGTCTGCGGCCAAGGTCAACAAAGGTATAGACCCAGCGACTATTCATGTCGGCGATCGGGTTCGTCATACCAATTTTGGCGAGGGTAAAATCGTTCGTCTTGACCCAGTTGCTGGCGATGCTATTTTATTGATTGAATTCACCCAAGTCGGCCAGAAGCGAATGCTCGCGCGTCAAGCCAGTTTAGAAAAGGTTTGATATAGCAAACGAACAGATGTTTAGGCATCATGAGGAAGACAGGAGCAATCATGAGGAAGACAGGAGCAATCAAATGAGTCAAATCGCACTGATCCATCTGGCTGAATATGATTTAAGACTCATTGAGATTGGTCTTCGTGAAGCATTCACGCGGCTTGATCTTGGTCTGGTTTTTCAAGCCCATGAGAAAATCCTTATCAAACCGAACATGCTATCGGCTGTCGGTCCGGAACGCGCCGTGACGCCTCATCCGACTGTGTTTGAGGGGCTAATCAACCAACTATCACCGTACAAGCTCACGTTGAGTTATGGTGATTCGCCGGCTGTTCACAGCCCCAAGTCAGCTGCCAAAGCAACCGGGCTCGCAGCTGTTGCGGATCGCTTGCAAATCCCACTCGCCGACTTTGATCGAGCAGTAGAGTATGCTTTGCCAGACGGCGTTCGCTTGCGACAGATTCATTTAGCTGCCGGTGTTGCGGAATCAGATGGTTTGATCAATTTATGCAAACTTAAGACACATGCCTTAACGAGTATGACAGGCGCCATCAAAAACCTTTACGGCGTGATTGCCGGCACGCGCAAGGCACAAATGCATGTCCAATTTCCAGATACTTATGCCTTCACCAAAATGTTAGCTGAATTAAATCAAGCGATTCGGCCACGCGTTCACATTATGGATGCGATAGTTGCCATGGAAGGGAATGGGCCGATGAATGGCCGCCCTCGTCATGCTGGCTGGATTTTAGTCAGCACCGATCCGGTGGCGATTGATACCGCTGGCTCGATGATCATGGGCTATGATCCCCGATCGCTAGCTGTGATCACCGCATCTGAAGCCGCCGGGCTTGGTTGTGGGGTTCCAGCTGAGATTGAGGCATTTGTGATCGAACCAGCCCATATAATGGCTGATTTGATACCTTCACCCACTTCGCCGGTCATGCTTTCGAGCCTCCAGCATAGCCTGCTAGTACCGAATTTTGCCCGACCGAAAGTTGCTAGTTCCATCATGACGTTATTGACCCGAGTCAGTGGCCCAATTTTACGTCGGTGGTTCCTCTCGCGACCAGCGATCGCTGCAAGTGCCTGTACCCGCTGCGGCCAATGTGTGGCAGCCTGCCCAGTAGAACCGAAAGCACTCTTGCAACCGAGTAACCGCGCTGTGCCAACTTACCAATACGAACGGTGCATTCGGTGCTATTGCTGTCAGGAAACTTGCCCGACCGGTGCGATTCATGTCGTGCCATCGTCTTTAGGCCGGTTGACCGGTCGGAAAGGCTTCTCATGACGCGTTTAGTTCGTGAAATAAAAGAAGAACAAGAAAAGCACCTAAGTCCTTTTGCCGCCCGTAGTCATGATTCGCGGGGCCGTATGCTGCCAGAGAAAGAATGCACAGTGCGGACAATCTTTGAGCGGGATGCCGGCCGCATCATCTTTTCAATGGAGTTTCGGCGATTGCGCCATAAGACACAAGTGTTCTTTGATCCGCAAAATGACCATATCTGCACCCGCATGGAGCACGTAATATATGTCAACTATATCGCGAATACAATTGGCCGGGCATTAGGTCTCAATCCTGATCTCATTCAAGCCATTGCGCTCGGTCACGATCTCGGTCACGCGCCCTTTGGGCACAGCGGTGAACGCATGTTAGACGCATGCATCAAAAAAAGTGATCCGAGTCTATACTTCAAACACGAATTACATAGTTTGCGAGTGGTCGACAAGCTCTCCGAGCATAAGGATCGCCATGGAATCAATCTCAGTTTTGAGGCCCGTGATGGAATTGCCAGTCACTGTGGTGAGACTTACAGTGAATATGAAATGACTCCCAATCGCCTCAAACATGAACAAGACCTCATTTCAGACGCTTGTCAACATGGCATGCCAGCCACACTTGAGGGCTGTGTTGTGCGAATTGCTGACAAAATTGCCTACGTTGGTCGCGACATCGAAGATGCGGCCCGGGCTGGGATAATGGAATTCGAAGATATTCCGGCAGCAATTCGCAACACACTTGGTGCGACAAATGGCCAGATTATCAATACGTTAGTTAACGATATTATCGAACACAGTGCAGGCCAGGATGCGATCATTCTGTCACCGGAACATGGCTTGGCTATGGAAGACTTACTGCGCGAAAATGTCGCACGTATCTATCGTTCCGACAAAATTAAACGATACGAAAACATGGTCAAGAACGTCACAGAAGGTCTGTACGAAGTACTCATTGTTGCTGGAACCGATCTTGAAAAGCTCAAGACAAGCAAACAACGGACCTTTCGCGACTTCGCGACCTTCATCGAGAATCATCCTTGCCCGACTGATTCACTCGCGCAACAGGTCATTGATTACATAGCTGGAATGACCGATTCGTTCGCTACCAAAAGTTTCGAGGACGTTTATTGGTTCTGATCGAACCTGGCTAGGAGGCGCTGTTATGGGACAAAACTTTTATGCGATGCTACATCGGATGCGTTACATCAACCGTTGGGGTTTAATGCGCAATACGCAAACTGAAAACATTCAAGAGCATTCGTTGGAGGTGGCAATCATCGCGCATGCCTTGGCAGAAATCCGCTCGCGCTTTTATGCGGCAGATCGAGTGGCTGTAGATCCGGCCAAAGTGGCACTCCTTGCGATTTTTCATGATGCGGCCGAAATTCTGACCGGTGATTTACCGACCCCGGTCAAATATTACAACCCCACGATCAAGGATGCTTATCAGGCAGTCGAAGCAATTGCGGCCGAGCAGCTCCTCATGCTCGTATCCGATGATTTAAAAGATGCCTATCGCGAGTTACTGATCCCGGATCGCCAAGACCATGCAACCGATGAAGCCATGCGCCTTGTCAAAGCAGCGGATCGAATCAGCGCCTATATTAAATGCATCGACGAAGAAAAGGCGGGCAACCGCGAATTTCATCAGGCAGGGGAAAGTATCCGCGAGAGTCTAGCACGAATTGACTTACCAGAAGTACGACATTTTATTGAACAAGAGCTGCCATCATTCCATAAATCCCTCGATGATCTCCAAATTGGACAGCTGAATTGAGACGAGAACTCATGCTATAATAAGCGTCATGACAAACGAAACTCGCCGCCGTTCATCGACAGCCCATTTATTTAAAGTTTTTTATATTTTCGGCGTGCTCGCCTGTATTAATCTGGCAATCGTTGCTGGATTTTACCTTATTTACGACCCGACTGTGCCGATGTTCAAGGTCAGCTTCCAAGATTACATCAACACGGTCCCTTTGTTGATGCTTGGCGCAATTATCTACATTGACTTGCTGGGAATGACGCACTTTTTCCGCAAAACCAAGACCGATATTTTCCGCACCTCAGTCCAATACACCTTGTTAACGATTTTAACAGCATCAACGATTGCTTATTTTTTCCAATACAACGCTTTTCCGCGCTATGTTTTAGCCTTCAGTGCGATTCCGATGTCCTTGATGATCATGGGCTGGTCGATCCTCTCGTTGCAGATCAGTAAACAAATTTATTCAAATGGCCGACTGTTAATCATCGCTCGCACCATCGAAGATGCGGATCGCATGTTCGTCAAAGCCGCCGGTGAGCTTCATCGACTCAATCTCGTCTACTTAGGCTATGTGCTAGCTGACCAAGAAAAAGATCTCTATTGGATGATCGATAAAAGCTCAGAAGTTCTCGTTTCGCCGGAATTAGCAGAAATCGACAAGGAAAAAATCTACTTATATTGCATCGATCAGGACAAGACGCTTTATATTGTGCCGCAATATTCGGAACTCGTGCTCTCCAAGTTTAGAGTTATCCAATTTTCAGACATGCCAACATTTCTAGTCGACAATCTCGGCTTAACGTTTCAGCAACGCATTTTGAAGCGGGCCTTTGATGTGGTTTTCTCAGCGTTAGTCCTCGTATTGACTGCACCTTTTCAATTAGCTATCGCTATTGCGATTCGCATCGATTCCAAAGGGCCAGCATTCTATTCACAGGAACGTATTACGATTTCAGGCCGAGTCCACAAAATTTATAAATTCCGCACCATGATCCACAATGCCGAGGCGAAATTTGGTGCCTTTCAATCCTCTGCCAACGACCCACGCGTGACCCGTGTTGGCCGCATCCTGCGCCAATCACGCCTTGATGAATTGCCGCAATTTTTCAATATTTTAGTTGGGGATATGTCTACGGTTGGTCCACGCTCAGATCGTCCGATCACGATCGGCGAATTTGAAGATAATATTACCGGCTACAATCAACGCCTGAAAGTTAAATCGGGATTGACTGGGCTCGCTCAAATATCGGGCCATTACGATACTTCACCGGAAGACAAACTGAGATTCGACCTGATGTATATCAAAACGTATTCATTTCTCCTCGATTTGTCGATTATTATGAAGACCGTCCGGGTTGTCGTCCATGGATTACTCAATGGAACCAAACTTTATCGCCATTCAGGTATACCGCAACACAATTTTCCCGTGCCGATTGATGAAAAGCCCAGGCACGAAGCGTTTTGAAGCAATCGACATTTAACCGCAGTGCATCGGTATCGCAAGGAATTTGTAACAATCAATTCGACTTGCCGTGCTAAAATCCAAGTGGACAATTCTAACTTGCGCATTGGATGAGGCGGAAATAACATGATCGTGAACTCAAAAATTTCCAAAATTCATCAAAAAACATGGGCTCGCCTGGCAGCATTTTTGCTGACAGCAACTTTGGTTGTTGGCCAAGTTGGTCCTTTCGCAGGGATAGACGTCAATGTGCAAGCCCTATCATTTGTCCGTCAATGGATGAATGTCACCTTAAGTTCAGGTACAGTCAACATTCGGAGCTCACCCTCAGTCGATAATAATGTCATCGATTACTTAAGTGATGGGCACCGTGTTTATGTTTGGACATCAGAGGTCAACGGGGGAAACACATGGTATCTCGTGACTTATGTCAGCGGTAATTATCCGCGGACCGGCTATATTTCATCCGCTTATGTACGGGCGACGACTACGTCTGCCGATGCTACCTTCGAATCATATCTTAGTACACAGGGTTTCCCTGACAGCTATAAGCCCGCCTTGCGCAAACTCCATGCCTTACATCCCGATTGGGTTTTCCGCGCACAAGACACCAATTTAAACTGGAATACCGTCCTCGATAATGAAAGCGCGGCCTTTCGCAGTTTGATTCCGATGACGTTCAACAAATCTCTGCGCTCGACGAATCCAATTACCTACGTTGCCGCGTCAAATTCCTGGATTGATTACGGGGGCGCGGCGATCTCATCTGCTGGCTGGGTCATGGCTAATCGCCAGACCTTGAGCTTCTATATGGATCCACGCAATATGCTTGATAGCTATCGTATCTTTATGTTCGAATCATTGAGTTACGACAGTGAGATTCATACGGCTGCCGGTGTCAATGCGATCTTTGGTACGACTTTTATGGGGAACAACGCGTCATTTGCCTATAATGGAGGCCAAATGACGTATGCTCAAGCCTTCATTGATGCAGCAAATGCATCCGATGTCAGCCCCTATCACTTAGCGGCTCGGTCACGTCAAGAAGTTGGAAACTACTCTGGTTCGGTAACGGGAACATACTCAGCAAGTTATCCTCGTGTTTATAACTACTACAACATTGGTGCAAGTGACACCGGCGATCCAATTATCAATGGCCTGCAATGGGCTTTGCTTGGCTCTGACCGTAGTAGTGCTTATACGACGACAGACGAACGCTATCTTATTCCTTGGCAAGACACACTTGATGGTTCAGGTAACGTTACCAATGCCCTTGGTCGCTATCGTTCGATAGTTGGCGGTGCTAAATATATTGGTGCTAGCTATATCAATGCTGGCCAAGATTCCCTTTACCTGCAAAAATTCGACGTCATGTATGATACTGTCTATGGTCTGTATTGGCATCAATACATGACGAATATTAGTGCACCGTATGCAGAATCAGCGAGCTTGTCGTCCACCTATAATTCGATGGGGATCATAAATAGCAATTTTGTTTTCAACATTCCGGTATATGACAATATGCCGGACGAGCCCGTTCCGCTCCCCGTTGGCAATTCCAACGTCAATAATTATTTGTCGAGCCTAAAAGTTAACGGCACGGCAGTTAGCCCGACCTTTAACCGTTCAACAACCAGTGGCTACAGTGTGACCGTTCCATACACAACAACAACGGCCGACATTCAGACGACAACCGAATCCCAATACGCGGCAGTAACCATTACCGGCCCAGGTTCGCTCGAAGTTGGCAATAATACGTACACAGTGACGGTACAAGCCAGTTACGGCAATGATCCACGCAACTATACGTTGAATGTGATTCGCCAGCTGCCAACTGACATCACGCCACCTGTGATCACGCTTTCTAGCTATGCAACGACCCCGGTGAATACGGATATCACAGTCACCGCGACTACAAATGAAGGCACACTCAATGCTACGAGCTATACCTTTACCGAAAATGGTACTTTTACCTTTACCGCGACGGATGAAACTGGCAACATCACCACGCAAGTCGTAACGATTAACACGATTGACAAGGTTGCGCCAACTACACCTACTGCTTTGGCAACACCATCCACCACGACAAGTACCTCAGTCAGCGTGACCCCAACATTTAGCACGGACACTGTCATCAAACAATTCAAAGTTGGCAGCACGGGCACATGGACCGCTTATTCCAGCCCCGTTGTCGTGACCGCCAATGATACGATTTACTTCAAAGCTCAGGATGCAGCCGGTAACTGGTCAACTGAAGGCGCCTATGTGGTCAATAATATCGACACAGTTCTCCCCACAACACCAACTGCCACAGCCTCACTGACAACTGCAACGAATCTACCAGTTACGATCACACCGAGTTACAGTGCAGATTCAGCCAGCCGTGAATACAAGATCGGGGAAAACGGCACGTGGACAACGTACACAGCACCATTCATGGTGAGTGCCAACAATACGATCTACTTCCGTGGACAGGATGCTGCTGGCAATTACTCGCTCATTGGCCAATTCGAGGTCAGCAATATTGACACCACAGCCCCGACTACACCGACCGCAATTGCTTCGACAACGGTCGAAACTGGTAATCCTGTGACAGTCACCGCGAGTTTCTCAGAAGACGCGGTTGTGCAACAATATCGTCTTGGCGAAAACGGCACGTGGACAATCTACACCGAGCCTGTTTCTATCAGTGCCAATGCGACGATCTATTTCAAAGCCCAAGATGCGGTTGGCAACTGGTCCCTAACAGGGTCACTGGATATAACCAATATCAACACAACCGTTCCAGCCACTCCAACGGCCGTCGCTTATCCACTCACGCAGACCGATGGTAACGTCACTGTTACGCCAACTTTCAGCACGGATTCAGTGACTAAACAATACAAAATTGGTGCGACTGGAACATGGGAAACATACACCACACCACTAACCATCGATGCGAATACAACAGTCTATTTCAAGGGCATCAATGCGGTAAACACACCTTCGCTTGAAGGTTCGATCGACATTGCCAATATTGATCAGACTGTCACAATCGCGCCGACTGCGACGGTCTCGACAACAGAACCAACAAATGACACCGTGACGGTCACCCCGACGTTTAGTGCGGGCTCGATCAATAAGCTATATAAGTTAACTGAGGATTCCGATTGGCAACTCTACACGACTCCAGTCGAAGTGACTGAAAATACAACAGTCAGTTTTAAATCACAAAATGACTATGGCCAATCGAATAACATCTGGTCAACGGTTACTTCAACTGTCATCTCGAACATTGATACGACACCGCCAATTATCACGGTTGCGGACTATTCAACAGCGATGACCAACGGCAACATCACAGTTTCAGTTTCAACAAATGAGGGCTCATTGAATGCAACGAGTTACACATTTAGCGCAAACGGCAATTATACATTTATCGCGACTGATTCAGCTGGTAATGTGACCACGCAGACCGTTACCATGACGTCGATTGACAAAACAGCCCCGACTACACCGACCGCCGCAGCCTCAACCGCCCTCCCAACAAAGGATGCGATCACTGTCACGGCAACCTTTGACAGCGACTCACATGTCAAACAATATAAAATAGGTGTTGACGGCACTTGGATCGATTATATAGAAGCGATTAGTTTCACCACGAATGGCACACTTTACTTAAAAGCTCAAGATGCAGTTGGCAACTGGTCTGCCGAAGGTTCATACGTTATCAGCAACATCGATACTACAGCCCCTACAACACCGACTGCCAGTGCCTCGCCGACCATTTCAACAAGTGGCCGAGTCGTTGTGACCGCGACCTTTAGTACAGATTCGGCGATTCGCGAATACAAAATTGGCACAGCGGGCACCTGGACTAGTTACACAGGTCCAGTGTCCTTGACAGAAAACGGTACCATTTATTTCCGGGCTCAGGATTCTGTAGGGAATTTATCGTCGGAAGGATCAGTGGTTATCACCAATATCGACCCGACTGCTGAAGCTGTTGTTCAACCTAGCGAAGATCCGATCGAGGAAACAGTCTCTGTCCAATTAGCCGCGATTATTCCAGAAATTACTGTGGTTACGGTATCGGTTGATTCACCGACAACCACAACAACGACAACAACCACCACGGCAACAACCGAAGCTGCGAGCAGTGGCGGTGGCGGCGGTGGCGACGAACCCGCTGTAGTCGTGCAGAGTTCAACTTACAGCATCAGTGGCAATCTGATCACCGGATTAGATCCATCGGCGAGACTCAATACGGTTTCTGCGTTGTCGAGTCAGCTGAGTATACCCAGTGGATCGACAGTCAGCGTCAAAAACGCAGCAGGTAGCACAATCAGCTCAAGCGCATTGATTGGCACCGGTTATCTCATTCAAATTCTGTCTGGCACAAGCGTATCTGCCAGTTATACGGCGATCGTTTATGGTGATACTAATGGTGACGGCTCGATCAATATTACCGACGTGGCAACACTCTACAAATATGTCAGAAACAAACAAACACTTGGTACGGCTTATCAATTGGCCGGAGACACAGATCGCAATACAAAAGTAAACATTACCGACGTCGCGACGGCATTCAAGCATGTCCGGAGCAAATTGACTATCAACCAATAATCCGGAGGCTCAATGCGTTCATCAATTTTTAAAAAATTCGCTTGGATCGGTTTGCTGGCCATCCTGCTCGGTGCTCTTTTGCCCGCTCAGGCGGTTTACGCCGAGGGCATCGTTGGCCAAGTCACCAGCAGTAACAGTTCAGTGACAGCTGGGAGTACCGTGACGATTACCTTTTCTGCCGTGCCAGCTGTAACGATATCCGCGTACCAGGTCACAGTTGGGTTCAATACGGAACTTTTTGAATATGTTTCAGGATCAGATCTGACTGGTTTGAATGGCTCAAGTTCGGTTGACAACAATGGCTCAAGCATTGCTGTTTTTGCCTATGGTGATACGGGTATTGCCAATGTGAACAAACTCTGCAAAATAACCTTCAAAGCTAAGGCTGAAGGTCAAGCGACTTTCACGACCTCCAATGCTGTCATTAACGATGAAAGCCCCGCGAGTACGTCCGTCTCGGTGGATGTTTTGGCGACCGGCGCAACAACTGGTGCGACAACTGCCACGCTAGAGACCACTTCGACGGCGCAAGTGGCGAACCTAGAATTGACTGATGGCACGTATGAAGTTGTCGCGATCCCCCAAGATTTCCCGACGCCGACCGGCTTTTATCGCACCGCAATCGCGATTAGTGGCATTCGAATGGAAGCTTTCAAGGCGACCCAGGGCGATTTGATCTTAATTTATCTTGACAGTGATGCTGGCGGCACAAATCTTTATTTTTACGATTCGAACGCGAATGCCGTCTACCTTTACACCCCGTTTTCCGTGCCAGGACACGACTTTGTGCTTGTTCGCCCCGATGCATCAGCAATAGTCCCATCTGGTTTTTCGAGCACGAGCCTAACGATCAATGATTTACAGATTAATTGCTGGAAAAAGGCCGATGCCACAGCGTTAGATGACCCATATTATGAAACATATCTGCTCTATCTCATGGATAGTGATGGCCAAAAAGGCTTCTTTCTGTACAGACCGTCCAATCAGTTCATTTTTCCCTATCTGATGATCGCACCGGGAGTCGACACACAATCTGAAACTAGTGCTGAAACAACGCCAATCGCGAGTCAAACGCAAGCCTCTGAGGGCGTATTTGCTGCGGTCACGACGTCGGGATTTAATCTTTGGATGATCGGCACCGGGATATTTGCTTTGCTGAGCCTTTTGCTCACGATTTTCTTGATTTGGACATACTTTGAATATATTCGTCCGCTGGAACAGACCGACAAACGCAGTAGTCGTGTCCCATTTACACCAGAACGACCTGTCGTCTCAGAACGCCCTGCCGTTCGAGTTCGCACCGCTGAGCCTACTAGCCCTGCTGAGCCAATACGTACGGCCACTCCGGTTCGCCCTGTTGAGCCAATGCGTCCGGCTGAGCCGGCCTATAAACCAGAACACGATCCGGATGACCGCAACGATCCACCAAAACCACCTAAGCCACCGCAAATCCGTCGAATCGATTAACGCTGCGAATGTTAATGATCAAAAAGTTGATACGCTTATTTTTTCAGCGTGAGGTTATTGCCTATCTTATCGCGGGTGTTTTGACCACACTCGTCAATCTCGTCTTATTTACACTGCTGAGCCGCGTTTTCGGTCAGGATTATTGGTATGTGACGAATGTTCCGGCAATTGGGTTAGCCTTGATCTTCGCCTTTTTTATCAACCGCTGGTATGTCTTTCGTTCAAAGGGCCCGCTTTTGCATGAGGCCAAAAAATTCATTGGATCGAGGATCATCGTTTCACTTGCATTCGAATATGGGGCGATGTTTCTTCTTTATGAATGGCTCAAAATTCGCCAAGTCATTCCGATTGGGAGCTTTTCACTTTCAGTTAGTAAAGTACTGACGCAATTCTTAGTTATTGTCGGCAATTATCTTTTGAGTAAATACTTCATCTTTACGCATAAAAACGCCCAACAGCATACCTCATGAATGACATAGAAGCGCGCGAATATATTCAGCATGCCCTGACTTTTGGCATCCGTTTAGGTCTTGAACGGATGAACCGGCTACTAGAATTGCTAGATCACCCAGAAGCTGGATTTCGCATTATTCACATTGCCGGAACAAATGGCAAAGGCTCAGTCACAAGTTATTGCGCCGCAATTTTGGCGTGCGCTGACCACCGAGTTGGCGTTTACACATCCCCATTTATCGAACGCTTCACCGAACGGATGCGCGTGATCGACGGCCGCAGAGGGCTTGATCGGTTAGAATCAGATGAAGCGTCTGGTGAAATTACCGCGGATGTATTCGCTAATTTAATGACGAAAATTCGTTCGGCTGTGGATATCATGCTCGCAAATGGGGAAGAACACCCAACGGAATTTGAGTTGATCACAGCTTGTGCGTTCCTCTTTTTTCAAGTACAACGTTGTGAATGGGTCGTGCTGGAAACGGGCTTGGGCGGACGTCTGGATTCGACAAATGTTATTTGTAATCCCGAGCGCATCATCATCACTGCCCTTGGCTATGATCATATGGATCGTCTCGGTTCGACGATCGCCGCCATCGCTACGGAAAAGGCTGGCATTATCAAACCGCAAAGCAATGTTTTTCTATACGATCCATTTGCGGCCTTGCCGACATGCCAATCCGATGCTGAACAGGCACTCGCGGTCGTCAATGAAACGTGTCAGCGCCAAAAAGCGAGTTTATTGGTGATTCAAGCCAATCAAGTTAAAACCGAAAACTATAGTATTACGGGTCAACAGTTTACCTTTCGCGATGTCACCTATACGACACAATTGTTAGGGCTGTTCCAACCGATGAATGCCGCATTGGCGATCAGCGCGTGTAAAGGCCTTACCTGTCAGCAGGCGATTGACGAAGGCATTAGCCGCGCCCGCTGGCCCGCGCGGCTCGAGGTTTTACCGGCAACCCACAGTACACCGCTTGTGATGCTCGATGGGGCCCACAATCCACAAGGTTGCCGTGCACTAGGCGATGCGCTAGATCGCTTGGTGCCTGATCAAGGCGTTGTTTTTTTGGTGGGCTTACTAGCAGATAAGGATTATCAAACCATGCTAAGCGACCTTTTTTCGCAACGTCGCTTTCAGATCGATACAATTATGTGTACAACACCTGATAATCCACGCGCTTTAGCGGCTGAAAGCCTTGCCCAGGCGATGAATGAATTGAAAATAGACCAGCAAAATGGTTATAATAGGCGGGATATGGTCCAAGTTAGCGAACACCCTGAAGTAGCTTTGCACCGTGCGATTCATTTGGCTCTCGAACGCCAAATTCCGCTCTGCGCATTTGGTTCACTTTATCTGGTTGGTCAGCTGCGATCATGGATCAAACTCATGTCTTAACCGCTACTGGAGGACCCATTCTGTTGAATTGGCAAGTCATCCTCAACACACTTCCTCAACTAACCTTGGAAGAGACCGAAATATTTGCACCGCCTCGTGAAATGGAAGCGGCTATCGCCAGTTACAATCGGGCGCTTGTTAATCTGCGCAGTGATAGTGCCGATGTCGCCCAAATTGCCCTGCGTAAACTAGTGATCAATTATCCGCTTTTTGGACCGGCGTCCTTACTCTTTGGTGTTTGTTTAATTGAACAACATCGTTATGCTGCTGCGCAGGAAGTCGTCGATCGAGCCAAATTAGCCGGCTTAAGCGCCTCTGAAAATCGCTTGGCTGAAGCCTTGGTTGCTACGATTAATGAACAACGCATAACAACTTCGACCGAAACCCCAGCCACGCATAAATCTAAATTTGGCATGAAACCTTCGTCTGAATCCTCGAGTCGACGAGAAACCAATCTATCCAGCGGGACACCGATCCTATCACGTTCAGGCAAATCAAACAAACCTCGAATGGCTAGCAAAAAAGAAGTTTCGCATGTGATGCGCCGCGGTGATTTGGCCGAACGTGAAACAACCCCGATCTTACAAATATCGCAACGTGTGGATATCCCTCGTCTAACGAAAATAGCCGGCTTCGTTTTGGCTGCAATTGTGTTGGTTGGTCTCGTCGGCTGGGGAATTTCAAAAATAACATGGCCGATGTTTTCGCCTAGTACCCCTGCCATCAAAGCGCCATCGACGGCAGAAAAATTAAATTTCATCTTAGATCGTCTTGGCCAACTATCGTCAAAAGACTCTGAAATAGCATTGCTTTTGGCCGATTACGACCAATTCATCGCGCCTGAAGGGTTGCCCCCAACGGGATCGAGCGGTCTGCAAAATTCCGAATCACCCACATCGACAACAACAGCTAGCATGCAATCTGCAGACCCGACTGAAATCACTGAAACGACAGAGGCGATTAGTCAGAATGATCTGCTGACGCAAGTGTATAGTGAGTACCAAGCCGCCTTAATTCTCGCTAGTTCCGATGTGGTCACCGCGGCGGAGAGTTTACTGACCATCCAAAAAGCAGCAGAAGGCCTTGAGACCGAACAAACGTCACCGGCTGTCCCTTTGAGTGTCACCGCGCTCAAATCAAAAATTGATGGCAGCCTAGATATGTATCGCACCGACGCCTCAGAAATCCTTCGGGTTCAAGGTCGCGATGCATATGATATCAAAGACTATGAAACGTCTTTGACGCTCTATCTACGTGCCTATGCACTCAAACCCCTTGCATATGGCGGTGGCGTGGCCTATTATTGCGGCCGCAATTACCAAGCCCTCGGTCAATTTGAGAAGGCTCAACCGTTCTATCAATTCGTTATTGAGAATTTTGCCGGCAGCGAAGTTGCCGATTATGCCGCCGTTCGCTTACAAGAGCTCGGCTAAATCCACGAGGAGGACTCTTTCATGAACTATATCAGCACCCGTGGCGGCGATGTCCGCTATCCATCAGCAATGGCCATTAAGCAAGGCATTGCCCCGGATGGCGGCCTTTTCGTTCCGGAAAACATTCCAAGTGTCAGCCTCGAACAAATTGCCACGCTTGCCAAAAAAAGTTATGTCGATCGTGCTGTTGAAATCCTGGCGCTATACCTGACAGATTACTCGGTATCTGAGTTACGAGAATATGCTGAAGCAGCTTATAGCGAAGATAAGTTCGGCACCGATCCGGCGCCACTTGCCCAACTCAATAAGTATAACAATCGAGAATTCATGCTTGAGCTTTGGCACGGGCCAACTGCTGCTTTTAAGGATATGGCTTTGCAATTACTACCTCATTTAATGACCGCGGCGATCCGTAAAACAGGGGAAAAGGCGCAAATCTGCATACTGACAGCAACCTCTGGAGACACAGGCAAAGCGGCTCTTGAAGGCTTTGCCGATGTTGAAGGTACCTCTGTCGTGGTTTTTTATCCATCTAAAGGCGTCAGTGAAATCCAACGCTTACAAATGGTGACGACCGAAGGCGCCAATTGCCATGTTGTGGCAGTCGAAGGTAGTTTTGACGATGCACAATCTGGCGTCAAAGCCATTTTTAGTGACACCGATTTCGCTCGTGATTTAGCCGAAAAGGGCATCATGCTGTCATCCGCTAACTCGATCAATTGGGGCCGCCTCGTGCCGCAAATAGTCTATTATTTCTCAGCCTATGCTGATTTACTCGCTCGAGAAAAAATCGAACTTGGCCACAAAATTAATGTCGTTGTGCCGACTGGCAATTTTGGTAATATTTTAGCAGCTTGGTATGCCCGTGCGATGGGCTTGCCGATCAACAAGTTGATCTGCGCCTCTAACAAGAATAAAGTTTTGTCCGATTTCCTCCGTAACGGTAACTACGACCGCCGCCGTGAATTTTTCAAAACCAATACGCCATCCATGGATATCCTAATTTCGAGCAATCTTGAGCGATTGCTCTATGAAGTGACTGGACGCAAGGATCAGACGATTCGAACATGGATGGAAAAACTTGCAAACGAAGGCAGTTATACAGTAGATCCAGCAACCTTGCGACAACTCCAAGAAGTGTTTGTTGGTGGATTTACAGACGATTTTGGGACGACCAAGATGATTCGCGATGTCTATGATCGCACGGATCACTTAATTGACACTCACACAGCAGTCGGCTTTAACGTCTATAGCCGATACGCACAACGCTCTGGCGACAATACCTGCACGGTTTTTGTTTCCACCGCTAGCCCCTTCAAATTCGGTGCAGCTGTTTGTGATGCGATCTTTGGTAATGGTTACAGTCGTGGTCGTAGCGAAGAAACACTCCTCAATGAATTATCCGCAGAAAGTGGACTTGAGATTCCCCTGCCACTCAAGGATTTGAACCTGCGTGATGTCCGCCATGACCACAAAATCAACCGCGATGATATGAAACAAGCGGTTTTGGATAGCTTCAAATGATCAGCGGTTTGCCTTTGTCGATTCAGGCCCGATACTTGTCCTGGCTTGATTTCGATGAATCAACAACCTCCGAATTGAAATCGATCACATCGTCTGCTGAGATTGAAGATCGCTTTTATCGCGATCTTGAGTTCGGCACAGGCGGCTTACGTGGGGTCATGGGTGCTGGCACGAACCGGATGAATCGCTATACCGTGCGCCGTGCAACACGCGGTCTTGCCGATTACCTTTTGGCCAAATATCAAAAATATTCAGAACCTGTCGTTCTTTCCGTTGCGGTAGCGTTTGACTCACGCCTGAATTCAGCCGATTTTGCCGCACAAGCTGCAGAAGTCCTCTGCGCCGCTGGGATCAAAACCTATCTATTTGACCAGATCGCCCCGACTCCCGTCCTGTCTTTTGCTGTCCGGCATCTCGGATGCCATGCCGGAATCGTCATCACCGCGAGCCACAATCCTAAAATTTACAATGGTTATAAAGTCTATGATGCAGAAGGCTGCCAACTCATCCCGCATGATGCCGATCAAGTTATTGCGAAGGTCAATGCGGTCACCGACTATGCGGCCATTCCTGTGCTCGATCTCGAAAAGGCAACCCAACTGAATCGATTGCAACCAGTCGGCAGCGAAATTATGACCGCGTTTCTTGCCGCGGTTCGTCTCCAATCCCATTTGCCAGGTCAAGGTGCCGTACACCGTTTCGATGATCCGCAGCATGTGATTAATGGTTACCGTCATGCCTCCCAAACACTATTGAGCCACCCAATTCAACCCGATCAACTCAAAATTGTTTACACGCCCTTACATGGCTCAGGCGTTGTGCCAGTCCGAGAAATACTGAGCCCTTTTGCAACTGAATTAGTTGCCGCCCAAGCAATCCCCGATGGGAATTTTCCAACCGTTCGTTCACCAAACCCAGAAGAAAAAGATGCACTTGCTTTAGCAATTGCCCAAGCGCAAAAGAGCGGTGCAGCCCTCGTACTTGGAACGGATCCGGATTGCGACCGTGTCGGGGCAGCTGTGAATCATCAGGGTGAATTTATCTTGCTGACGGGCAACCAAATAGGCGCCTTGCTCGTAGATTTTGTGACATTAGGCCAGGCCTATGAAAGTGATGCCACGTTAGTTAAGACCATCGTGACCAACGATCTCGGCGCAACGATCGGCCGCAGCCGTGGCCTCTCAGTTGTGAATACATTGACTGGCTTCAAATACATTGGCGACCAAATCAATAGCTACGAACGCACTGGCGAACGTGAATTTATTGTCGGCTATGAAGAAAGCTTTGGTTATCTTGTCGGTACCCATGCCCGCGACAAAGACGCCGTCGTTGCCGCACGCCTGATCGCCGAAATGGCGGCGCACTGGCAAGCTCATGGCCAAACACTCATCGATCGTTTGAATGAGCTCTATTCAACACATGGTTATTTCCTCGACGATCTCGATTCATTCACGCTGTCTGGCAAAGCTGGCGCCGAAAAAATCGCAAACTTGATGGTTGATTTTCGGGTCAACAGCGCAACCTTGCTCCCAAACATCGCGACAGTTAAAGATTACAGCCTTGGAATTGATGGCCTCGATAAGACAGACGTCTTAAAATTCATTTTGGCAGACGGATCATGGATTGCGATTCGGCCATCCGGGACCGAACCCAAAATCAAAATATACTATTCTATTCGGGCCAAAGACCAAGCTGCCGCGGACGTGACGTTGCAGTCAGTCAAACAGCTCCTCCATTCCCGCATCGGTTCATGAGGTAGTAACATGTTGCTTGCACTGAGTCTTGAAAATTCCCAGATCTTCCTTGGTATTTTCGATGGCGAAAAGCAGTTGTGCGATGCCCAATTTGCCACGGATCGTGAAAAAAGCGCAGATGAGTACGCGATTTTGATTCAAGGCATTTTGGCCATGCACCACGTTGACCGACGGGACATCACGCGCGGAATCATTGCGTCGGTCGTGCGGCCTTTGAATGCGGTCATTAGCCAAGCTGTCGAAAAACTCTCAGGAATTACGCCACTATTTTTAGGCCCTGGTGTCAAATCAGGCGTGAACATCAAAACGGATATCCCATCCCAAGTTGGCGCCGATATTGTCGCGAATGCCGTGGGTGCTTTGAGTCTGCAAAAAGCGCCCCTCGTCGTCGTTTCTTTTGGCACCGCCACGACTTTAGCAGGTCTTAATAGCGCAGGTGAACTGACCGGAGTATTGATTTACCCAGGCATTCGCGCTTCACTTGACGCGTTGTCAACACAAGCTGCAGAATTACCAAGTATTGCCCCTGACAAGCCAAAATCAGTCCTCGGCAAGAATACAATCGACTCCATGGTGGGTGGTATTATTTACGGAAACGCTGCAATGGTCGATGGATTGCTTGACCGAATCGCATCTGAATGGAATACTAAAAGCCTAACGGTGATCACAACAGGTCACTTGGCAAAAGCCGTAATTCCGTACTGCCAAAGTGGCCATCAGATCAGTTATGAACCCAATCTGACCTTGATCGGGCTACAAAAAATCGATCAACTAAACGACCGATCCCATACATAGAACGATTCTTTTTATTCTGGTATAAAGGCACACATCGCTTTTATATAAATAAAACAAGCGTTGCACTCTGAAAAAGAGGCGACAGCAAAGGAGCCCCTTATGAACACTCAAACCCGCCAAAAGACGCTGTGGATGGCACAAACGGCCATACTTTCAGCCATTCTGATCCTGATGGCCTTCACGCCACTTGGCTACCTACGCCTGGGCACGATCTCCATCACGTTCCTGACCTTGCCGGTCGTCGTCGGTGCAATCCTCATCGGACCACTCGCCGGCGCAGTACTTGGAGCCGTTTTCGGTCTCACGAGTTTTGCCCAATGCTTCGGTATGGACGTATTTGGCACCACGCTGATGGGCATCAACCCGTTTCTGACCTTTATCCTGACCATGGTGCCCCGAATTTTAATGGGCCTATTCGTTGGTCTAATCTTCCGCGCCGTTGCTAAAATTGACAAATCAAAAACGTGGTCGTTCGCGATTGCCTCATTGAGCGGCGCAGTGATCAATACCGTTCTTTTTGTCGGCGCCCTCGTCTGGTTCTTCGGCAATTCCGAATACCTACGTCAGTTTGGCGACAGCATCATCGCAATCCTCGGGGTGCTAGTGACGATCAATGCCCTGCTCGAAGCCCTCGTTATTATGATGGCCGGCACCGCCCTAACGAAGGCTCTGGCGATCGCGTTGAAGAAAACAAATCCGGTTATTTAAACAAGAGAAACTGCACCTGCGTAGGCAAAGCGATGTTGCTTTGCCTACGTGCCGTGAATACTCGCGAGCTTTAAGCCCTTGTTGCGATCCAAGGCCCAGTCAATCGCCCAATCGGATTCAAAGAGCAGGACCGGGTTCTCGTCTTTATCGAGGACAACCAAGGTTGTGCTCGTTAAAGTCAACTTTTTCGGATCGACATATTTATCATCTGCGTCTGGCAAGATCCAGCGCGCTTGGCGATAATTGAGCGTGTTTTGACGGATTGTTACACCGTATTCAGCCTTTAAACGATATTCCAATACTTCAAACTGCAAGACGCCGACGACCCCAATAATATAGGTTTCCGTACCAATGTCCGGCTGCTTATAAACCTGGATTGCACCTTCTTCAGCGAGTTGTTCGATACCTTTAAGGAATTGTTTGCGCTTCATCGAATCGGCGGTCATGACGCGGGCAAAATGCTCGGGTGGGAAAACTGGAATATCTTCGAATCGGAAATTGCGATTACCTTGGACGAGTGTGTCACCAATTCGGAAAATACCTGGGTCAAAGACGCCAATTATATCGCCAGCAAAGGCTTCGTCAACGAGGTTTCGTTCTTGAGCCATCAGCTGTTGTGGCTGTGCGAGTCGGATCGTCTTACCTTGACGGACATGTTTAACTTCGAGACCTTTTTCAAATTGCCCAGAGCAAATCCGGATAAAAGCCATGCGATCACGGTGGTCTGGGTTCATATTAGCTTGAATTTTAAAGACGAAGCCACTGAAGAAATCCGCCATCGGTTCGACATGACCTTCAGTTGTTTTACGCGATGTCGGGGCCGGTGCCATTGATAGGAATTCATTTAAAAATGATTCGACACCGAAGTTGCTGATCGCACTGCCGAAGAAGACTGGTGAAAGTTCACCGCGTAAAACCCGTTCAAGGTCGAGTTCATCGCCAGCGATATCGAGCAATTCGATATCGCTCATCAATTTTGCCTGATAATCTTCGCCGATCGTATCGACAAGTTTTGGATCATCAACACTTGTGACGGAGACTTTGACCATGCTCGCGCCGTGGTCACCCTTGGTTCCGTCAAACAATTCAACGCGATTAAATTTGCGGTTGTATACGCCCTTGAAATCGCCATCGGTACCAATCGGCCAATTGACTGGAACCGAAAAAATGCCGAGCACTTTTTCGAGTTCATCCATCAGATTAAATGGATTTTTGGCTGCCCGGTCCATCTTATTAATAAACGTAAATATCGGAATACCCCGTTGGCGGCAAACCGTAAAAAGTTTGATTGTTTGCGCTTCAACACCTTTAGCGCCATCGATTAACATGACCGCCGCATCGGCAGCCACAAGCGTGCGATAGGTATCTTCAGAGAAGTCCTGATGCCCCGGCGTGTCGAGAATATTGATGCAGAAACCATTGTAATTAAACTGCATGACCGACGACGTAACAGAAATGCCACGCTGCTTTTCGATTTCCATCCAATCGGATGTCGCATGACGCGAGGCTTTGCGAGCTTTTACGGTGCCAGCCATATGAATAGCACCGCCGTAAAGCAGCAATTTTTCGGTCATCGTGGTTTTGCCGGCATCTGGGTGAGAGATGATCGCGAAAGTCCGCCGACGGCCCACCTCAGAGCCAAGTGTTTCATGCATGAATTCAAACCCTCCTAAAATAACTTAAACAGTATAGCAGGGGGCGGTATTTTCCGGCAAGTTCAAGTATACTGAAGACAGAATATTAAAAAATCATGTCTTAATACCTAATAAATCATCATAAATAGCATTTGCCTTTTAAGGGGCTGGGGGCATCAATGTTTGAATCGATAAATATCCATCCTGTTACATTCATCTCTGCACTTTCAACTGCTTTGGAATTGACGTCAACAGGAATTGCCAGTCATCATCGACGGACAGCGATTATTGCCCGCTATATAGGTCGTGCCATGCATCTATCGACACGAGATGACCAAACGCTGGTCTACTCCGCTTTGCTTCACGACATCGGGGCTGCAGCCGATTGGTATGAAAAACATTATATTGTCCATGCGACAGACAACGATAAAATTTTTCATCATGCTGAGAACGGATACACTATTCTCAAAAACTCGCCACAATTGGGGCACTTAGCGCTCCCCATTCGCTATCACCATGATCGCTTCTGCGGTGGCAATCCAAGTGGCCTTATTGGGAAAGATATTCCACTCATGAGTCGCATCATTCATTTATCTGATCGTATTGAAGTATTGATCGATAATTCAAAACATATATTTCTGCAACGCGAAAGAATATACGACCAAATTATACGCACTGCCGAGTTGTTTGATCCTGACCTTGTCGCCGTCTTTAAAGAAGTTGGTGCACGTGAAGTTTTTTGGCTTGATGTCGTAACTCTGAATAATGAGAACCGATTCTTCAGCGATTTGAAATTCTGGGATAAATACGCATTTGAGCTCGAGGATCTGATTCATGTTGCTAATGTCTTTTCAAGTGTTGTCGACTCAACTTCACATTTCACCGCAGCACATTCCCAGAATGTAGCGCGTGTTGCCCAAAAACTTGCACTCATTCGCGGATTTAGCGCTGATGAAGCGAGCCAATTTTATTTGACCGGATTAGTTCACGACATTGGCAAGTTAGCTGTACCTAACGATATCCTGAACAAGCCTGGCCCGCTGTCAGAAACAGAGCGTGAGATCATTAAACAGCATCCATATTATTCGCAGCGAATCCTTGAAAAGGTTGAAGGCTTTGAACAAATTGCACACTGGATTGGGACACACCATGAAACATTAGATGGCTCGGGGTATCCATTCCAATTAAAAGCACACGAAATTGAATTAGGCAGCAGAATTTTAGCCGTTGCAGATATTTTCAGCGCCCTTGTCGAAGACCGACCCTATCGCGAAAGCATGTTACCACTAAAGGCCATCGAAATCATGAAAGACCTCGCCATTAAAAATAAAATAGACAGCAAATTAGTTGATGATGTTGATAAAAATGCAGATGACCTCTCCATATTAATCTTGAAAACTCGATCCTAATAGGTAGTCAATAAATAAAAAATCCGGATCGACTATTTGGGTCGATCCGGATTTTAATTATGGTAAGAATTAAATTCACACAGAAGAGATACGTCTATCTTGCGAATTAGTCTTGAATGCCCGGGATTTTAGGTAGGTGCTGAAGGCTTTCGGTGAGTTCAGCATCGGTGGGGACATAATCGACCATTTCACCGTTCCGATATTGCATGTATGCGGTCATGTCGAAGTAGCCGGTGCCAGATAGGCCAAATAGGATCGTTTTTGCTTCGCCGGTTTCTTTGCATTTTAATGCTTCGTCGATAGCCGCCCGAATTGCATGACTGGACTCTGGAGCAGGCAAGATTGTTTCATGTTGAGCAAAGAGTAAGCCTGCTTCAAAAACTGCATTTTGGCCATAGGCGCGAGCTTCATCGAGGTAGCCGTCATGGTAAAGCTTGCTGATGATCGGTGACATCCCATGATAGCGGAGACCGCCGGCATGAATGCTTGAAGGCTTGAAATCACAGCCGAGGGTGTACATGCGGGTCAGTGGGGTAACACGACCGGTGTCTGCAAAGTCATATGCATATTTCCCACGGGTCAATGAGGGGCAGGAAGCCGGTTCGGCGGCGATGAAGTAAGGATTCTTTTCGCCGCGCAGCTTATCACCCATAAATGGCGCGATCAGGCCACCGAGATTTGAGCCACCCCCGGCGCAACCAATGATGATATCGGGGTATTCGCCTAGCTTTTCCATAGCCGCTTTGGCTTCAACGCCGATCACGGATTGATGGAGGAGGACCTGATTCAGAACGGAACCGAGAACATAGCGTGTATTTGGTGTTTTAACAGCTGTTTCAATTGCTTCAGAAATCGCCATGCCCAGGCTGCCAGCGGAATCAGGATCATTGGCTAACATCATTTTACCGACTTCGGTTGTGTCAGATGGGCTGGCAATAATGTTGCCGTCAAACACTTCGATAATGGCTTTGCGATAAGGCTTTTGCTGGAAAGAAACTTTAACCATATAAACGGTCAAGTCGATGCCAAAAAGCTTGGACGCCATCGACAATGCCGTGCCCCACTGACCGGCGCCGGTTTCTGTGGTTAAGTTAGTGATACCCTGCTCTTTGGCGTAGTAGGCCTGTGCCACCGCTGAGTTTAACTTATGGCTACCGGAGGTGTTGTTACCTTCGAATTTGTAATAAATTTTGGCTGGTGTGCCAAGCGCCTTTTCAAGGTTATAAGCGCGACAGAGTGGGGAGGGGCGGAATACTTTATAAACTTCACGAATACCCTCTGGGATTTCGATCAGACGATCAGTCGAGTTGACTTCTTGTTTAATCAGCTCATCACAAAAAACGGGTTGTAGATCTTCAAAAACGACTTCATTCAGGCGACCTGGATGAATGTAAGGGTCATGCTGTTCTTTCATGTCAGCGCGCATGTTGTACCAGTAACGCGGAATTTCCTCTTCTGTCAGATAGGTGCGGTAAGGGATGTTACTCATGATGGGCTCCTTTCGTTCCGACTTTAGTCGGATCTTGCATGTGGTTTGAGACGGGCAATTCTTAATTGGATTGAGGCTGTGGTCTTTTAAAAATAAAAAAACTCCTGCCCCTGCAAATTAGGGACAAGAGTAAACTCCTGCGGTACCACCCGGATTGGATCTCAAAAAGATCCCACTCGTTTCACGCAACGCTTGCGTGGCCGCTGGATAACGGGTCGGCTTCCCGTCGACGCCTACTAGAATCGATTCTCGATCCGTTCGGGCCGCCCTCTCAGGGCCATTCGACCAGTCCGCTTATACTGCCCTCGCACGATCGGCAACTCGCTGGAAACGCTTCGACTGATGTACTTTTCCTGATCAAGGGTTTGGCTAAATGAATTGAATTCAGTATAGTGGGCGTGTAAAACACTGTCAAGATCAACGATTCTTCGGGCGGTCAGTTTGACGCATCCATCAAAATTCGGCTATAATGCCCAAGTGTGCCTGCGCAAAATATTGTAAAAGGGAGAAAACATGCGTCGATATAAAGTTCGCAAAACCATGACTGCCAACGTCCGGAACGTAATCGTTCTATCGTTGTCATCTGTCGTGATCGCTTTACCGATGCTGTCGCTGCCTTTAGGTTTCAATGAGATATTCGCACCAGTACGTATCACGCAAGCACAAAACCAAGTTGCTTTAGCTGACACAACGCTCAGCTCAAATCCAACCTTGCAGGCAACTTTGCCGGTTACATTATCTGCTTCAGAACTCGACTACACAGATGTCTCGCTCAATCGTTCGCAATCAGATATTGCTACAGACACCCGCGTAGAGTCTGCTGAGATCCGACTAGATGCCGCGATGGCAGCGTCTACAGAGCCAGTGTTGACTGAAGTCGATTATCAAGTGTATATAGCTGCCGATGTTCTCAACGTTCGCACGGATGCCACGACTGTAGGGGAAATTGTCGCTAAAATTACACGCGGCGATCGTATTCAAGTTATTGGTGAATACGGCAATTGGTTACAAGTAGAGGCAGATGATCAAATCGGCTTTATCAGTGCCGAGTATACCAGCACCGAAATGGTTTTCCGACAAGTTGACGAGACCGTCTATGTCAAAGGTACATCTTTAAATGTTCGAACATCATATGATGAAGAATCAGCGATCTTAGTCAATCTCAAATCCGGCAGCAAACTTCACCGCACCGGAATCGGCGACGAATGGTCAAGTGTGGAACAAGAAGACGGCCAGATAGGTTATGTTGCATCAAAATATTTAACCAAAATCGCTAATACATCAAGCAAGACCACGCTTGAATCAGATACACCTGCGAACGCAGTCGATTCTGATACAGGCTCTGATGTTCCATCAAACAGTTCTGGCAACACCATTGTTGACCTAGCCTATCAAGCTTTGGGCACCCCTTATGTTTACGGCAGCGAAAGTCTCAAGGGTATGGATTGTTCAGGGCTGGTCAATTGGGCTTACAATCAAATCGGCGTCAGTGTGCCGCGCTCTTCTGCAAGTTTTGGTTCCGCTGGTGAGGGCGTATCAATCGATAACGCTGAACCTGGCGACGTCCTGTGCATTGATGCTCGTCCGCGCGATGGTCGTTCCCGCATTACCCATGTCGCCATTTATATCGGTGACGGTCAAGTTATTCACGCATCCACATCACAACGCAGTGTTGTTGTCTCGAGCGTGGCCAGTTTTTATGATGTAGGCTACTCGATTCTCTCAGTTCGACGCTTCCCAAACTAAATTCGCACGCCCACAATTAAATTTTACTTGAGCCATTTGTCATTCGTGCTATAATAGGTGCTTGTTGTGACCCTATGAAAGGACGTGCTTAGACAATGGCTAAGAGAAATTTTTCCAAATCCAAAGTCAAAGCCAGACCAATTACTTTCTTCATCGTTGCAGCCATCATCCTGTTGAGCACTTTGCTCAGTATTTTCGGCCTGAATATCCCTATTCCGGGCGAAAATGGTTATCTGGAATTGAATGGCGCTGACAAAATCCGATTCGGTATTGATATCCGCGGTGGCGTAGAAGCTGTCTTTGCGGCTAAAAATTACGACGGAATTCCGAGTGAAGTAGATCTGGCTTCGGCGCGCAGTGTTATTGAACTGCGTATGGACAACCTCAATATCCTAGACCGTGAAATCACAACTGAATCTTCCAATGGTCGGATTATCGTCCGTTATCCTTGGAAGTCTGACGAGACCGATTTCAACCCTGAAGCTGCTTTAAAAGAACTCGGTGAAATGGCGAAATTGACATTCCGCTATCCGGACGGCACTGAAGTCATTGATGGCACCAACGTTGCTTCAGCTACAGCCGCTTTCGACCAGACGACTGGCGACCCGATTGTCTTGTTGGAACTCGACCCAGAAGGCACGACAGCGTTCGCCACCGCAACCGGCGAACTCGTCGCAACGAATGGTCAAATTTCAATTTATATGGACGAAACCCTGATCTCTGCACCGCGCGTCAACAGTAAAATATCTGACGGTAGTGCCATGATCACCAATATCGGTACACAAGAAGAAGCTTTAGATCTTGCTCAAAAAATCAGCGCAGGTGCATTGCCGTTTGCACTTGAAGCAATCAGCTCAAGTTCGATCAGCCCTCGCTTAGGTGCAGATGCATTACGCGTTATGACGATGGCTGGAATGACCGCATTAGCCTTGATCATGCTCTTTATGCTGATCTATTATCGCCTCCCTGGTTTCGTAGCGGTGTTTTCCTTGCTCGGCCAAATGGTGGGGATCTTGTTGGCAATTTCAATCCCCCAACAGACCTTAACCTTACAAGGTATCGCGGGGATCATACTTTCAATTGGGATGGGTGTTGATGCAAACATCATCATTGCTGAACGTATTAAAGAAGAATTGAATACCGGATGTTCGCTGATGACCGCACTCGGCAACGGCTTTCACAAAGCATTGTCGGCGGTTGTCGATGGTAACGTCACAGTAGCGATCGCTGCAATCGTATTGATGATTTTTGGCTCTGGTGCCATGCTCTCCTTTGGTTATTCGCTCCTCGTGGGTGTTATCCTGAACGGCTTGACCGGCGTTGTTTTCAACCGCATGATGATCGGCTCATTGAGCCGCTTCACAACCTTGCAGAATCCTTGGCTCTATGGCCGAAAGCAGGTGAAGGCCAATGATTAAATTTTATAGACTTCGCAAATGGTCATTCATATTTTCGACTGCTTTCATGGTTATTGGTATCCTCGTATCGGTGCTTTTTGGTATCAAGATGGATATCCAGTTTAAAGGTGGCAGCATTTTAAAGTACGCTTACGAAGGATCTGTTGACCTAAATCTAGCTGAATCAGCGATTGGCGCATCGATTGAGCATGAAGTCAGTTGTCAAGAAACGGTCACGCTGGGTGATAGTCGCAAATTTCTAGTTGTCAATGTGGCTGGATCTGAAGCGCTGACGCCGGATCAACAAATTGCTTTGAAAGACACCCTGGCCACGACTTTCCCCGATATCAAATTTACTTTAGAAGAAGCGAATCTCGTTGATCCCTTTATTGGTCGCGAATTGCTAATCAAAGGACTCTGGGCAATATTGATTGCGTCGGTATTGATCGTAGCCTATGTTTGGTATAGTTTCCGTAGTATGTCTGGTCCGTCTGCTGGAATGATGGCTCTTGTCGCTCTTTTCCATGACGTATTCGTTGCGTTTTTCGCCTTTGTTATTATGCGCATTCCATTGAACGAATCTTTGATCGCTGTTGTGTTAACGATTCTCGGTTTCTCAATCAACGATACCATCGTTGTATATGACCGAATTCGTGAAAATGAACGGATTCATCACGGCAAAATGCCATTGGATGAACTGGTCGATTTGTCAATCAATCAATCCTTAACCCGTTCGATCAACACTAGCTTGGCGACTTTCGGTGCGATTACCGTCGCTTACATTTTCGCTACACTTTATGGCATCGATAGTATCAAAGAATTTTCGCTGCCCATGATGGTTGGTTTGATCAGTGGCTCGTATTCGACCATTTTCCTCGCTGGGCCATTATGGGTCATGTGGAAAACACGTGGTGGTCGTACTGGATACGAATCATAATCTGAAGCTAAACGCTACCTGATTGCTCTCATGAGTTGAGCATTGAGCATTTTAATTAACAAAAAAGGGACAAGGCACAGTGTGCTTTGTCCCTTTATTTTGCTGTGACGTTGCTGCGACTTAGAAGTAACGTTCGAGCAGGCCTTTGAAGGCTTTACCATGACGAGCTTCATCGCGAGCCATTTCATGGACGGTGTCATGGATGGCGTCATAGCCGAGTTCTTTAGCGAGCTTGGCGATGTCAACTTTGCCCTGAGTTGCGCCGTATTCAGCGTCAACACGGACTCGGAGATTTTCCTTGGTGTCAGCACTAACGACTTCTCCGAGCATTTCAGCGAAACGAGCGGCGTGATCAGCTTCTTCGTATGCAATACGTTTGTAAGCTTCGGCTACTTCAGGATATCCTTGACGGTCAGCGGCGCGGGACATGGCTAAATACATACCAACTTCGGTGCATTCGCCCATAAAGTTCATTTGCAGGCCCTCGACAATACGCTGATCAACACCCTTGGCAACCCCAATGACGTGTTCAGCAGCCCAGTTCATGGCGCCCTCTTCGACTTTGACAAATTTGCTAGCAGGTGCTTTGCACTGCGGGCAGAATTCCGGTGCGGCTTCGCCTTCGTAGATATAACCGCAAACTGTACATCTGAATTTCATGTGTAGTAATCCTCCTGTTAATAAAAGTAATTCTTATTATAATGCAATAAAATCAAGTAGAACAGTAACCTATGAATCGGAATAATGAGTTAAAGATGCAATTGTTTTCAGCGATGTTATGTTAAAAAAGTAAGACCCCCAAATTTCCCAAAATATTAATACCCCCTAAATTGTGCAATATGTCATGCCATGTCATAGGACATACGAATGACAGAAATCTGGAAATCGTTCCAAACAGAACAATGTGTGCTTGAAAAAGGCTGTTAAAGTTATCCAATGTAATAATTAATATAAAAATATGTAATAAAACATGTTTGTGCAAAATGTCACTTTAATGAAGTTTATGTTATGATACAAATACATCAGCGCAATCGGTTGCAATTCATCTTTATTGAATAGAACTGGAATTGATCCGCTGTAAAACACCTGACAGAATCAATTTAAGCTTTGCAATAGATTGATCTGTCATATTAAGAGGAGGAAACATGAAAAAGATTCTCGCACTCGTTCTGTTGCTCGCACTCGCAATTTCGATGACCGCATGTGCTCCCGCAGCAACCACAGCTGCACCCGCAGAAACTACTGCTGCACCTGCAGAAACAACAGCTGCTGTTGCTGACGAACCAGTTACTATCATCGTTACCAACGGTAAAGGTGAAATTGCTGCACAGTTCGATCAGGCTGCCAAAGACTTTATGGCACTCAATCCAAACATCACCGTCGAAATGTACAGTGTCACTGTTGGTGACACGGTCAGCATTTATGACAAACTGACCTCATCCGGCAAAATCGTCACATTGGCCATGGTAGAACCTTATGCAGTTAACGACAAATTCGTTGACACCGTTGCCTCAATGGATGGCGCACCGTGGATCGCTGAAACAACCTCAGCTTTCAAAAACGTTGCTGGCCAAGTTGTTGGCTTCCCGTTTGCAATTGAAGGTTTCGGCCTCGTTTACAACAAAGCCGTTGTTGAAAAAGCTGTACCTGGCTTTGACCCGCTCTCAATCAAAACCCGTGATCAGTTTGTCGAACTTCTCGACAAAATCATTGCTTCAGGCGTGAAAAAACCGATCGCCTATCAGACCGAAGCTTGGTCAGTTTCTAACCATTACAGCGCTCAATTCATCAATCAGGCCACTGATAAGAATGCTTTTGCTGCTGATCTTAAGGCTGGCAATTTCGACTACATCAACAATGCAGTCTGGAATGGCTACTATGACACCATGGACGTCCTCGCAGACGCTAAATATAATGTCTACGGCGAACGCCCGCTCGGCTCATACTATGACGAAGCTCATGTCAAAGTTGGCAACGGCGAAGCTGCAATGCTCTTCAATGGCAACTGGGCATTTGATTCCCTGAAAGCCGCTCCGGAATCTAGCTTTGGCTTTATCCCAGTTCCGTTCACCAATGACGCTGCTGATGTCAATGCTGGCAAGCTGTCTGTTGGCCCAACTCAGGTTTTCATCATCGACAAGAACGCCACACCTGCGGAACAAGCTGCTGCTGAAAAGTTCCTCGAATGGATGGTCTTCGACGAAAAAGGTATGGACTTCGTTGTTAACCAATCCCAAATCATCTCCGCCTTCAAGAATAATCCAAACAAAGTCACCAACCCACTCGGCGCTGCAATTGCTGATGCCATTGGCAAAGGTGCTACCCTTGACTTCCCGACCAACTATGTCAGCGCTGGCGACTATTACAATATCCTCGGCCCATCTGTCCAGGCTTACATCAACAAAGATTCAACCCGTGAAGAATTGGCCACAGCGTTCACTGATTACTACGCTACACTCGAATAAGAACGAACAACCCCTGGTTATTGCTTGGGATGGATGGACTTCAAAATCCATCCATCCCTTTCATCCACTTATGAGGTGACATATGAGTTTACAACCAAACACAAAGCAAAAAATTGGCGACCAGCTGTTTTTTACCCTGCCAACGATCATCGTGTTTACAATGGCAATACTGGCACCGTTTATTTACGGCTTGGTGCTCACATTTGCCGACATGCCGAACGTGATGGCATTAACTAAACCGTTAAAATTTGTCGGTTTCGAAAATTACGTAAAAGCATTTGCAGACAAGAAATTTTGGGCAGCAATGGTGTTGACGATCAAGTATGTAATCGCCAGCATCTTTTTTGTTAATTTGGTTGGATTTAGCCTAGCCTCACTCGTGACATCTGGTCTTAAGGGTCAAAACTTTTTCCGAACAGCACTCTTTACGCCAAATTTGATCGGTGGGCTTGTCCTCGGTTATATCTGGCGGTTTATTTTTGTCTCGTCCTTGCCAGCAATTGGTGAAAGTCTGCAGATTGAATTGCTCCGATTAGGCTGGCTTGGCGACAAGGATTTAGCTTTTCTCGCGATCGTCATCGTGACGGTGTGGCAACTCGGCGGCTACATGATGATTATTTTCATTGCTGGCTTGATTGGTATTCCGAATGACGTCATCGAAGCAGCCCGCATCGATGGTGCCATTGGCCTCAGACGACTCATTCATATCACACTGCCCTTGATGGTCCCCGCATTTGTTGTCACCATCTTTATGACTTTGAAAAGTGCCTTTATGGTATACGATATTAACTACGCTTTGACTGCTGGTGGTCCAGCGGGCAGTACAATAATGGCTTCGATGCACATCGTTGCTAAAGCTTTTACACAGAACAAATTCAGCGTCGGCCAAGCTCAGGCAATCTTCCTATTTGTGATTGTTGCTGTCGTTTCGGGCGTCCAAGTTTACTACGGTAAGAAGAAGGAGTTGGAAGCATAATGCAAAAGAGTAAATTAATTGCTAACACCCTGATCTATCTGCTGTTGACTGTCACCTTTATCCTCTTTATATTCCCTTTTTTCCTTATGATCGTAAATTCGTTTAAAGGTAACTGGGAGATCCTCGAAAATCCATTTTCACTACCGACTTCATTCAGCTTCAATCATTTTGCTGATGCAATCGTTAAGATGAACTTTTTAACGACTCTCACAAATAGTTTAATCATCTCCGTGACGAGCGTAGCATTGATCATTGTTACATCTGCAATGACGGCTTATCATATGGTTCGCAACAAAACTGCCTTCAACAATACGTTCTTTTCAGTCTTGGTCGCGTCGATGATCATTCCGTTCCAGTCCCTGATGATCCCCATGCTGATCATTTATGGTGCAAAATTACATTTAATTGACGCGTTCCCCGTGCCACTCCTTGTCCTGCTGTATGGCGGATTTGGGAGCGCCATGTCTGTCTTTATCTTTCATGGTTTTTTAAAGTCAATTCCATATGAGCTTGAAGAAGCTTCATTCATTGATGGCTGTACAAGTAAGCAAACATTCTTCTTAATCGTTTTGCCAATACTCCGACCGACCGCTGTCACGTTGTTAATTTTGAACGCCATGTGGATTTGGAATGATTATTTGTTACCCTCATTGATTTTGACGAAAGACTATTTACTGACTATGCCGATTCAAATGAAAGTCTTCAATGGCACGTACATGGACAACTGGGAGCTTCTAATCCCTGCATTACTTCTGACTATATTGCCGATGATGGTGGTTTATATGATCGCTCAAAAACAAATTATCAAAGGTGTCATGTCAGGATCCATCAAATAATCAATTCCAACACTTTTAAACACCACTAATCGTCCCCCAAATAAGCCCCCGAACGGTTTACATAGACTGGTCGGGGGTTTTAGTTGATAATAAGATTCGAAAAGCATGAGAAAAGATTACGTACGCAAAACAAGGAGCTCGCATGCCACAAATTGGCGTTGCAAAAGCAAAAAAGAACTCAGCCCAAAACCCGAAAATGCGCTTCGCCCTGATAATATTCGGGGTGCTTTTCATAGCGATATTAATCGGCCTCTCAAGCATGCCGAATCCCGACCTAATCCTTGAGCAAGAAAAGGCGCAATTAGCTGCGAATGGGCAGACTACGAATCCTGCCGAACTTGCCATGGTTAATCAAAATGATCAAATACCCCCTTTGGCACTGACCTTGATTCACAATCGATTAGATACGGCTGAAGGACTCGAAGCCTATACAAAAGATTATTCAGAGCAAGTGGGTCAACCGATCCAAATCATGACAATCAGTGGAAATGCTGATTATGATCAAACCCTCATTCAACTTGATGCCAATGGTCAACTCCCGGATATATTTTTACTCGAAAGCCCAGCACAAATGCGCCAGTGGCAAAACCAAGCGCTTGATTTGTCGAGCGAATCCTGGGTTCAAAACACACAATACGCCTATCACGATGACTTGGGACGTGTCATCGGATTTCCAACTTCCATTGAAGGCTATGGTCTCATTTACAATTTAGATTTGCTCATGAAAGCAGGTATTGATCCAGCACAACTAAAGCATTTTCTTGCATTACAAGACGCCTGTAAATCATTAAATTCACAAAAGGCTGACTTGGGTATCGACTCCGTTTTTGCCATGTCAGTTTCGGTCGAAAATGGCATGGGCTGGATCAGTAGCCTCGCGAATTTTAACGCCTATCTGAGTAATGGCCTGCAACGTGATAATAACATGGTCCTAGACCAAGTTCTGCGCGGCGAGTTTGAAGCCTCACGCTTGAGCCAATATGCGCAATTTGTAGAGTTGATCATGGCAAACACTGAATCCAATCTTCTGCAAAAAGGAAATTACTCGGATCAGTTACAAGCATTTGCTGAGGGTAAAGCGGTCTTTATACAGGATTCATACCGGATCGATCTGACACTTGAATCAATGGGTGCACAATTCGATCGCGGATTCGCCCCGCTTCCCGCTTTTTTACCAGAAACAAATGGCGTTTTTGCACAAGCGAGTGGCTGGTATGTCGTGAATCGGGAGAGTCCAAATCAGCAGCAGGCACTTGATTATCTACGTGCCATGGCCGAAACAGTTAAGGGTCACGCATACTTAGCAGATCCAGCTGTCGGTGTTCCCGCCTTTAATTCGCTTACAATCGAACCGCAAAATCCACTCGCTAAAAGTTTGTGGCTGTGGTCAAAGTCTAACAAGACCTATGGAATATGGACGAATTCATTGCCTGCTGAATGGGTTGCGAATCAGTTAAGCCCAGCATTTGAACAATTAGCCGCCGGGACCATCAATGCCGAAGGATTTACTTTGCTGCTGAGTGAGGCGATATCGACACTAAACCCTATTCAAGTGACAAAGTAAATCACACTAGACTTTTTCGGCTTGTTTCTGGAGAGCCTGATCGGACAGCGTCGCGACCGGACAAATTGCGCACCATGATCGGGAGCGGTATTTAAAACCTAAATACAATCCGATAATAGTTGTTGTGAGCATCATGGACAGGAGTCGATACGCTAAATGTGTCGACCAAATTGGCATGTTCCAGGTCAAGAGCTGTGGCAATGTCACAGGGATCGGGAAGAGGATCAAAAAACGTGGCATGAGCATTGGCGCCATCTTACCAAGGGCGACTTGTGTAGTCGAGGCGGCCATAATCATCAGATTAAATAAAAAATAGTACACAACGCCCTGCTTGACCTTTGGGGAAAAAAGCCATCGTGGAATGGGCTTATCGCTCGCTTTTTTGGCGGTCATTCGCGTAAAAAAACTTGCACGCGGGCAATAATATTGACACCATGTCTTACGGCGATCTTTCCAAAGCAAGACAAACGGTGTGATCAAGCAAAAAAATGCTAAGAAAGACAAATGAATATTGACGAAAACTAAAACGAAATAACTAGCTGTAAATGTCCAAAGCAAAGTATGGTTTTTTAGGTTCATGTACTACTCCTCAGGTGCGATTCCTTTGCCTAGTATAACGGTTCGTATTCAAGACTTCTGCAAGAAGGTCACATTAGCCCCAAACCGTCAAAAACTGTCCAAAATGACCGCTTGGATTGACTATGAAGCCGCTCTCGGCTATAATCCACAAGGAATCTGGAGAGATGGCTGAGCGGCCGAAGGCACCGCACTCGAAATGCGGCGTACGTGTGAGCGTACCGTGGGTTCAAATCCCACTCTCTCCGCCAATGAAAGTGAAATTACCCCCGAAAGTTGTACTGCAGAGTATAATTTTCGGGGGTAATTCATTTATGAAAAAGACCAGAGAAATCAAACTAAAAATTGTTCGGGAGCATCTTGAACATTCTTCTATTAATATATAGGTGCGGGCCAGCTATATTAGAAAAAAGAATATGTAGATTATCGTGATACTACTTGCTGATATAGTGGGTTAAGATTATGGCAATTTTGCATTCTTCATGAAGTAAGTTATGCTTTCATGCATTTTTTCGCCAATCATTTTAATGTTATCATCCTCAGTCTGAGTCACATCTGGCAGGTATTCATAAAAATCGTATTTGATTTTTGACGGGATAAGTATTTTCGAATTAACCGCCCTGCACTTTGAATAATTAAAAATTGAAAGATTATATCCTTCTGTATCAACAGAGCTCGAAAATCGAATCGCGTCATATCCCAATAACTTCGCCAGTTCACTGATATACTGTAAAAAGACATATTCATCATTGTCCCTAATTGGTGAACAAAATTCAACTCCAAGTAAATTTCTAAATGTTTCATCAAACAGATTTTCTGCCATATAATTTATACCTGCAGTCTTTGATAGATCTACAACTTTCAGATCATAATCATTAGCGATTTTTGCCACACTAATGAATTCGCCAATAACAGCCCTAATTTCAGCTATAGCCGTGTGCGCCGATTCTGCAACGTAGAGGCATTTCATATAACTTAGAGTAGTTCTCCCTGTCGAAGGTTTAAATCCATCTGGTTTGACAAATGAGTCCTTCGCTGTGAAGCCTTTAAACCTTTTACCCTTTTTCCACGACGCCATCATATGTGCTAAGACTTCGTTTGATTCGTGCAATATCCCGTTATTATATGTGCCAATCGACCTGGCTCTAAAAAACGATGTTCCCTTTCTTATAATCATTTCGCTATTTGTGAATGTGCGTTTCAATAATTCTACAAATTCTTTCTTGGTTTGATCCATGAAAAATCTATTTAGATATACAATTCGTTGCTTAGCATCGCGAAGGGTATTAAATCCAAGCATTATTTCTGTGGCTATATCGTTAGTATCCATACAAAAACCTTTCGATTTGCTTGATTTAATGATTATTGTTTATTTTTTAAGGCTAGCTCAGCCTCCGTTTGCTCAGCATACCATTTTGTCCATGCATCCTTCTCAAAATTGAAAATGTCTGAATTCACGACTCGCTGCCTGTATTTTGAAATGCTTTCAAACGCACTATATGAAAAGATGTTTCGATACGCATGCTCAATTATTAGTTTTTGAAATAAAAACGTATAAAATGGATTCTCTTGCAGGATTTTGTCATCAGTCGATGAGCCGACCTTTGTATATAATATGTGTTTTGGAGAAAGTGGTAATATAATTTCAGAGTTATGTCTATTCCAACCTCCTCCAAAGTCATAATTATTTAATCCACAATAGTTGAGACATATTACAGGATCGTCACTTGTGCACCATTTTGCTCCAGGAGCTGCTTTTATTATTTGCCAATGATGATTCAATAGAACCCGACTTGTTTTGTCTACTATATGTCGGATTTCATATAGCCAGACTCCTCGCCCCAGTATAGTTTCATACTTAATCCAGGCTTCCTCATTATCAGGATTTTTACTAATTGTGACTTTTGTTGGAATGTAACGAGCGGCATCAACCTCGTTATCTTCCTTGATTGACTCACCTTTTTCTATCTTCATTTCCAACTTTTTAACTGCTCGTGCAAGTGCATCATCAATGGTTGCAGATAATTCGTTTTTGTAAAATCCTAGTTGTTTGTGCAGTCTGGCCGGAGTACGCACAAGTTGAGCGGCTACAAATTTTGATAGAACGTTGAAGTCATTTTTCGAAAGTATTTCGTTGTTAACAACCTTTGCAATTACCTTGTTTGCTGGAATTTCTATCTCGGTATTAAACCATTGTTCAAATTCATCCGATTCAGAATCCCCATCACTATATGTGTAAAGGTCATTGAAACTGCCGGTTGATACTATTGATGTGTGATCCCATAAAGGAACGTTATCATGTGAAACTAACAGGCGATATCGCCACACTTTTTCTGGCGCAGCACTCCAGTTCCTAAGATAGAGTTGAGGAACATAATGGTTGTTACGAGCAATAGATACCATCTCAGGTCTCCTTGTTTCACAAAATTATATCGCTTTTTTAAAGTTTGACGGAAATGGTCCTCTCTCGATTGGCACGATTACCCTGCGCAAGCGATGCGATTTCTGCGCTGCCAAGCACGTATTAACTTATTCATTTTATCCAAAATGATCATATTGATTTGACTGATGATTAAATTGGCAGTATCCTGATATTGGGTTAATCTTATTCATTATGTTCATAATGAGTAAATTGAACTGTAAATGAGGTTGTTGTATGCGTGAATTTCATTACGATCAAATCTATCGCGCATTGCTCACGCCAGAGATCGTCGCTCTGGTGGCGCAGATCCATGAATATAAGGGTGAACAAAACCTCTTCATTGAGGCGAATAGCGACGTACTGACCCAACTGGTCGATCTTGCCAAAATCCAGAGCACTGAGGCATCCAATAAAATCGAGGGCATCTATACCTCTGACGAGCGGCTGAAAAAAATCGTTCTCGCTAAAACCATGCCCAGAAATAGAAACGAAGAAGAAATCGCTGGTTACCGTGATGTCCTGGCAACGATTCATGAAAGTCATGACTATATCCCACCCCGACCGTCCATGATCCTGCAGCTTCATCGTGATTTGTACAAATTCAGCGGCAAAAGCATGGCTGGGATCTATAAAAATTCTGACAATGTGATTGAAGAAGAAGACGCACTTGGTAATAAAACCATCAGGTTCCTACCTGTCCCTGCCTGGGAGACATCAGAGGCCATAGAACGAATCTGCAAGGCACTGGAAGAAGCCGGTAAAGACCCCACATTCGATCCCCTGCTGCTCATTCCGGTTTTTATTCTCGATTTCCTCTGCATTCATCCCTTCCAGGATGGCAATGGCCGGATGAGCCGCCTGTTAACATTACTTTTACTTTATCGAGCCGGTTACATTGTCGGTAAATACATCAGTGTCGAAAAATTGATAGAAACGGCCAAAGAGACCTATTATGAAACCCTGCAGCAAAGCTCTGCCGGCTGGCACGAAGCAGCAAACGACTATCTGCCATTTGTCCGTTACCTGTTAGGTGTAATCGTCGCGGCGTACCGGGACTTTGCATCCCGTGTGCAGTATCTGACGACCAGCGGATTTTCCAAACCAGAGCGTGTCCGGGAAATTATCAAGGCGACCTTAGGTGCCATCACCAGAACAGAGATTATGCAAAAGTGCCCGGACGTCAGTCAGATTACCGTCCAGCGGGCGTTGAATGAACTTCTGAAGAGCAACGACATCCTCAAAATCGGTGGCGGCCGATACACGTCTTATACATGGAACAGGGAGAAAGTATGACATGATTACAGGCGAACTTAAAAATAAAATCGACGGTCTCTGGCAGCTCTTCTGGACGGGTGGGTTGACTAACCCACTGGATGTCGTAGAGCAGATGACCTACCTGATGTTCATCCGCGATCTGGACGACACCGATAATCTGCGTGCTAAGGAAAGCGCCATGCTGGGGCTCCCTTATACGAGTATTTTTGCCAGCGAGGTCCAGATTGGCGAGCGGACCGTAGAAGGTCACCAGCTTAAATGGTCGGTGTTCCATGATTTCCCTGCCGGAAAAATGTACGCCGTCGTGCAGGAGTGGGTGTTCCCATTCATAAAAAACCTGCACAGCAATAAAGAAAGTGCCTATTCCAAATACATGGATGACGCCATTTTTAAAATTCCCACTCCTCTGATGCTGTCCAAAATCGTGGACGCTCTGGATGAAATCTACAGGCAAATGTCTATCCTGAAAGAAGCGGATGTACGCGGCGACGTCTACGAATATCTGCTCTCCAAGATCTCCAGCTCAGGCGTCAATGGCCAGTTTCGAACCCCACGCCACATCATCAAAATGATGGTCGAGCTCATGCAACCCCTTCCTGACGATGTGATTTGCGATCCGGCCTGTGGCACATCAGGCTTTCTGGTGTCGGCTGGTGAATACCTCAAGAATCACTACAAGGAAGAGATCTTCTTCAATAGGATTCAAAAAGACCATTACATGAACCATATGTTTTATGGTTACGACATGGACCGGACCATGCTCCGTATCGGCGCCATGAACATGATGACCCATGGCGTCGACAATCCGTTCATTGAGTACCGCGACAGCCTGTCTGACCAAAATCCAGACAAAGGCAAGTACTCGCTGATTCTGGCTAATCCACCATTCAAAGGCAGCCTCGATTCGGATATCGTATCTACCGACCTATTAAAGGTCTGCAAGACAAAAAAGACCGAATTACTATTTTTGGCCCTGTTCCTGCGCATGCTGAAAGTGGGCGGTCGCTGTGCCTGTATTGTCCCTGATGGCGTGGTCTTTGGCTCCTCCGCAGCGCACATGGCCATTCGCAAAGAACTGATCGAAGGCAACCGACTGGAGGCTGTCATTTCAATGCCCTCCGGTGTGTTTAAGCCCTATGCCGGTGTTTCCACCGGAATCTTGATCTTCACAAAAACGGGCCACGGCGGAACCGACAATGTTTGGTTCTATGACATGACAGCAGATGGCATGAGCTTAGACGACAAACGAACCCTCGTGGAAGAAAACGACATCCCCGATATCATAGAGCGCTTCAAAAATCGCGCCACCGAAACCGATCGCGCCCGGACAGAGAAGTCGTTCTTGGTGCCCAAACAGGAGATAGTCGACAACGGTTATGACCTGTCGATCAACAAGTACAAGAAAACCGAATACATGCCTATGGACCATCGCTCACCGCAGGAAATCCTGGCGGATCTCAAAAAGCTCGAACTGGAGATATCCCAGGGGCTGGCGGATCTGGAGACGATGCTGTGAAGGTGCGATTGGGGGACGTGTGTACTTTTCAATCTGGAGGGACTCCGAGTAAAAGTGATCCCTCCTATTTCGGTGGTACAATTCCATGGATTACAACTGTTGCACTTAACAACAGCACCGTCGATCAAACTTGCGCAGCAGAGTGGATCACTGATCAAGCCATAAAGGAAAGTTCAGCAAAAATTGTGCCTGCTAATTCAATCTTGGTTGGTACTAGGGTAGGCGTTGGAAAAGTCGCAGTGAATTCTGTTCCAATATCGACCAGCCAAGATATTATTGCACTACTAAACATTGATGAAAATAAATGGGACAAAGCATACCTTCGTGATTTCATTTTTTCCAAGAAGGATTTCTTACAGACACAAGCTCGCGGAGCGACGATTAAGGGAATCAAGATCGATACTCTGGCAGAATTGAGACTTCCAGACGTTCTTTTTGATGAGCAAATAAAAATAACTAAGATTCTAAGAGTTGTAACCAATCTCATTACTCTTAACAAGAAGCAGATCTCAACGTTAGACGAGATTATCAAATCTCAATTTATCGAGATGTTTGGTGATCCCTCAACAAATCCGAAGGGATATCCTTTAGCGAAGATTAGTAGTGTTGCTTCAGTTAAAGGAGGGAAACGCTTACCGAAGGGTCATACTTATGTTCCCGGTCCAACAAATCATCCATATATAAGAGTAACTGATTTTCAAGATGGAAGTATAAGAATGGACGATCTTAAGTATCTCTCAAATGAGACAGCAAATACAATTTCAAGATACACAATTTCATCTGATGATGTATACATAAGCATAGCAGGAACAATTGGACTAACCGGTACCGTACCCCAAATACTATCTGGTAGCAACTTAACTGAAAATGCTGCAAAAATTGTAATTCGTGACTTATCAATCTTGAATACGGGATATTTGGCATTATATCTGCAAACTGAATACGCTCAAGAACAGGTAAAAGATAAGACAATGAGCACAACTCAACCTAAACTGGCCCTATTTAGAATCGATGAGATAGAAGTAATCTTACCTCCTTTGGATCAACAAGTTAAGTATTTTGAACTAATTAAATCTATCGACAAATCGAAATTTACAATTCAAAAAAGCCTTGAAACGCTTGAATCATTGAAAAATTCGCTCATACAGCAATATTTCGGGTGAGGTTATCTATGATTGAATACTTGCCGTACATCATCTCCGTTCTTTGTGCCACAATAGCGGGATTTGCAAGTTACATTGTAGCCAGAAAGCAAGCCAAAGCAGATCTTCAAAAGCTTGTTAAGCAACATGAATTGGACATCGAGAAAGAGCGCGAAAAATTCGCGATGGAGAAGGAAAAACTGGAAATTGAGCATGCACATCAATTAGAATTGATTCAAGCTCAATCTAATCACCAACTGGGCACCGATATCATTTCAACTTTGACGAAGGAATATTTACGCACGCCAACTGGGCAAGCTCAAATGCGAAACTCTGGCAGAAAAAACACTGGTAGGTAGCCATTCGATGACTAACTTCAGTTCCATCCAGTCGGATCCGCGGTTTGCATCCTTTGCGGATGTGGCGGTATCGGCAGAGCTCATCTTGATGGTTGACGCGGAGGCAAGTATTATCAACTGCCGCCGTGCGATGGAGTTTGCTGTCAAATGGATGTATTCCGTGGACAGCAGCCTTGTCGCGCCCTACCAGGATACGTTAATCAGCCTGATGAGCACGGAGGAATTTCGCACGGTCGTCGGTATAGACATCTGGCGGCGCATGGATTTCATCCGCAAGATGGGTAACATCGCCGCGCATACCAGCAAAAAAGCGACCCTGGAGCAGGCCAAGCTATGTCTGGAGAATCTATTCGTCTTTCTTGACTACGTGGCCTATTGCTATGGAAAAAACTACACCGAAGGGTCATATAATTCTACTCTTCTCGAGGCGAAGCCAGCACAGACGATGTCAGCACCTGTGGCTGTTACAGAGATCGATCTTCAATCCCTGATTGCCGAGAACGTAGCGCTCAAAGCCGAATTGACCGCTCGGCGCGAGACGCAGCAACAGACCTATGTGCCCAAGCCTCTGGAGCTGTCAGAGTATAAAACCCGTAAGATCTACATCGATGCCATGCTGATTGATGCTGGCTGGACAGAGGGTCACGACTGGCTCAGCGAAGTTGAGCTGCCCGGGATGCCCAATCCGTCCGAGGTTGGCTATGCCGATTATGTGCTCTATGGCGACGATGGCCGGCCTCTGGCGGTGGTCGAAGCCAAGCGCACCTGTGTCGATGTTGCCAAGGGCCGTCAGCAAGCCAAGCTTTACGCCGACTTGCTGGAACAAAAATTCCATCGCCGACCGGTCGTTTTTCTCACCAATGGATTTGAGACGCGCCTGGTGGACAACCGCTATCCAGAACGCAAGGTTTCCAACATCTATTCCAAGCGCGATCTGGAAAAACACTACAACCTGCAGACCCTGCGAAGCAGCCTTAAGCACGTACGGGTGAGAAAGAACATCGCAGGCCGATACTACCAGGAAGCCGCGATCAAGGCTGTCTGCGACAGTCTCGATGGGCGCAACCGCCGCAAAGCCTTGCTGGTCATGGCCACCGGCTCGGGCAAAACGAGAACAGTCATCGGTCTTTGTGATGTCCTACTACAGGGTGGCTGGGTAAAGAACATCCTCTTCCTCGCCGACCGCAGTTCGCTGGTCACACAGGCGAAACGCAGCTTTGCCAATCTGCTGCCTGACCTGTCCATCACCAATCTCTGTGAGGATAAGAACAACTACAACGCCCACTGTGTGTTTTCCACCTACCAGACAATGATGAACAGCATCGACGCCATCAAAGATGATGAAGGCAAGCTGTTTAGCTGCGGGCATTTTGACCTGGTCATCTGCGACGAAGCGCACCGTTCGATCTACAACAAATACCGGGACATCTTCAACTATTTCGATGCGCCACTCGTGGGATTGACAGCCACACCCAAAGATGAGATCGATAAAAACACTTATGATGTGTTCGAGCTGGAAAACGGCGTGCCGACTTATGGTTATGAACTGGCCCAGGCGGTCAAAGACGGATACCTGATCGATTTCTTGTCCGTGGAGACCTCATTGAAATTCATTGAGCAGGGCATTGTCTACGACGAACTTTCCGAAGCCGAGAAAGCCATTTATGAGGAAACTTTCCGGGATGAAAACGGTGAGGTGCCAGAATCGATTGCCTCCTCAGCGTTGAACGAATGGATTTTCAATGAAGATACCATCCGTCAAGTCTTGCATGTCTTGATGACCGATGGCCTCAGGATCGACTATGGTCAAAAGCTGGGCAAGACCATCATCTTTGCCAAGAACCACGAGCATGCCGAAAAAATTCTGACGGTCTTTGGCAAGTCGTACCCCCATTTACCAAATTACGCCAAGGTCATAGACACCTACATGACATATGCCCAAAGTGCCATCGATGAGTTTTCTGAGGCCAATAAACAGCCCCAGATCGCGATTTCAGTGGATATGCTTGACACGGGCATCGATGTGCCCGAGTTGCTCAACCTGGTTTTCTTCAAGAAAGTATTGAGCAAGGCCAAGTTCTGGCAGATGATCGGACGCGGTACTCGCTTATGCCCTGGTCTGCTAGACGGCGAAGACAAACAAAATTTCTATATCTTCGATTTCTGTGGCAACTTTGAATTTTTCCGCCTGAACAAGGGCCGCCCCAGCGCCAATATGCTCGCCTTGCAAGGTGCCATTTTCCATCTCAAGGCACAGATCATCTCGAAATTTCAAGACCTTGCCTTCCAAACCAATGACCTGATTCCCTATCGGAAAAATCTGGTCACAGATCTGGTTCGCAGTGTTCAGGCCTTGAACCGGGAGAATTTCGCGGTCAAGCAGCATTTGAAATATGTCGAACTCTATTCGGATCCCAAGAGCTATGACACGCTCAGTTATGAAGACACGCTGATCATCAAGCATGAACTGGCGCCATTGATTATGCCCGAGGAGGATGAGGCCAGTGCGGTCCGATTCGATGCCTTGGTTTATGGCATTGAGCTCGCTTTTCTGATTGGTAAAAAATATACCAAAGCCCGTTCGGATCTATACAAAAGAGTCCGAAGTGTAGCTGGAATTGCCAACATTCCCGAAATTATGGCTCAGTCTGATCTGATCAACAAAATCCTGCATACCGATTACCTGGACAACGCCGGGATTAATGAGTTTGAAATTATTCGCGAGAAGCTGCGCGAACTCATGAAATACATCTCAATTAACACGGTCACCTATACGACTAATTTTTCAGACGAAATCCTGTCCTATTTGTTTCGGGAATCTGACTTGGAAAATGATGATCTGAAAAATTACAAGGCCAAAGCCGAATTCTACATCCGTCAGCATCAGGACCAGACCGCAATTGCCAAACTGAAAACCAATGTCCCTCTGACCCTGGAGGATCTGAAAACACTGGAAAATATCCTCTGGAGCGAGATTGGCACCCGCCAGGATTATGAAGAAGCCTGCGGTCAAAAGCCACTGGGCGAATTTGTCCGTGAGATCGTTGGTTTGGACATGGCTGCGGCTAAGTCAGCTTTTGCAGCGTATCTAGACAATGCAAATCTGGTCAGCAGACAAATCTATTTCGTCAATCAGATTGTAGAATACATCGTTCATAATGGCCTGATGAAAGACCTGTCGGTCCTTCAGGAACCACCCTTCACGGATCGCGGCAGCATCGTCGAAGTGTTTACCGATTTGTCCCTCTGGCTTGGGATCCGCAAAGTGATCGATCAGGTTAACGCCAATTCTGTGGCGGCTGCCTGACTGAATTGGTTAAACAGTTGTTTTTCATGATATAGGCCAACAAGGTGTCCTTAGCTCGCAAACACTCGCCCAAAGCTCATCGAAGTTGACAAAGAACCAATATTAGATCAGGAGCCACGTTCTCTGATGGTCATTTTATTTGGCGGCGATCTCCGTATTCTCAGTTGGATCAACGCCCCATGAAGCGGTGATATAAGCTAAAGGTCTTTTCATTTCGAGGTGCTCCTTTCAAAAAATGATTCGAAGAGAATTTGATTATCATGCTTGTTTCGTTGATGAGATGTGCACGAAAATCAAATTGGAGGTGGTAGCATGGCTATGCCCAATGAACTTCAATCAGTCCTTAAACAGAATGGCGGAATCGTTACTACCGCCCAGGCAAATGAAGCCGGAGTCTCAAACGAAAGATTGCGCCTGCTTGTGCATTCAGGCGATTTGGAACGAGTGACTACAGGGATTTATGTTTTGCCTGATGAGTTTACTGACAAGATGTATATCGTCCAACTTAGGCGTCCAAAAATCATCTATTCTCATGAAACAGCACTGTTTCTACACGAACTGACAGACCGTGATCCAATCAACTATATGGTTACAGTTCCAACAGGCTATAACCCAACACGACTTCGAGAGGATGGCTTCACCGTTTTCACAATTAAGCGCGAATTGCACGAAATCGGAGTCACAAAACTTACAACAATGTTTGGAAATTCTGTTAAGGCTTATGATATGGAACGCACAATATGTGATTGCCTGAGAAGTCGGAACGATTTAGACATCGCCGTTGTGACAGATGCAATCAAGCGTTACGCCAAGCGTAAAGATAAAAATCTGAATCAACTCATGCAATTGGCAGAAGCGTTCAAAGTGACCAAGCAACTCAGATGTTACATGGAGGTGCTGTTATGAGAACATCCACACAGTTAAAAGCTTTAATCCAAAACCTTTCGAAAAAATCGAATGTCGAGGCTGAGATCCTGCTTCGCAACTTCATGATGGAGCGCTTTTTGGAACGTATAGCTGTTTCAGATTACAAACATAACTTCATCCTTAAAGGAGGCATGCTTATTGCTGCGATGGTTGGCATTGATGCGCGCACCACAATGGATATGGATGCAACAATCAAAGGGCAGACTCTATCTAGGACTGAACTGACAGCGATCATTGAGGACATCTTAAAGATTCAGATTGAGGACGGTGCTGTATTGGTATGTCAACACTTTGTCGGACAGTATTTATAAGGTCTGTTGCTCAAATCGGTAGGGCTAAGGTAGCCAAGTGTTCCATGAATTCGCTTGTGATTGAACCAGTGAATATAATCAGCCTTTCTGAGCAGTTTTTCAATTTTATCGTTCACAAATTAAACCCCATATTCAACCCCACTTAAAAATCGGCGATAACCAATTTTTTCATTTCCATCATGTGAGCAAACGCATCCGGTTTTTGCATCAGTTCATCCATGTTTTCTGGCACAATTTGCCAGCTTAAGCCGAATTTGTCTTTACACCAGCCGCATTGATTGAATTGCGGATCATCAGCAAGTAGATCCCAAAAATAATCGATTTCAACTTGGTCTTTGCAACTGATAGAAAATGATACAGCCTCATTGAATGCGAAATCTTGATTGACACCTGAATCCATCGCTGCAAACAGTTGACCAGCCAAGGTGAATTCACCAAACATCAGGGATCCTGCTTGGGCTGGACCGGTCGCTTCAGGATAGTGAGCCAGATTGCCAACTTTTCCGTCGGGGAATACTGAGGCATAATATTTGATCGCAGCTTCTGCCAGGTTGGTTTTCGCACCGGCAAATAATAATGAAGGAATAATCGGTGGGCGTGATGCACCGGCTAAATCAGATAATATTAGTTGCCACGTCAAACCAAATCGATCTTTGACCCAGCCATATCGCGGACTGAATGGATATTTATCTAAAGGCATAAGCACCTCGCCGCCTTCGATAAGTTTTTGCCATAAGTCATCGATGTGTCCGATTGCTTGGCTGTCTTGACTGGGATCGAAAGTGACCATAAAGGATATGGACGGATTGAATTTAAATTCGGGCCCGGCATTGATAGCGATAAACGGCAATTTGCCGAGTTCAAACTCGACAGTCAGAACCTTGCCGGCCAGATCAAGCTGAAAATCAGCTAGTCCTTCATCTAAACTGTTGGGGTAGTAACTTTGGTCTTTCACTTGACTATCGGGGAAAGCAGCTACATAGAAATTTACAGCCTCTTGTGCGTTGCCTGCAAACCAGAGATTCGGGATAATTTTATGTTTCATAAAAATCCCTCCTTTGCCTCATTGTAATCGTGTCAATGGGAAAATCAGGTGTCTCAGGATACTTAATCGGCCTAAACGACCTAAATGATCTAAATGGCTTAATCGGCCTGAATGGCTTAATCGGCCTAAATGACCTAAATGAGACTAGCGATCTAATTCGCCAAATTTCCTAAATAATCTAACTTATTTAAATAATTTTTCGAATATGCTGGCTTGGTTTTGCTTTTGTTGCAAGGCAAAATCCAACAGCACGCCGGATTCTTTGATCCCTTCTGAATCAAACTGCATTTGGATAATGCCACTAATTTCACCTTGGCGTAGAATTTCCTCCACGCGACGATGTGAAATGGCCGGATTGGCTGGGCTTTGAGCGCGTTCATCTCTGACGAGGCCAGCGGGATGTTGCGAGGGAATTGTGTTGGCGTAGAAGAGCGCTTGATCCGGAAATCGTCGGTCGTCAGCGATTACGAAGGATTTAAAATGAAGCAAGATGGTATCGGTGTCCCATTGTTCGACACGGTTCAACTGTGTGGCATAACGCAAATAAAAAGTTGCCTTTTCTGGCTGTGCAAGGCAGTGGCTGCCAATTCGTGCCCGTCCCGCCCAGGCGCTGTAGGCTTTGCGCTCGCGCTCGCCAAGGAGCGACCAGACTGCCGACGGACCGCCCGGGGCGCCGACCGCGGCGTAAAATACCACGTGAGCGTTTTGACGATCCGCGGGAGTTAATGCTTCAAGGGTGAGGAAATGGCGCAGGATTTTCGCTTGTCCTTCAAGATCGGTTTCGCCAAAAATGTCGGCTAGGCGATGGATTTGGTCGGCAAACATCAAGTCATTGCCAGCTACAAAGGCATCATACAAAACCGCTTTGCCGAAAGCCCAGTCCGGATTAATTCCGAAGCGTGAAAAGCATTCATGAAGCGACATGGGCTGACTCATGAGTCGAGCAATCAGCCGTTTGCTTTGGGCTTGACCACTGAGTTCGATAAGACTTGAGATCAACGGCATGTTAACTGAACGCAGCGGCTCGAGGGGTTTTTTACTGGCCGATGTATTGCGCTTGATTTCGAGGATGCCGCAAAGTATCGATAAGGCTCGGTTCGCTAATTGGTGCGGGTAATGGCGTTGCCAAATGACCCAGGCTTTGGGATAGAGCGATGGACAGGCACGCTCTCTTAAGATGAGGAGGAGCTTTTCATTGGTTTTGGGATCGATTAGTTGAGGATCGAGATCCGCTTTTGTGAGTGCTGAGAAAATCAGATCCAAATCGGGAGGCGATAAGTGCCTGGCTAATTGGATGATTTGCGCGGATTGCGTGAGTGGTCGCACGCGCTCGAGCAAGCTAGCAACCGCATCAGAGGACACGCGGTCAACGGCTTCGGCCGGCAACGGAAATGCGACGATCAGACGATCGTGTGATCGTTTGAGTCGCTCGAGGCGGTGATTAAATGACGTTTTTTGCTGATGCGGCGCCGTTGCGTTGCTGGGCATGTTGTCAGAGGTCATCTGAAATTTGGCGCTTGGCGAAGCGCCGCGGGCAAGGCTTCTACGGCATCGCGAATTTCAGCTGTGGCAAAGGCAAGTCGATCGACGATTTGAGCTAAACCTTGGTCGAGTTCGTCCATGGTCCGTGTGACATAAGCTTCGGATTCGTTGGCAAATTGGGTTAAGGATTGATTTAACGTTCCATCTAGTTGCGTGAGTTGAGCGAGTACAGTTTGTTGTTGCGTACTGATCTGTTGCGTCTGGGCCAAGGTCTCTGTAGTGTGTTGCAACGCTTGACTCAACAGCATTTGATCAGCTTTAAGTTGTTCATTCGTTTGATTGAGCGTCTCGGCTAAAGTTCTTTCGTGAGAGGTATAGGTGGATGCCATCCGCGTCGAGGCCTCGGTAAATCGGGCCAATTGTTGATCGAGTGATGAGAGGTTGTTTTGGAATTGGTTGCGGGAATTTCCGAGCTCTTCGAGGGCTTTGGCAATGTCGGCTTGTTGTGTCGCGGCATTTTGTCGTTGGGCTTCCATCGAACGAATCGCGAAGTCCGTGTAGTTCTTGATGTCCGCCATCGTCGCTGTCAGGAGGGTCAGTTCACGATTGACTGGGCCTAAGTTGCTGGCGATTTCTTGGGTGACTGCAGTGGCAAACCGATTGGCGAGATCCGCCATCCCTTGCTCCTGACGTTTATTCAATTCAGTCGCGAGGTCACCTAACAGCGTTGTGGCCTCGCGCAGGGTCGGAGCAACGGACTCAAAGAGGACCTGCTCAACACTGCGCCGGATGCCTTCAGCCATGTCGCTCTCGGCTAATCGTGAGGCGGTTGCATTGAAGCGATCAAGCGATCCGACCATTTGGCGATCATAGTTAAAGAACGAATCAATGAGCTGAGCGATTCCGGTTTGCTGACCAAAAACAGGGACGCGTTGACCGATCACTTGGGACAATTCGCTTAAGTCATAGCGTAACTTTTCCGATACGGTGCGGGCCTGAATGCCCGATAGCAAAGCGACGATCAAACCGATCAGGATTGGCGGCCAGGGCGAAACTGCCGCAAGTTCTGCAGTCGGTAGGGGCTGTTGAATCTTAAGCAACAACGAAATCAGCGTAGCGATCAAGCCGAGGCTGAGAAGCGTCAATGCGGGTCGCAGTTGGAGGGCGGCGCGGCGCGAGCCGCTGAGCATTTTTTCGAGGGACAGTTCACGGGCCGGATCAGGCAGCCAGCGCTGTTGGTAGAGGATATCTTGATCGTGCTGCAGATGTTCAATCGCGCGAATTAGGGCACGGTCGTTGGTGTTTTCAAAGAGCGCGGCAACGACCGGGATTTGGTCAATGCCAAACCCGGGGATCGCTTCGATACGTGCGATAAGTCCAGTGAGCAACCGATGATAGCGCGTCAGGGTTTGTTGATTGATCAAGGCGTAAAGCGCCCAGACGAGGATGATCAAGGCTGGAATACCGACTGAGACGAGGCCGTGCAACATTGAAATGGGTTGGCCGCCGACCGTGAAGGTCAAATTGGCTGCTGCGATCATGGATACCTCCGTAGATTAGGGGTTTAGAGCGGCGAGATCTTCGGGAATAAAAAGTCCATCGCGCCGAATCAATTCGTCATCAAACCAAATTTCTCCACCGCCATATTCAGGACGTTGGATACAGACCAAATCCCAGTGAACGGTTGAATCATTGCCGTTTGGTGCTTCGTCGTAGCATGCGCCAGGTGTGAAGTGGAATGAACCGGCAATTTTTTCATCGAACAAGGTGTTGCAAAAGGGGTTTTGGATCAACGGATTAAAGGCCAGTGAAAATTCGCCAATGTAACGGGCGCCGGGATCGGAATCAAGAATTTGATTAAGCTTTTCGACGTGCTGATCTGCCGTCGCGGTCACGATTTGACCTTGTTTAAATTCGAAACGAATATTATTAAAGGTTGTGCCCCAATAGATTGAGGGCGTGTTGTATTGGAGAACGCCTTCGATCGAGTCTTTAACTGGGGCGGTAAAACATTCGCCATCTGGAATGTTATATTCACCGCAACAGGGGACCGATGGGATATTTTCGACCGAAAAACGCAAGTCGGTACCTGGTCCGGTGATTCGCACACGCTTGGCGTTTTTCATTCGCAGGGCAAGTGGGACGACGTCACGTTGCATTTTGGCATAATCGACACAGGACACAGCTAAAGCAAAGTCGAAGTATCCTTCACTCGACATACCGGCGCGCTGCGCTTGACCTGGTGTCGGGTATTCGAAAAGGACCCAGCGGCGATGATTGATAACCAAATCGCGGAATGGCTTGGCACAGGCGGCATCGAGACGGCGAACGTCTGGGGCAATCGCGGATAGTTCCTGATCGTTAGCATAAGAGCGAATGACGACCTCGCCTACAAGTTTTTCAAATTTCTGAATATTCCAGGCGGCTTTGCGTTCTAGGAAGGCTTGACTTTGCCCACCGTCCTCTGGGCGAATCAACCCCAGCTGATGGCGGCTGATTTCCTGATGTGTGAAGTCGACAGTGGCAAATGCGCCGATTTTTTGAGCGGCTTTAAGCAAGGCTTTAACGAGCGGCAGGGCGTTGATGTCAGCAGTTATATTGAAGGCGTCTCCTGGCTTAATTTGCAGTGAATGATTTAACATCAGGTTAGCTAAGGTATCAAATCGTGGATCATGCATCGGTTAAGCCCTCCGTGTGTTGAGCAATGACTGTGTGGCAGCAAGGGATGTTGCGTCTTCAACATTCGTTATCACCGCCGTGGGGCTGATTTTTTTGATCAAACCAGATAGAACTTTGCCTGGTCCGATTTCAATAAATGTTGTCGCACCAGCTTGTTCGATCGCACGGACTTCATCGGTCCAACGGACGGCGTTGCATAGGTGGTCGGCGAGATACTCCGGCCAATTCACTGCGGCGGCCACTTCTGTACCACTTCGATTCGAAAAGAGTTTGCCAGTTGGTGAATTAAAGGTCAGTGTAGCCGCATAGGCTGACAGTCCAGGTGCTGCTGGAGCCATGAAGCGCGTGTGAAACGCGCCACTGACGTTGAGTTTGAGCGCTCGTTTGGCGCCGGCGGCTTTCAAGGACTCTGCTGCCGCTGCGGCCGCATCGACACTGCCAGCAATGACCAACTGCCCTGGGCAATTATAGTTGACAGGAAAAACCTTGTTTTTGTAGGAATCTGCGTCCAACACCGTTTCGATTGCTGCATCGGCTAAACCTAAGACGGCGTACATGGCGCCAGGATTTTGTTCAGAAGCCATCTGCATCAATTGTGAGCGCTCCATAACAAGATGAAGAACATCTTTGAGGGTCAGGATACCGGCTGCAGCTAAGGCTGTATATTCGCCGAGCGAGAAACCCGCATAGGCGACAGGACCCTCAAGACCACCAGTCGCTTGAAGTGCAGCGTGGGCGGCTAGGCTCAAGGTGACGATTGCCAACTGGGCGTAGCGTGTTTGGCTGAGCATTGCTTCATCTAAAGTCAAAAGATCAACACCGACAATTTCAGCAGCTTGCGCATAAACCGCGCGGGCAGCGTCGTTTTCAGCGGCTAATTGGGTGCCCATTCCTACATACTGGGAGCCTTGACCGGCAAACACACAAGCAATCATAAGGGGACTCGCTTTCCTGACCTTGGTTGGTCAACTTGACTTTTCCGGCTTGAAGGCCTAAAATATCGCCATATACTTTGGTTATCAAAATATTTGAATGACCAATAAAGATGAGTTCAATGTAGCGGATTTGCTTGATTAAATCAAGTTTTGGAGGATAGACATGTTTGATCTAAAGATAATCGGAACCGGTAGTTTTATCCCGGAAACCCTTGTCACCAATGAGATGATGGCGACTATCGTCGACACCAATGACGAGTGGATCACTAGCCGTACAGGCATTTCCAATCGTCGCCTGTCGTCAGGCGAACCGACGTGGTATATGGGAGCAGAGGCTGCCCGCAAGGCACTTGCCGCATCGGGCATCGATGCATTGGCGATCGATATGATTGTCGTTACGACGATTACACCTGATTATTATACACCGTCAACCGCATGTATTATCCAAGATGAACTCGGCGCAAAAAATGCTTTTTGTTTTGATATGAATGCCGCTTGTACTGGTTTTGTTTACGCGTTGGATATGGCTGGGCGTTACTTATCGACCCCTGGCATCAACAATATATTAATCGTTGCCTCTGAAAACATCAGCAAAATCGTTGATTATTCAGATCGATCGACGTGCGTCTTGTTTGGTGATGGCGCTAGCGCTGCGATTGTCAGCCGGGCACAACCGGGCGATTCAAGCGCACTGCTCTCGACTGTGCTTGGTGCAGAAGGCGATGGCGGTGGTTTTCTCGTCAGCAGAGCGCTCGATCTTAAACACCCCTTCGTTGCAGACGACAAAATATGGCCAGATCGCTTCAATCACACCGCGGGCCATTTCATCGGCATGGCTGGACAAGATGTTTATAAATTCGCTGTCCGATCGATGTCTGATTCCATCATGAAGGCCGCCGAAAAGGCGAACATCGGCATGGATGAATTGCACTATATCGTCCCGCATCAGGCCAATTCCCGCATTGTTGAGGCTGCTGCTCGCCGTATGAAGGTTGATCCGGCGATCTTAATCCAACGGATGCAAGACTTTGGCAACACATCCTCTGCAAGTATCCCGATTTGCCTTGACGAAATGATTCGCGAAGGCAAACTCAAACGTGGCGACAAAGTAGCGATCAGCGGTTTCGGTGGTGGCTTGACCTATGGCGCGGCGATTTTCGTCTATTAATATGATGCGACTATTTAATGACAATCGATTAACTCAGATTTTGGGGACAGAATACCCGCTGATTCAGGGTGGCATGGCCTGGGTGGCCAATGCTTCGCTCGCGGCGGGCGTTTCGAATGGCGGCGGGCTTGGCTTAATCGCCGGCGGCTCGATGTTGCCGGATATGCTGCGCGAAGAAATTCGCAAATGCCGTAAATTGACGGATATGCCGTTTGGGGTAAACATCATGTTAATGAGCCCGAATGCTGCAGCTTTGGCACAAGTCGTTATTGAAGAACAGGTCGCAGTTGTCACCACCGGGGCAGGTTCGCCCGGCAAATATATTGACGGTTGGAAAGCTGCAGGGATCAAAGTGATTCCGGTTGTCGCCTCGGTTGCAAATGCCAAACGCGTCGAAAGCTTTGGCGCGGACGCCGTTGTGGCTGAAGGCACAGAGGCAGGTGGCCATATTGGCGATTTGACCACGATGGTGCTCGTACCCCAGATTGTTGATGCCGTACGGATCCCGGTTATTGCAGCTGGAGGAATTGCTGATGGTCGAGGGATCGCAGCGGCAGTCATGCTTGGTGCGAGTGGTGTCCAAGTTGGCACACGTTTTCTCGTTTGCGACGAATGTACGATCCACGATAATTATAAAAACATGGTCATTGACGCTCGTGACATTGACACGTTAGTCACTGGACGCAGTGGCGGCCATCCCGTCCGCAGCTTGAAGAATAAGCTTACCAGGCGCCTACTCGATCTCGAAAAAAACGGAGCGAGTTTTGAAGAGCTAGAAGAAATCACGGTTGGATCATTGCGCCGAGCGGTTCAAGAAGGCAATCTCGAAGAGGGTTCTTTTATGGCTGGGCAATCAGCTGGTTTGGTCAAAAAGCGCCAGACTGCTCGTGAAATCATCATCGAAATCTTCGCCCAGGCGAATCAAGTCATTGGAGGTCATTTATGAGTGTATTAATTACCGGCGGCTCTCGCGGAATTGGGGCAGCGATCGCGCGCCAGTTTGCGATTGACGGCCACGATGTCGCGATTTCGTATCTTGGATCTGTCGAAAAAGCACAGGCAGTCGTCGCTGATTGTGTAAAGCTCGGCGTCAAAGCCGTGGCGATTCAAGCCGATATCAGCCAGGAAGCTGACTGCAAGCGCCTGCTCGCTGAAGCGAAAGCGGCGGTAGGACCGGTTTCCGTGTTGGTCAACAATGCTGGACAGACCAAAGACGGATTAGCGATGCGGATGTCGCTCGAACAGTGGAATTCAATTATCGCGACCAACTTAACGGGAACGTTTTTGATGTGTCGGGCTATTTTGCCTGATTTGCTCAAAGCGCGCGCCGGCCGGATCATCAATCTGACTTCTGTCGCAGGCCTTTACGGCAATGCCGGTCAAGCCAATTATGCAGCATCGAAAGCAGGCGTGATAGGTTTGACACAGACCCTCGCTAAGGAAGTCGGCAGTCGCGGGATTACCGTCAATGCCGTTGCCCCAGGCTTTATCGAAACCGATATGACCTCCGTGTTGTCAGATGACATCAAAGAAGGCGCACGCAAGCAGATCGTCCTCGGCCGCTTTGGCAAAGCCGAAGAAATCGCCGGTGTCATTAGCTTTTTAGCATCTGAAGCCGGTGCTTACATTACCGGACAAGTTATCGAAGTTTCTGGCGGTTTAAGCCTGTAAAAAGGACAGCTAGCCCTGTTACAATAGTCCAAACGGCCGCAAGGCACAGCGCCCCACAGGTGGCGTGAAAACATCCCGGAGGATATACCACACATGAGTACTGCAATGGTTCAAACCCACCGCGTCGTCATCACCGGCACAGGCGTCATTACCCCGGTAGGCAACGACACCGAGAGTTTCTGGAATTCACTGGTCAATGGCCAGTCCGGCATCGCACCACTCGAGAATGTCAATCTTGAAGGACAAGAAATATCGGTTGGTGCTCAGGTTAAAAACTTTGATCCACTAAAATACATGGACCGCAAAGAAGCGCGGCGCATGGACAAATACACGCAATTCGCCTTAGCCGCTGCAGAAGAAGCGATGAATACCAGCGGGCTCGATATCTCAGCGATGGATGCCTTCCGCGTCGGGACGATTGTTGGCAGTGGTATTGGTGGCCTGGAGACGATGGAGACCGAATATGGCAAACTCTTTTCCAGCGGGGCGCAACGCATTTCACCATTATTCATCCCGATGATGATTTCGAACATGGCTGCCGGCAAAATTTCAATGCAGTATGGGGCCAAAGGTGCCAATTACAGTATCACAACCGCTTGCGCGACCGGAACCCATGCCATTGGTGAAGCTTTTCGGGCAATCAAGTTCGGCTATCTCGACGCGTGCATTGCAGGTGGCGCTGAAGCGCCGATCACACGCATTGCCATGGCTGGTTTCAATAACATGACGGCACTCACACGTGAAACAGATCCCAAGCTAGCCTCGTTACCCTTTGATGCACGCCGCAGTGGCTTTGTCATCGGTGAAGGGGGCGCGATCGTGATTTTAGAATCCTTAGAAAACGCTCAAGCACGTGGCGCTCAGATCATTGCCGAGGTTGTCGGTTATGGCGCGACCGGCGATGCTTACCACATCACCAGCCCAGACCCAGCAGGTGAAGGCGCGGCAATGGCGATGAAACTTGCGATGAAAGAAGCAGGAATCGAACCGAGCGCAGTCGATTATATCAATGCCCACGGCACGAGCACCCCGCTCAATGATAAATACGAAACCATCGCCATCAAAAAAGCGTTTGGCGATTCGGCCAAAACCGTAGCGATCAGTTCGACAAAGTCGATGACTGGCCATTTACTTGGCGCTGCAGGTGCTGTCGAAGCTATAGTCGCCGCCTTGGCGACGCGCGATGATATTATCCCGCCGACAATTGGATATGGCGAACCTGATCCGGATTGCGATCTCGACTACGTTCCAAATGTCGCCCGCAAAACGAAAGTCCGTTACACACTCAGCAACTCACTTGGTTTTGGTGGCCACAATGCCACCTTGTGTATCAAAAAATGGGAGGGCCAGTAAATGAACGTCGCAGATATCAAGAAACTGATGGAAGTCATGGCTGCCACCGGTACTACTGATCTTGAATGGGAAGTCGAAGGCGACAAAATCCGTCTCGAGCGCAAACAACCGACTTTCCTGACCCATGGCGAAGGCGGCGCGGACGCAACATCTTTGATGGCGATGCTCAATCAGCTTAATGCGCACACAGCTGCGGCGCCTGTTGGTGCGACTCAAGGCGCATCCACCCCGTCTGCTGAGCCTGCAGAACTGGCTGAAAAGCCTGGTCAACTAGTAACCAGCCCAGTTGTTGGCATTTTCTATGCCTCGCCGTCACCGGACAGTGACCCATTCGCATCGGTCGGCAAATTTGTTGAAGCAGGCGCGCCACTTTGCATCATTGAAGCCATGAAACTGATGAACGAAGTCACAAGCCCATACAGTGGCGTGGTCAGTGAAATTCTCGTCGAGAATGGCCAACGTGTTGAATTTGGTCAGCCATTATTCCGCATCGGAGGCTAAAATTGATGTTAATGAACCAAGATGATATCAAAAAAATCATTCCACACCGCGATCCCTTCATTCTTGTCGATGAGGTCGAAGTGTTAGATGGCGATAAAATTGTCGCTTATAAAAATGTCACAGGCGCTGAGGATTTCTTCCGGGGTCATTTCCCAGAATACCCTGTGATGCCAGGTGTCCTGATTGTTGAAGCACTCGCTCAAGCCGGTGCCATCCAGATATTGAGCAAAGAAGCATTCCGGGGCAAAATCGCCTTTTTCGGGGGAATCGATAATTGTCGATTTAAACGTCAAGTCGTACCTGGTGATCGACTGCGCTTGGAAGTTACACTAACCCGCATGCGTGGCCCCGTTGGCTTTGCGTCGGCCAAAGCCTATGTCGGATCTGAACTGGCCGTCTCAGCAGATATCATCTGCGTCGTCGGCACCTGAGGAGACAAGTATCATGTTCAACAAAATCCTAATTGCAAACCGTGGCGAAATTGCCGTGACGATCATTCGGGCGTGCCGCGATATGGGGATTCGCACCGTTGCCGTCTGTTCAGAAGCTGATCGCACGGCTTTACACACCCAGTTGGCGGACGATTGTATTTGCATTGGCCCAGCGGCTTCAAAAGATAGTTACCTCAATGCCCAGGCGATTCTCACGGCTGCGACGATTACAGGCGCAGATGCGATTCATCCGGGCTTTGGCTTTCTTTCCGAAAATGCTGCTTTCTCGCGAATGTGCGCCAAAGTTGGCGTCAAGTTTATCGGACCGTCGGATGTTGTGATCGAGCGCATGGGCGACAAAGCGACCGCTCGTCAAACTGCGCAAGAAGCCGGTGTCCCAGTTATCCCGGGCACCCAGGGCATCGTTGCCAATTTGACCGATGCGCTAAAAGCTGCCAGCGAAATCGGCTATCCAGTGATGATCAAAGCATCTTCTGGTGGCGGAGGCCGTGGGATGCGAATAGCGCCGACCGCAGACGATTTCACCAGCGCTTTTCAGACCGCCAAAGCGGAAGCAATGGCCTGTTTTGGCGATGATCGGGTTTATATTGAACGCTTTGTCAAAGATCCACGCCATATTGAGATCCAGCTACTAGCTGATGAACATGGCCATGTCATCCACCTCGGTGAACGTGACTGCTCGATCCAGCGCCGCAACCAGAAAATTTTAGAAGAGGCGAATTCACCCTTTGCAACTCCGGAATTGCGCCAAGCCATGGGCGATGCTGCAGTCAAACTCGCCCAATATGTCAATTACACCGGCGTGGGCACGATTGAGTTTCTCGTCGATGCCAATCGCAATTACTATTTTATGGAAATGAACACCCGCATTCAGGTCGAACATCCAGTTTCAGAAGCGGTCACCGGGGTCAATTTGATTCAGGAACAGATCCGCTCAGCGGCTGGCGAGGTGCTGACCTTGACGCAAGCCGATATTCATTTTAAGGGACACTCCATTGAATGCCGGATCAATGCAGAAGACCCGCACCATAATTTCCGCCCCAGTCCTGGGACGATCAATAGTCTACATATGCCGGGTGGCCCAGGGATTCGCGTTGATAGTGCCATTTACCAAGGTTATTCGATTCCCCCCTATTATGATTCGCTACTCGCAAAGCTGATCGTATATGCCCCGACTCGCCCTGAAGCAATTGCCCGCATGCGGCGGGCCTTGATGGAATTTCTGATCCAGGGCGTCGAAACCAATATCGATTTTCACTTGGCAATCTTGCGCGATCCAGATTTCATTGAAGGAAATTACAATATCGGTTACCTTGGCTTAAAAGCCGATACCCTGCTCGGTGAAATGAACCGCTATCATCAGGAGGCCTAAACCATGGGTGTCGATGTCTTAAAACAAATGCGCGACCGACTCGCAGCTGATACGTTGCACCAACAGGCACAGCGCGCTGCACGTGGCGAGGTCCCCGTTGACGCAGTCACAGCCAAAGCCTATGCATACACTAAGCCCGTTCCAGATGATTTATGGATCAAATGCCCGACCTGCGAAGGCGTTATGTTTCGCGAAGCTTTTGAAAAGAATCTTCAAGTCTGTCATGTCTGCGGCCATCACTACCGACTTGACAGTCGTCAACGATTGGCCCAGATAGTCGACGAAGGTAGTTTTGAAGAATTCGATGCCAACATGACGAGTCTGAACCCGATTGAGTTTAAAGGCTATCCCGAAAAACTCAAGCAGCTTCAGCAACAAACCGGTTTAAAGGATGCCGTCGTCACCGGCCGTGGCAAAATTCACGGTCAGGAATGTCTCGTGGCGATCATGGACAATCGCTTCATGATGGGCTCAATGGGCTCCGTGGTCGGTGAAAAAATCACACGCGTTTTTGAAAAGGGCATGGCCTTGAAACTCCCAGTTCTGACATTTTCGGTGTCAGGTGGTGCGCGCATGCAAGAAGGGATTGTCTCCCTGATGCAAATGGCTAAAACCTCAGCCGCTGTCGGACGCTTTCAAAACGCCGGTGGCCTCTACATCTCGATTATGACCGATCCGACGACCGGCGGGGTTACAGCTAGTTTTGCTAGCCTTGGTGACATTATTATTTCGGAGCCGGGAACCCTGATTGGCTTCGCCGGGCGCCGTGTTATCGAAGGCACCATCGCCGAAGCGTTGCCGGATGATTTCCAACGTGCTGAGTTTTTACTCGAACACGGCTTTTTGGACCTCATCGTGCCGCGCAATCAGCTCAAGGAAACGTTAGCGACGCTTTTGGCCATCCATCATCCTACTGCCGCAGAGGGTTCTTTTGAAATCCTCGATAATGCGCGCGTGGCTATGGAATCTGCAACTGCAGCAGTAGCAATCAATACACTCAGTGGTTCGGCTCGTCTTGACATTATTCGTCAACGCCAACGTCCGGTGATCACGGATTATCTCCCGCTTGTTTTTGACTTAGCGATCGAACTCCACGGCGATCGGGGTTTTGCGGATGACGCCGCTCTCTATTGCGGATTAGCCAGCTTATCTGGCCAACCTGTGACCCTAATCGCGCATCGCAAGGGTCGCAAAATTGAAGAAAACACTAAAGCTAATTTTGGAATGCCGCATCCCGAAGGCTATCGCAAAGCACTGCGCCTGATGAAGCAAGCTGAGAAGTTCAATCGCCCGATCATCTGCATGATTGACACCTCCGGTGCATACTGCGGAGTCGGAGCTGAAGAACGCGGCCAAGGTGAGGCGATCGCCCGCAATTTGCTCGAAATGGCTGGCTTGAATGTCCCGATCCTTTGTGTGGTCATGGGCGAAGGCGGTAGCGGCGGGGCCTTGGCAATCGGCGTTGGCGATGAACTTGCGATGCTCTCCAATGCCCTATATTCGGTCATTTCACCACGTGGTTTCGCCTCATTGCTCTGGAAAGACCATACCCGCGAACGTGAAGCCGCGGATTCGATCAAGATTACTGCTGAAGATCTGACCCGACTAGGCATCTGTGATTATACAATTGCAGAACCAGGTGCAGGTGCTCACACGAATCTTTCAGAAATGGCCGAAAATCTACAGACCTATCTCAAGGCAGCTTTGGCACGCCAACTCAAAGTGCCAGCTAGCTCACGCCTCGATAACCGCTATCAAAAATTCCGCAAAATCGGCAGTTTCAGCGAGTGAATGATACGGTATAATTAAGAAAATATGTTTAAAGGGTCAGATCCAGAGACTGGATTTGGCCCTTATCTGTTACAATAGAAATTATGAAAAAACATAAATTATCAACTGCCTATTTTCAAAAAAATCGCCAAGCCTTGGGGGCCTTGCTCACAGATGGATCGTTGGTGATTCTAGCTTCAGGATCTCCGCCAGTTCGTTCGAGTGACGCCCATTACCGGTATTTAGCTAATCGCAACTTTTTTTATTTGACAGGGATTGAGCAGGAGGGCAGTTTGCTCGTGATGTTCCGCGAATTTGGCGTGACTAAAAGTACGCTATTCATTCCGGGCATTGACGCCATGCATGAACGCTGGAATGGCCGACGGGTCACCCGTCAAGAAGCTATGGAGCAATCTGGCTTGACTGATGTCTTATATATTGAAGGCTTCGAAGGTCAATTGGCAGATTGGGTCGCTTCGCGAACGACGAAACTCTGGCTTGATACTTCGGCTGATAACCCACAAGCCAAAGCGCTAAAAAAACTATTATCAGACAAATATGCTTCATTTGTCACGGTGGATGTATCCCCGCTTATGACTCAATTGCGTATGATCAAACAACCTGAAGAATTAGACTTGATTCGTGAGGCGGCCAATCTCACAGGGGAAGGGATCTTGGCGATGATGAAAGCTTGTCGTCCGGGTGCCTTTGAATATCATCTCTGGAGTGAATTTCAATACACCTTGAGTCAAGCCGGTTGCCTCGAGCCAGCCTTTGAATCGATTGTTGCATCGGGTAAAAACGCACTCTGCCTTCATTATATGACCCCAATGGAGCGCATTGCAGACGGCGATTTGGTCCAGCTCGATGTCGGAGCTGTTGTAGGTGGTTTATGCGCGGATATTTCGCGAGCATTACCAGCGAATGGCCGCTTTTCGCCGCAACAACGGGCCATCTACGACCTCGTCCGCGCATGTCAAGAAACCGCCTTTGCCACAATTAAACCGGGGATCCGCATCGCAGAAATTAACGATGCCTGCCAGGCGACAGCGCGCGAAGGTCTGCTCGCACAGGGATTGTTGCAAACCGATCAACCAGTTAAAGAATATTTCTGGCATGGTGTTTCACATCATATGGGCTTAGATGTTCATGATGTCAGCAACAAAGAATCGCTGCTTAAACCAGGGATGGTTTTGACTGTTGAACCAGGGATTTACATACCAGAATGGGGCTTTGGCATGCGTTTAGAAGACGATGTTGTCGTCACGGACGAGGGCTGCCGTTTGCTCTCTGCAGGAATCCCACGGGAAGCCGACGAAATTGAAGCCCTGATGTTATCGTAAATGTTGTCGTAGATGTCATAAAACACGCTTTACATTTTAAAACACGACGCTTATACTCAAGCCACAAACGAGGGGAGCTAGCACCAAAGCTGGCTGAGAGGGTATCTATGGATGCCGACCCTATAACCTGAACCGGATAATGCCGGCGGAGGGACGATAGCCTGAGGTTTTAGACCTTCCGCCAGCGTCACCGCCAGCGGAAGGTTTTTTAACATCAAGGAGGAACAGATGACAACACACACCAATCAGCAGACTACGACCCAAATGCGCGAATCAATTCTCGCAACAGCCGCCGGAGGCATGGCAATCGCCTTGTCCTCAGTACTTTCCCTGATCCGTGTCTTTGAAATGCCTCAAGGCGGCTCAGTGACCGCAGCTTCGATGTTGCCCATTCTGTTTGTGGCTCTCGCGCTCGGACCAGCTTGGGGTATGGGAATCGGAGCCGTTTACGGTTTGCTGCAATTCATCATCCAGCCATATGCCGCCCATTGGGCTTCGGTTGTTTTAGACTATCCGCTAGCTTTTGGCCTTTTAGGTTTGGCGGGATTTATGGCGCGCCCAATACAAGAACGAATGGCGGAGCGTAATTTGTTGCATCGGCTGAGCGCGATTCGCTGGACAAATATCTTGCTCGCGGTCGTGGTTGGCATGGCTGGACGCACCCTTGCACACGTCATTTCTGGCGTTGTATTCTATGGATCATATGCTGCAGAAGCCGGACAGAATCCCTGGATTTACTCTTTAACGTATAATTTGTCATACATGATTCCGGAAGCAATCATCACGTTGATCGTGCTTGTTCCCTTAGCGGTTGTCTTCCGCAAGAAAGGTTAAAAAAATGAATCAAACACAATCACAAACCACACGACTCGTCGCCTACGGTGGCGTACTCGCTGCTCTAATTCTTGTTGTCACGCGCTTTAGTGCGATGCCAATCCTCAATGGCCAAGGTTACATCAATCTCGGTGATGCAACGATCTTGTTTGCCGCAGCGGTCCTTGGCCCAACAGCAATCATTCCGGCGGCACTCGGTTCGGCGATGGCTGATCTTTGGGCTGGTTATATTCAATATGCTCCAGCAACGCTGATCATCAAAGGACTAGTTGCCTGGATCGCGGTTTTGTTTTTGCGCAAAGCGACCGCACCACTTTGGCTCAAGATCTTTGGTTTCGCAATAGCAGAACTTGTCATGGCTGGTGGCTATTTTGTTTTTGAAATTTTTATGCTCGGATTTGCAACAGCCCTGTTTGATTTAACATTCAACTTGATTCAAGGTGGCGTTTGCCTCGTGATTGGTCTGGCATTACTCCCTGTTGCCGAGCGAATCGTCAAGGCGAATAACATTCAACGCTGATCGCCCATTTTGTATTTTGCATCTATAGCATTGCGGGTGTGCCACCCACAATCAAAAAGCGGGACTTTCCATCACTGGTCAGCCCCGCTTTTTTGTGGTGTTTATTTTTGTGATGTTAATTGGATTGAAATTATAATGCGGCTTCGCCTTCTTCACCGGTTCGGATGCGGATAACTTCCTCTACCGGGTAGATGAAGATTTTACCATCACCGAATTCACCAATTGGGGCGGTTTCAAGTAAGACTTTTTTGATGATTACGACGTCAGAATCTTTAACGACCATGTCCATCATGACTTTGGGAATCAGATCGAGTGTGTAACGTTCACCGCGCCAGATCTGTTCAATACCTTTTTGGATGCCGCTGCCGACGATATCGGTGATCATAATGCCACGGTGGATGCCGGCTTTTTCTAAAGCATCGCGGACATCGTTGAGTTTTTCGGGTCGAATAACTGCCTTAATATGTTTCATCGGGCGACCTCCTTATGACTTTTCTTCGTTACGAGCGTGATTGTGGTATGACTGACGATGGATTACAAATTCCGGATAAGCGACGTTGCCATGCTCACCAATGTCTAAACCTTGGATTTCTTCTTTAAGTCCAACACGGATGCCCATCGTGACTTTGATCAGATACCAAGCGAGTAGTGAAACGGGGAGGACAAAGGCTGCTGTGGCGAGGACCCCAATGACCTGTGCGGTTAAGAGGGTCATGCCGCCGCCCATGAAGAGACCGCTACCGGTTGCAACACCAGTGATTGAATCTTGAGCGAACAAACCGACTGCCAGTGTTCCGAAAACGCCGTTGACGAGATGGACAGAGAGCGCACCGACCGGGTCATCCAGATGCACACGGTCAAAGAACATGACGGCCAAGACAACGATGACACCGGCAATCCCGCCGATAATGATGGAACTGCCAACACTGACGAATGCTGCGCCGGCTGTAATAGCGACGAGGCCAGCCAACAGACCGTTGATGCTCATGCCCAAATCAGGTTTACCCATCAAGAGCCATGCTGTAATCGTTGAGGTCAGAATACCCATGACACCAGCTGTGTTGGTGGTCATTAGGATATGGGAGATGGCATAAGGATCAGCAGCCATGGTTGAACCCGGATTGAATCCGAACCAGCCAAGCCAGAGAACAAATGCACCAATGGTTGCGAGAGGTAAGCTATGACCCGGAATGGCATTGATTTTTTTACCAGGTCCGTATTTGCCAAAGCGAGGGCCAAGCACAATGATTCCTGCGAGGGCGGCCCAGCCACCGACGGAGTGAACAACGGTTGAACCAGCAAAGTCCCAGAAACCTAAAGTGGCGAGAACGCCAGCGCCCCAGATCCAGTGGCCAACGACCGGGTAGATGAACATGGTCAGGACAAAGGAGAAGACGATGAAGGAAAGGTATTTGATACGTTCAGCGACAGCACCGGAAACGATGGTAGCAGCTGTGCCAGCAAAAACGAGCTGGAAGAAGAACTTTGCCCAGAAAGGAACGCCTGCCCAAGCAATTGAGCTATAGACACCCTGGTAAGCATCGCCGACGGCTGGTGAGTTATCTGCGCCAGAAGCCATGAAAATGCCTTGCAGACCGATAAACGGATTGCCGTCGCCGAACATCAGACCCCAACCGACTAGCAGGAAGCCCATCGATGAAACCGCGAATACGATAAAGTTTTTCGATAAGATGTTGACCGTATTTTTTGAACGGGCAAATCCACTCTCAACGAGTGCGAAACCGAGGTTCATGAAGAAAACCAGCATAGCAGCTAGCAGAACCCACAATGTGTCCAGTACGACTTTAGTGTCCATAAACACTCCTCCAATACTTCTTAAAAAAATAAAAGGCGCCAAGTCACATCTGACTTGAACACCCTTGTTCAATAAATCGACGCCCAAACCCTGCAGGAGTTTGAACGTCTTCGTTCGTCTGAATATTCAGTTGACCCAAGCTTAGCATGTTAAAAATGGAAATGCAAGTAATAAAACGAAAAATTTCATAAAATTATTAAAATAGGCATTATCTACTAATAAATAGCGACAAAAAGCAAGTTTATACTGTGCACATTGCAAACAAGCGATTGAGATTTTTGATAAAAAGTGAAGTGATTGACAAAAGCGGGGTCGCTCACTAAAATACCTATATTCTTTTGTATGCTGCCTTCTGACCCGATCTTTCAATTGGGTTCTGACGATTTGGAGGAATTATCGGAATGGCGACGATCTTTGATCAAGAATCCCGCACGTTTAGCGAATATTTATTAATCCCAAATTTAACAACAAAAATCTGCACACCTGACCGCGTTGACTTATCAACTGGTATCGTTAAATTCAAAAAAGGTGTTGAAGAATGCCCTGTCAAAATCAATTTGCCCGTGACCTCTGCAGTCATGCAGGCTGTATCGGACGATGGCCTTGGGATCGCATTGGCTCGCAGTGGTGGACTTTCATTTATCTACGGTTCACAGTCCATCAACAGCCAATCAGAGATGGTTCGACGGGTCAAAAAGTACAAAGCCGGCCTCGTCCAAAGCGATAGCAATCTTAAGCCGGACGCCACCCTCGCGGATGTATTGGCGATTAAAGACAAAACCGGTCATTCGACAATCGCAGTTACTGAAGATGGGACAGCAAATGGTCGATTAGTCGGGATTGTCACCAGTCGCGATTATCGCTTGACGCGCACCCCGACAGATTCAAAAGTCAGCGATTTTATGACCTCGCTCGATCACCTTGTCACCGGTCAAGAAGGCATCTCGTTGAGTGAAGCCAATGACATCATTTGGGATCACAAAATCAATCAATTGCCGATCGTCAATGACGAAGGCCAAATGGTTGGGATGGTTTTTCGCAAAGATTACGACGATCACAAAGAGAACCCGGATGAGTTGCTCGATGCACAAAAGCGCCTGATGGTTGGTGCTGGGATCAATACGCGCGACTATATGGAACGCGTACCTGCCCTTGTCAATGCCGGAGCAGATGTTTTCGTGATCGATTCTTCAGACGGCTTCTCTGAGTATCAAGCGCAAACTCTCCAATGGGTCAAGCAATATAATCCGAACATCAAAATCGGGGCTGGCAACGTCGTTGACGAAGAAGGTTTCCGCTATTTAGTTGATGCCGGCGCTGATTTTGTCAAAGTCGGTATTGGTGGTGGTTCGATCTGCATCACCCGCGAACAAAAAGGCATTGGCCGGGGGCAGGCTTCCGCAGTCCTCGAAGTCGCCAAGGCGCGCGACAAATACTACACCGAAACCGGCTTTTATGTGCCGATTTGCTCAGATGGTGGCATTGTCTACGATTATCACATGACCCTCGCGATGGCGATGGGTGCCGATTTCATCATGCTAGGCCGCTATTTTGCCCGATTTGATGAAAGTCCGACCCGGAAAATGCTTGTTAACGGCAATTTTGTCAAAGAATACTGGGGCGAAGGCTCCAACCGTGCCCGTAACTGGCAGCGCTATGATGACGGCGGTGAAGCTGGCAAAATGGCCTTTGAAGAAGGCGTTGATTCATATGTGCCCTACGCGGGCAAACTCAAAGACAACCTCGACGTCTCAATGGCTAAAGTTCGCGCCACCATGTGCGCCTGCGGCTCCATCTCAATTGTCGAGCTCCAACAAAAAGCCCGACTCGTTGTAGTCTCCGCCACCAGCATCGTCGAAGGCGGCGCCCACGACGTCATCCAAAAAGAAAGCGAACGCCACGGCTAATCGTGGTGTCTAGCACAGCCAGGCACTATCACCTGGCACCACAGGATCAACAGATATCCCCCGCAAAAAAGTTCGCACATCCGATTAAATCTGCTATAATGAGGCGTTGAATTACGAAAGGAGTGTCAGTCATGATTGAAAAAGTCTTTGAAATGACTTATGACGGCATTAAGAAACTACAGGACGAGCTCGATAACCGCAAAACTGCGGTTGCCGCTGAAATTGCGGAACGCTTGAAAGAAGCGCGCGCGCTCGGCGATCTTTCCGAAAATTCGGAATATGATGATGCCAAAGAGGCCCAGGCCTCTAATGAAGTCCGCATTATGGAGATCGAAGCGATCCTCAAGAATGCCAAGCTGATCGATGAAGATGATATCAGCCGGACTAAAGTGACCCTAGGTGCTCAGATCACCATTCGCGACGAAGAAACTAAAGAAGAGACCGAATACATCCTTGTTGGCACAAAAGAACAAGATATCTTCAGCAATAAGATTTCGAGCGACTCACCAGTCGGTCAGGCTATTGTCGGTAAGAAAAAGGGCCAAATTGTTGATGTCCACACCCCAGTCGGCATTCTGCGCTACAAGATCGTCAAGATCGATAAACCGTCCTGAACCCCTAACGGTTCAGGAGGCTAGTTGCTTCAACTCGCGAGCACCGAACCGCTTGAACCAGCGTTCGGTGCTTTTGTTTTATCCGAATCGCCAATCGACTATCCGTCCTGAAAGGAATTTAATCCATGAGTGACGCTCAACACACCGCCAATCAGAACCCAGATGCTAGCACCCCATTAACTGAAGCGGAAATGAATGAACAAATGCGAGTTCGCCTCGGTAAGCTGCAAGAACTTGCCGCAGCCGGCAACGATCCCTTTTCTCAAGTGACATTTGCGGTGTCGTGCCACAGCATCGATATCACCGATCATTTTGAACAAATGGATGGGCAGGAAGTCTCATTAGCTGGCCGAATCATGAGCAAACGCGGGATGGGCAAGGTTAGTTTTTGTGACCTCGTTGACCGCCGTGGCAAAATTCAACTCTTCACCAAAATCGATGAACTCGGTGAAATCGCTTATGAAGCGTGGCAACACCTCGATATCGGCGATATTGTCGGTATTCACGGCATCGCTTTTCGGACCCAGCGCGGTGAAATTTCAGTCAAAACAAAGCAATATACGTTGCTTGCCAAGGCTTTGCGCCCTTTGCCAGAAAAATACCACGGTCTTAAGGACATGGACACGCGCTATCGTCAGCGTTATCTCGACCTAATCGTCAACCCTGAAGTGAAGCAAAATTTTGAAAAACGCAGCAAAATCATTCGCACCTTGCGCAGTGAACTTGATCGCATGGATTTTATCGAAGTCGAAACACCAATCCTCAACAACATTGTTGGTGGTGCGAGTGCCCGGCCGTTTGTGACGCATCACAACGCCCTCGACATCGATCTCTACTTGCGTATCGCGCCGGAACTCTACCTCAAACGATTGATCGTTGGCGGCTTTGAACGCGTCTACGAAATTGGTCGCACATTCCGCAATGAAGGCATGTCTATTAAGCACAACCCAGAATTCACGCTCCTTGAGGTCTATCAGGCTTATACCGACTATCAAGGTATGATGGAACTAACCGAGAATCTCATCGCCAAATGCGCGATCGATGTTAACGGCACGACACAGGTCGAATACCAAGGCCAAGCGATCGATTTGACCGCACCTTTCCGTCGGTTGACGATGAATGATGCGATCAAAGCATACGCCGGTGTTGACTTTTCGACCGTTGTTGACCAAGCTGCGGCCGCAAAACTTGCTCTTGCACACAATTTGGCTGAATTTAAACCGAGTATGTCCCGTGGCGACGTCATGAATCTCTTTTTTGAACATTATTGCGAAGACAAGTTGATTCAACCAACGTTTATTATTGACTATCCGTTAGAAATTTCGCCATTGACTAAGAAAAAACCGGGTCATCCGGAACTTACTGAGCGCTTTGAGCTCTTCATCAACGGTCGTGAGCATGCGAATGCTTACTCAGAGCTCAATGATCCGCTCGATCAACGCGAACGTTTTGCCATGCAATTGCAAAAACGCGAGGCAGGCGACGAAGAAGCGAATTTGATTGATGAAGATTTCTGTCAATCGCTCGAATATGGCATGCCACCGACAGGTGGTCTGGGCATCGGGATTGACCGCTTGGTGATGCTACTGACTGATGCTTTCTCAATCCGCGATATTCTATTATTCCCGACGATGAAACCAATCAAATAAATGGATCGCCAAGCGGCCTTGTCCATTCTCGAATTGCCAGCTGATGCAACAACGGCGCAAATCGAACAGCGTTTTGAATTGCTAGTCCGGCGATATCGCCATGCCACAGATCCCAAAACCCTTGCCGAGATGCACGCAAGCACACAAGCCTACGAATTTTTAAAAGCGGCTAGTCGCCCGGTCCCGGTCCTCAAGCCCTCGAGCCAGAAAATGATCTTCGGCAAAACGCGCGCGGACTGGGCCAATCGCTGGCACTACGACAAATGGATCTGGCTTGGAATTGTCGCGGTAGTTGCCTTTGTCGCCTATCTTGGCTGGACCATGATCACTAATCGGCCAGCGGACTTCAAAGTGGTCGTCATTGGTGATTTCATGCTCAAGGATCAGGACGTTTGGACTGATGATGTGTCGGTTGCCTTTCAGCAATCGGTGATCAAGGTCTTAGCGCCAGCGCATCCTGACGTCGATGAGGTCGACTTCGAATGGATGCCAATATCCTTCAACAAAAATGGCACAATTGCCCCGACGCAAGATGCCGCGACCCAGCAGAATATGCTGATCAAGGTCGTTGCTCGTTTGGGCGCCGATGATCTCGATGTACTGATATTTGACGAGGGTGCCTATACAAGCTATGCCAGTCAAGCCACTTTTGTGGATCTGACACCCTTGCTAATACAACTTAAAGCCGCTCTGCCAACCGCCCAGTTTGCTAAAATTAAACCCTTGCAGACCGTACCGGCAGGTGAATCAGGTGTTGTGAGTGGCCTGGATATTACGGAACTTACGGGTATTGAAACATTTGGCCTAGCCAGTGAGTCGACCATTTTAACGATTGGACCGCGTTGTCAACAACCAGAACTCGCCATCGAATGGCTTTATGGCTGGTTATCGAGCTCGACTAATTGATATAACGCCGCTATTTCGGCAGTTGTTAATTCGCGAAATTCACCTGGGGCAAGCTGAGCATCGAGCATGAGACCACCGACCGAGCGGCGGTGCAGTTTTGTAACGGTGCGTCCTGTCGAGAGCATCATACGTTTGATCTGGTGGAATTTGCCCTCGTGGATCGTTAAATCTGCCGAATACAAAGACGTTGGCTCAAGTTGGGCAGGTCGGCACGCTAAGCCGTCTAACAGTTGCAAACCAGCGGCAAATAAAGTCACATCAGACGCATCAAAGGGTGCGCCATCAATCGTGACTTCATAGGTTTTCCAGACTTCCCATTGGGGGCTCGCCAGTCGATGACCAAGTGTGCCGTCCGTTGTCAAAATGAGCAAGCCAGTTGTATCCCGATCAAGCCGGCCAATCGGGAAAATTCCCCGTTGCCGGAGATGTGTCGGCAACAAATCACCAATTGTGGGCAGGCGTTTATCGTCTAATGCGGTGAGTAAACCCGCTGGCTTATGCAACATATAATGCAGATGGCGCCGCACCATGGCGGACTCGCCACCGACATGAATCGCTTGTGTTTCGCCAGCGTCAACCGCCAATCCGGCATCGCGCACAATAACGCCACCCACCGTGACTAAACCCCGGCGGATCAATTCTTTGACTTCTGTGCGCGAACCAAAACCCGCATTAGCTAAACAACGATCAAGTCTCATGGCGCTCATTATAGTTTTAATTGCAATCGTTGTCATTGTCTGGGGGATTATCCTGTCATTATTGGGCTAGAAATGATACACTATTTCTATTGGACTCTACCACTTGTACTTTGCAGCAGGGGCTTTATCATCAAGGAGGATCATCGGCAACTTATGGCATCTAGCATCATTAACCTCGAACAAGGTTTGCCGACTGTAGATTCTGCCTTAATGCGTTTGCGTTTAGAACTATCGACCCTCCGTCGGACGGGTATCTCCACGATCAAGATCATCCACGGCTACGGCTCATCAGGGGTTGGAGGGGCGATCCGCACTGCAACTCGCCAATTGTTATCCGAGCAATTAAAAGAAGGCAAAATCAAAGCCTATTGCGCGGGAGAGGTCTTTGGCCCATTTGAAAGTACCGGTCGCAATATTGTGCATCTCGCACCATCCTTGCGTAAAGACACCGATTGGGGCAACCAAAACGAAGGTGTAACCCTGATTGTAATCCGCTAAAGCGAATTTACCTGCACATAACATAATGTTAATCAAACGATAAACCCTGATTGATACGATGAATTCAGACAACCTGAATCATCAGGTGAATCAGGGTTTTTCTTTGCCCTGAACGGGAGTAATAACATGGATCTAACCCAAACCAAAGACTTGGTGATCACCCGCGAACTCAATTTGCATTACGGTACGTTTCAAGCGCTCAATCAAGTCAATATTGCGATTCCAGAACGTCAGATCACGGCCTTAATTGGACCGAGCGGCTGTGGCAAATCGACCTTTCTCAAGACTATCAATCGGATGAATGATCTGGTGCCCGGCGTAACCATCAGCGGCGAGGTTCTAGTCAACGGCGAAAATATTTACGCCCAAGAGGCCGATGTCACCCAGCTACGAAAAAACGTCGGCATGGTTTTTCAAAAACCCAATCCTTTTCCGATGTCAATTTATGACAACATCGCTTATGGACCGCGGATTCATGGCTTGAAAAACCGCCACGAACTCGACGAAATTGTCGAAAAAAGCTTGCGTGATGCCGCGCTTTGGAATGAAGTGAAAGATCGCTTGAAAAAAAGCGCGTTGGGCCTTTCTGGCGGTCAACAACAACGGTTGTGTATTGCCAGGGCCCTCGCTGTGGAGCCAGAAGTCCTCCTCATGGATGAATCGACGAGTGCACTCGATCCGGCCTCCACGCTAAAGATTGAAGACTTGATGACAGAACTCAAGGAAAAGTATACGATTATTATCGTGACCCACAATATGCAGCAAGCCGCTCGTATCAGTGATCGAACCGCATTCTTCATGCTCGGTGAAATTATTGAATATAACGACACCAATTCGATTTTCAATAATCCCACGAACAAAAAAACCGAAGACTACGTCACTGGCCGTTTCGGCTAATTAGGAGGGACCCCGTGGTTCGCATTGAATTTGAAAAAGAATTATCAACGCTTCACCAAGAAATCATTCGGATGGGCGCCCATGTCGAACAAGCGATTAATGATGCCATTCAAGCGCTCGCCGATCTCGATACGGAACGTGCATTAAAGGTCATCGCTAACGATGATATCATTGATGAACTTGAACGCGAAATTGACCGCCGCTGTGTGGAGATTATCGCGCGCCAACAACCCGTCGCGCGCGATTTGCGCGATTTAACATCGACATTAAAACTGATCACCGATCTTGAACGGATCGCTGATCATGCAAGTGATATTAGTGAACGGATCGTTGCGATCAACCAACTTCCCAATAAGGCAGTCGTCCCGCATGACATCATCACGATTGCAGAGGTCTCCAAGCAGATGTTGCGTGGTGCCCTAGACGCCTATGTCACGCGCAACGAAGCACTCGCTAGCGACATTGTTCGCATGGACGATCGTGTCGACGAGCTTTATGAAAAACTCAAAAAGTATTTGATACATTTAATGAGTGTCGACACAGAAAATGTCGAGCAACTCGTCGAGATGCTCATGATCAGCAAATATTTTGAGCGCATTTCCGATCATGCGCAAAATGTCGCGGAATGGGTTTTGTTCTTTATCAAAGGCCGCCATGTCGTCCATCCGGCCCAGGAGCATCATGACTGAAGATATCACGCGACCGATTATCGTTCTCGTTGAAGATGATGCGGGTATCGCCGAAATGATCGAATTTAATTTGCAAAATGAAGGTTATGCCACGCGCAGTTTTCGTGATGGCAAAAGCCTATTTAATGAGCTGCCGCATCTACCTAGCATTGCCCTTTTTATCCTTGATCTGATGTTGCCAGATATGGATGGCTTCGAAATTTGCTCCCGTTTGCGCCGTGAATCGACCTTAGAGTGGGTCCCGATTTTAATGTTAACTGCCCGCAGTGCCGAGTCAGACAAGGTTCGTGGTCTAGAAGCTGGTGCGGATGATTATTTGACGAAGCCTTTTGGCATCCGTGAGTTTTTAGCACGGGTCCAGGCTTTGATTCGTCGCTATCGCAAATTGTCGAGCCTGCGCGATGAGGATAGCAAAACGAGCCAAGTGATCGACCCACAAAGTGCGAGTCGACCAGCCGCTGCGACCACGGCTGATCGCGTTAGCAGTGGCGGTTTGACACTAGATGACACCCGCCACCGAGTTTTTAAAGACGGGGTTGAACTTGATCTGACCCATCGTGAATACGAATTACTCAAGTTTCTCATGCTACACCGTGGGGTCGCATATAGCCGCGACGATCTCCTCAATTTTGTCTGGGGCTATGAATATTCCGGAGAAACACGAACAGTCGATG
>JAQUDJ010000045.1 GCA_028685755.1 Eubacteriales bacterium | reverse complement strand
TAATACCGTTTTTCGAACGCTTCGCCCATTGAGAACGTCTTTCGGGGCAGGATACCATCACGGGCAATAATGCCGAAAAATTCGGCTTTGTCGAGAGCGGGAAGCGTGAGACCAATCGCCCCGGCAGCGGCTAATTCATGAATAACATCCTCGCCATGAATATAGTCGAGGCGAGCTTCTGGGTGACGAGTCAACAAATCGTCGAGCATCGCTTGGATGGCGCCAACGAGTAATTCCCCAGCGCTAAGAGTCACATGGAGAAAAAAGGAACGGTCCGGACCGTAAACTGGCACATGATAGGAATCTGTTTGGATATCAAATGCGCGCTGGGTTTCCAATTTTGCAAAATAACGCTCGGCATGATGTTGGAACAATGCCAGATCGATATTGAAGACTGCCCGGTGAATCGGCTCGAATTCCAAGCCATGATCATGAATGTTGATGATTTCAGTCAACGCGAAACGCGCCGGATGATCGGCAGAGACGGTAGCCTTGATGCTGTCCCAATGTGCTTTTGCAGTTGCGAGCGAGTGATTACCATCGCCAACAGCAAAGAGCAAACCGTATGCTTTGACGGATTCCAAAGCGGCGAGAGCTTCGATTGCTTGACTAAGTGCGTCACTGTCTGCCGGTATCGCCCAGCCGCGAACGGCACCGCCGTCTTGCATCAGGTCGGTGGAATAGAGCGGTTGTTGCTGCGACGAGTATGCGTATAACGGTTCGATAACCGTCCGATCGGGATCATCAATTAAAAGCTGAACATGCGGCAATTCGAGCAACGCATCTTTTCGGATGGCTTGGCGTGGTGGGATGCGGTCGAGTACTGTACCTTCAGTAGCGCGGGTCAGTTCACGATTGCCTGGTTTGAAGTCGTACGTTTCTAAGTCGATCGCTAGCAATAGCCCTTTACGGGATGCGTGCAAGTTGGTTTTGCGATCAATCAGCATCGCACCTGGGGCAAGTGGCATGATCACACCGTGGTCGATGTAGGCTGCCATTGTCTGGTTGATTTGCGCAATGCGCTCGCTCAATGGCGTATCGCCCGGATATTCGAGATAGATTTCAGGAAGAACCAGGCGTAGCGTTGAAGGCGCCTGACCGACAAGTGCTTCTGTTTTCTGCCAATAAGCCGGTTGCGAGGTGAACTGATCACAGGCAACAATGGCCCATCGGGCTAAATCAGTGCCTGTTTGAGGTAGATATAACGTTGGAATAGAAACACCAATTTGCTTTGCTTTTTGGAGGGTTGCCGCGAGACGCGAAGCCGAATGATCGATCATCATAAAATTGCCCACTTTCTTTTTAGGAAATCATCCCGATTTTAACATAGAAGCAAAAGGCTTTCGACACTTAAAAAATACATGCCAAAAACTTCTCACGAACGGCTCACCTGAACGCTCGTACGAACGTTTTCAAAACGTGATAGATAGCGATGTCCCTTGTTGGCAGAGGTCGTTTAGTGTAAAATCGTTGCGATACTGCCGTTTCTAACTTTCAAGCGGCCTTCCTTAAGGAGTACTGACGATCATGCAGCCTTATAGCCTGAATGTAATCCGGGAAAAATTCCTGGCCTTTTTCGAATCAAAAGCCCATTTGCGTCTGCCGAGCTTTCCACTTGTGCCTCGTAACGATCCGTCGATCCTATTGATCAATGCTGGTATGACGCCTTTAAAGCCATATTTTACCGGGGCTGAAACCCCGCCCGCACCCCGGGTGACGACCTGCCAAAAGTGCATTCGGACACCGGATATTGAGCGAGTCGGCAAAACGAGTCGTCATGGCACCTATTTCGAAATGCTCGGCAATTTTTCGTTTGGCGACTATTTCAAAAAGGATATCATTCCGTGGGCCTGGGAATTTTGCACAAAAGTCATGGAAATCCCCGAAGAAAAGCTTTTTGTCACGGTTTATCTTGATGATGATGAGGCATATGACATTTGGCACAAGGATGTTGGTCTTGCCGAGTCTAAGATTTTCCGCCTTGGCAAAGCTGATAATTTCTGGGAACACGGCACTGGACCCTGTGGCCCTTGTTCGGAGATTTACTTCGATCGTGGAGAAGAACACGGTTGCGACAGCCCAACGTGCCAAGTTGGTTGTGATTGCGACCGTTATGTCGAATTCTGGAACCTCGTCTTCACCCAGTTCAATAAAGAAGAAGACGGCTCGTATACGCCACTTGCAAAGAAAAACATTGATACCGGTGCAGGCCTCGAACGCTTTGCCGTGATCATGCAAGGCGTTGAGAATCTCTTCGAAGTCGATACCGTTCGGGCGATCCTTGACTACGTCTGTGTTCAAGCTAAAGTCACCTACGGTGCTGATGAAAAAACGGACGTCGCGATTCGGGTCATCACCGACCATATCCGAAGTACGACGATGATGATTTCTGACGGCATCATCCCATCCAACGAGGGTCGCGGCTACGTCCTGCGCCGCTTGCTCCGCCGTGCCGCCCGTTTTGGTCGCATGCTCGGGATCGAGAACGCTTTCCTCTTTGATGTCGCGGCGATCGTTATTCGCGAATCAAAAACAGCCTATCCAGAGCTCGAAAAGCGGCAGGATTACATCATCAAAGTCATCCGCACAGAAGAAGAACGGTTCGCCGAAACAATCGCACAGGGCACTGCGATCGTTGAACAAATGATTACCACAGCCAAGAAAAACAACCGCATCAATTTGTCTGGCGAAGATATTTTCAAACTACATGACACTTTCGGATTTCCCCTTGATTTGACGCGCGAAATCGCAGCTGAACAAGGTCTTGATATCGACGAGGAAGGCTTCCGAGCCGAGATGAACCGCCAGAAAACCATGGCTCGCAAAGCCATGAAAGATCGAGGTGGTTCGGCATGGGGGCAGGGTGCATTACCAGAAGGCATCGACCGCGACCTCGCGACGCTTTTTACAGGCTATGATTCATTGACCGAACAAAGCACTGTCCGGGCGATTCTTGTGGCGGATGAAGCAACTGAAGCATTAGCCCTAACCGACCTTGCTGTACAAAACCAAATCGTCACTGTTTTGACCGAGCGCACACCTTTTTATGGCGCGTCCGGTGGACAGGTCGGTGATGTTGGCACGATTGAAGGACAAAATGGCGTGTTGCGGGTCACTGACACGACAAAGACGCCGGAAGGCTTGTACCTTCATGTGGCACTCGTTGAACAGGGCAGCTTAGCCCTCGGCGATGCGGTGACGCTGACCGTAGACCGCACTGTCCGCCTATCCACTGCCCGCAATCACACGACAACGCACATTCTCCACAAAGCCTTGCGTGAAGTCTTGGGCGAGCATGTTGCTCAGGCTGGATCAGCGGTATCTCCGGACCGCTTACGCTTTGACTTTACGCATTTTGAACCGATGACCATTGCTGAAAAAGCAACCGTCGAGGCCAAAGTCAATGCAATTATCCTCGATAATCAGGCCGTGCAAACAAACGTGATGACCCTCGATGAGGCCCGTCATTCAGGCGCTATGGCGCTATTTGACGAAAAATACGGTGACCGTGTTCGCGTGGTCAGTGTCGGCAATTACAGCCAAGAACTTTGCGGTGGCACCCATCTTAAAAATTCATCTGAAGCGGGGCTATTCCGGCTTGTTTCAGAAAGCGGCGTTGCGGCTGGTGTGCGTCGTATCGAAGCGATCACGGGTCAAGCAGCCCTCGCATGGGTCAATGAAAAAGAAGACCTACTCGAAAAAGCTGGTCAACTGATCAAGGCACCCGCACACGAATTGCCAATTCGCCTCGAAGCACTGCTCCATCGCACCCGTGAACTTGAAAAGCAAATCGAAGCTGAGCAGGCGCGTAAAACAGCTGGCGCAGCCGATGAACTGGCCAGTCAAGCTTTCAAAATCGGCCCGTTTAATGTGCTCGCCGCGCGATTAGATGCCCCAGATGCCGATCAACTTCGCCTAGCTGGTGACCGACTGCGCGACAAGCTGACGCCAGCTATCTTGATATTGGCAGCGGCGCAAGCCGATAAAGTCGCTCTTGTGGCAATGGCCAGTCCGGAAGCCGTTAAAGCGGGGGCCAATTCTGGTAACTTAATCCGCGAAGCTGCAAAAATCTGTGGTGGTGGCGGGGGCGGTCGTCCTGACATGGCTCAAGCTGGCGGCAAAGACATCAGCAAGATTGATGCAGCACTCGCGGCTGCGATTGATCTCGTCAAATTACAAGTGGGGTAATCACAATGGCAGATTGTATTTTTTGCAAACTCGCTCATGGTGAAATTCCAACCACTTTCGTTTACGAAGACGACGCAGTGGTGGCGTTTCGCGATATGCACCCGAAAGCGCCGGTTCACGTTTTGATCGTTCCCAAGACCCATGTCGAAACGATTGAAGCACTGGCAGCACATGAAAACGGCCAAGTCATTTGGGGAGCGTTGTTACTCGCGATCCCAAAGGTTGCAGCAGCACTAGGTGTTTCAGCGTCAGGTTACCGCCTGATCAATAATTTTGGCCGTGATGGCGGGCAGTCCGTTGATCACATCCACATCCATCTGCTCGGGGGCCGAAATTTAGGCGATCGCATGGTGTAAGACGAGCAAATGTCATATTGTTCACAACACAGAAACAAAATCTAAATCAATAAAAGAGAAAGTGTAGGTAAGCAGCTCATGACGATCAAAGAACGGATGTTAGAAGATCTCAAAGAAGCGATGAAAAATAAAGACACACTACGCAAAGATATTTTACAAATAGTCAGGGCAGGGGTTCTGCAAATTGAAAAGGATCAAAAAATCACCCTCGATGAAGCGGGTGTCTTCGAGGTTTTTGCCAAAGAATACAAAAAGCGTTCGGAAACTGTCGCAGAATTAGCTGGTTCGGATCGCACCGATATTCTCGAGAAAAACAAGGCCGAAATGGCTTTGATCGAGCTTTATCTACCGGCTCAACTGAGCGAGGCCGAAATTGAAGTGCTCGTGCAACAAGCGATTACCACATCAGGTGCCTTATCGGCGCGCGACATGGGCAATGTGATGAAGGTCCTCATGCCGGATGTCAAAGGCAAAGCAGATGGCAAGCTCGTCAATACGATTGTCAAACGCCTACTTGGTTAATCAATCCACAAATTAATCGGAAAGAGGCTCGATATCATGCGATATCGAGCCTCTTTTGTTATACTGAAAAGAATCTAAAGGGGGAGTGGGTATGCTGATTCAAAAAGAATGGCGAATCTTAGACAGCGCCGTCGGCAGCGCCCCACTTGCAGCGCGCGTCTTTTCGCTGCGCCAATTGAACGATGATGCGTCACGCGAACATTTTCTCAATCCTACATTAGATGAGTTATATGATCCGTTTTTATTACCGGACATGGCTGCTGCTTGTTCAGCCGTAAAGACTGCTGTCGAACAAGATCAGCTGATTCTTGTCCATGGTGATTATGATGTTGACGGCCTGACCTCAACTGCTTTACTGGTCCGATTTTTGCGCCGAAACGGAATCCGTTGTGAAGCGTTGATCCCAGACCGACTTGTTGATGGCTATGGCCTTTCAGAAGCTAGCGTGACCCGCGCAAAGGAATTAGGCGCAAATCTGTTAATCACGGTTGATTGTGGCGTGACAAGCGTTGCAATCGTTGCGGAACTAGAAACGGCAGGCGTTGCGGTGGTCATCACAGACCATCATGAATGTCCGCCAGAATTGCCACAGGCTCATGCTGTCATCAACCCGAAACGCGCTGATTCTCACTATCCCACAACCAGTTTATGTGGCGTAGGTGTCACGTATAAATTCATTCAAGCCATCGAGACAACGTTGAAGTTAGACGCGTTAGATCACGCCGAATTGGCGCTAGTCGCTTTAGGTACGGTCGCCGATGTTGTCCCCCTTACCGCTGAAAATCGCATATTTGTTCGCGAAGGCTTAAAAGCGATCAACCGCCGAATCCATCCAGGATTGACGGCTCTTTTGACCGTTTGTAGTCAAGCCGAACGCCAAGCAGATACCGTGACGATCGGTTATTCTCTCGCACCTCGCCTTAATGCAGCAGGTCGTTTAGGGGCGGCATTGCCAGCACTCGAATTATTACTGACTGACGATCCCATTCGTGCGGCGCAATTAGCCGACGACCTCCAAGAACTCAATCGCCAGCGCCAAGTCTTGGAAGCCAATATTTTAGCTGAAGCGATCGAACAAATCGAAGATACATTTGACTTTGGCTCGACCAATTTGATCATACTTGCACGGGCTGGGTGGCATACCGGTGTCGTTGGGATTGTTTGCTCGCGACTAGTCGATCTCTATCAACGGCCTGTGATCGTTTTAGGTGGCGATGATGATCGGCTCAAAGGCTCCGCGCGGACCTGTGGCCACTTTGACATACTTGAGGCGATCCGTGCCGGCGCTGCCCACACTCGGAAATTTGGCGGTCATCGTCGTGCCGCCGGACTTGAGATTGACCCGGCTCAATTCGAAGCTTTTTGCAGCACCGTCAATGCATATGCAGCGACACAAGCGGACCCACTGGACTTTCGGCCTGAGTCAGTCGCCGATGTCTTGGTGGAAGTCGATGAGTTGAACGAAGCGAACGCCGAATTACTTGCCGAACTTGCACCTTTTGGTGAAGGTAATCGCCAGCCTCTATTAGTCTGCGAAAACCTGCTGCTGACCGAATGGCGTCTGGTTGGTAACGGCAAACATATCAAATTAGCTGTTGCCGGTGCGCGCAATAAAACAATCGGCGGGATTGCATTTAATTTGAGCGCTGCTGATGATTTGTTTGCAGCGGGTGATCGTATCGATTTGCTGTTTGCCTTAGAAATCTCTCAATTTCAAGGCCGTCGCGCGGTGCAACTCCAGATTCGAGATTTGCGGCCGAGTCAGCTTGCAGATTTTAATTCATCGCAAGCTGCTATAGGTACTCAAAAAATTCCGGTAGATTTTCGCTGGCTTGATAGTTTGATGTCATTACAGCCGTCACTAGATGTTTTGGCGCAACTTAGCCAGACACCGATCGATCAACTCGTCCCGGAGGCGATGGATTACACAACGACCTACCAATATTTACGCGCGAGCTATCCTGCTCGCCCGGTTCAGACAGATTTAGCCCTTTTAGCCAGACGAA
>JAQUDJ010000006.1:84058-97744 GCA_028685755.1 Eubacteriales bacterium | reverse complement strand
ATAAGGTATGGTTGATTGCCGGATCACTTCCTGAGCGGGATAATCGAGGCAGAATCTATAATACCTCGTTCGTTTTTAATCGCGAAGGTCAAATGATCACGCGTCATCGCAAAATTCACTTGTTTTCGATTGACGTTCCGGGTGGTCAATACTTTCAAGAATCCGATACATTAACTGCTGGAGATACAGCAACAGTGTTTGCTACGGAATTTGGCGCAATTGGCTTATGCGTTTGTTTTGATTTTCGATTCCCAGAACTTGCCCGCAAAATGGCACTTGATGGTGCGAAAATTATCGTTGTACCCGGCGCTTTTAATCAGACGACTGGCCCCGCACATTGGGAACTGATGTTTCGAAGCCGGGCCGTCGATAACCAACTTTTCACACTAGGCTGCGCGCCCGCGCGTAACCTAGAAGCCACCTATCAATCATGGGGCCATTCGATCTTAGTCGATCCTTGGGGGAGCATTGTAACTCAACTTGATGATCAAACTGGACAAATTGTAGCGACAATTGATCTTGATGCGGTCGAAAAAACGCGCTTGGCGCTCCCTTTACTTAAAAACCGCCGCCCTGATATTTATTAAATAATTAACGATAAACCTGCGAAAAGCGATCTGATGCACAATGGTTAACTTGTGGTTAACTCATGGATTATTCGTGAGTTTAACGTGAGCGGGTTACTCCTAGTAAAACAATTGTGTAAACGTTTGAGATGGGCATATGTCGGATTCGATAACGTTTGCGGAAAAATAGAAGAATTTTGTTTACAAAATGACATTTTGTATAAAAAAACTCAATTTTAACTATTGTTATTCACGTATTACCTGTGATTAAATGGGACTTATTGGAACATAGGTTACCAAAAGCTGAATAACCTTCAGCTTCAAATCAGAGGAGGTCAACTATTTCATGTGCACAAATGAATTATTGCACGAGAAGTTTGTCGAATTGGACGCATTCATCGACGGACTTGAAGAAAAAGAAGGCTCGTTGATTACAGTTCTGCACAAAACACAAGAGCTTTTTGGGTATCTTCCTAAAGAAATCCAGCTCCATGTTGCGCGCAAACTCGACATCCCCGCAGCTAAAGTCAATGGCGTCGTCACATTCTATTCGTATTTCACCGAGACACCCCGTGGCGAATTCATCATTAATGTCTGCATGGGCACCGCTTGTTTTGTCCGTGGCGCAGAAGAACTCCTGAAAGAAATCCAAGACAAACTCAAAATCAAAGCTGGTCAAACATCCACTGACGGCAAATTCAGCATTGACGCGCTACGTTGCGTCGGCGCTTGTGGTTTAGCTCCAGTCGTTATGGTGAACGGCAAAGTTTATGGCCGTGTCAAAAAAGAACAACTTGATGACATCCTGGCCACCTGTGTCAGCGAAAACGCATAATCCCCTTACAACAGGGAGAAGGGATACACACCATGACTAAAATGAAATCATTAGATGAGCTCAAGGCGATCCGCGAAAAGCTCAAAAACAACATGAGTGTCCGTAATGAAGATGAAGGCGTGATCAAAGTCATCATCGGCATGGCAACCTGCGGGATTGCTGCTGGCGCACGTGAAACCTTTAATGCAATGTCCGAAAAGGCAATCGAACTTGGCATGGACAATATCAAATTTGTCACCGCTGGCTGCATGGGCTCTTGCTTTGCAGAACCGACCGTTGAAGTCCAAGTCCCTGGCCAAGAATCTATTCTTTATGGTTATGTCGATGCTGCAAAAGGCGTCGAAATTGTTGAAAAGCATCTCAAAAACGGTGCACTCGTTGAGAACCTGATCATTGGTCAGCCGTTCGAAAAGGCCTGAGCGGCCAATATTGCCAGCCAAAATTATTGGGAGGATTGCGAATGAGCAAGTATAGAATGCATTTGCTGGTCTGCGGTGGTACAGGCTGTGTTTCATCCGATAGCATGTTAATTGTCGAAAATCTAAAGAAACAGATCAAGGCAAATAAACTATCAGATGAAGTACAGGTCGTCGCAACTGGTTGTTTCGGTTTCTGCGAAAAAGGACCGATCGTCAAAGTACATCCGGATAACGTTTTATATGTTGAAGTTAAACCGGACGACGTCACTGAAATCATCAACGAACACGTCATCAAAGGCCGTAAAGTTGAACGGTTGCTCTATGTTGAACCAACATTTGAACAACGCATCAGCGAACACAAAGATATGCCCTTCTACAAAAAACAACTCCGTATTGCCTTGCGCAATTGCGGCGCCATCGATCCAGAAAACATTGAAGAATATATTGCTGCAGACGGTTACCAAGCTATCGGCAAAATCTTGAGCGAAATGACCCCTGCTCAAGTTGTTGATACGATGAAGCTTAGTGGTCTTCGTGGCCGTGGCGGCGGTGGGTTCCCAACTGGTATGAAATGGGATTTTGCTAGCCGTAATGCTGCCGATCAGAAATATGTGATCTGCAACGCTGATGAAGGTGATCCAGGCGCGTTCATGGATCGTTCAATTCTCGAAGGCGATCCACACAGTGTTCTCGAAGCCATGGCCATCGCTGGCTATGCCATCGGCGCATCAAAAGGCTACATATATATCCGTGCAGAATATCCGCTGGCTGTCAAACGCTTAAAAATTGCGATTGGACAAGCGAATGAATATGGTCTACTTGGCAAAGACATCTTTGGCTCCGGATTTGATTTCTCAATTGAATTGCGTTACGGTGCCGGCGCTTTCGTCTGTGGCGAAGAAACTTCTTTGATCCAGTCGATCGAAGGCAACCGCGGCGAACCGACCAACAAACCGCCGTTCCCAGCCGAAAAAGGTCTTTGGAACAAACCAACCATCGTTAACAACGTTGAAACCCTTGCGAACATCCCGGTCATTTTCCTCAAGGGTGCGGAATGGTTCTCATCAATTGGTTCTGCCAAATCCAAGGGCACCAAAGTCTTCGCGTTGGCTGGCAAGGTCAACAATGTCGGACTCGTTGAAGTCCCGATGGGTATGACCCTTCGCGAAATCATCTTCGACATCGGTGGCGGTATCAAAGACGGTAAAAAGTTTAAATCCGTTCAGACCGGTGGACCGTCAGGTGGTTGTATCACTGCAGCAAATCTCGACACCCCGATCGATTATGACAACCTGATCGCGATTGGCTCAATGATGGGTTCTGGCGGCATGATCGTCATGGACGAAGATGACTGCATGGTCAATATCGCTAAGTTCTATCTCGAATTCACTATGGATGAATCCTGTGGCAAATGTACAGCTTGCCGCATTGGCAACAAACGCCTCTATGAAATGCTGACCCGCATTACTGAAGGTAAAGCAACACCGGATTGCCTTGACGAGCTCAAAGAACTTTCGATGATCATTAAAGATACGGCGCTTTGTGGGCTTGGACAGACCTCACCAAACCCGGTCCTGTCGACTCTGACCCATTTCTATGATGAATACAAAGCTCATGTCTTTGAAAAGCGTTGCCCAGCTGGCGTCTGCCAGGCTCTGTCGGTCTACACAATCATCGAAGACAAATGTATCGGTTGTACCGCCTGCGCTCGTGTTTGCCCGCCAAAATGCATTTCCGGCTCCGTTAAAAAACCGCATGTCATCAATCAGGACAAATGCATCAAATGCGGTGCCTGCCTGAAAGCCTGCGCCTTTGACGCGGTCGACAAGAAATAAGGAGGTCGAAAGTTTAGCTTATGCGTAAAGTTAATGTAAAAATCAACGATATTGATTTGTCCGTTCAGGATAATATGACGATCCTTGAAGCGGCTAAGCAAGTCAATGTCAAAATCCCGACTCTGTGCCATCTGAACCTTCACGACCTCAAAGCCGTCAATCAGGCAGCATCCTGCCGCGTTTGTATGGTTGAAGTCGACGGCCGTCGCAACTTAGCTCCGGCTTGCGCAACCTATTGCTCAGAAGGTATGAACATCAAAACCACCACACCTCGTGTTGTCAAAGCACGTCGTACGATGGTTGAACTGCTCCTTTCTGATCACCCGAAGGAATGCCTCAACTGTGAAAAGAATCAGTCCTGCGACCTGCAGAAACTTGCTTCTGATCTCGGTGTCCGTGGCGAGATCCGTTATCAAGGCGAAATGTCGACTTACACTGATGATGCTTCGTCCTTTGCGATCTACCGCGATCTCGATAAATGCATTCTTTGCCGTCGTTGCGAAACCATGTGTAACACCGTTCAGTCTTGCGGTATTCTGTCTGCTGTTGGCCGTGGTTTCAACACCGTTGTTGCTCCAGCATTCAATCTGCCAATGATTGATACCATGTGCACCTTCTGTGGCCAGTGCGTCGCCGTATGCCCGACTGGCGCTTTGACCGAAATGAATGACATCCGCAAGGTTTGGAATGCACTTAACGACAAAGACAAGTATGTCATCGTCCAGACTGCACCAGCTGTCCGCGTTGCCCTCGGCGAAGAATTCGGCAATGAACCCGGTACAATCGTTACGGGTAAGATGGCCGCTTCCCTGCGTCGCCTTGGTTTCAAGAATGTGTTTGACACGGACTTTGCAGCTGACTTGACGATCATTGAAGAAGCCTCCGAATTGATCCATCGTTTACAACATGGTGGTACATTGCCGATCCTGACGAGCTGTTGCCCAGCATGGGTCAAGTTCTTCGAACATCAGTTCCCGGATCTGCTCGATATCCCATCCTCCTGCAAATCCCCACACGAAATGTTCGGGGCAATTGCCAAAACGTATTACGCTCAAAAATTCAATATCGATCCTGCCAAAATGGTCGTCGTTTCAGTCATGCCTTGCGTATCCAAGAAAAATGAAGCTGCCCGTCCGGAACTTTCCGGCGAGTCGTTGCGCAACGTTGACTATGTTCTCTCCACTCGTGAGTTGGCGATGATGATCAAAGAAACCGGTATCGACTTCAACAGCCTGCCCGACGAAGATTTCGATCATCCGATGGGTGAGTCTACTGGTGCTGCTGTTATCTTCGGTGCCACCGGTGGTGTTATCGAAGCAGCTGTCCGTACCGCATATGAATGGCTGACTGGCGAAACTCTTGAATTCGTCGACTTCCACGCACTCCGTGGTATCCAGGGCATCCGCGAAGCAACCATCGATATCGCCGGTACCGAAGTCAAAATTGGTGTCGCACATGGTCTCGGCAATGCTCGCAAACTCCTAGAAGCCATCCGTCGTGGTGAATCCAAGTACCACGCCATCGAGATCATGGCTTGCCCCGGCGGTTGCGTCGGTGGTGGTGGTCAGCCGTATCATCATGGCGATGACACGATCATCAAAAAACGTACCGAAGCAATCTATCGCGAAGACCAAGGCAAAGCAAAACGCAAATCGCATGAAAATGAAGACGTCAAAAAACTCTACACCGAGTTCCTTGGCGAATTCTACGGCGAACGTGCACATGAATTGCTCCACACTCACTACACCAAACGCGAAAAGATCTAATCAAACACCCGCCTGCCATCAAAAAGGCCAGCCTCCGGAAACGGAAGCTGGCTTTTTTTATATGGCGCTTGGCAGTGTCAGGAACCGTAAGTATTTATTGCAGGTAGTAGGTTGCCCAAGCCACGACTTCGGATAGGGCAGGGTGGATGGTCATGGTTTCGTCGATGACGGTGTAGGGGAGACCTTGCTCCATGAGGTGGATGTAGGGTTGGACGAGCGCGGAAGCGTGTGGGCCAATGACGTGAACACCGAGTAGCTTCTTAGTGTTTTTGTCGACGATCATTTTAACAAAGCCATCATCTGGATCGCCTGGCAGGTACCCCATTGCGTAGCCTTTGGCGGTCGATGAGTAATGGTGCGTTGCAACGAGCAAATCATAGCCTTTAAACCGCGATTCTTCTTCGGTTAAACCAACGTGGGCAATTTGCGGGTGGGTAAAAATGGCCCACGGCACATGATCATAGTTCGCCACACGCGGGGCTTTGTCAGATTCATAGAGGTTTCGTGCGACGATATATGCTTCGTAATTGGCTTTGTGGCGAAATTGGAACTTACCATTGACGTCGCCAACTGCATAGATTCCTGGTAAATTCGTTCGTAAAAGTTCATCGGTTATCAAGTAACCATTCTCATCGAGTTGGAGCCCGCATCGCTCTGCGGCAAGGACGTCACTATTGCTGACAAAGCCAGCTGCGACAAAAATCTCATCCGTCGTCAGCGTTTCTTCAAGTCCTGTGAGGTGATCACGGATTAACAATGATTTTTCGAGTGAACCGTCAGGCCTGCGCTGCGATTTTACGGCTATTGGTTCCACATTAGTTTTGACATCAATCCCGATGGATTTAAATTCGGCCTCAAGAAAGGTACTGATCTCGGGTTCTTCATGTTTAACAAGGCGTGGACTATGACTTACAAGTGTGACTTGCGTGCCATAAGCAGAAAAAATATGGGCAAATTCGACACCGATGATGCCACCACCAATAATCAGCAAGCGCTTGTATGGGTGGCTTGGAAATTGCTCGCCAAAAAAACGTTCATAATTGACATAGCCGGCTTCATCTAAGCCGGGCAAATTTGGGGTGCGAGCTCGTCCGCCAACGCCAATAACAATTTGCTCTGATTTGAGCATCGCAATCGACTGCCCTGCGGCGTTACGAACGTCGAGCACATAAGGCTCCACGAAACTGGCAGTCCCCTGAAAGACCGTTAGATTCGGCATGTCTTGGTAAACTCGCAAAATCTCTTTGTTTTCATTAATTTTAGTCCACATGCGCTCAGCTATTTTGGGCCAGTCGATTTGCGGTTTTGCAAACTTCAGTCCGATTTTTTCACTGCGTTCACATTCTCGAATCAACTCAGCCGGATGAACAAGTATTTTTGAGGGAATACATCCACGATTGAGGCAGGTACCGCCTAGCTTGGATTGTTCAATTAAGGCGCATTTTTTGCCTTGGGCAAGTGCAGCTTCCATTACAATCAGGGCAGAGCCACTGCCGACGACAATTAAATCAAAAATTTGCATAATTATTCCTTTAATCCGCTTCGTCCGCTAACAAATCAGCTGGTGAAATAGTTAAAATGCGTGCTAAATCGAACAGCCGATCGAGAGCCATATCGACTTCGCCACGTTCATATTTTTCGATTTGTGCAGGTGAGGCATCAAGCTGATTCGCTAATTCAACAGGCGAAATCCCCCTATCGACACGCGCCTTTTTGATTTTCAGAGCAATTTGTGGGGTAATCCAGACATTTTCAAAATCAGGCATATGAACTCCTTTGACTTGTTACTTATTGAACTAAATTCACCGTATAACCAGCTTGCTCAAGTAAATCAACTAAGCCCTGCTGCCCGACAACATGGCTCGCGCCAATCGCTACAAAATACTGCTTATCAGACGTTAGCCAACCTTCGATATTGTTTAGCATCTGTTGATTGCGTGCATCCCAAAATAGCGCTGTAAATATCGGATCGATGGCACGTAATGTATCAATGTATTGGCCAATCATTTTAATATCACCAGCTTTGACAGCCTGATAGCTTGTGATTTGATCCTGGATCGCCTGATAACTATCAAAAGGAATTCGATTCAACACAGCTTCACTGATTTCATTATTGATTTGGTTGGCGATTATTTTCTCAAACGCGAGACCTTCAGCCTCGACGATCGGTTTTTTTGATTTTGTGGCGCGATAGGTCCAATAACGATCTTGGCCAAAACGACTTTGTAAACCAGCCTTTTCTGAGATTTGGTTTTCGAAAATGGATGATATTGCGAGGGCGTCGTATTTATTGAGCACATTTGGATCGAGATCGTAGGCGTCTGCTAAAGCCTGAACGCGGGCTAAAACATCGGAGCTGACGGTCTCTGAGACCGGTGCGCCATAAAAGTCACTTGGCAGATTGGTGGTCAAATCTCGTTCCGTGGCAAGGAAATCGCTGCTATCAAAGGCATTTTCGATGGAATCGCGCATCGGATAATCAGATAACTTGCCTGAATGCGTAATACCCATTAGATAGAGCAATCGGCCGTCACGTTCAACGGAGAAGAGCAATTGCTGATCGCTTGCTGGCTTTTTGCCTGCGTTAAATGTCTTGACGGGCGCGTAAATCAAATAAGCGGCAACGTTAAACAGCACAATAAAAGCAATTCCGGCAATTGCGATTGGTCGAGTGAATTTTATCTCGGGATTCTTTAAATCAAACATAATTGCCCTTTCTTAGGAGCGGCGCGTTTGGGATAACTGGCAAGATCCAAGCGAAATTAGACTGTTTCGCTTGAATCGCTGTACCAGGCGACGATCTCATCGGCAATTTGTTGAGCCGACAAACCACTAGCTGATTGAATTCTATCAGCATAACGTTCGTATAAAGGTCGTCGAATATGGTAGATATCGCGAATGGATTGATGTTTTTTGATCACAATACCGCGGGTTTTGATATTCCACAACCGGCGTTCGATTTTCGGCAAAGGGACGTCGAGATAGACAATCCGCCCTAGATCTCGAAGATGGCGCATGGCTGGGGCATCGAGCACGACACTCCCACCCGTGGCGATGACCTGCTGTTCACCAACAAGTGATGAAACGATCGTCGCTTCCAAGCGAATAAAAGCCCCAACACCGATGCTGTCGAGAATCTCTTGCAAGGGACGTTGTTGCTGGTCTTTGATCATTTGGTCCGTATCTAAGTACGGCCAATCGAGCTTTTGAGCGATTAATCGGCCGATTGTGCTCTTGCCACTGCCTGGCATGCCGATCAGGATAAGGTTCTGTCGCAAATTCATGTTATTATTATACAAGAGAAGAGGTACTTTTATTTCATGATGATCGCTGAAACTTTTGCAGCTATGAATTTGTCCGATGCGACAATGGCTGCGCTCAAACGGAGCAGTATTGTAACGCCGACTCCGATTCAAGCTCAAACCATTCTGTCGATGATGGATTGGCACGATATTATCGGCAAAGCCCCAACAGGAACGGGCAAAACACTCGCTTTCGGTATCCCGATCGTTGAACGGCTCGACTTAGCCATCCAACACCCACAAGCTTTAATCTTGGCTCCAACCCGGGAACTCGCAGTCCAAATTGTCACCGAATTGCAAAATCTCGCGGCCGAATCGCCACATATCCGAGTCGCAGCTATTTATGGCGGGACCAACATAGACCGTCAGATTGCCGAACTCAAGAAACACCCACAAGTCATCGTCGCGACCCCTGGTCGGTTGATCGATCATTTAAATCGCCACACCCTTTTCCTCGACAAAGTCCAGACAGTAGTCCTCGACGAGGCTGATCGAATGCTCGACATGGGCTTTGTCCGGGATGTCCGGAAAATTCTCGACAAAATGCCGAAAGTCGGTCAAATTGCGATGTTTTCAGCGACAATGTCCCGTGCAGTCATGGACATTTCGTGGATCTACCAGCGAGATCCGGTCGAAGTTACCGTCTTTGAAGACGAAGCCAACAAACCCCCGATCACGCAATATCAGATCGAAATTGGCGGCCATGCACGTGTCGAAATGATCGCGAAAATTGTCGCTAAACACAAATACGAAAAAGTCATGGTTTTCTGCAATACCAAGCACATGGTCGAAGGTGTTACCAAACGACTAAACCAAATTGGCTGTAAAGCCGATTGTATCCATGGGGACGTGAGACAGTCTTCGCGTGAAAAAGTTTTGGCAGATTTCCGCAAAGGTCATCTGCCGGTGATTGTTGCGACCGATGTGGCTGCACGCGGAATCGATATTTATGGTGTTGATGCGGTCATCAACTTTGATGTTCCATTTGAAAATGAAAATTACTTACATCGAATTGGCCGCACAGGCCGAGCTCATCACCCGGGTGTCGCCTATACGTTTTACGCCTTTTTAGAAAAAATCAGGCTTGACGAAATAGTCCGTTTCACCAAATCACCTTTGACGCCACTACCTGCTGACGAGTATTTACATCAATGATGGTGTCGATAAACGAATTCACGTTGGAGATAAAAGCTTGCGATATACAGCATCGAGTCACTGATAATCTTTGAAGCGAGAATCGGCATACCGGTTGTTTCGTGGAGCAATTTAGTCATCCCATAACTTAAAAGCATGATCAAACTGACAACGAGGTAGTAGCGCCAGAGTGACTGGGCATGACTGCCTCGTTTTTTAAAGACAATTTTGTGATTGACCCAATAATTGATCATCGAACTACCAATTCTGGCCAAAACAACTGCTAAAAATAGATAGTGGGGGATTAGCTTCGTCAATAACATGAAAAGGCCAATATCAATGAGTGCGGCTGTCGATGAAGAAAATATAAATTTAAACATCAGCACATAAATCTTGAATGAGTCAACGATCGGATTAAAATGCGATGATTTATTGTCTTCGATATAAATGGTTTCGATGGGTATCTGTTGAACGTGGATTTCGCGTGGTCGGAGGGCTAACAACATATTCATTTCATATTCATAACGTTCGCCTTCGAGTGTCATGAAAAATCCAAGTTGGTTATATGGTAAACCACGTAATCCGGTCTGCGTATCACGGATCATCCCACCGTTAATTGCCGCGAAAATGTAACGCGTCATGAGATTGCCAAATCGACTGCGCAAGGGAATCTTTCCTGAAAACTCACGGACACCGAGTACGAGTGAATCAGGAGCTCGTGCCATTTCGTCGGCAATTTTACGAATATCTGTTGGGGTATGTTGGCCGTCGGCATCTGCAGTGATGACACCAAAATCACCTAATCCATGCTCTAAAATGTAATTGATTCCGGTTTTCATGGCCCGGCCTTTGCCGAGGTTCACCGCATGAACGATAACTGGCGTATTCAACGTACGGATTTCGGCGAAAAGGGCAGCAAATGCTGCCCCGCCGCCGTCGTCTACGACAATAATCTTTTCAAAGGATGCAGCGCGCAGATCGCGCACCAGACTAACTAATTTTTGATCAGGCTTATAAGCAGGAATTAAAATGCAGGGCTGGTTCATGATTAGTACCTTCTGTCAGATCCTTTTTTGTCATCACGTGACTTGGAACCTGAGGGGCTGCTAGGACGCGGTCTCTTGGCGAAATTACCGGGCTCGTACGGCTTTTTGGTGTAGCCGCCGCTGCGTGGAGCACTTTCACCTTCAGATTCTGCGCCGTGCTTCGGGCCACCGCCTTTTTCAACGCGGACGACGCGGTCGTTAATACGCGTATTGGTCAAATTAGCAATGACTTCATCAGCTGAGACATCGGGGACATCGGCAAATGTGTAGCGCCCGTAAATCGCAATGGCACCGATCTGACGACCAGTCAAGGACGAACGTGAGCAGATAGATTTGACAATGTGCTGCGGTAAAACGTTATCGTCAGATCCAACATTGATAAACAGGCGGGTCATGCCGGGCTCCATTTTTTTGCCGCCGCGGCTTTTTGGCGCACTGCGCGCTTGGCGATCGGAATCACCTTCTGTTGTGAAAAAGCCAGCTTTAGAATTATTATAACTCGAATTATAACGGTTGTTACGAGCCATGTGATCGAGATACGGCACGACGGGTTCAATTTCTTGCGCCTGGTGGAAGGCGACACCCATCGCTTGACGGAGAAGAGCCGCTGCAATGTCTGCAGTCGTGAAGTAGTCACCTTCTGGGCTTTCAACATTTAAGGATTCGGCAAATTGTTCGATTGCTTCGACGTATTTAGCTAAATCATCAGCGGCCAAACCATCCCGCAGTTCTTCGAGAATCCCTGTTACGCGACTTTCAGTCACATCAGACAAGCTCGGTGGCTGAACGCAAACGATGTTAGCCTTCGCATAATGTTGGATGTTTTTCAGTTCAATGATTTCGCGGCCAACGACGAAGGTATAAGCTTTGCCAGAACGCCCTGCACGACCGGTACGGCCAATGCGATGGACGTAATATTCTTCATCTTGGGGCAAATCATAATTGATAACGACTTCAATGTTGTCGACATCGATGCCACGAGCTGCGACGTCGGTCGCTATGAGTAAGTCAACTTCACCTGAGCGGAAGCGGTTCATGACGCGAGTCCGCAGGGGTTGTTTCATATCACCGTGAAGTGCTTCTGCGGAATAACCACGGGTTGCTAATTTTTCACAGACTTCATCAACTTTTCGTTTGGTGTTGCAGAAAATCAGCGCAAGTTTAATCCGATCGGCTTCAATTAGACGACATAGCACTTCGAGTTTGTTGGATTCGCGGACTTCAATATAGTGTTGGCTGATATTATCGACTGCCAGTTGTTTCGCGGCAATCCGTACATGAATTGGATCATGTAGATATTTTTCGGTTAGCTCGAGAATGGCTTTGGGCATCGTCGCTGAAAAATAGACCTTTTGAATCTGATCAGGACACGAGACTAAGATCGTGTCGATATCTTCTTTAAAGCCCATGTTCAACATTTCATCGGCTTCGTCGAGAATGATACCGGAAAGGTTGTCGAGACGGAGTGTCTTGCGGCGCATGTGATCCATGACGCGACCCGGTGTACCGACAATAATCTGAGGACGCTTTTTAAGTGCTAAGATCTGGCGATCTATCGGTTGACCACCATAAACGGCCAAAATACGAATGCCTTCTTTATATTTTGCGACCTCGTGCATTTCATCAGCGATTTGGATCGCCAATTCACGGGTCGGAGCAAGAATCAAATATTGAATATGATTGTCATCGCGATCGACTCGTTCAATGATCGGAATACCAAAGGCACAGGTTTTCCCGGTACCCGTCTGAGCTTGGCCGAGCATGTCACGGCCCTCAAGAATATGTGGAATAGATTCGCTCTGAATCGGGGTGGCTTCTTCAAAGCCCATGTCCGCGACAGCGCGCAGAATTTCTGGTGAGAGGGGGAGCTCGTTAAAGGCTAATGTTTTCAAAAATTACCTGTCTTTCTGTGTTTTAATCATTCGATGATTAAACTAATTCATCTCAATTTTGACGTAAATCACACTATCATAGCATAATGTTGCGCTAATGTCTAAATGTTTATGAAATAAAGGGGTAATATAGGGGTAAAAGCAGGGTAAAGCAAGGGCAAAAGGATGAAATGTAAGGGTGCAAGGTCGCCTTTCTTTGGGTATAATCAAATTCTAACGCAACAAAATGATCGCCTTCGGGTGGTCTTGTGATGAAAGTGTGAAATAAATGCCGCAAATGCCTGTACTTTTTGTTGGCCACGGATCGCCGATGAATGCAATTGAATCGAATCAGTTGACCGAAAAATGGCGTCAATTGGGCGAAGCGATCCCTTCACCACGAGCGATTTTAGCGATTTCAGCCCATTGGTATGTCCCAGGTCAGTTTGTCAACAATCAGAAAAATCCCCGCCAAATTTATGACATGTATGGCTTCCCCAAGCCGCTGTACGACCTTGTATATCCCGTTAATGGCTCACCGGAACTCGCCGCCCGCGTCGTAGATCTCACCGCAGCTCAAATCAATAACGAATGGGGGATCGACCATGGTACTTGGTCTGTGCTCGTTCATTTGTTCCCAAACGCCACGATCCCGGTCGTGCAATTAAGCGTTGATCAAGCCATGCAGCCAGCGGAACATTTTGCGCTTGGTCAACGACTCCGTGCCTTGCGTGATGAGGGCGTTTTGATTTTAGGTAGTGGAAATATCGTGCACAATTTGCGACGTGTTGATTTCCAACAACCTGGCGGGGCAAAATGGGCCGAGCGATTTGATCTAGCCGTCAGTGAGCGGATACTAAGTCGCGATTTTGCAAGTTTATTTGAACCTGATCAGTGGAGTGAGGATGCAAG
>JAQUDJ010000006.1:0-83958 GCA_028685755.1 Eubacteriales bacterium | reverse complement strand
CAATTGGCAACGATTGCCTTGGCGGCACGTATTCCGGAGAATCCCTTGGCTGTATTGGCTGGGACAACTACCGGTATGCTAATTGCCGATGGCATTGGGATCATTGTTGGCGTAGTCCTATGCAAACGCATCCCCGAACGGACCATTAAACTCGTTTCGGCCGGCGCATTTATCGTTTTCGGTTTTATTGCGGTGTACCAAATATCAGCAAGTGATCTCGCCCTAACCTTGCCAATCACCTTGGGGATCATGGGCGCATTGCTCGTTGTCACGGCTATCGGTGCAATCTGGCTCATTCGCAAAAATCAGACTGTCAGTGAAGTCGAGGCTGTTGCCGAATATTGTCGCACCAAAAACGCCTTGGACATGGGCGATGGCCCTCAAGGCCTAGATGTTGGCACCCGGTTAGATGCTTAAATTAAGTTCACAAATCAGATAGTTAGTCTTCTTCGAGCGCTAACATTGCTGCGGGGAAGGGTTTTAAGGCCCGTGGCAGGATGCCCATCGTATAAGCGATTAACATCCCATAATTCGTGATCGCGACACCATGTTCCCGAGCTAAAGCAATGCGATACTGCATTTCTTTGCGATTGAGCATGCAGCCACCACAATGGACGATCAGTTTATAATCAGCAATGTTTTTGGGGTATTGCACACCCGACGCCCATTCAAATTGGACGTCACCCCCGACAATCTGGCGGATCCACCGTGGGATTTTGACGGTGCCGATATCGTCAGATTGACGATGATGGGTGCACCCTTCGACAATCAACACCTTGTCTGAAGGGGTCAACTGTTCAAGACGCCGGACGCCTTCGACTAATGGCGATAATTCGCCTTTTTGGCGGGCAAATAAAATCGAAAAAGATGTCATTGGGATGTCGTTAGGTGTGTCAGCTGAAACTTTCAAAAAAGCTTGTGAGTCGGTTATTACGATCGCGGGCCTTTGTTTCAGACTCTCTAAGGTCTGTTTGAGCTCGTGTTCCTTTGTGATCATTGCAATCGCGTCAATTTCCAGCAAATCACGAATCACTTGTTGTTGAGGCAAAATCAGACGTCCCTTTGGCGCCGCTTTATCAATCGGCGTGACAAGAATCGCAATTTCTCCAGGCTTAACGAGATCCCCGACGAGTCCGAGTTCTTCATCTTCAAATTTAGCATTTTCGATGATCAGCTCCTTGAGAACCCCGATCCCTTCACCGGTTGCGGCACTGACACGAACTGCAGGTAAGGCTAACTTATGTTTGGCATTTTTGAAGGTTTCATCAGTCATACTTGCTAGATCAATTTTATTAAAGACAACGACGGTTGGCGTTTGGCGCTTTTTGAGATCTGCGAGAAAATCAAGTTCAAAATCCGTTAGGCCTGTTTCAGCACTGATCACGACGATTGCCAAATGTGTTTTGCGCAAGACTTCATATGTTTTTTCGATGCGCAAGTTGCCGAGTTCGCCGACGTCATCGAGACCAGCCGTGTCAATGATCACGACAGGACCAATCGGCAAGAGTTCCATCGTTTTATAGACAGGGTCGGTTGTTGTACCGGCAACAGGTGAAATCACAGCAATACTTTGCCCAGTCAAGGCATTGATCAGCGAAGACTTACCAGCATTGCGTTTGCCAAAAATTGAGATTGCGACACGGTTAGCCATGGGTGTGTTATTCATGAGCAGTGACCTTTCAAGAAACATTTTAAAATAGATTTTTATTTGCTGCCGGGAATGCCGGGACTTGTCATCGTTTCAGGTTTTAAGATTATTTCGAGCTGTTGGGCTGTCAATAGACCTTTTTGAAGTAATAAAGCGGATACGGTTGTACCCGTGGCGAGACTCTCTTTGGCGATTGCTGCCGCTTGATCATATCCAATATAGCCAGTCAAAGCCGTGACAATTGCGGTACTGTTATTGAGGAGAGCCTGACACCGATCAACGTCTGCCTCAATCCCAACGATGCATTTGTCGATGAACAACGGGATCACGTGATCGAGAAGATCGAGCATTTGCAATAAATTATGGGCAATTAGGGGCAGGAAGGCATTTAATTCAAGTTGCCCGCCCTGCGCTGCGAGCGTGATGGCTAGGTCGTTGGCCATTACTTGATAGGCCACTTGGTTGACAGCTTCTGGCATGACCGGATTGACTTTGCCGGGCATGATCGATGATCCCGACTGTAAAGCTGGCAAACGAATTTCGCCAAATCCGGCGCGCGGACCGGAGGCAAGCAATCGCAAGTCATTGGCAAGCTTTGTCAAATTAACAGCTGCTGTTTTTAATAAACCAGAAACTTCAACAAAAACGTCGTTATTTTGGGTAGGGTCCATCAGATAATCAGCTCGAGCGAGTCCGATACCGGTCACTTCTCGAAGTTTGTCGATCATTGTAAAGAGATATTTGCGTGGTGCATTGATCCCCGTACCGACAGCTGTACCGCCGATATTGACCTGACGCAGGCGTTCTTCGACTTTATAAAGGCGCCAGCGGTCGCGAGCGATCGCCTGAGCCCATGCCCCGAATTCTTGGCCTAAAGTTACCGGGACAGCATCTTGCAACTGCGTGCGGCCTACCTTGAGAACCGTAGCGAATTCTTGTTCTTTTGCCTGCAAAGTTGTCTGGAGTCGGGCAAAGGCTTCACTGACTGACTTTAGTCGATTAATTGCTGCAATTCGAACTGCAGTTGGAAAGACATCATTAGTTGATTGGTAAAGATTGACGTGGTCAATCGGGTGGATTTTGGTGTAATCACCCTTAGCAGCGCCAATGAGTTCGAGTGCGCGATTGGCCAATACTTCGTTGACATTCATATGAGCAGACGTACCAGCTCCACCTTGGAAGGCATCAACGATAAACTGATCTGCCAACGCTCCAGCTAACACGTCGTCACATGCTTGGTTAATTGCTTGACCGATTGTGGAATCGATATGTTTGTTAGCCAAATGGGTAAGTACGGCAGCTTTTTTAATTTGTACAAGGGCTAACACCAGATCCGGGTGGATTGGCTGACCCAAAATTGGGAAATTCACAACAGCACGGGCGGTCTGTAAGCCGTAATACTGCTGATCAGTCAATTCAAAGGAACCTAGGGTGTCTTGTTCTAGTCGCATACCAGACGCTCCATCTTGCTTAATCCTACCTAGTATAGCGCAGGAACAAGATGAGACGAAGTAGCTGGAGTTACTAAGTCAGCATTTGACTGATAACGAAATGTATTTGATAAGCGCGGCTTTAGGCTGAAAAGGCCGCGAACGCGTGGTCTGTTTCGAGGCGGATCAAATCCGTAGCTGCCCGATCGATCGCAGCTAATTTCTCATATGCCAAACGAATGTTATCGTGGGCGCCACGTTCAAAGCGATAATGATTGGTGATCTGTCGTAATTGACCAAAAAGATCAAGAATCAGGTCATGCTCATCTTTCATGTCAGCGACTTCTTCAACAGCACGTCCTAAGGAAACACGGTTTTCTTCTTGGCGTAATAGCACGGGGTAGACGACATGCGCTTCACGATTCAAATGAGCAGGCAATAAGTTGAGGAGCTTTTCAAACAAGTTCCGGATGACAAAAAGTTCAACCTGGTCGGGTTTGGCGGATCGGATCATCAAAGTTGTCAACTGGTCAATTAGTGGTAGCTCATGAGCAATTAATTTATAGTGAACAGATTTAATCTTTAAGACCAAATCCAAAGTGGATTCATATTCAGTTGATTTCATAAAGGACCTCCCGAGCACTAGGCTCACGTTCATCGTACGCATTAGATGAGCCGCCGACAATCCGCTTTTTGCCTAAACTTCAGACGTCTGTATGACATTGTTTTATGCAATGATGATCGGATGTGATTGATAGTGACAATTTAAAGTTAATAATGACAGTTGTTTTTTTAGGAATAAATAAATGACAATCAGGGTCAATCACAATTCAACGAATTTTAGCATCAATACACTAGACAAAAGCCCTGCCGTGTTTTCACAACGACAGGGCTTTTGATCAAGCAAGCGTGGCTGTTTCAATCAGCCTTTTTTGTTACGAGTCATGACGTCAAAGACGACGGCGAGGATCAAAACAATACCGCGGATAATGTATTGCCACGAAATGTCGACACCCATCAAGTTCATACCACTTGTTAAGGAAGCCATAACGAGCGCCCCGATAATTGAACCTGTAACTTTACCAACACCACCTGCTGCCGAGACACCGCCAACATAGGCAGCAGCGATAGCATCAAGTTCAAACAAGACACCAGCAGTCGTCGTTGCAGATTGGAGACGTGACGTGTAAAGAATACCTGACAGAGCTGCTAGCATGCTCATGGAACCAAAAACAAAGAAAGTAATATTTTTGACACTGATACCAGAGAGCTTAGCTGCTTCAGGATTACCGCCGACGGCATAAATATGGCGGCCAAGCACGGTGCGGGTGGTCATGAAATGATAGATTGCTGTGACAACGATGACAACGACGGTGGTCCATGACAAGCCGTTGAATTGTGAGAGAATAAAGGCAATATAAGCAATAATTAAGGACATAAAGATTAGTTTTGCTGTGAAAATTTTAGCTGAAACAACTTCAAAATTGTATTTAAGTTTGTTGCGACGGCTTTTGCTTTCACTAATGAACATTGCCACAATGGTCAAAGCGCCAAGGAGTAACGTCACGAGATGGAAGCCCGGGATAACGGCGATGTCAGGGATGTAACCATTACCAATCGCATTGAAACTCGCATTTGGAATGATGATTGTCCCGGATTTTTGGGTTGCCTGCAGAAGCCCGCCGCGGAAAATCAGCATCCCAGCAAGGGATGCTACGAATGCCGGGATTTGGAGTTTGGCGACGAGAAAACCATTAAATAAACCGATGACAACGCCCAGAGCGAGGATAATCGGGATGGTGACAATGACGGGCAAGTGGGCCGATGTGAGCAGAATTGCGGCTACTGCGCCGAGAAATCCTGCAACAAAGCCTACAGACAAGTCAATGTGGCGGATGACAATGACGAGCGTCATACCGACTGCCAATACGGCGATATAACCGGTTGCGTCGATCAACTTGCTGATATTACGAGCTGAGATAAATGTGCCATCTGTAAGAACTGAGAATATAGCCATGATCACGATTAAGGCAATGTACATGCCGTATTCACGGATGTTTTTCTTTAAAAGATCTTTTAGTTCAGTGACAAAACCCATTTGAAAATTCCCCCTTCGGTGTGCGTTGGTCTTGATTCGTTACAAAGATCAAGCCGAGTTGTTCAGACAGTCGCCATAGCCATGATGATGTCCTGAGTTGCTTCTTCTATCGGCAGCTCACCGGTAATTCGGCCTTCTGCCACAACGTAGATGCGATCACTCATGCCGAGAATTTCCGGCAATTCAGACGAGATCATGATGATACTCAGTCCCTTTTCGATCAGCTCGTTGATAATGGTATAGATTTCAAATTTGGCACCAACGTCGATGCCGCGGGTCGGCTCGTCAAGTATCAGGATGTTTGGCTTGGTGAAGAGCCATTTACTCAAGGAAACCTTTTGTTGGTTGCCGCCTGATAGTTTGCCAGTTTTCATTTCGATACTCGGGGCTTTGATGGTCATCGATTCTTTGTATTGATTAGCGATCTTGATTTCTTCGTTTTCATCAATGACGCCATTTTTAGCCAGCGATTTTAGATTGGCCAAGGTGATGTTTTGCTTGATATCGTCAATCAAGATCAAGCCATCGCCCTTGCGATCCTCCGTTACATATGCAATCCCGTTTTTGATCGCCTGACCGGTGGTCTTGAGGGCGATTTTCTCGCCGTTGATCTTGAGATCACCGGTGATCTTATAGTCACGAGGATTACCAAAAATCGAAAGCGCCAACTCAGTGCGCCCGGCCCCCATTAAACCTGACAGGCCTATGACTTCACCGCGCCGGACGTTGAAATTGACATCCTTGATGATTGTCCGACCGACAGTAGGATCAAAAGCATTCCAATTTTCAAGCTCAAGCACTTTTTCGCCAAGTGGCTTTTTGGGACGCTTGGGATAAATGTCATCAATGGCCCGACCGACCATGTTTTTGATCAAAACAGGCTCAGAGACTTCACCTTTAGCAGCGTCTAAGGAGCAGATTGTTTGACCATCGCGCAAAACAGTAACTGTATCAGCGATCGCAATGACTTCCTTGAGCTTGTGGGAGATCATAATCGAGGTAATGCCTTCGTTGCGAAGTTCTTTCAGCAGCATTAACAAATTGGCTGAGTCGTCTTCATTCAAAGCGGCTGTTGGTTCATCGAGGATCAAGAGATTGACATTTTTACTAAATGCCTTGGCGATTTCGATCAACTGCTGTTTGCCTACGCCAAGATCTTTGACTTTAATTTCTGGATTGACTTTGAGCTTAACCTTGTCAAGCATTTTTGTGGCTTGAACAATGGTTTCGTTCCAATCAACAGTGCGACCTTTTTTAATTTCATGGCCGAGGTAGATGTTCTCGTAGACCGTCATATCCGGTACGAGGGCGAGTTCTTGGTAAATGATCGCAATCCCAGCTTTTTCGGAATCGGCGATCCCGCGATAGCTTTGAACTTGTCCGTTCAGAACGATGTCGCCGCTGTAATCACCTTGCGGATAAACGCCGGAGAGGACTTTCATCAGGGTTGACTTCCCTGCACCATTTTCACCGACGAGGCAATGGATCTCACCGCGCTTGACGCTGAAGTTGACGTTGCTTAATGCTTTTACGCCGGGGAATTCCTTGGTGATGTTGCGCATTTCCAGAATGTAGTCCGTTGTATGTGACACTTCTTTCAACACATCCCTTCATGTTTCTATTGACATGGTAGGATCGCGGTAACCTTGCGGCTACCGCGACCCGCTAGCATAAGGTACTTAATAATTATAACTAATTTTAGTTCAAACCGGTGAAGTCGGTAGCGGCATAATAGCCGGAATCGATGAGGGCTGCTTTGACATTGGCTTGGTCAACGACGATGACCTGAGTTTGCTTGGCAGCAACGTCTACTTTCTTGTTGTTGTAGGAGCCTGTTGTTTCCGGAGTTTCACCCTTCAGGATAGAAACGGCCATTTTGATGGAGTCATCGACGAGACTGCGGACATCTTTAAAGACAGTCATGCTTTGTTTGCCATCAATGATGTACTGGACAGAAGCTTTTTCAGCATCCTGACCGGTGACTACAAAACTAGTCACATCTTTATCAGCAGCAAAGGTATCAGCGATCGAACGTGCGGTACCATCATTTGGCGCCAGAATGAAGACATCACCTTTGTCTGTGGCTGGGGCAGCAGTCAAATGGGCTTCAGCCTTATTCTTGGCTTCATTGAAATCCCAGTTAGTGGTGATTTGACCAATGATTTTGGCCATTTCGTCACGGGTCAAGGTTGCTTTGTCTTGGAGTGCAATGGCTTCAGAAGAGTTTTTGATCACAAATGTGCCATCGGCAATTTTAGGTTGGAGTACATTCCAAGCGCCTTCGAAGAATAAGAAAGCGTTGTTATCGGAGGATGCACCTGCATAGAGGAAAAGTGGCGCGGCGGTTTTGCCAGCTGCCTTGTCGACGAGGTATTGAGCTTGTGCCGCACCAACAGCGATGGAGTCGAAAGTGACATAGTAGTTGACGTTTTCAGAGGATGTGATTAAACGATCATAGGAGATGACTTTGACTCCCGCTTTAGCAGCAGCATCAGCAGCGGCAGCAGCCGCGTCGCCATCCTGCGGGCAAATGATCAAGACTTTTACGCCTTTGGAAATCAACGATTCGACGTTGGTTTTTTCGGTAGCGGAAGAGCCTTGGCTAAAAAGAACTTCTGAGGTAAAACCAGCTTCTTTGAGAGCAGCTGTGAATCGGCCTTCATCCTGAACCCAGCGGGGTTCGTCTTTTGTTGGTAGAACGATGCCAACGTCGAGTTTCTCCTTTGCGGCACAACCCGAGATGGCGAACAGGGCGAAGATCAGTGTCAGAACCAGGATCAATGCAACTGATTTCTTGGCAATTTTCATTCGTTTTTCCTCCTCGAAAAAGTAGTTAAAGGATTTCCTTTAACCTTACAAGATAAGGCTAACATAGGGTTATTCGCATTTGCTTGTCATATATCTTAAGTATTTTTAATTATGTGTAGAAATCATCAGTTGGCAGGATTTTTTTGCGACAAAATTTTGCTAAATATAAAAGGTGGCCATCTTGCGACGACCACCTTTTACTGTTGCAAACTATTGAATGAGGATGAGAATTATTTCAGACCCGTGAAGTCGGTTGCAGCATAGTAGCCGGAATCAACAAGGGCTGATTTGACGTTTGCCTGGTCAACAACGATGACCTGTGTCTGCTTGGCAGCGACGTCAACTTTTTTGTTGTTGTAGGAACCGGTGGTTTCTGGTGTTTCACCCTTGAGGATGGAAACAGCCATGGCGATGGAATCATCGACGAGGCTACGGACATCTTTGAAGACAGTCATGCTCTGTTTGCCGTCAATGATGTACTGGACGGAAGCTTTTTCAGCATCCTGACCGGTAACAACAAAGCTGGTGACATCTTTATCAGAAGCGAAGGTGTCCGCGATGGAACGGGCGGTACCATCGTTCGGTGCCAGAATAAAGACGTCGCCTTTATCTTCTGTTTTAGCAGCAGTCAGGTGAGCTTCAGCTTTGTTTTTGGCTTCGTTGAAATCCCAGTTGGTGGTGATCTGACCAATGATTGCAGCCATTTCATCACGGGTAAGGGTTGCTTTGTCTTGATATTTGATCGCTTCTTCGGAATTCTTGATCACAAAAGTACCATCAGCGATTTTCGGTTGGAGAACATTCCAAGCACCTTCAAAGAATAAGAAAGCGTTGTTATCAGATGAAGCACCAGCGTACAGGTAAAGCGGTGCGGCAGTTTTGCCAGCTGCTTTGTCGACGAGGTATTGGGCTTGTGCCGCACCAACGGCGATGGAATCAAAGGTGACATAGTAGTTGACATTTTCGGAAGAAGTGATCAGTCGGTCATAGGAGATGACCTTAACGCCAGCGGCGGCAGCAGCATCAGCCGCAGCGGCAGCAGCATCGCCGTCTTGTGGGCAGATGATCAAGACTTTAACGCCCTTAGTGATCAGTGCTTCGACGTTTGATTTTTCGGTAGCGGAGTTACCTTGGCTAAAGAGAACTTCAGAGGTAAAGCCAGCTTCTTGTAGAGCAGCGGTAAAACGGGTTTCGTCCTGGACCCAGCGGGGTTCGTCTTTGGTCGGCAGAACAACGCCAACGTCGAGGCCAGTAGCGGCTACAGCGGTGGTTTCAGCAACGGTGGTTTCACCAGCGGCTGCAGTAGTAGCAGTTGATGTGCAGCCCGCCATAGCGAACAGTGCAACCATAAGGGTCAGAACCAGGATCATGGCAACGGAATTTTTGGCAAGTTTCATGTTTTCCTCCTCTTGAGTTGACCGGATAATTCCGGGGTTCTTAGACAGGCTAGCACAAGGTGAACCGCATTTATTTGTCGTCATACACTACTTTCTTGAACTGTTTATCGACAGACGTTTGATATAGAATTATTTTATCGACAAGAATGTGCTAGTCAGTTGAACACGAAATAATTGGCGAAAAATGGTAAAGTAAGAGGGCTCTAATAAAACAAAAGGAAACACACATGACTCCTAAGCAATTTTTCAGATCAGTCCGCCCCATAAGCCTCCTGCTGTTGGTCGTGATGGCGGTGTCGCTGTTATCTGCGTGTAACAGCAAGGCGAACAGTGCCACGCAATTGACAGCGAATACAAAGATCACAGTGTCAGTTAGCGAAACTGGAGCCAGTTTGGCAACTCAACCGGATCCTAGTACGGCTGAAACTGCTGTCGCTACTACGCTTGAAACAGAAGTTGTCCTTTCGACTTCATCTGAAGCAAGTCCAGAACCGATAACGACTGACCAACCAACCAATGCACTTTCGCTGACAAATTGGACCCTAAATGAACAGGGTCAGATTATCTGGTACGAACCAGCCCCCGCAATAATTGCCTATAATGCCGCAAAAACGGTATCTGTCACAATCCCCGAAGGTTATACCTTAGTTGATATTTGTAAACTACTAGAAAAAAAGGGCGTCCAAACGTTTTATCACACGTTTTCAGCTGCTATCAATGGCGACTATCCGAATTATGCTTTCACGGAAGTATCTCGCAACACCGCGAATCGATGCTATACGTTAGAAGGTTATTTATTTCCTGACACCTATATATTTCATGTCGGGGAAAAACCAGTTAATATCTGGGCTAAATTTTTGAGTAATACAAATGCTGTATTGGCTAGCTATACACCCTATCCGGGTATGACGATGGATCAAGTACTGACGCTCGCTTCACTTATCGAAGAAGAGGCCTTCACAGGTGATACTCGCGCCACTGTTTCATCGGTGTTGCACAATCGTCTAAAAGATGGTCAGCGACTTGAGCTCGACAAAACAATCAATTACATCGAATGGTATATTAAACCGCTGATTCGATCTTCAGATTCAACCACAATCAATGCTTACAATAGTTTTTATAATACATACAAATGTGCAGCATTGCCTGCTGGCCCAATCACAAACCCTGGTCGTTTGGCGATCGAGGCTGCACTTAATCCAGCTGCCACGGATTATCGCTATTTTGTCACGGATGAAGCTGGAAACTATTATTATGCCGTGACGTGGGAACAACATCAGGCCAATCTTGTTACTGTAGGGTTAGCTTGAGTCCGGCAAAATATCGAGGCGAAATCATTTTGGTTAGCGTTGCCCTTATTTGGGGGAGCGGTTTTGTTGCGAGTGATTTAGCTTTAGGTGCGTTGACAGCATCCTACGTCTTATCGCTGCGATTTATCATCGGGGCGATCGTCATGGCTGTGATCTTTCGCCGCGAATTGCGTCAAGCCACGCGTTTGACGATCCGCTCAGGCCTTACATTGGGCATCATTTTATATGTGTCATTTTTTGCCCAGACCTTGGGACTTGTTTACACCACACCCGCGAAAAACGCCTTTTTAACATCGGTCAATGTTATCATCGTACCGTTTATCGGCTTGATACTCTATCGACGTCCGGTTGATCGCACCGGTGTCGTTGGCGCATTCCTTGCTGTTGCTGGGGTTGGTCTTATTAGTTTCAATTTTGACGGTTCGATTAATGTTGGCGATTTATTGACTTTGTTATGTGCGGTTGGCTTTGCCTTTCATATTTACTACACCGGTGAATTGATTAGACGCGGTGCTGAAGCAATTGCGCTGACGACGATCCAACTTGCCACAGCAGCCGTTCTTTCAATCCCGATTGCGATGGCGGACATGTCCATGCAAATAGGTACCGTCAAAGGTGGTCAACCGATGATTGTATCGCTCGTTGCGGCCATTTATCTCGGCGTACTTTCGACCGCTTTAGCTTTTTTATTACAAAGTGTCGGTCAACAATGGACCAATCAAACCCGAGCTGCAATTATATTATCAACAGAATCTGTCTTTGGGGCCTTACTTTCGACCTGGTTGCTAAAAGAGCAACTCACTGTTAGGACTATAATCGGATCGGCCATTGTGTTTCTAGCCATCTTGGTTGCTGAGGGCTCTTTTAACTGGCGCAAAAAGGAACCATTTAATTCAATTGTTTAACACTTTTAAAAACGTTTCAATTAACGCTTTTTTCTGAATGTCATGTCCGATAAAATTGGCAGTACAGACAGATCTGAAATCGTGGGCTAGTCATTTTATATATTATGGATATAGGTAGATTGAGTTATTCCAGATTTGCGGCGGAGGTGGTCAAATGGTATCTCGTTCAGCCAAAAAGCTAAAAATACTTTATATGATGAAGTTTCTTCTTGAAAATTCTGATGAAGATCATCCAGTCACCCTTGAAGCGATCCAACAAGATTTGCAGATACACGGGATTGAAGCTGAGCGCAAGTCAATTTATAACGATATCAATTTACTGCGAGAGTATGGATTAGATATCGCCAATCAACGCGGACGTGATAGCAATTACCGCTTGTTGAGTCGCCCTTTTGAATTGGCAGAATTGAAACTCTTAGTCGATGCTGTTGAGAGCTCTCGCTTTGTTACCGCCAAAAAAACGCGTGAATTAGTCGCGAAAATCGCTGGCTTGACCAGTAAAAATCAGGCAAAATCCTTGCAACATCAACTCATTCGAACTGGGAAAATCAAAGCGTCGAATGAATCCGTTCTGTATACGATCGACACTTTACATCAAGCCATTGATGATGATCGGCAAATTTCTTTCCGCTATCAGGAATATACGATCAATAAACAGATTCGCTTTCGGCGCAGTGGTGAACGCTACCATGTCAGCCCTTATGCAATGACTTGGGATGATGAAAATTATTATTTAATTGCCCATTATGAGCGTTATGGGCGTTTGTCGCAGTTTCGTATTGATCGGATGAATGATGTTCAAATTAGCCATCTGGTCCGAGATCGGATTGACTCCACGATCGATCTTGGTGAATATGTTCGCAGCACCTTTGGAATGTTCAGCGGTGAGCCGGAGGATGTACAGATCCGTTTTGATCAATCGTTGATCCAAGTGGTCGTGGATCGTTTTGGCCAGAATATTGTCATTCATGCCGAGGATGAGAATAGTTTTACCGTTTATCTCAAGGTCGTTGTGAGTCCAACTTTTTGGGGCTGGTTATTTCAATTTGGGGGCAAAGTCCGAGTGCTTTCCCCGGCTCATGCTGTAGATGCCTATCGCTTGCAATGCGAACAAGTAATCGCACGATTAAATGAATAATTTTTTTAGCACATTAAAAATATGGCTTATTCGACGTCGCTGGTTGATCCGTCTGGCAACGACTTATTTGCTGATCAGTGTAGTACTGACAGCGCTTCTCGTTTTCTTTATCTCGAGGGTCGTTTCCACGCGCATCGTCAACACGACCGATGCGAATAATCGGCAACTATTAAGTCAGGTTAATTTAACGTTGGACTACACGTTGGCAGACTTGTACAGCGAATTTGTCCACCTTTGGCGTAAAGATCCGAATATCCAAGAGCTTTTAAATGCCGCAGGTGATCCTAATCAATTGACCATCGCGCTTGATCAACTAATCACGTCACGCTTGAAGTACGCGGTCAGTCAAGCCGACCTCGTTGACTCGGCCTTTTTGATCAGTCATTCATATGATCGTGTTTGGTCAAGTGTTGGAATGCCCACGACTGTTGAACTCATTCAAGACAAAGATGCGCTAACCTTCATTCAAACCTATGAAAACAATTTGACTGATCTGGAAAGTAATTTGTTTTTTAGCCGTCAAACACAAATGAGTATTGATCAAATGGTACAAAACAAGGCTGTTTTATCTTTCCTATTTATTCGCCGAGATCCCGATAACAAACTTTCAGAAATTTTACTCGTCAATCTTGATCGTCAAAAAATTGAAAATTTGATCTTTGATCATTTGGATACAGGTGTTTTGACTTTAGTTTCTCCAAGCGGTGACATGATTGCTCAGACCAAACATGAACAAATCTTCGGAAATTTAACCGATATACTTGTGCACCCGCAAACCGTAACCGCTATTCTCAGTTCAGGCACCCCAAATGGGTCCGTTATTGCTGAAACAATTTTTGGTAAAAGTCTGATCACATGGCAAGAAGCCGATAAAATGGGTTTTTTGATCATTGACTTTGTTCCGATGTCGGGCCTTTACCAAGAAGCGAATACGGTCAATCGGCTGATTGGCAGTTATTTTCTGATCACCTTATTGATCAGTTTAATTGCTGGAATATTCGCTGTCCGATACTTATATCAGCCGATTCAAACACTCGTCAAACATTACGGGTTAGGTCAGTCAAAACAGCATTCCTTGCACCAAGATGAATTTGCGATTCTTGAATCTGCTTATCTCCGCTTTGAATTACAAGCGCGTGACCGCGTCTTTGCAGAGTTGCTCAATGGGAAATTGTCACAGGAAGCCCAGGCGTTGTACCCAGAAGCCGTTCAGACTTGGGTTGCTGTTGCGATTATGCCAACCTATGCTAGTTCGTTTTTACCAGCCGTAATCGAGAGAATTCTCCAGACCTTTCGCAGTGGTTTGGGTAGCCCGGTGCTTTTGCGATCGGAGGACAGTATTGTTGCACTTGTTGGACTTACAGTCGAACAAGCAGAAACTAGATACCGTTCAATTGAGCAGCTCAAACTACATATGATTGACCTGCTCGGTCATTTGAGTGGTTCCCAGCAATTAGAATTGATCGCCGGTATCGGTTCTTGTATAACCCAACTCAGCGATAGCCGTACGTCTTTGCGCCAAGCTATAGTTGCAGTTAATCAAGCTCAACTGCTTAATCAAAAAAGAACCGATAATGATCAAACGGATAAGGTTAACCAACGTGTTGTTTTATACGATGAACTTGGCCTTTATAGTCCAAACCACGTGACAATATCCACGCCTAATCAAGCTGCTGCATATATTCAAAAGAACCTAGCAGATTCAAATTTGAATTTGGAAGCGGTTGCTCGTGAAATCGGTATTTCATCAGGTTATTTGCGGCAATTGTTTAAACAAGAGACCGGCCAAACGCTCAATGATTATTTGATTGATGAACGAATCAAGCGAGCTTGCGTGATGTTAGAAGAGACTGATTTGACTGCGCGCGATATTGCTTTTGCAGTCGGGATTCAAGATAGTCGTTATTTTTACACAGTCTTTAAGAAGAAGACGGGCCAAACAACCGAAGCATATCGGCGAAATTTACGTGGAAAACGTGTTTAAATTTCGCTAAACACGAAGTTTCTGCGGAATTTTAACTTGAGAAGCTTATCTTGTTCCCTTAACGTGACAGTAGATCATACGATCTGACCGTTTGACATACAGATGAAACGGCAAACAACGAAGGGGGCATTTCATGCTTAAAAGAAAAATATTTCTCAAGGTGTTGACTGTTTTAATACCGGTTGCGTATGTTGGCGCAGTCATCGCTGTATCTATTCCTCAACCGATATCACAAGGGTCATCACAAGCACTATCCAGTAATCAAAGCCAGCGTGTCAGCGAAAATGGCTTGACGAAGCTATATAACGGACTATTTGATAATAATGAAATAGTAGTTGAATCGATTGGTGAGTCAAGTGAATCGCAAGCGACAGAATCTGATATCGAATCTGATGTTAAAGCACTAGTAGGCTCTGGCGAAACACAAAGTGAGTCTGATGCAATATCATCGGCCTCAATCACGTCCCATAGTGAATCTGTTTTGACAAGTAGTGGCATCGACTCAAACACCATTGACCCCTACAGTATATCTGCGTCAATGGCAATCCCTGACGCGATCGCTTCGGCTTCGATTACAGCACATGCGGCAGCGACAACTGGATCGACAACACCGTCGACAGGCACCGCACTATCGACTTCAACAAGTGCTTCATCCTTGTCGGCGACTGCACCTGATGTGATTGCCTCAGCGTCGATTACATCGCATGCGACGACTACGCCATCTGGATCGACAACACCGTCAACCGGATCAACTGGAGGAACTCAGGTTGCATTGTCGACTTCGTCAAACAATACAGCTGTTGATACTGTAGCAAGTGCTTCAGTCGATGCAACAGCTGGCGCAACAGGTGGTGACGAAGACGGTGATGGTGATGACGACAGCGATGACGGTGACGATGATGACGATGACGATGATGACGATGACGATGACGATGACGATGAGGATGATGATTAAGGTGGCGATTGACCATCGTCACAATAGAACATAAACTAAGTTCATCGTACATTTTCCCCACAGCCTCGTTTAGGATGCGTGACTCATGACTCGGAACAACCGTTTACTTTATTTATTTATGAGTATTGCCGCGGTTTTTTGCATCGTTTTATTCATGATGCGGTTTTTACCAGAGTCTTCAATTCAAGAGACAAGGCCAGTCAAGACTACGCAGGATAATTCGGTAAATAAAAGTCAGAATTTGGCACATGCTATCAGTGGACTGATTACACCGACCATTCTCGAAGAGTCACTTGAATCCTCGATTGACGCATCAAAAACGAGTGACGAAATTGCAGTTGAAACTGACGCTGTTTCGGAAATCGACGATCAAACCACTCAACCAATAAACGATGCGGAAGATGCCATAGCCCCGCCATCAATAAACAATTCAGATCTAACAATCGATCAAGCCATCGCAATCGCTATCGCTAAAATCGCAGGATCGACGTTTGTCAGCTATGAACTTGACAATGATGACCCTCCTGTATATGAAATTTTAGTAAGAACGAATGATCACTATTATGATGTTGAGATCCTCGTCAAAACGGGGTTGGTCCTTGATATTGAGCAAGAAGATGATGTGAATGATGATTCATCAGACGACTCAAGTGATGACCATACCGATGACTCACCAGACGACTCGCCAGACGACTCAAGTGATGATTCTACCGATGATTCAACAGACGAATCAGATGATTAAGCTAATTGAGCGGTTCAAATTGAGCCGCTTTTTCTATGAAAAAATAGGATAATCAATACTTAAAGGATAATATACCAAATGGCCGTCATTCCAAGCCTCATTTTTTGGTGAGTCTTCGAATTGTTGTTTGTTGAGGTCTGAAGTATGATAATCAATGAACAGTGGAGGGACTATACGAAATGGCGATTGAGTTAATCATCACAGATCTTGACGGAACAGTAATTGATGAAAAAAATCAGGTTCCCGATGAGGTTGGCAAGATTTTTTTACAAGCAAAAGCTAAGGGTGTCCCCACGATTATCGCAACGGGTCGAACGCTTGCTGAAATGCTCGAGGCCCAGGAAGCTATTGGGGCTGATGAGTATAGTATTTCAATGAATGGCGCGTTCATATATGATCATTATCGTCAGCAAACATTGAATCACCAATATATTGAATTTCCGCAAGTCAAAAAAATAATTCGCTTGCTCGAATCATTTGAAGATGTTTTTTTCCATGCCTATGGCAATAATCAGCCAATATGTTCAGAAAAAGCGCTCAAGTCTATTCATTTAAGTGGCTCGGGACCCGCGATCATTGAGATGCATCATGCGACCCAAAAAGTTGTCCCCGATTTGTTGTCTTTTATTGAATCGACCGGCATCGAGATTAATAAATTTTATATTTCTTCACAAAACACTGACCATCTCAACTTAATTAAATCTTATGCCGCCGGAATTGAAGGCGTACGTAGTTTGCAATCCATGCCGAACGGGATTGAAGTAATCCCAACTACCGTCGACAAATCTAATGCGGTTATGCTGATTTGCAATCACTTAGGGATCGATATTAGCAAGACACTAGTCATTGGCGACAGTGAAAATGATGTTGGGATGCTTAAAATTGGTGGCATCAGTGTCGTCATGGGCAATGCCCCAACTCATATCAAAACGTATGCAGATTGGATTGCCCCTTCAAATGCTGAATGGGGTGCAGCCGTTGCTGTGCAACGATTTGTACTCGCGGACTAAGCGCCTGGTGTTATAATTAAATCAGAACCCAATCTGACTTGTTTTTGACCAAGAGAGAGTCAGGTGATTTATGTGACCGAACGCACCCCGTCCAACACAAAAGTGGCGAACCACTTAATTGCAGCTTATCTCGCTCCCCATCCACCGATAATCATTCCGCAGATCGGTCAAGCTGCGCATGAAGCTAAATTAACGATTGCCGCCTTGGAGACGGCCGCGGAGGATTTAGCTTTTTTAATGCCAGAAACACTCGTTGTGATTTCGCCGCATGCGCCGCAATTCAGTGATTTTGTTTATTTTTATGCAGGGGAAACCTTAACCGGCAATTTCCAATCCTTTGGTCATTCAGAGGTCGCATTATCGCGGCACGCTGATCTGGAATTGGCCCAGATGATCATAGAAGGCTTACACAAAGACCAGATCGAAGGGGGTTTCTTGACTCCTGCTCAGGAAGCCCGCCACGAATTAGCAGGCAATTTAGACCACGGCGTATTAGTCCCACTTTACTATTTGGGTCAGAAAATACCCACTGCACGCCTCGTGGCGTTATCTTGTTCTGGTTTACCATTAAAAGATATCGTCCGCGTCGGGCAAATCATTTCACATGCAGCAAATCACTTGGGCCGGAGGATTGTTTTGATTTGTAGTGGCGACCTCTCGCATAAGGTCAATCCGGAAAGCCCATACGGGAGTTGTCCAGAAGGGTCACAATTTGATCAAGAAATTTTGCGTATTTTAAGTTCTGGTGAATTGTCGAAACTTCTGACAATTGATCCTGAACTGCGTGATCACGCCGCAGAATGTGGTTATCGACCGCTTGTTGCCTTAGCAGGTGCTTTTGCAGATCAAACAGTGCAGACTAAAATCTATCATTATGAAGCGCCGTATGGCATTGGTTACGGGGTTGCTCAGATTTTACCAACCCCTTCACCTGATAAACCTCCGCCAGCCGTATCAATTCCGGTCCAGCTTGCAAAAGATGCAATCGAATTCTTGATTCGTACGGGCCAACGTCCGACATATTTGAACATGCTAAACATGCACCAAGGTGCTGATTTTACACGTGCCCTCGCTCCATTTCTACAGCAACAGGCTGGGGTATTCGTATCGCTTCATTTGTTAGGTGAATTGCGCGGGTGCATCGGCACAACGGAGCCAACAACTGAGCATGTTGTTTTGGAAATTATCCAAAACGCGATGTGGGCAGCGACAAAAGACCCGCGATTCAAGCCAGTTTCTGCAGATGAATTAGCAGCATTAGAGATAAGTGTCGATATCTTAGGCCCAGCGGAAACGATCGATTCACCAAGTGACTTAGACCCGCATCGGTATGGCGTGATTGTCAGTCATGGCAGTCGTCGCGGTTTGCTTTTGCCTGATTTAGAAGGTGTTGATTCAGCAGAAGCTCAAATACAAATTGCATGTCGCAAAGCTGGAATTGATTCCCATGAGCCGATTCTCATGCAGCGGTTCGAAGTCATTCGCTACTACTGATAAGCATAATAACAAATAAGACCCAGAAGAGGAGGTGGCCTCATGTTGTCACAAGCTGATTCTGTGTTGAACGATCTCCACGAGGCTCGCTACTATATTTGTCATCCCGATTGCATGGTTGAATGCCAACTCTGTCCGCATTATTGTCGGATCAAACCTGGCCAAACGGGGCGTTGTTTAGGCCGACTAAACCTAGGTGGCAAATTATATGCTGCCAGTTATGGCCAACTTTCTTCTGTCGCCTTAGACCCGATTGAGAAAAAACCGTTGCGCCGCTTTTTTCCAGGTTCGACGATTCTTTCAGTAGGCGCATACGGGTGCAATTTAAATTGTGAGTTTTGTCAAAATTGGCATATCGCCTTAAAACATGTTGCGACAGAATATTATGCGCCAGAAGAACTTGTTGACTTGGCAATTGCCGAAAAGTCTAACGGCAATATTGGACTTGCATTTACCTATAATGAACCGTTGATAACCTTTGAGTATGTCCTTGACACGTGCAAATTGGCCAAGGCTGCTGGTTTACAGACGGTCCTCGTGACAAATGGGATGATTAATCCTGATCCCATGAAAGAACTTTTGCCGTATGTCGACGCGATGAATATTGATTTAAAAGCCTTTCGCCCCTTGTTTTATCACAAAATTTGTCGGGGTGAACTTGAGGCTGTTAAACGGACAATTAAATTAAGCGTTCCAGTTTGCCATGTCGAAATAACTACATTGCTCATTCCAGGTTTGAATGACGAAGATGCAGAGATCGAGGCAGCTGCCAAATGGATTGCCTCGATCGATCGCCTAATCCCTTACCATTTGACGCGCCATCATCCAGCCTATCGGATGTTGCAGCCCGGCCCAATCGCACTTGATCGAATGGATCATTTAGCAGCAATTGCTCGACACCATCTGAGTGATGTCGGGTTAGGGAATATCTGATCAATTATCTTGGTCATCACGTTTAGACACAGGGTTTTGGTAGCCGATAAACTTGCAACTGTGGGGCATGCGCTGATACAATCAGTCCATTAATCACGGGAGCAACAACATGACCAAACCTCAGGATACCTCAGCAGCAGCCGATCAGCCGCTCGACCCGCATCATGGCAAACGGGTGCTTGTCGCGATGAGCGGCGGAGTTGATTCTTCGGTAGCCGCAGTCCTTTTACAACGCCAAGGCTATGAGGTCACCGGTGTGACTTTAAAGTTATTTGATCGACAAAACGAAGACGAATATGTTTCACGAGCTTGCTGTTCTTTAGAAAGCGTTGAAGATGCGCGGCGCGTATGTCATGCAATAGGGGTTGAACACCATACCTTCAATATGAAACGGTCCTTTGAAGAGAAAGTGATCACGCCTTTTGTCGAGGCTTATCGCCAAGGGTTAACGCCTAATCCTTGTGTCGAGTGCAATCGTTCAATCAAGTTTGAAGAATTATTAGAAAAAGCCGATGCATATGGTTTTGATTTCGTTGCAACCGGCCATTATTTACGCAATACGCTCGACCCAGCTACTGGCCTCTTTCACCTGCGAAAAGGGTGCGACGACCGGAAGGATCAAAGCTATGCACTCTATATGCTGACGCAAAAACAATTATCAAAATTATTATTTCCACTCGGAGAACTGACTAAGCCAGAGGTTCGCGCGATTGCATTAGCAGCGGGCCTGCGCATCCATAACAAACCCGACAGCCAAGAGATTTGTTTTGTTGACGGCCGCTATACTGAATTTCTCCGCGAAAACAGCGGCGATATTGCCAAACCTGGCCCGATGTATGACAGCGATGGTAAGATCGTCGGCCAACACACCGGCGTTGTTGATTATACAATTGGCCAACGCAAAGGCCTAGGGGCATTTGGCCAACCGACCTTCGTCATTGACAAGAATGCAACAGATAACCGATTAGTTGTCGGACCCAATGAAGCTTTATTCAACCGTTATCTTTTAGCTGACCACATCAACTGGATCGTTCCGGTCACCGATGGTCAACAAATGACGGCCAAAATCCGCTATTCGGCCAAACCTGCACCTTGCCAAATTGATATCCAAACAGATGGCAAATTACTCGTCATCTTTTCAGAACCACAGCGGGCAATCACGCCGGGCCAATTGATCGTCTTTTATCGCGACGATGAAATGCTCGGTGGCGCAACGATTCGTACCGGACCGCGGTTTAATCCAGCGACAGCCGCTGGCGGCTGATGCTCGATCGCAACACATTTAAATCAAAGTTTGCAACTACCACCAACAGGAGGATTTATGATTCGAGAGATCCAGGACAAAATAATTGCCCTAAAAAAAGAAAAAAACATATGTCTGGTTGCACATACCTATCAGGCATCTGAAATATTAGAAGTCGCTGACATCAAAGGAGACTCTTTTGTTTTGAGTCAAAAGGCCCAACTTGCACCGGAGTCGACGGTTGTTCTAGCCGGCGTCCGTTTTATGGCTGAAGGTGTTAAACTATTATCACCGGACAAAAAAGTGATTTTGGCGCATCCCGATGCTGGCTGTCCAATGGCAGAGCAAATCGCACCAGAACGCGTTCGTCAGTATAAAAAGGAGCATCCAGATCACCCGATTGTCGCGTATATCAATACAACAGCAGAACTCAAGGCAGTTTGTGATGTATGCGTGACTTCTTCGACAGCCGTCAAAATTGTTTCGCGTTTGCCAGAAAAAGAGATGTTGTTTATCCCGGATTGTAATTTAGGCGACTACGTTCAACGCCAATTACCTGATAAAAAAATCAACCTCTGGCTCGGTGGTTGTCATGTCCATGCCGGTGTGACCGAACGTGATGTCATCAATGCTCGGAAAGATCATCCAGGTGCGCTTTTACTCGTGCACCCAGAATGTGTCCCTGAAGTTGTCGCCCATGCTGACTTTGTTGGTTCAACCTCAGCAATCCTCGAATTTGCAGCCCAAAGTGACGCGAATGAATTTATCATCGGCACTGAAATGAGCATTTCTGAGCATCTCACCTACCAATTTCCGGACAAGCATTTTCACATGCTCTCCAAAAAACTCGTCTGCCCCAATATGAAAATCACCTCGCTGATGGATGTTTACCGGGCCATCGCTGGAACTGGTGGTGAAGAAATTATCTTATCGGATGAATTGATGCGTGACGCTCGCCGACCGATCGACAAAATGATTGAGTTAGGCCAATAATCGAAAAGAGGTAAAAGCATGAAACTAACTCCGAAACAAATGGCGACCCTTATTGTCGTGGTGGTTGCCATTTTAGCCGTCATCACGTTTGGCAGTTCAACCGTTTTCACGGTTGCTGAGAGTGAACAGGCAGTCATCACGACGTTCGGCAAGTATACGCGAACCGAGGGGGCTGGTTTAAATATTAAGTTACCGTGGCCGATTCAATCCGTCACAATTTTACCCGTCAACCTGACCCAGAAAATTGAACTAGGCTATTTTCAAAACGAAGATAGTACCTATACGAGCGTACCTGAAGAAAGCAATATGATCACAGGCGATATGAATATCGTCAACATCGATTTTTTCGTCGAATGGAAAATTAGCGATCCGTATAAATATCTATACACCACGAATAACCCGGATCTGATTCTGAAAAATATGATCCAAGGCGCGGTGCGTGCCGTGGTCGGGACACGCAATATCGACGATGTTTTGACGATTGGCAAAATCCAAATACAAGCAGACGTCAAAGAAATGCTGACTGAAAGCTTGCAAACCAATGATATTGGGCTGATGATTCTCGATGTCAAAATCAATGACTCAGAGCCGCCGACAGAAGATGTCGCCAAAGCTTTCCGCGATGTAGAAACTGCAAAACAACAAAAGGCTACCGCGATCAACCAAGCCCTCGAATATCAAAACGGAAAAATTCCAGCAGCACAGGCACAGGCTGACAAAATTGTCAAAGATGCTGAAGGTGCAAAACAAGCTAAAATCAACCTCGCTACCGGTGAAAAAGACAAGTTCCAAGCGATGTTTAATGAATACCAGAATTTCCCGGCGATCACACGCCAGCGCATGTATCTCGAAATGATTGAAGACATCTTGCCGGGTGTCAAAGTATATATCGATGACAGTACAGGCACGTCAAAGCTCCTGCCGTTGGAGTCGTTCACCGCAAGTGGATCGAGTACGAATACTGAATCGGGGGTGAATTGACCATGAATGCAGCAAAATCAATCGGCCGACTTGGTTTAACGGTTATCGTCGTAGTTATTGTTATCGCCATTCTATCGGGTTCATTTTATACCGTTAATGAAGGTGAATTCGTTTATGTCACCCAGTTTGGAAAGATTCAAGCCATTGAACTCGATGCAGGTCTTAAAGTTAAAATGCCTTTTATTCAAGATGTCAATCGCTTGACTAATAAACAAATGATTTACAATATCAACCCCTCAGAAGTCCTGACTGCCGACAAAAAAGCGATGATCGTCGACAGCTATTCAATCTGGGCGATCGAAGACGTCACAACATTTATTCGGACCGTGGGTAATATCACAGAAATGCAAAAGCGTATTGATGCGAGTACTTACAGTGTTATCAAAAACGTCATGGGTAGCCTCAATCAGAATCAGATCATTGCTGATGAGGAGGCAGGACGCACATCGCTTAACAAACAAATTACCGAGCAGGTAGCAGCACAACTCAAAGGCTACGGGGTCCATATTCAAACCGTCGAAATCAAACGCTTTGATTTGCCAAGTGACAATGAAGCAGCCGTTTATGACCGAATGATATCTGAGCGCTCTCAAATGGCCGCAACGTTTAAGGCTGAAGGCGAACTAGAAGCCGCCAAGATCCGCAATGAAACCGACAAAGAAATCGAAATCGTCATCGGCGAAGCGAAGGCGCAAGCCCAGCGCTTAATCGGCGAAGGCGAAGAAGAGTATATGGCGATCCTCAAAACATTGTATAATGATCCAGCAAAGGCTGATTTTTATGTCTTTGTCCGCGAACTTGACGCGACGCGTAAAGCCCTGACCGGCGACAAGACCTTGATTCTCAGTCAAGATTCGCCACTAGTTCGGATTTTAAATAATCAATAACCGTGTCCAAACACGAACTGTTCGCCATTAATAACAGCCGACTATCACAAACAAGGAGCTTTCATCACCTATGGCTTGCAAACATTCCCCCCAATTTAATTTAGGCAATCTTTTTGCTAGAAAACCAAAATTTATTTGTCGAAAATGCGGTGTCGAATTAGAAATGTCGATGATGACGCATTCCGTCAACCGGGCCCTCAATGCGGTTTTAGTTGCGTCGCTGTTTTTCAAAGTTTTAAGTGGCACAGCATCGGGTACGCTTGTGGGATTTGCTTTAGATATGGGCATCCTCATGCTCTATATTTTGGCCTACTTGGTTGCCTATTACTTGTTAATTCAATTTGGCAAATATCAAGAAAAAGTGCTTACCCCGGAAGAAATTGCCGCGATGAAAGAGGTCGCAGATGCCAAAGTGGCTCAGGCCGAAGCCGAAGCCGAAGCGGCTAAATTAGCTGCAGCGCAAGCGGGAACTTCAGCATTAAGCCAAGAGCAAATTGACTTGCTCGCCCTTTACGAGTCCTATTCAGATCAAGAGCGAGCAGAGGCCGCTCAAAATTTGCAATCATCAAGCCCAGTGACTGCTGATCCTGTAATCTCAGGCAATGCACAACACAAAACAGAAGACGTTTGCAATCACAAACCAGTCAAAAGCTGGAAAATTTACATTCCGACATACATGAATATGACTTGTGAGCACTGTGGCAAGCCGATCACCTTTACTGCAGCCACCAAGAAAAGCATGAATATTGCAGTCATGGCAGTCGTTTTGCTCGTTTTAATGCCCAGCTTCATGAACAATGAAGTCGATTCACTGGAATATTTTTTACTGACACTTGGGGCATTTGCTTTGGCTGCAGTCATTCAAGCAGTTTACTTGTACAAAGGCCAATACGAAATCCGCAACCTCGAAAACAAAAAGCGCTGGTAAGGTATCCAATTTGAAGCAGCATCCAAAAATTAATTATTCAGCAAGAGCATCCAGACAGTGGTCCAAACGCATTGTCTGGATGCTCTTGCTTGCTTTACTGACAAGTCATTTAACTGCCTGTCGCATGACAGACCAATTCAAATCCGACTTATCTGAGCTTAAAGAACCGGTCGGCGAATTACTCGATCAATCCTCAAAAGTGATCCAATCGGTCATCGAGCAAGTCGAACCGACCGAAGAGATAATTGATCCTGTCGAGGAATCGACAGGATCACCCGCGCAAACAACCACCCATTCAACGACTTCATCAACGCAAAAAGCCGATGCTGGCGAAGACTTTGATGATTTAGTAACTGGTCTGATCCAAGACGCATTAAACAACTATCGGGGCAAAGCCGTACTTGATACGGCGATGACGCGGTACCGCTTTACTGAGGCACAAAGCGACGAACTAATCTCCCGTGTATATGACCTCTATGAACAGGTCTTTCGCCGCAACCCGCAGTACTACTGGCTCGACGGTTCGGCACGGATTACTTATTCAATTCTACAGACCGAAGAACCAACCTTTAGCGCGATGACCCTTGAAATGGGCTATACACCAGGTTTTGCGACGGCCACTGCCGATATCTTGAAATCTCGCCAAGACCAATTGCTAGCGACTGCTCGATCGATTGCCGATGTGGCATCCGATGCCGGTGAGCCTTGGCAACAACTCATGGCTGTCCACGATATCTTGGTTCGAAATATTGTCTATGACACGACATTAAATCAAGAGAATAATAATGCCGCAAGTGCGTTGCTCGAACATTTGACCCTGTGCCAAGGGTATGCCCAGTCTTTTCAACTCATCACTCAGGCCTTGGGCTTTGAAGTGACTTTGATTACTGGAACATCGGATAATGTTGATCATGCTTGGAATTTAGTCTGGCTCGATGGACAACCTTATCACGTCGATGTGACGCATGATGACCCGGTTCCCGATGGCGGGGCTAACGACCAAGTAGCTCATGTGCATTTTCTGCGTTCCGACGCCATTATGCAGCAATCCCATATTTGGACCGCCGAAAACTATCCCTTAGCCGAAACTGATGGCGCGCAATCTTTTCGCTCGCAAGGTCTTGTTGTCGCCAGCATAGATGAACTCGATGCCCGGATCGGGGCATTTGTGTCAGACGCGGATCTGCAGGATAATGAACCCAACAGACTTGAATTGCTATACATTGGCAATGATATTCCAAGTAAAGAAACAGTCGAAGCCATGTTAATAGCTCAACTGCGTGAACGCTCGGGTGTGCGATCAATCGTCTACCGAGCATCCGTCGAAAAATCCGTCATCACCTTAGAATTATTGCCTTCATAAGTTTTGTTCTGACATCTCCAATAGGTGGTCTCATACCAAATAACCGCGGAGGAGCTTCCATTCATGTCGTATTGGATCTTCACCATCAATCCCGGTTCAACATCGACCAAAACAGCACTCTTTAAGAATCACACGTGCATTTATGAATCAACAGTTCGGCATAATACCGATGCCATATTGCAATTGCCGAGTCTTGCCTCACAATTACCGCTGCGCTTAGCAGCAATTGAACAGTCCATAGAAAATGGCCTCACACAAGCAGGCCTCAGCGACCTATCTGCAATTGATGCTTTTGTTGGTCGTGGCGGTCTCATGCGACCACTAGCCAGTGGTACTTATGCGATCAATGCGGCAATGGTTGCTGATTTAGTGTCCAATCGTTATGGCGTTCATGCAAGCAACCTAGGTGCCCCAATCGCATTGGACCTCGCTCACCAATACCAGAAACTCGCCGTGATTGTCGACCCTGTGACAGTTGACGAAATGATTCCAATTGCCCGTTATACCGGATTGCCCCAGTTTAAGCGCCACAGTATTTTTCATGCCCTCAATCATAAAGCGATTGCAAGAGCCGTTGCTGTTCGTTTAAATAGACCATATCCTGAATTAAATATCGTCATCGCTCACCTTGGCGGGGGCATTTCTGTCGCCGCTCATCGCCAAGGCCTTGTCATAGATGTCAACAATGCCCTCGAAGAAGGGCCTTTTTCACCGGAGCGAGCGGGAACTATTCCAACGCTCCAGCTACTAGATGCAGTTGAATCAGGTCTTTACACGATGAAAGAATTACGCGGTATGCTTGTTGGGCGCGGTGGCCTTTTGGCGTATACCGGGACCGCTGATGCCAAAGCGATCGAAGCGGCTGCAACAGATGATCCGGCTAAGCTCGAATTAATCGAGGCGATGGCTTTTCAAATCAGTAAAGCAATCGGCGCGATGGCGACCACGCTTCATGGTAAGCTTGATGCAATCGTTTTGACCGGCGGATTAGCGTATAGTCCATTACTGACCCGACTGATCCAAGACGCCGTGCAATTTTTAGCTCCTATTATGATCATTCCCGGCGAAAATGAAATGCAAGCCATGGCCGAAGGTGCCTTTCGGGTGTTAACCGGTCAAGAAATGGCCAAAGAATACATCAGGGAGGAGTAAAAATGCAAAAATTCGACCAAATCGAAGCACTGCTCCAAGGCAAAGCCCCCGGCCGAATCGCCGTTGCGGCTGCGCACGATGATCATGTCCTGCAATCGGTCCACGATGTTTATCGCAAAGGGTATGCATTACCGATACTTATCGGCGATAAAGAGAAAATCTTTGCGATTGCTGATCGACTAGCGATCGATGTCTCGGCGATGACAATCATTAAAGAGCTTGATGATCGGCGTTCCGCTGAAATTGCGGTCAATTTAGTCAACGATCACGAAGCAGATGTGCTGATGAAAGGGATTCTCCAGACCTCGGATTTACTGAAAGCCGTGCTCGAAAAAGACAAAGGGTTGCGCACCAATCGGTTATTGAGCCATGTGGGCGTATACGAATTGCGCGGCTATCATAAATTGCTTTATATCACCGATGGTGGGATCAACATTGCTCCAGACTTAAAACAAAAGATGGATATCGTGCGCAATGCTGTCGGTGTTGCGACTGCCTTAGGTGTTGCGAAACCAAAAGTGGCAGCCCTAGCCGCTGTTGAAACCGTTAATCCGGCGATGCAGTGCACATTAGATGCTGCTGCCCTCACCGTGATGAGCCAACGTGGCCAATTGAAAAATTGCATCGTTGACGGCCCTCTGGCGATGGATAATGCAATCGATTTAGATGCGGCCAAACACAAAGGGATAATCAGTCCAGTTGCTGGCGATGCCGATATATTGCTCTGCCCAGATCTTGAGGCCGGCAATATCTTAGTCAAAGCCTTAATTTTCCTCGACAAAGCCAAATCCTGCGGCTTAATCACCGGAGCTCGTGTCCCAATCGTTGTCACTTCCCGTGCCGACAGCAGCGATGCCAAATACTACTCGATCCTACTCGCCCTAGCGATTCGCGATCTATAAGGAGGACATTCACATGAGTAAATCAATTCGCAAAATACTATCAGTTTGGGTTGAAGACAAACCGGGCGTGCTCTGGCATGTTACCGAATTGTTTGGCGAAGAAAATTGCAATATCGAGAGTCTTGCAGTTGGGATGACCGAAAAAGTGGGGGTTGCCCGGATTACGATTGTCGTCGTTGGCGATCAAGAATCAGTCGAAAAAGTCATGGTGCGCCTCAACCGGATCACGAACTTAGTCAAAATTAAACAAATCAATGAGCATGAAACCTTGCTCATGGAACTTTGCTTGATGCGCGTGGATGCGCCGGATGAGAAAAAAACTGATCTGATCAATTTAGTCAATGTCTTCCGGGGAAATATTATCGATGTCGCTTCAGAATCGATGACGATTGCCGTAACAGGCAGCCCGGACAAAATTTTAGCAATGTCCGAGCTCCTCCGTACCTTCGGCGTATTGGAAATTGTGCGAACTGGCACGATCGCGATGGAACGTGGCAAACGGCTGATGTAAGATAAATCTCAACATTGAAAACGGAAAGAAGGTGCTGTACACATGAATGCAGCACCTTCTTTTTCTTTATGCGACTTCCGTTTCAAACTGACTGTTATACAAGTTGGCATAGAAGCCATTGGCTGCGAGAAGTTGTTCATGGTTACCATGTTCTACGATGTCGCCGTCACGCATAACCAGGATAACATCGGCGTCGCGAATGGTGGAGAGGCGATGTGCGATGATAAAGCTGGTGCGACCTTTCATGAGTTTAGACATCGCTTTTTGGATTAAAACTTCGGTGCGGGTATCGACTGAGCTGGTGGCTTCGTCGAGAATTAGAATCGTCGGATCAGCCAAGACGGCGCGGGCAATTGTCAACAACTGTTTCTGACCTTGTGAAATATTATTCGCTTCTTCATTGAGCTCAAGATCGTAGCCATGCGGTTGAGTGTGAATAAAATGATCGGCATAGGCGGCTTTAGCGGCACTAATGACTTCATCATCAGTTGCATCGAGTCGGCCAAAGCGGATGTTTTCGCGGATTGAGCCATTAAACAACCACGTATCCTGGAGGACCATGCCGAATTGACTGCGCAAGTCACCGCGGGTCATTTCCGTGATATCTACGCCATCGATATTGATGGTGCCGCTGTTGAGTTCATAAAATCGCATCAGCAGTTTGACGAGTGTGGTCTTGCCTGCGCCGGTTGGCCCAACAATTGCGACCTTTTGGCCAGGCTCGATTTTAACGGAGAAATCCTTGATAATCGTTTGATCCTCAAGATAGCCAAAGCGCACGTGCTCAAACGTCACAGCGCCTTTGAGATTCACCGGGCAAACAGCGGTGTCTGATTCGGCACTTTCTTCCGCTTCTTCGAGGAAGGCAAAGACGCGTTCTGAAGCAGCCATGGTTGACTGGAGAACGGTCGCAATGCTAGCGACTTGGGTAATTGGCTGATTGAAGGACCGAACATATTGGATAAAGGCGAGAATATCGCCAATTTTGACGGCGCCTGTCGTAGCTAAAAGACCACCGACGATGCTGACTACAACATAGCCAATATTGCCGACAAATCCCATCAAAGGCATCATCAAACCAGATAGAAACTGGGATTTCCAGCCGGAGGTATAAAGTTCATCATTGAGTTCGGCGAAGGTTTCGACTGAGCGAGCTTCACCATTGAAGGCCTTCATAACCAAATGACCACTGTACATTTCTTCGACATGACCATTGACATGACCGAGGAAAGCCTGTTGTTTTTTAAAATATTGTTGCGATTTCTTGACGACGAGCATAATCAAAACCATCGACACCGGTAAAACGAGAATTGCCGTCAGCGTCATGATCCAACTGATCGTCAGCATCATGATAATAATTCCGACAAGCATGGTCACTGATGAGACAATTTGCGAAAGACTCTGATTTAATGTATTACTGACCGTATCGACGTCGTTGGTGACGCGTGAAAGGACTTCGCCATGTGTCGTTTTATCAAAGTACTTGAGTGGTAGTCGATCGATTTTTGCAGCGATTTTCTCGCGCAAACTGTAGCTGATTTTCATCGCCACACCCGACATCAGGTAACCTTGGAAAAAGCTGAACAGGGAACTGACGCCATAGAGGATAACGAGAACAATCATGGTCCGACCAATCGATGTAAAATCGACCACACCGGTATTGTTCATTTTTTTCATGAGGCCCTCAACGAGCGTATTCGTCGCTTCTCCCATGACTTTTGGCCCGATGATTGAGAAGACTGTACTGCCAATTGAGAAGATCAATACGGTGATCACAACCAACCAATAGGGGCGCAAATAATCGAGTAATTTGCGAAAAGAGCCCTTGAAATCCTTGGCTTTTTCACCTGGCATCATCATGCCATGGCCACCACCTGGGCCACCACCGCCACCACCAGGGCCGCCGCGATTGCCTGCTTTTGGGCCTCCGGCACCACCGTTGGCCTGCGCCACATCGAGTTTTAACTTACCTTCTTTAATTAGTTTTAAACGATCACTCATCTTGTCATTTCCTCCGCTGATAGCTGTGATGCGGCGATTTCCGCATAGACGGGACATTGTTCTAACAATTCGTGATGGGTGCCGCGGCCGACAATTTTGCCTTCATCAAGGACGATAATTTGTTCGGCGTTGCGAATCGTGCCGATCCGCTGAGCAACGATAATGACCGTACTTTCTGCAGTCTGATCTTTTAAAGCGCGGCGCAATGCCGCGTCGGTTTTGTAGTCGAGTGCCGAAAAACTGTCATCAAAGATAAACACAGGTGGCTTTTTAGCCAATGCTCTGGCGATCGAAAGGCGTTGCTTTTGACCACCCGAAACATTCGTCCCACCTTGGGAAATAACAGTCTCGAACTGATCTTCTGAACTTTCGATAAAATCAAGCACCTGCGCCGTTTGAGCAGCGATTTTTAGATCATTATCGTCAGCCTCCTGATGGCCATATCGGATGTTGCTCGCGATATCACCGGTAAAAAGGATGCCTTTTTGCGGCACATAACCAATTGCTTCGCGCAAATCGTGTTGAGTTATGTGGCGAATATCAACGCCATCGATTAAAATCTGACCCTCACTGACATCATAAAATCGCGGGATTAGATTGATTAAGGTTGATTTACCGCTACCCGTACTACCGATTAAGGCGGTCGTTTGACCAGGTTCAGCAGTAAAACTGATGTTGGTCAAAACGGCGTCATCGGCACCCGGATAACGAAAAATGACATCGTTAAATTCAATTTTGCCACGCACCGGCTGCGCCAGTTGCACGGGTTTTTCCGGGTCAAGAATCGAGAGATCTGTTTCAATGACGTCGATGACTCGACCGGCCGCAACACTCGCGCGCGGCATCATGATAAAGACCATGGAAACCATTAAAAAGGAGAAAATAATGGTGATTCCGTACTGCATAAAGGCCATCATATCACCGACTTGCATCGTCCCCGCGTCGATTTGATGTCCACCGACCCACACAATCGCCAAGGTGGTGAAGTTCATGATCAGCATCATCATCGGGAACATGACGACCATCGCGCGACTAACAAATAAGTTCAGGTCCGTGAGGTTTTTGTTGGCTGAAGCAAATTTTTCCTGCATTTTGCGTTGCGTATTAAAAGCGCGATTGACCATCAAGCCCGTCAAAATTTCACGCGTGACGAGATTAAGTTTGTCGATCAAGGCTTGGATGATCTTGAATTTTGGTAAGGCGATCGCGAACATTGAACCAATCAACGTCAGGAGGGCAACAATGGCTAGGGCGATAATCCATCCCATTGAAACATCGCCACCGAGAATCTTGATGATTCCGCCGATGGCCATCATAGGTGCGAAGAACAGGATGCGCAAAAGCATGACCATTGTCATTTGAATCTGTTGGATGTCATTGGTCGTCCGCGTGATGAGCGATGCGGTCGAGAAATGATCAAATTCGGTATTGGCAAAGCTTTCAACTTTGCGGAATATACGAATACGCAAATCCTTAGCAAGGCCTGCGGCAACTTTCGCTGAAAAATAGCCGACGATGATAGCAAACAACACACTTAAAAGTGCGATCAGCAACATCAAGCCGCCAATGTTTAAGATATAGCGGTTTTGAATGGTGCTCATATCGATACCGATAGCTTGATATTCAGTAGCAATCCATTGGGTGGCTGCCGTTTTTTGAATAGTTGGGCTGATGTTCGCGATTTGGTCGCTCGCTGCGCTGAGCATGGCTGTTTTTTGGGCGGCTGGAATTTTCGCTAAAGCGTCCCATGCACTTATACCAGCGGGAATTTGATCGGATCCTGGGAATTTTCCTGAGTCGATCGCTGCGACCATCATGATCGTTTGTGAGAGGCTTGCCTCAAGTGCGGTGGCTTCATCGGCGCTCAACACAGTTGGATCATAGGTTAGGATGTCCCTGGTAGCATCTGCTGGGAGAACGGCGTAAGCTGCATTGAGGGCAGCGGCCTCTTCCGGTGATGCCAGCAGTAAAACATGAGCAAATTGTTCGCTGCGAATCTGTTGTGGGATAGCTTGTTCGATCCCATTTTGCTGCAAGCCAACATTGACGATCTTAGACATATAGTCTGGTAGTGATAAATCAGTCATCGCCTGTGCAAAGAGGAAGATAACGATCAAGATGATCGATAGGGTAAAGGGTTTAAGATAACGGATCAGTTTATTCATGCGGTGAAACTCCTTTGTTGTCTGTGCAAATGTGGTTGGGATTGTGAGCAAGATTCGAGTCGTGTTTGTGGTTATGGTTGTGATTGTGATTGTGGTCATGATGTTTGTGATAGGCCTTGTTGGCATAAGGATGGTTAAGGGCGTTCCCATTGATTGTCGCTAGCAAATCTTGCATTTTTTGCATGGCGGCAAAGAATTGTTTGCGCTCTGTGGTGCTGAGCTTATCAATTTGAGCTGAGAACATTTGGCTGCGTGCGGCGCGAACGCGTATCGCAAAGTCACAACCCGATTCGGTTAATTTCAGCATTGATTTTCGCTTGTCCGTTGGGTCGATCTCACGTTCAATGTAGCCCCAACTAATCAATTGATTAGCGATCGGGGTGAATGAACCTTTTTCTAGGCCTAAAAGCTGGGCTACTTTTGACATCGGACTCGGCCCATTTATCTTTAAATAAATGACCGCATGGACGTGTGTATGGCGGATTTCGTCATGCTCTTTGAATACGTTGGCATCTTCTTGAAAAAAAGTAGCCGAGAAAAAGGGGACATGATGAAATAGTAGGCGAATTTCTAAATCTGTCAGTTGATCCATACAATCCTTTCCAAAGCAGTAATCGATGGTTATTATGCACCGCCAAATTCTTGCCGTCAATTGGTTTGAAATAAAACGATATTATTAAATATAAAGTTAGATATCTGACTATTGTGAGCATGTTTAAAAAATTATTAGTGAAATCGGTTGCACAATTGATATTTCAAGGCTTTTCAGCCGTTGACACTACCTGAAATGACCTCTAACATGGATAACATAACCCATTTAATCAATAAAAGGAGAAGCTGCCATGATGAATCGCTCAAGCGGTATCCTGATGCCCATATTTTCGTTACCTAGTCCATTTGGAATCGGCTCTTTTGATGAAAATGCCCTCCAATTCGCCCAAAAAGCACTTGATGCCGGATTTAAATATTGGCAAATCTTACCCCTTAATCCAACGAGCGCTGGAGACTCGCCATATCAGGGCCTTTCTGCCTATGCAGGCAATCCTTACTTTATCGATCTGCAACAACTTTATGACCAAGGCTTGCTGACCCAAGACGAACTTGATTCCGCAAAATACCCATGGGATCAGTCAACAATTGATTATGGGCGCCTCTACGAAACCCGAGAGAAGTTGCTCCATCTTGCGTATTACCGCATAAATGACGAAAAGCGCTGGTTTGTCGGCGAATTCGTTGCTAAAAATCACCGTTGGTTACCAGATTACGCGCTTTTTCGCGCCATCAAAAAAGCCAATGGTGACCGCCCCTGGTGGGAATGGCAAGATGAAGGGCTTCGACGTCACGATCATTGGGCATTAGGGACTTTTGCCGCTGTCAATTCAGCGGAAGTGGGTTACCATCAGTTCGTGCAATATGAATTTGACCAACAATGGCAAGCACTTAAAAAGCAAGTCAACGCACTCGGCATAGAATTTATCGGGGACATGCCGATCTATGTTTCACAAGATAGTGCCGATGCATGGGCACGAACGGACTTGTTTGAAATGGATTCAGATAGTCACTTGCTCCGAGTTGCTGGTGTACCTCCGGATTATTTTTCAGCGGACGGCCAACTTTGGGGTAATCCCCTTTATCGTTGGGATGTCATGCGCGACCAAGGCTATGCCTGGTGGTTAGACCGGATTGGTACAGCACTGACTCAGGTTGACGTCTTGCGTATTGATCACTTCCGTGGCTTTGAATCTTATTGGGCCGTACCAGCCGGTGAAACTACTGCGCGTAAAGGCGTCTGGGAAAAGGGGCCGGCGATGGACCTTTTCAATCGCGTGTTGAGTACATTTCCCGATGCGCCGATTATCGCTGAAGACTTAGGCGATATCGATGACGAAGTCAGAGCCTTCCTCAATGCAACTGGCTTGCCAGGCATGAAAGTCATGCAGTTTGGCTTTGATGGCTATTTTGATGGCAAAGATTTGCCACATTCCCACATTCCCAATAGTGTCGTATACAGTGGTACGCACGATAATACAACCACCGTTGCATGGTGGAAAACCGCTGATGAAGCCCAAGTTGAGCAAGTCAATCGCTATATCCGATACCAACCCCTTGATCAAAAAGCCGGGGAAGCAGCCAATGATCTCAATTTCTGCCGCAGCTTCCTGCAAACGCTCTGGCTATCCCCAGCCCATTTAGCCGTCGCCCCCATCCAAGATTTCCTAGGACTCGGCGCCGAAGCTCGAATCAACACGCCCGGCACCAGTGAAGGTAACTGGCGCTTCCGCGCCACAACCGAACAACTCCAAGCCTTAGACATCGATTGGATCGCCGACATGAACAAAGCTTATTTTAGGTTCAATACTAGACACGCTTCAGACACCGAACTTGAATTGGAGGAGTAGGGCACCTAGCACCATGCCCCCTGATCACTCAATTATAATAATCGAGGCCTTTCCCGGTATGACCCAATCGTAGAGGAATTTAGCGTGGCTAGTGTAGTTGCGCACGCATTTGTGAGAGCGTGGGACTGTGCCAATTGTGGAGAGGTATTCACGCATCGGAGCCCAGGCGAGGATGCGATTATCGACAACTTGCCCGGGCGCAAAATCGACTGGGACGCCGTGGAGATATGAACCACCGGAGAATCGTATAGCGTATGGTGCATACCCGGCAATGAGCCGTGTAACATCGTCGAGATAGATGAATTTGCTGGCTCGTTCAATAGCCATGTAAAATCCTAGGGGAGTGGGTTCCTTGTACCGCGCATTCTCACCGGTTGTTGCGTAACTAAATGAGATCATAGACCACTGACCATTCGCATATTCAAAAACGCCTTCGTTTTGGTTTTTGCGATCAACAACGATGACTTGAGTCAATTGTTCGATTGAGTTTTTCAGTGAAACGTATTTTTTAGGAACAAAAACGTCGTAATCGAAGAGAAAGGTCCGCACGCGATAAAATTGCTCTGTTTCTCCGACGAACGTGAGCAATGTTCCATCTGGCAGATAACGAAAATCGCTACTTGGTGATTCTGAAAAGTACGCTGGCGCAGATTGATAGCGCTTTACACCAAAAGCATCAACAATTTGACCGTGGCGCATTGGCGCAATACCACTGCGATTTTTATAATTGGCAATATAGGCAGTCTGATTTTGATCAACTTCGCTTTTAAGCATCGTGTAGGCATCGACCATTTTCTGGAACTGAAATTGGCGATATTCGGCAAGTGATGCGAGAATATAGCCATGAATTGCTAAGTTGCCTTGTTGTTTGACCACCTCAAACCACAGATCAGTTTGATAGCTGCTCGAATATTTCCCCCGCACCAAGGCGATCGCTTGGAGTTTTTCATGGCGGGCAGCTTTGCCAACTTTCATACTGTTTCCATCAGGTTGCTGGCGTATGTTGGCGTTCCAGGCTGTGATCAGAACATAATCCTTGTCAATTGTATAGTTGCTGTAACGCAGATCAACTGTTAAACCCACAGGCATGGGTGTGTCGTATTGAGTGACGACTTCGACTTCGATTGGAGTTGGTAATGGTAGCACTGCAGCTTGGATCGACTGCTGTAGCGTCATAATTGTCATAAGTATAAGCAATAAAAAAGAAAACGCTCGAGAAAAGCTGTGGTGTGGTTTTCTACGGATTTTGAACCGAACTATGTTATGCTTTTTCATAACTGTCACCCAAGACAAGCTTGCGCAGGTTCAATCGAAACAAGTCAAACATAAACGATATATGTTTTAAATTACATATTATTAATATAATTATATCACTTGAAGGGACGACGCATGGCGACGACTCGAAATTATCTGCCACTGGTCGATAAAATTGGATATGGCGCTGGCAACTTAGGTGCTGGTGTCGCGATGCAAGTCATCAATTCTTACCTCGTCTTTTTTGCTACCGCCATTCTCGGAATTCCGGGTAGTTTAGCTGGCTTAGCCATCGGCATAAGCGTGTTTTGGGATGCCGTGACAGATCCGCTCATGGGTTATTTTTCCGATATTACACGATCACAACGATTTGGAAGGCGCCATCTATATCTGATTTTAGGCTCGCTCGGTATTGCCGCCACCGTTTATCTTGTTTGGGGAATCAACACGGATCATTCTACGCCAGTCAAATTTGGCTTGATGTTACTTTTCATTATTATGTTTAAAACTGCGATGACCGTTTACGTCACACCTTACACAGCCCTCGGTGCCGAACTTTCCCCAGATTACAATGAACGAACGGCCATCCAAGGTATCAAAACGATCTTTTTCTTGATTGGACTTGCACTCGTATCGGTCGCGGGAATGTCTTTATTTTTCGCGCCAACGGCAGAATACCCTATCGGGCAACTCAATCCACAGGCTTATCGGCGAATCGGAGCTGCCGCGGCTGGGGTTGTTATTGTTTCAGCTGCGACAGGTTATCTCGCTACCAAAAAATACATTAGACACCTCAACGCTCAACATATCGAACAGCCAAGCGGCACGATTGGACAATTGTTGCTTGCTTCACTCAAATCAACCTTTGCCAATGCTCCATTTCGCGCAGCTGCCAACAGCTATCTATTTAATAATATGGCGGCCGTGCTCATCAGCACGATCGGCCTCCATGTATTTACCTATACATTTCATCTAACAAATCACCAAATTGCGCTCGTTTATGGCTTGCAACTTCTACTGAGTATCGTCTCTCAACCTTTTTGGGCGATGATTTCACGCCGCCTTGATAAAAAGCCCGCGATGAATCTCGGGCTTTTTGTTTGCGGAATGGGTAGCTTTATTTTCGCCGTGATGGTCATATGGCATCGTCTGATACCCGGAAATTTTGTCGTTTTTATACCTTATGCGATGCTGACCGGCTTTGGGACGGGGGCACTGTTTACCTTGCCATTATCGATGGTCTCGGACACAATCGACCTCGATGAACTCAAGACGGGCAAGCGGGCTGAAGGCTTTTATTTTGGGAGTATGACCTTATACTACAAAACATCACAAGCGCTTGCGATTTTTTTAATTGGCATAGTGCTAGACCTTATTCGCTTTGACGCCACGTTGCCAAAACAGTCCACTGTAACTGCGATGGGACTTGGTTTGCTGCTTGGGCTCGGTTCACTCTTAAGCTTCGGACTCTCATCATTTAGCCTGCGCAATTACACGCTCACCGAAAAAGCTGTCCTTCAGATTCAAGACGAAATCCGAGTCCGCGGACAACAGTAAAGACAATTTGGAATTTGGAAATATGGCGCCTGGCGTCTAACGCTGAATCGGGCACCAAATGACAGCTATCAATTACTCGCCGAATTCTTGTGCGACTGTTTCTAACGCGTGATAGACGACGTGATGCATATCGTAGTATTTGTAGTCAGCTAAACGTCCGCCAAATATGATGTTTTGGTCATATTGGGCGAGTGTTTTATATTGTTTGAAAAGTGTTTCATTTTGTTCGTCGTTGATCGGGTAATAAGGCTCATCACCTTTGACCCAATCGACCGGATATTCGCGCGTAACGACGGTCTTAGGTTGTGTCCCAAATTCAAAATGTTTGTGCTCGATAATGCGGGTGAACGGCGTTTCGCGGTCGGTGTAATTGACGACAGCGTTTCCCTGAAAATTCTCAATGTCTAAGATTTCATGTTCAAAGCGCAGGCTGCGATACCCGAGTTGGCCAAACTGATAATTATAAAATTCGTCAATCATACCGGTAAAAACGACTTTTTTCGCCTTTTTAAGCCAGTTTTCGCGGCTTTGAAAGAAGTCGACACCGAGTTGCACATCGATTCCCGCAAGCATTTTTTCGATAATTACGTTATAGCCACCTTCTGGAATGCCCTGATATTTGTCGTTAAAATAGTTGTTGTCATAGGTGAAGCGGACTGGCAATCGCTTGATGATAAACGCTGGAAGATCCGTACAGGCGCGGCCCCATTGCTTTTCGGTGTAACCCTTGATCAGCTTTTCATAAATGTCTTGTCCGATCAGCGAGATCGCCTGTTCTTCGAGGTTTGCGGGCTCGCCCGTCCCCGCATGCTGACGTTGCTCGGCAATTTTTTGTTGGGCTTGCTCCGGTGTAATCACGCCCCAAAGCTTGTTGAATGTATTCATATTGAACGGCAAATTGTAAATCTCGCCGTGGTAATTGGCGATCGGTGAATTTGTATAGCGATTAAATTCGGCGAATTGATTGACGTAATCCCAGATTTTTTTGTTGCTTGTATGGAAGATATGAGCCCCATATGCGTGAACATTGATCCCTTCAACCGGTTCACAATATAGATTGCCACCAATTTGGCCACGACGGTCGGTGACCAGACATTTTTTGCCCCGTTTTTTTGCCTCATAAGCAAACGTTGCGCCAAATAGTCCAGCTCCAACGATCAAATAGTCATAGGATTTTGACATAAGATCCTCCGCAAAATGTTGATAAATGCTATTGTACCATGCGAGCGAAAAAAATATGGTGCCAGGCATGTGCCTGGCACCATTATGTTCTGTCGGTCCGATGCGGGGATCGGCTTTTCCACAGGTGACTCGTCTTGTCGGGTCAAACCGGCATCAGACTTTGAACAGCAGGTCGGAGTAAGTCGGTAGTGGCCAATAATCGGCGTCGACGATGGTTTCAAGCAGGTCAGCATCGGCACGGACTTCGCCCATGGCTTTGAAGACGAGGTCGCGATAGGCCTCTGCTTGTGCCTTGGTGTCGCCATGCAAATTGGCTGCGGTATCGATCGCTTTTTCGAGCTTGGCGATGTTGGCGCTCAGGGACTTCATGGAAATGTTTACTTTACTAAAGAGTTCTTTTTCGACCGAGACATCACCGTCAATGGACTCGATTGCGCCGATGGAGGAAGCGAGGTCAGCTTTGTAGTTGATGACAGCAGGTAGAATCTGACGTTTGGCGATTTCGACAGCGGTTAGTCCTTCGATGTTGATCGTCTTGGTGTAGATTTCGTACTGGATTTCGGTACGAGATTCCATTTCGATGTAGGACAGAACGCCGTGTTTGGCCATAAGGGCTTTGTTTTTCTCGGCATTGATCGCGGCGATTGCATCGACCGTTGTGGTGATGTTTGGCAGACCGCGACGGGCTGCTTCTTCGACCCACTCGCTAGAGTAGCCGTTACCATTAAAGATGACTCGTTTGTGATTTTTGATGATTTCAAGAATGATCGCGCTGATTTCGGCGTCGATATCGCTTGCTTTTTCGAGACGATCGGCAATTTCACACAGAATTTCTGCGACTGCAGTGTTGAGGGTAAAGTTGCATTGTGCGATCGACTGGGATGAACCGACCATGCGGAATTCAAACTTGTTGCCAGTGAAGGCAAAAGGTGATGTGCGGTTGCGGTCAGTGGAGTCTTTGGGAAGGGAAGGCAGGGAAGCTGTGCCGAGCTCAAGGAACCCGCCAGATTTGCTGGTCAGGGCATTGCCACTCTTTTCGATTTGTTCGAGGATATCGGTGAGCTGATCACCGAGGAAGATCGAGATGATTGCTGGCGGTGCTTCATTGGCGCCGAGACGGTGGTCATTGCCCGGGCTAGCAGCTGAAACGCGGAGCAGATCGGCGTAGACGTCGACGGCGCGGATGACCGCAGAAAGGATGAGGAGGAACTGGGTGTTGTCATGCGGGGTTTTGCCTGGTTCAAGCAAGTTCTGACCATCATCGGTTCCCATTGACCAGTTGTTGTGTTTACCAGAACCATTGACACCAGCAAACGGCTTTTCATGGAGTAAGCAAACCAACCCATGACGCAACGCGACTTTTTTCATCGTTTCCATCGTCAGCTGATTGTGGTCAGTTGCAATATTGGTGGTGGTGAAGATCGGGGCTAGTTCGTGCTGTGCCGGAGCAACTTCGTTGTGTTTGGTTTTGGCAGATACGCCGAGCTTCCACAGTTCGATATCGAGATCGGTCATGTAAGCAGCGATCCGGTCCTTGATCTGACCAAAATAATGATCTTCGAGATCCTGACCCTTTGGTGGTTTTGCACCAAACAGGGTGCGACCAGTCAGTATCAAGTCTTTACGTTCTTCAAATAACTTCTGATCGATCAGGAAGTATTCTTGTTCCGGTCCGACAGTCGTTACCACGCGGGAGGTCGATGTGTTGCCAATGAGTTTTAAAACGCGCATGGCCTGACGATTGATCGCATCCATTGAGCGCAGTAAGGGGGTCTTTTTGTCGAGGGCTTCGCCGGTGTAGGAAGCAAAAGCGGTTGGGATGAATAAGCTGCCGTCTTTGACGAAAGCCGGTGATGTGCAGTCCCAAGCTGTATAACCACGTGCTTCGAAAGTTGCACGCAAACCACCTGATGGAAAAGAAGATGCGTCCGGTTCGCCTTTGATCAATTCTTTGCCGGAGAATTCAAGGATGACGCGGCCATCTGGTGTTGGCGAAATAAAGGAATCATGCTTTTCAGCGGTGACACCGGTCATGGGCTGGAACCAGTGGGTGAAGTGGGTTGCGCCTTTAGCAATCGCCCAATCCTTCATCGCGGAGGCGACGACTTCGGCGACCTGGGCGTCAAGAGAGATGCCGTCTTCGATTGTTTTGCGCAGCGATTTGTAAATCGCTTTCGGTAGGACGGTGCGCATGACTGAATCATTAAAGACATTGCTGCCAAAAATCTCAGCCATATTGATGGATGTCGTGTCAGTGTTGCTCATTTTGAAATCCCCTTCCATTGATACAACGTTTTATCAGTTCTAGCTTATCAGATTCGTCTATTGTTCGATTCAGTAATGTCCACAAAATAAAAAATAGGGCGCCAAATAATCTCCGAGGAGACTAATAAACACCCTTGTTTATCTTGGCTGAATCGAGTTAAATACAGTATCCACAGCCGTCACTATTCATTTGATGAAACCATCTTACCATAGATCATTATTTGTGCAAGTCGAAAAAGTCAAAATTTCATTTTTAAACTGAACAAACTTTGCTGAAATTTGCACACAATACTTGTGCAAATCAATTATTTTCGCAAAAGCGCAGTGCGCTGAATTTGATTCTTGCAGGAAATGAGAAGAAGAGTTGCAGAAAAGGCTTCTATTTAAAAAGATCGCACCCGTACAAACGGATGCGATCAATGTAACTTTTGCGAATGATTAGTAGGGCTTGAATTTAGATTGAGGTGCCAACCCCTGGTACGATCGGTTCGACATAGACTCGAGCCCCCAGGAGATTATCAATGGTCAGCAAAGCATTTTGATTGTCTTCGGCGATCTGTAGTTTGTCGATGACATCTTGCACATTGCCTTCCTCTTCGACTTGTTCAGCAATGTACCAATGTAGGAACGTATAAGCTGCGTGATCACCAGATTGCATCGCGAGTGTTGCGAGTTCACTAATCGATTCAGTCACCGATTCTTCATGCTTAAGAATGGACAAAAAGACATCCTTGATGCCGTTCCATTCGCCACTCGGATCAGCAATTGTCATATATTTTACATTTTCATTGCGAGCGTGCAGATAGTGCACAAGGTTCTGGGCATGAGCCAACTCTTCTTGGTATTGAACATAAGTCCAACTAGCTGCACCTTTAAAGCCAATAGCGTCTAAATAATCTGACATAACGAGATAGAAAAAGGCGCTGAAATATTCTTTATTGATTTGTGCACTAAAAGCACGAGACAGGGGTTCTTTCATGGAATGGCCTCCTTTGGAAATTGGTCAACGTTATAATGTTCGACCGGTTGCTTTATTTATTACTTTAATATATTCATTATAGTCCTTAACTACCCTAAAAGTAGCAGTAACGTTACCAAAAATGATTTTAACATCAGCAGATTTTGATCAGGTTTTGTAGCTGAAATTACATTGCAGGCCGAACGTCTGAGCGTATAATAGATGCAATGGGGTTGTTTCGGCTTCTTGACCGACTGCCCGTACCATAATTGGGGAGGCAGTTTCGTGTATAAAATCGTCCACAAACAGATCCTGAATCCGACCGTCACCCGCTTGGATGTCGCTGCACCGCTCATCGCGCGCAAGGCCAAACCCGGCCAATTCATCATGCTTCGAATCGACGAGGCCGGCGAACGTGTACCACTGACGATCGCCGACTATGACCGCGAACAGGGCACGATAGCGATCATTTTCCAACTTGTCGGCAAAACGACCAAAGCGCTTGCCGAAATGGATGAAGGTGATGAATTACTCGATTTCGTCGGCCCACTTGGCACAGCGTCCCATCTTGAAGGCTACAAAAAAGTCGCTGTTATTGGAGGCGGGCTTGGCACAGCGATCGCTTATCCTCAGGCAAAAGCGCTCCATCAGCTTGGTGCTGAAGTTGACATAATCGCGGGATTTCGCAACAAGGACCTCGTGATCCTCGAGGACGACATGAAAGTCGCCTGCACGAACCTTTTCATCACAACAGACGATGGCTCCTATGTCCGCCAAGGCTTCGTCACCGATGTTTTGCGTGAAAAGATACTAGAAGGCCGCGATTATGATCTCGTTATTGCAATTGGCCCGTTGATCATGATGAAAATGATCTGCAACGTGACGAAAGAATATAACATTCATACGATCGTCAGCATGAACTCGATCATGGTAGATGGGACAGGCATGTGCGGCGGATGCCGACTGACCGTAGGTGGCGAAACCAAATTTGCATGCATCGACGGACCAGACTTTGACGGTCACCTCGTCAATTTCGACGAAGCAATGCGCCGCAGCCAGATCTATAAAGCTGAAGAAAAGCAGTCCGAAGCAGTTCATATCTGCCGTTTAACCGGCAAGGAGGCCTGAACCATGGCCAATATGTCTTTAAAAAAAGTAGCCATCCCGGAACAAGATCCTAATGCCCGCAACAAGAATTTTGCCGAAGTCTCAATCGGCTATACCCCCGAGATGGCCATGGAAGAAGCTACGCGCTGCCTGCAATGCAAACACAAGCCTTGCATTGCCGGCTGCCCAGTCAATGTTCGAATCCCCGAATTTATCGGCAAAGTCGCAGTCGGTGAATTTGAAGCCGCTTATGACATAATCACCTCTACAAACGCCATGCCGGCCATCTGTGGCCGCGTTTGCCCGCAAGAAACCCAGTGCGAAGAACTCTGTGTGCGAGCGATCAAGGGCGAATCAGTCGGCATTGGCCGCCTTGAACGTTTCGTCGCCGATTGGTACATGGCCAACCGGCAACAGAAGGCTGAAGTTGCACCGGCAAAACACCGCAAGGTTGCCATTGTTGGCTCCGGTCCTGCTGGTCTGACCTGTGCGAGCGATCTCGCCAAACTTGGATATGATGTGACCATTTTCGAAGCGTTTCACGTCCCCGGTGGCGTTTTAATGTATGGCATCCCTGAATTCCGGCTGCCCAAAGCGCTCGTCCAATCAGAAATCGACAATTTGCGCAAACTTGGTGTCAAAATCGAGACGAACATGGTTATCGGCAAAATTCTGACCCTCGATGAGCTCTATGACGAAGGCTATGAAGCGATTTTCATTGGTACGGGAGCCGGCTTACCAAGTTTTATGAAAATTCCCGGCGAGAACTTTAACGGCGTTTACTCCGCCAATGAGTTTTTGACCCGCATCAATCTGATGAAAGCTTACAAATTCCCAGATTGGGACACGCCGATTCACGTTGGTAAACGCTGCGCCGTCATTGGTGGTGGCAACGTTGCCATGGATGCTGCCCGCAGTGCCAAACGCCTCGGCGCCGAAGACGTGTATATTGTGTATCGTCGCTCTGAACACGAATTGCCAGCGCGGTTAGAAGAAGTCCACCATGCCAAAGAAGAAGGCATCATCTTAAAGCTCTTAACCAATCCTGTCGAAATCTTAGGCGATGAAAAGGGCTGGGTCACCGGCATGGCATGCGTTGAAATGGAACTCGGTGAACCAGATAGTTCAGGTCGCCGCCGCCCCGTTGAAAAGCAAGATTCACGCTTTGAATTGCCCATGGATACCGTCATTGTCGCGATCGGGCAAACGCCCAATCCACTCATTAAAATGACGACACCAGGTCTCGAAACCCAAAAATGGGGTGGTATTGTTGTCGATGATCACACCATGGCAACAAGCAAAGCTGGCGTTTATGCCGGTGGCGATGCCGTCACGGGGGCAGCGACGGTAATTCTCGCGATGGGCGCTGGCAAATCCGCAGCAACCGCAATCGATGAATACCTCACAACGGGCAAAGCACCGGACCCCGAATCTGGCGCCGTCATTCTCGGATCACAAAAAGTCGAATATTGATCGGTACTTCGCAATCAAGGAGGGCTCCATATGAAATATGTACGTCTTCGCATCGCTGGTGAAGCTTTTTGGGGCCATCTCGATGGTCAGCAGATCCATGTGTTGGATCAGGCTCCCTATTGGGGTGGACAACCGACAGGGCAACAGATAAGCCTTGAAAGTGCAACGCTATTAGCACCTTGCGAACCGTCCAAAATTGTTGCGGTTGGAAAAAATTACCACGATCACATCAAGGAATTCGATGCACAGATTCCGGAACGACCCATACTCTTTATGAAACCATCGACCGCGATCGTGGATCCAAATCAACCGATCGTTTTGCCAGATCAAATGATTTCGCAACGTGTCGATTTTGAGGGTGAACTCGCCCTCGTAATCAGCAAGCGCGCCAGCCATATCGAAGCCAGCGAGGCCGCGTCATATATCCTCGGCTATACGATCCTCAACGACGTCACAGCTCGAGATGTGCAAAAACTAGATGGTCAATGGACGCGAGCCAAGGGGTTTGACACGTTCTGCCCAATTGGCCCGATCGTAACAGATGAAGTCGATCCGAGTGATTTGCAGCTGACTACAAAAGTCAATGGTCATACACGACAGCACGAATCGACTGCCCAATTAATCTGGTCGATCGGCGAATTACTGGCCTTTATCACCCAAGCTATGACACTCTTACCGGGTGACGTCGTGACAACAGGCACACCTGCTGGTGTTGGACCACTCCTACCAGAGGACCTCGTGACTGTCACGATTGAGGGAATTGGTACGCTCAGTAATCCTGTCATCGCCGGCTGAAACCATGCTACTGCTCCTGGATCATTACGATTCATTTACCCTGAATTTAGCCCGATATTTCACGATCCTCGGCGTTTCGTCGAGGATCGTTCAACATGATCAAATCGACGGCCAAACTGTTGATTTATCGGGCTTTCGTGGGCTTGTGTTATCACCTGGACCCGGTCGGCCTGAACAAGCGCATACGGCCCATCAAGTGCTTGCACGATATGCCGGTCAGCTGCCGATTCTCGGAATTTGCCTTGGACATCAAGTCATCGCCCACGCTTTTGGGGCATCCATTATCCAAGCGCCTCGCCCGATGCACGGTTATCGTTCGCTTCTCGAACACCAAGGACGCGGCCTATTTTCTGGATTGCCCACCCACTTTGCCGTCACGCGTTATCACTCGCTGATTGTCGACGCTCAAAGTTTGCCTGCCACGCTCGAAGTCACCGCCAAAACTGCGGAGGATCACCTTGTCATGGGGCTGCGCCATAAAACGTTGGCTATCGAAGGTGTCCAATTTCATCCGGAAGCGCTACTGACTGAACAGGGCTTGGCTCTCCTACAGAATTTTGTGAGCCAACTTTATGGGTGAAGATATGCACCACCAACGAGATGTACAAGCTGCCGAAATATCCCACTCAACTCACAAGTCTCAACTATCTCGAGCACCCCAAACAGCACAAATTCCCCCAATAACCCCAAAAACGCCGCTTTTAGGGCTGACCTTACCCCTGCAGCCGGACCTCACACCAGTAGATTTAGCCGATCGGCTGCGATCATCTGCCGGGGAGCCGTTTATTTTTCTCGACAGCAGTCAACAAAACGGCGCAGAAAGTCGCTATGCGATCATCGCGCGAGAGCCGTGGTTTGATTGCCAAGTCATTGCGGGCCAAACAATCGTCAACGGTCAGCCAGCTGATCAGACCATCTGGCAGGTTGCGCAGGATTTTTTACACAATCATGAATCTGATTTTACATCTTTGGCAAAATGGCCAAACCAGCTGCCATTTTGCGGTGGCTTACTCGGGTATTTCAGCTATGATTTGGCGGTGCTCGAATCCAACGGCCTTGTCCCAATGCCGGAGACGTATGATTTATACAGCCCTCAAGCTCGGCTAATGGCCTTTGATCAAATGGTAATCATCGACCACGTTCAAAACCAGATTTATCTGATGGCTTGGGGTCAGCATCAACCTGCTACCCAAGCTATGGTCGCTTTACAAACTGCTCTTGCAACACCTTATCCGTCAATTAAGCCTCATCCGCCTGCACATGCTTACCAGCATTCAATTGAGGGCGCATTGCGTAAGAATGACCCCACAATGCAATCAAACTGGTCCAAACAGAGTAATTTCTCAAAAGAAAAATATTGTCGGCAAATTGAACATATTATCAATGCTATTGAGGCCGGCGATGTCTATATTCTCAATATGACCCAACGCTTTGAACTTCAGACCCCGCAAGACTTTTGGGATACCTATTGCCAATTGCGAGCAATCTCACCGACGCCTTACGCAACTTTTTTCCAAGCTGGTGGACAACATATTTTAAGTTTTTCGCCGGAACAATTTATTCAGATCCGCGATCGCCACGTGACAACTCGCCCGATCAAAGGCACGCGGCCGCGTGGAAAGAATTCCGCGGAGGATCAGAAAAACCGTGAAGAATTACAAGCGAGCCTCAAAGATCAAGCTGAATTGTTGATGATTGTCGATCTTGAACGCAATGATCTCAGTGCTGTATGTGAGCCGGATTCCGTTGTCGTTCGCGATCTGTTTCATCTCGAAACATTTGCTACTGTTTTTCATCTCGTCGCAACTGTTGAAGGACGATTGGCTGAGGGCCAGGATGCGGTATCATGCATCAAAGCCTGCTTTCCTGGCGGTTCAATCACCGGCGCGCCCAAAATCCGCGCGATGCAACTCATTTCCGAATTCGAAGGGTTGCGCCGTGGCCTGTATACTGGCTGCATGGGTTATTTTTCACTCGATGGTCAGACAGATTTCAATATCTTAATTCGGACGATTTTGAGTGATGGTCAAAAAACGACTTACCACGCTGGCGGTGGGATCACTTGGGATTCCGACCCCCAGTCTGAATATCAGGAGACACTTGATAAAACGAAGGCGATCGGAGGACTGTTTGATGTTGATCGTTAATGGCACGCTCCAAATAGAGGGGCATACCTTCGAGCATGGGGCCTTTACAACCCTCGCTGTTTTACAACAACCGCTATGGCTTGATCGCCATTTAGCGCGACTCAACCAAACGGCACGCTTTTTAGGGTTGACGCGTCAAGTCCGGGCAGGCGAGATCCGCAAGCTAATCCAAATCCACCAGATCAAAGACACGGCACTCAAAATCATCATATCGGCAGACAATCTCGTATTGGTCACGCGGCCTTTACCGGAAGATCCAACCCTGGTTTCTCGCTTGTGGATCAGCCCCTTGCCTCATCCCGAACAGCCCCCTTTAGCGAGCCACAAAACGCTCAATCGATGCGGGTATGCGTTGGGTCAAGAACAAGCGATCACGGCCGGATTTACTGATGTTTTATGGCTTGGGCAGGCAAATGAAGTCCTCGAAACAGCCGGCGCAAATATCGTTGCGATCATGAAGAATACGCTGGTGACTCCACCACTCGATGGCCGAATTTTACCTGGGATTGTTCGCGAAATCGTGATCGACAGGGCTCACAAAATCAGCGGATTGACTGTGTTACAACGGCCTTTGCGACTCGATGAAATGATGCATGCAGATGCCATTTTTTTGACTAATAGCTTGATAGGTATTCGCCAAGTTGTGGCGATCGGTGATCAACCTTTGGACCAAACGCATCAGGATAATCTACAAAAGCTTCAACAAGCCTATCAGGCTGCCGTCCGTGCGGAGGACTTGCGATGTACGATGTAATCATAATCGGCGCAGGTGTAATCGGTTGTGCAATCGCCCGTGAACTGGCCCGCTTCGATCTGAAAATCGCCGTAGTTGACCGCGCTGACGATGTCTCGGAAGGGGCGAGCAAAGCCAACAGCGGTATCGTCCATGCTGGTTTTGATGCACTGCCAGGGTCGCGCAAGGCCTATTTCAATGTGCATGGTCATGCACGGATGCAGTCATGGGCGAGCGAGCTTCATGTTCCCTACAAGAACAACACATCATTGGTTCTGGCTTTGAATGAGGCTGAAAAGCCAGGTCTTTCGGAACTTTTAGCGCGAGGTTTGCAAAATGGCGTCACCGGCCTCCGTTTGATCGATCGTGACGACGTGTTACGCCGCGAACCACTGGTCAATCCAGCGGTGCAAGGTGCCTTGCTTGCAGAAACCGCTGGGATTGTTAGCCCCTATCACTTAACAATTGCTCTAGCTGAGCATGCCGCTGTGAATGGTGTCGATTTTTATTTAAATTGCGCGGTGACCGGCTTAGACCGAGCAGACACGGGGCTGTTTACCTTGACCACTGAAGGCAACCCTACTAGCAATGCTTTCGGCACGCCCCTGCAAACCCGGGCGATCGTCAATGCAGCCGGGATCTATGCCGATCAAATCAATGATTATATCAGTCTAGATACATTTAAAATCAGTGCTCGCCGCGGTGAATATTGGATGATGGATAAGCAAATTGGCGCCCGTTTCAGCGCAACGCTTTTTCAATTACCGACGGAAAAAGGCAAAGGTGTTTTAGTCACACCCACCGTCGAAGATACGTTGATCATCGGCCCAACAAATGAAGCAATTGCAGACAAAACTGACACCAGGACTACGCGTGAAAAGCTCGATGAGATTCGCCGCGTGGCAGCTAGAACCTGCCCAAGTTTGCCACAAGACCTCTATATCACGGCTTTTTCAGGGTTGCGCGCCCATTGTGATCGTGGTGATTTTATCGTCGGTCGAGCCACCGATGTTGCGGGCTATTACCTCGCGGCTGGCATTGAATCGCCGGGTCTAACCGCCGCACCAGCCATCGCTTTGGAATTAGCTGAGCAGATCGCTACCGATCTGGCAGCCCATCACCGCAACCTGTTTCTCGCGCCGCTAGCCCCTATATTTCTCGGACATGGCAACGACGAAGTCAATTTAGTGGCCCTTGCCGAACATATTGCCGAGGATCCTGCCTATGGCCGGATCGTCTGTCGTTGCGAACACGTTAGTGAAGCTGCGATTCGGCAGGCGATTCGTCGGCCGCTCGGTGCGCGATCTCTTGATGCGATCAAACGTCGGACAAGGGCCAACATGGGTCGCTGCCAAGGTGGCTTTTGCACCCCACGCATCCTTGAAATAATGGCCGAGGAATTATCCGTTGATGTCACAACCTTGACGAAATTTGGAAGCCAGTCTGACCTGCTAACAGGCGGTCGTTTGTGATCCCGCGCCGTTTGTGTGACCTTGTGATTATTGGTGGCGGTCCAGCTGGTTTGGCTGCAGCCTTGGAAGCGCGCCGCCAAGGCCTTCAAGATATATTGATCATCGAACGCGATCAGCAACTGGGCGGTATTTTAAACCAATGTATTCACAACGGGTTTGGGTTGCACTATTTTCAGGAAGAACTAACTGGCCCGGAATACGCGAATCGTTTTGTTTTAGCCGTTGAAAAAGAAGCGATTCCGGTCCTGCTCAACACGCACGTCACCGCAATCAGCCCTGAGCGAGTTCTGACCCTTGTCCATCCCGCCGGCGTCGAACAGATTGTCGCACAGGCGATTATCTTGGCAATGGGTTGCCGTGAACGGCCACGTGGCGCGCTCGGCATTCCAGGCACCCGCTGTGCTGGTATTTATACCGCCGGTACAGCCCAACGCTTATTGAATCTTGGTGGCCTTTTACCTGGTCGATCAGCTGTGATTCTTGGCTCTGGTGATATCGGCTTGATCATGGCTCGCCGCTTGAAATTAGAAGGCATCAACGTCAAAGCAGTCGTCGAATTGATGCCTTTTTCCAGCGGACTAACGCGCAATGTCGTGCAATGCTTGCAAGACTTTAACATACCCCTGAAACTGTCGCATACCGTCGTTGAAATCCATGGCACGAAGCGACTCGAAGCCGTATCCATTGCCCCAGTGAGCCCGCTAACTTTGACGCCGGATCTAACCCGCGTGCAAAAGATCGCCTGCGATACGTTGCTGTTGTCGGTCGGTCTAATCCCGGAAAATGAACTATCACAAATAGCCGAAGTGGTCATCGATCCAGCTACGCGTGGCCCCTTAGTCGATCAACTGCTGCATACCTCACAACCGGGGATTTTTGCTTGCGGCAATGTCTTGCAAGTCCACGATCTAGTTGACGACGTATCCTTTGAGGCTGAACTGGCCGCACGAGCGGCCACCGCATACATCGCTCGTCAATACGCAGTTAACAAACCCATTTTGCGCAACATCACATGCGGCGAAGGCATTCGTAGTCTCACACCACAACGCCTCGATCAAAGTCGACTTGCAATGCCACTGACGCTAAATTTCCGGCCAAGTGCGGTATATCGTGGGGCAACGGTTTGTTTAAAAGATCAACACGGAAACGTAATCGTCTCAAGTCACCGGAAAATTCTGACGCCTGGTGAACTGGCGCGTTTGACAGTGACTGCCGATCACTGGCCACCTACGGAGATAACGAGTCTGATGCTGTCAATTGAGTATGTCCAGGTGACAAAAACAGCAAATGCACCCCTTGCAAAGGGTCAGGATCAAGGTGAAGCACAACCCGGCGCGCTAAAACCCGCTAATTCCCAACTCACCACGACACAACACGTTGCGACCTCTGCAACACCGTCTCAAGCAACTCAGATGACCTGCATCGCTTGCCCAGTCGGATGTCAAATGACTGTCGAGCTCGATGCCCAAGGCCAAGTTGTGGTCACAGGTAACCAGTGTAAACGCGGTGAAATCTACGCCCAATCTGAATTTTCGAAGCCTGTTCGTACCTTGACGACTTTGATAGCTGTTGCCGGTCGACAAACGCCACTCTGTGTTCGAACCGCAGAACCAATCCCGAAAGATCAAATTAACTCGTTTTTAGCGAGTATCCATGCCGCGCAAATCACGTTACCTGTCGAAATCGGGCAAGTCATCCTCGCAGATCTTGGTGGCACAGGTATCGACGTGATCGCGACGCGAAATCTATCCTAAAAAACGGACAGAAGCCTTTCGCTGGCGATCTTTTTGCCCAATTGCCCTTCGAAAATCGTGTGGCCATGCTACACTAGTTTATACACATATTTTCGACCGCAACACCCAAAACTCGGAAAGGAAGCCCCGTATGAAGGACATTTTCCGCCTGGTTCAGACCGGCGACCTCCATCTTGGCAGTCCATTTACTTTTGCACCCAATCAAGCAAGCCTCCTCCAAAAAACCCAAATTGAGACCTTTTGGTCGATCATTCGCCTCTGTCAAGAGCAACAGGCCGATGCGCTCTTAATTGCCGGGGATTTTTTTGATCAACCCAATCCCGATCGGGCTCTTGTCTTGGCAGTCTGTGAAATGCTTAACAGCTTAACCCACACCCGTGTGCTGATCGCCCCTGGCAATCACGACCCATTTGGCCTCGACTCGCCCTATCGGACGATTGAGTGGCCCGAATCGGTGACGATTTTCGGGGAACAACTTGACTATGTTGAATTTGCCGATCACCACTTGCGGATCTATGGCATCGGGTTTACCGCGACAGTGAGTACTCGACCATTACTCGCAGACCAGGCGATCGACCTTGACTCTGATTTTGCCAATGTGCTGCTGATCCATGGCGATCTCGACGGACCTTCCGAACAGTCACCATATAACGCGCTCAAATCTGCAGATTTAGCTAACAAAGGCTTTGATTATGTTGCAGTCGGTCATATTCACGAGTTTAGCGGTCTCAAAATACAAGGCCAGACGTCCCTCGCTTACGCCGGCTGCCCCTTTGGCCGTGGTTTCGATGAAACGGGTAGCAAAGGCGTGATAGCGGGTACCCTTCAGCTCGTACCGAGTCGACTTTCCGATTTGTCTGGCCAAAAGCCAAGACCATTTAGTGTGAAGATCAGTCTTGAATTTGCCCCCTTGGCGAGTCGACAATTTGTCGATTTGGCAGTCGATGTGACAGGCCTTACAGATCAGCAACAACTTGCTGACCATATTCTCGCGATGATGGGACAAGCTGGCGGTCAACATTTCCGAGACAATTTATACAAAATCCGCTTGATTGGGGCGTTGCCCGAGGGTTTTTCACCGGTATTAGCTATTCTTGAACAGCGCTTAGCCGGACAGGTCTGCTATTTCAAAATCCGCGACAATACACGCCGGGCATATCAGCTTGACAGACTCATCACCGAACATTCGCTGCGTGGCGCATTTGTCCGCCAAGCACAGGCCAAGATTGAAGAAGCACGCACGAGCAAAGATCCCAATCAACTAGCCGCAGCAGAACTCGCCCTCGAACTAGGCTTGCTCGTGATGCAGGGTGAAGGGATTACATATGCAGCTGATTGAATTACATATCGTCCAATTCGGTCAACTCAAACAAAAGACCTTTCATTTTGGACCTGGACTATCCGTGATTGCCGGTGAGAATGAACAAGGGAAGAGTACGCTCCTCAATTGCCTCAAGGCGATGTTCTTTGGCTTTTCTGGCACCAGGCGTTCGATTCGAGACAACGACAGGTTGCGCTACCTACCTTGGGATGGCACTAAAATAGCAGCTAATTTGATTTTTGAACACGCGGGGATTCGGTATCGTTTAGAACGCGTTTTTGGCAAAACGAAAGCGTCTGATCAATGCCATCTGATGCTTGATACCACCGGTAAAACGGTCGAGCTGCCGAGCCTTCTTGAAGTCGGCCAAGCCCTTTTTGGCGTGACTGCCGATGAATTTGCAAATACGGTTTTTATCGGTCAGTTACAAAGTCCACTTGATGGACCCGATGATTCCACGCTTGGTAAATTAGGTAACCTTTCAGGCGCGCTCGATGAAAAGCTTTCATACAACACACTCGTCGAAAAAATCCGTGAAGCACAGCGCTCGTTAAAACTTGAACGTGGTGTCGGGGGCTTGCTAGCCGAGCTCCAACAAAAAATCGGGCAAGCCGATTCCGACCGTGAAGTAGCTATATCCAACGAATCGACGCAACAACTGCGGATCACACACCTCAACGTGCTTACCCATCAAGTCGATACGATTGAATTATCAAAAAAGAGTCTATCAGATCGAATTTCTCATCTCAAAACCCAGGCTCGTTTGCAACAATTCGAGCGTTTAAAAGCGCGACAGTCTGAACAAGTCGAGCTGAGGACCAAGCTTCGCCGACACGAATCGCTCCTATTCGTACAGGGTCAATTAATCGGCACACAAGCACTTGCTCCTATACGCCTTCAATTACAAGCCGCTCGCGAAGCTGAGGCAAAGGTGCTTAGTCAGCAGCAAGCAGTCGAGGCGCAACGTGTAGAAAAGGGACGGGAAGAGGCAATAATCCGCAATTTTGCTGATCTGGAAGGCATTGATCGACAGGTTGTCGAGCAGCAAGCACTTCGCCGCGATACGCTGCTCAGTCGCGTCAAATTACTGAAGGATGCACAACGCTATCAGGCGCTAAACGATCAGCTTTTGCAAGCTAAAAGCCAACTGGTGGAACGAGAAGCAACCGAAAAAAACCTCCAGATTGAAATCGAGAATTTACCCACTCGCGCACAACTTGATGCCCCGTTTACGACCCAATCGGATGCCCCACCTGCTCCACTCAAAGCTCACCGCAACCCCTTCATGATCGTGGCCTTGATTTTTATGGTTTTAGGCGTTCTCGGAGCGATTATAACGCTACCACTTATTGGCCTAACGCTAATTGGGGTTGTGCTGGCAATAGTTGCCTATCGTCAATCCGCTCGTGATCAACAAGCTACGGATCAGGTTGCAAAACAAGCTGAAGCCGCTGAAATTGCAAATCGCGCCGCAGACCAGGCTAACCAGCAGCGGTCACTCCTCGAAACAAAATTACAAGCAGCACAGGCCTTGACGGACGGTGCGCGCCAAAATCTGACAAATTTGTCGCGTCAAATACAAGACCTCATCAATGAGATCCGTCCAGAAGCTACAGCGATTATTCCGGATTTAACTGAGCTTGCTGAGGCAGAACGGGAAGTCATATCACTTCAACAGACTCTGCAGAACGACCTCACGGCAACGGGTTGTGCACAACTAACCGATCTATATGTCCGATTTTCCCAGGCTGAGACCTTACACTTATCGATCTCGGCGCGCGCCAATCGATTGGCGCAGGCTATCGAGCAACAGCAAGTACTTGAGTCGCTAGCAAAAAAGCACTGGCAGGAACTTGTTCTGTCAATCAAACCGGACAACGGCTCAGTTGATTTGTCTTCACCGATTGCAATTGAAGCGCATATCGACGAATTGACAAAGCTTGATATCCAAGCCGAAGCCTTGCGCGATCAAATCAAGCAAAGTGAATCCGCATTGCGCGAAGCGACAGACGGTCTGAGCTGGCCGGAATATGTTCAGCAACTTGAAACGGTAGCCAAAGAAGGTGCTGGATTAGCCCTTCAAGATTTGGCCGATCTGACCAACCTGACCGACCGACCCGGTTTTCCGGATACTGTTGGGACAGAGGATCTCGCGAGCCTTGAACAACAAAATAGTGAACTCTCAGATCAGATTGCTCGCTTGCATGCCGAAATTAGCGGGATCAGATCCGCGATCCAACACAGCGCCAAAATGCCGAAAATGGTTGTCGAATACGATACAGACATCAGAAATCTGCGACACCAACTTGGCGATGCCCAAGCCTACTATGATGGACTTGAACTCGCCCGCAAGAGCTTCATGGACGCCTACGAAGAATTGCAGGAAACCTTTGGACCGGTCCTCAATGAAAAGGCCGCTATGGTTTTAGAAAAGCTGACTAATGGTAAATATCATGGACTTAAAATCGATCGTGGTTTCAATGTTCGGGTCGAAACCCCTGAAGATGGTCGCTTTCACGAATGGGACTATTTCAGTGGAGGGACGGTCGATCAGATTTATTTAGCGCTACGCCTAGCTGTCAGCGATGTCATCACGGCTGAGGCACAGAAAATGCCCTTGCTCCTCGATGATATTTTTGTGCAGTATGATGATGAACGAACGCTGGCTGGCTTGAAATTCCTATACGAAAAAGTGGCCGCCGAGCAAGGCCAAGCCTTACTTCTGACGAGCCACAATCGCGTGGGGGAAATGGCCGAAACGGTCAGTCCGGCCATTTCAGTGTCAAAATTTATTTAACGATTTCGTAAGGCCAATCTTGAATGCCACCCAGATCATAAACCGATGTGTAGCCCAAATTGATGAGGATTTGCGCACCTATAGCGCTGCGACGACCACTGCGGCAGTATACGATGATCGGCGCAGCTTTGTCCTGCGGCAACTCATCTGTGCGATATTTCATTTCCTCGACGGCTATATTCATTGCACCTTCGATATAGCCCTCGGCGTATTCTTCAGGTGTACGCACATCGAGCAATGTTGCATGGGTGTTATCTTTGAGAATTTTCAAAGCTTCGTCTGCGGAGACCAAGCTGGACTGCGCTAACGGTACTTCGGTACTATCTTCTGAGTTTTGTGTCGGCGTGGACTCGCTCATTTCGGTTTGCAGCGTGGTTTCGCTCATTTCGGTTTGTGGCGTAGCTACACAACCCGTGGCAAACATTCCGATCAGGACGGTCAATGCCAAAATGATCATGCGTGCATTACGAGAAAGGCGAGTACTTTTAGAATTGGTTTGACTTGACATAATAATCCTCCATGACAGATCTTTTGTAACGTTATGCTATAATACTACTGTTTATCACCGTCAAAACAGTAATAAAATCACACGAGTGACTTTCGTATGATCATACATTAGTTAAAAGACACCCGAGGTAAGAATTCATGCTGACAACGGTTCAAATTACAAAACTCGATAACTTATTTCCAGTTCTCAAAAAATTGCCAGCCAAGGACCGCGACATTTTATTTTCGGCAGGCCAAATCGTTGAATTACCGGAAGACCAAATGCTGATGCAACAGCGCCAGCAGTGTCAATTCGTACCTTTTGTCATCAGTGGGATTCTCCGGATTTACAAACTGTCGCCTAACGGCCGGGAAATGACCCTTTATCGGACTGCTTCTGGTGAAACCTGTCTCGCCTCAATTGCCTGCCAATTGACTGGCGATGAATTCCCCGCTTTGGCGCAAGTCGAAGAGTCTGCGGAATTATTCATGGTGCCAGCAACGATCTACCATGACGTCCTTGACAAGCATCTCGCATGGAAAGATTTTTTGATCAATTCAATTTATAGCCATTTAACGGAAACGATGCAGACGCTCGAAGCTGTTGCTTTTGATCGCACGGATAATCGCTTGGTGCAATGGCTTTTGGACCAAACCCAACACAAAAAAGGTACGATCCGATATACCCACGAAGCGATTGCAGTCGAGCTTGGAACCGCGCGCGAGGTCGTTTCACGCCTGTTGGGCGAACTCAAAGCACAAGGTGCAGTTCAGCTCGGACGAGGTCGAATTGAAGTCCTCAATCCCGTCTTGCTGAAGCAACTGCTGAATTAGGCGGTTGAACGCTGTAGTCGTCGGTGTTTTGCCGATTTTTCCACCCCCCAAATAAATGAAGTTGTAGGCGGTATTTTATGCTATAATCCGTTTGCAACTTTTTTATTTTTTGACAGAAGAATCTGACTGAATTGAGGTGATACTGAAATGGCTGAAGTTCGCGCTCGCCGCGGGACGATGAAGAGCAGACACGCTCGTGCGCCCCTATACGAAGCCCTCGAACAGTATTCGCAAAAGGACATCGTCCATTTTGATGTCCCTGGGCACAAAAAACGCTTGCGCTCAGGTCTTGGCGAGTATTTTGGCGAGAAGATCATCCGACTCGATGCCAACTCCACCCGGGAGCTCGACATGTTATCGAATCCGGACGGCATTATTTACGAAGCTGAACAGCTCTTGGCAGAGGCATACGACGCCGATTACGCGTTCATGCTCGTCAATGGTTCGACTTTTGGGATACAAGCAATGATTATGACCGCTTGTGGACCGAAAGATAAAATTATCATGCCCCGAAACGTCCACAAATCGGCGATTAATGCCGTTATTCTATCTGGCGCAATCCCGATCTTCATTGAGCCAGAGGTCAATTTTGAATATGGGATCGCCAATGGCGTATCATATGATCGCGTCAAAAAAGCGGTTGTTGACAATCCAGATGCCAAAGCGCTTTTCATGATCAATCCGACCTATTACGGGGTTGTGTCTGATCTCCAGGCAATTATTAAGCTGTGTCGACGTCATCACATCATGGTGTTAGTCGATGAAGCGCATGGTGCCCATTTTCCATTCCATCCAGATTTCCCCGATAATGCATCGACACTTTACGCCGATATGGCAACGGTTAGTCTACACAAAACAGGCGGATCACTGACGCAGAGTTCCGTTTTGCTCCTCAATGAGCGCGAAATCAGCTACAGCCAAGTGCGCACCACAATTAACTTGATGCAGACGACCAGCGCATCGTATTTGCTGATGGCTAGCCTCGATCTCGCCCGGCGCAACCTTGTCCTCAATGGCCAAGATATCTACGAAGAAATCCTCACGATCGTTGAAAACGCCAAAATCGAAATCGCCGCGATGCCAGGACTCAATGTTCTGACGAGTGATGATGTCGATGGCCATGGCATTTACGATTATGACGAAACCAAAATCGTTATCCGCGTCAATGAACTCGGGATGACTGGCTTCCAAATTTACGACATTATGAAGAGCGAATTTGGCATACAACTTGAACTAGCTGAAACCTATGTGGTGCTAGCAGTTGTGGGAATCGGGGACGACCAACAGACAGTCAATCAACTCGTCGCCGGGTTACGGACCATTTCCCATCGCTTCGCTGGAAAGAATAAACCCTTGAAAATTGAACAAGGCGAATGGATGATGGAACGTCCCATGTCCGTCGTCTCACCTCGCGATGCCTTTTACAGTCCCAAACGGATTATCCCAATCAAGGACGCCGTCGGCGAAATCTGCGCGGAATCATTAATGATCTATCCACCGGGCATCCCACTTGTCATCCCGGGCGAAAAACTCACCCAAAAAATCATTGACCATTACGAATTCTATCGCCAACAAAAATGCAACATTGTCAACAACGCCGAAGACCCCGACCTCATCCAAGTCCTCGGTGAATCCAACGACTAAAGTATATGGTGAATGGTGCCAGGCACGTGCCAAACACCAATCCACCCCACGGAGGATGTATGCCAGATTTCCCGGTCTTGAGTTTGCGCTTAATGGACTGCTCGGCTGATTATGAAAAGGCTCGGATTGTTTTATTTGGTGCGCCTTTTGACGGCACGGTTTCGTTTCGTCCGGGTTCGCGTTTTGGTCCGCAGGCTATGCGCCAAGATGCAATCGGCCTTGAAGGTTACAGCCCGTATCAAGATCGCGAAATCGACACATCGGTCATTCTCGATATTGGCGATTTAGATTTGCCAATGGGCGACAAAATTCAAGCGTTGCGGATGATTCGCGAAACCGTTGCGACGCTTGTTACAGACGGTAAATTCCCCTTGATGCTGGGTGGAGAACATTTAGTCACGCTCGGTGTCATCGAAGCGCTCGTCAAAAAGCACCCCGATCTCTGCATTGTCCATCTCGACGCCCACACTGATCTCCGCCAAGACTACCTCGGTGTCGAATTGTCTCACGCGACCGTGATGCGCCGTATTTGGGATATTCTCGGCGACGGTCGGATTTTTCAATTAGGCATCCGTTCTGGCACCACTGAAGAATTCGTCTTCGCGCGCGAAGGGCACACGACACTTTATCCTTTTACCCTCGGCCATCTCGATGAGATCAAAACCCAAATCAACGGCCGTCCGGTTTTTTTGACGATTGACCTCGATGTTCTTGACCCGTCTGTTTTTTCAGGCACCGGGACACCCGAGCCGGGTGGCGTCGATTTTTTAACAACCATGCGTTTTTTAGTCGACGCCGCGACTCTCAATCTCGTCGGCGCGGACCTCGTCGAACTTGCCCCGCATTACGACCCTAGCGGCGTATCGACAGCTGTCGCACTCAAGCTTTTGCGAGAGTTGATCATCGCGTACCAGCAGTCGAACCACGAATGATCGACTAAAGCGATGAATCTTTCGGTAACTGAAATCGCCTTTATTCTTAGTTTGCTGGCCAAAATTATTGCCGGCCTACTCGTCATGCTTTTGGCAATTAGCGCCTCAACGCGCCTTTTAGGCCGTTTGACCCGCGTCAAGACAGACCAGACCGATTTTGACCTGATCGGTCATGAAGCTAAAGTCATCCGCGCCATCCGCCCACCACATGCCGGGCGCATCGCTGGCAAACACGAAGGACAAGCTTTTTTTCTCAGTGCAACGAGCTCGGAGCGCATCAAAGTTGGTAGCCTAGTGCTAATAACCGCGATCGACAACGGTGTCGCACGGACGGTCGCCGCGGTCCCTGGAGATGCACCACCCGAAGGTGAGATGAAGCCGTGATGGCCAGCCCCAAAGTCGCCCTCATCGCGCTCAATGCCCAATTTGCCCATACGAGCCTGGCGATTCGCCAACTGCGCGAATACGCCTGTTTGCAGGGCTTTCCGCGCGACAATATCAGCCTTTGTGAATGGACGATCAACGATCTGCCGCAACAGCTATTGATGCGGCTTTTTGCTGTCAATGCTGATGTTTACGCGTTTTCCTGCTATATCTGGAATCGCCGTTTGACCGAACGACTAACCGATGAACTCAAAAAAATCCGCCCGGAGGCGACGATCATTTGGGGTGGGCCAGAAGCTAGTCAGGATGCCAGATTGATCCTAAAGTCCGTACCCGCAGTGGATGCAATTCTCGCCGGGGAGGGTGAGGTCGCGTTTGCCGATTTACTCTTGCATGGCTTGACCCCACAAACGCCAAATGTCGTCTGGCGCAATCCTGCTGGTGAGATTCAAAGCAACCCGATGGCTCCGCTTTTACCGGCAGAAAAATGGCCCTTCCCCTATACCGATGACGAATTGCTGTCGTTAAAAGACCGGTTACTCTATTTTGAAACATCGCGTGGCTGCCCCTATGGCTGCACGTACTGTTTGTCCTCGCTCGACCGCTCCGTGCGTTTACTCGATCTAAGCCATACAACGATCGCTTTTGAACGACTGATTGCAGCTGATGTTCGTCAGATCAAGCTCGTTGACCGCACGTTTAACATTCAATCCGAGCGGGCATTAGACATTTGGCGCTGGCTGATCAAGCGTCATGACCAGTCTTTTCGGACGAATTTTCACTTTGAAATCATGGCAGATCGCTTGACACACGATGCCATCAACATCCTTGAAAAGGCCCCTGCCGGCTTATTTCAGTTTGAAATCGGGGTCCAAACAACGACGCCAGAAGTCTTAAAAGCGATTCGGCGTCCTTGCGATTGGGTGCGCTTGGCCGATAATGTTCGTGCCCTTAAACGCCAAACGGCAATCCATCTCCATCTCGACTTGATCGCCGGTTTGCCAGGTGAAACGCCGCAACAATTTGCCAACGCATTTGACGATGTTTTTAGCTTAGACCCAGAACAATTGCAGCTCGGCTTTTTGAAAGTCCTACCGGGTAGCCCCATGGCTGACCAAGCAAAATCACTCGGTTTTAAGTGGTCGGCAGAACCTCCTTACGAAATCCTCGCTTCCGATCAAATGACTTTTGCCGATCTGGCTTGTTTAAAAGATCTCGAAGCGGTATTAGAACTCTATCACAACAGTGGTCGCTACCCCCATAGCTTGAAAGCCCTACTGGCGCAATGGTCTTCCCCCTTTGCGTTTTTTGCCGAACTCGCAGCAGTTAATCGCCAAGCGGGTTGGTTTGACCTAAAAGCGAGTCCTTCGGCCCGGACCGAATTTCTCGACCAGTTTGCTCGGGCGCGATTGCCCGCTTTAACTTATCTTGATTTTCATGCCCGGCTCAAACTTGACTATCTGTTGCAAGGCGCGAAGGATCAGCCGCTTTTTTTAGATCCGCTCGATCTGAGTAGTGATCCGGTGCGTCTGACCCGCAAACAACTCGGTCGCGAACGAATGCATCGGGATTATCCGCGGCAAAATCGTTTTCGGCTCGAAGACTTTTTGTTTGCAGATACCATCAAGCTCCAGGCAGTCTTGTCACGGATCGCGACTATCGATCCCACAGTCATTGAAACGACGGTTTGCGATTGTCTCATTCCTGCGGGACAATGCCTGTTGGCGTTTGATCTTTCTGGATCGCAGCCGATTTTGCTTTTTTCGCAATCTTTAGAAAATATCACCTAAAACCCCATATAATATGCGCAATTTGAAGGAAATATCTTAATAGACGTTCGTAAACTGCATTTTACATTGCGGACAATTCGGCTTTTGATTATACTGACTCTACGACTGTTTCAGCAAAACTTGCCAGCTGGAACGCATCTTGAGGAGGAATTTCATGTTAGGTTTCGACTATAAAAATGCCCTCGGTTTTATCCGTCAGGAAGAATTGGATTTTATCTCGCCCCAGGTCACCGTTGGCCACGTTCAACTCCACCAGAAGAGCGGCCCCGGCAACGAATTTTTAGGTTGGGTCGAACTCCCTGCCAAATATGACAAAGTTGAATTTGCTCGCATTCGTAAAGCTGCTGCCAAAATTCGCAAAGATTCTGACGTGTTGATTGTCATTGGTATCGGCGGATCCTATCTTGGTGCTCGTGCTGCAATCGAACTGTTGACGCATTCCTTCAATTCACTGTTATCCAAACGTCAGCGCAAAGGCCCGCAAATTATTTTTGCCGGCAATAGCATCAGTTCGACCTATCTCGCTGACCTTTTTGATCTCCTCGAAGGCAAAGAAGTCTCCGTCAATGTCATTTCCAAGTCCGGCACAACGACTGAGCCGGCGATAGCCTTCCGCATTTTCAAAGCTTACATGGAAAAACGTTACGGCAAAGAAGGCGCGCGCGCCCGTGTTTATGCCACAACTGACCGCGCTCGCGGCGCATTAAAGGGCCTTGCCGACGGAGAAGGCTACGAAACTTTCGTCGTCCCCGATGACGTCGGTGGTCGCTTCTCGATCTTGACCGCTGTTGGTCTCTTGCCGATCGCTGCTGCAGGCATCGATATCCGCGAAGTCATGCAAGGCGCCAAAGATGCGATGAAGGAGTTCAAAAACCCTAATCTCGACGAAAATACTTGCTATCAATATGCTGCTGCGCGAAATGTGCTCTTGCGCAAAGGCTATAACATTGAAATCATGGTCAATTACGAACCGAGTTATCACTTTATGACCGAATGGTGGAAGCAGCTCTTTGGCGAAAGCGAAGGCAAAGATGGTAAAGGTATTTTCCCTGCCGGCGTCGATAATTCAACTGATCTCCATTCAATGGGTCAATATGTTCAAGATGGTCAACGTCAATTATTCGAAACCTTAATTGATGTCCAAAAAGCACGGCGCTCAGTCGAAATTCCGAATGATCCGCAAAACCTTGACGGTCTCAATTTCCTGTCTGGCTTAGATATGGCGGAAGTCAACAGCAAAGCATCGCAAGGCACCGTGCTTGCCCATGTTGATGGCGGCGTTCCGAACCTGCGAATCATTGTGCCGGAACTAAATGCCTACAATCTCGGCCAACTCGTTTATTTCTTTGAAAAAGCGTGCGGCATCAGCGGTTACATGCTCGCAGTCAATCCCTTTGACCAACCGGGCGTCGAAGATTACAAGAAAAACATGTACGCGCTCTTGGGAAAACCAGGGTATGAAGTGCGTAAAGCTGAACTTGAAGCGCGTCTGAAAGGATAATCAAAAAATTCAATGACAACTGTGAATTTGCCCCGACACGTGTTGGCGTCGGTTGAGAAACCGGCCCGTTATACTGGTGGGGAATGGAACAGCGTAACCAAGATTGTGCCGGATGTTGCCGAACAGGCGCTCCGGCCTTTCTTGCGATTTGCCTTCTGTTTTCCAGACACTTACGAAATCGGCATGTCTAATTTGGCCTTGCGAATCATCTATCATATGCTCAATGAGCGGGAAGACGTGTGGTGCGAACGTGCTTTTGCGCCGTGGGTTGATATGGCCGCCACATTGCGTGCCGAGCAAATCCCATTGTTTTCACAAGAATCCCGCACGCCCCTTCGTGAATTCGACCTGCTCGGTTTTACGTTGCAATACGAGCTTGCTTTCACGTCGGTTCTCGATATGCTTGACCTCGGAAACGTGCCACTTTTGACCTGTGACCGCACCCTTGACGATCCGTTCGTCATGGCAGGGGGACCCGTTGTTTACAATATCGAACCCATGGCCGCCGTTTTTGACCTGGTTGTCATTGGTGAGGGGGAAGAAGTCCTCCAAGAAATCACCGATGTCTGGCTAAATTGGAAAAAAGGTGGCCCAAGCCGGACTCGCGAACAGTTTTTGCTCGCCGTTGCCCAGCTCGAAGGCGTTTATGTGCCGTCATTTTACGATGTCGCATATCAATCCGATGGAACGATTGCGACGATCACACCTAATCGCCCTGGCGTGCCAGCGACAATCAAAAAACGGATCATTTTAGATCTCGATCAGGCCTATTTCCCGACTGACAGTATCGTTCCAAATACCGAAATCGTCCATGACCGGATCTTCCTCGAATTATTCCGCGGGTGTACGCGCGGCTGCCGCTTTTGCCAAGCTGGAATTGTCTATCGCCCTGTGCGCGAAAAATCTCCAGAAAAACTGCTCGGTCAGGCCCTCGAGTTGGAAAAAACGACCGGTTATGACGAAGTCGGCATGCTTTCGTTGTCGACATCTGACTATTCCAAACTCTCGGAATTGACGGATAGTTTATTATGCGAATTGACCCCCAATCATACGAGTTTGTCCTTGCCGTCCCTGCGCCTCGACAACTTCTCGCTTGAATTGATGCAGAAGGCTTCGAGCACCCGTAAAGGTGGATTAACTTTCGCGCCGGAAGCTGGCACGCAGCGTCTCCGTGACGTGGTGAACAAAAACATCACGGAAGAAAACCTGCTCACGGCAATGGAGCTCGCTCTGCGTGGCGGATGGAGCGGAGCTAAGCTCTACTTCATGCTCGGCTTGCCGACTGAAACGATGGAAGATGTCGATGGGATCGCCAAACTTGCCCGGGCGATCGAAGACCGGTACAACAAACTACCGCGCTTTGAACGTCCACGCCGCCTTGAACTTGCGATCAGCACCGCGATGTTCATCCCCAAGCCCTTTACTCCTTTTCAGTGGTGTGCCCAGGCCGATTTAGACACGATGCGATCACATCAATCGCACCTGCGCGATCAGTTGCGGATGACCCGATCGGTCAAATACAAGTGGCATGAGCCCAAAATCTCTTATCTCGAAGGTGTGCTCGCCCGTGGTGATCGCCGCCTCGGGGCCGTGATTCTTGCAGCTTTCCACGGTGGGGCTCGCTTTGACGCGTGGGATGATCAGTTTAAATACGATCTCTGGATGCAATGCATCGCAGATGCTGGTCTCGATCCAAATTTCTATGCCCGCCGTGAACGGACCCGCGACGAGGTTTTCCCCTGGTCACATATCGATTGCGGTGTGACCACGGATTTCTTGTGGACGGAATATCAACAAGCCATGCAAGCGGCGACGACGCCGGAATGTCGCGAGCAATGCTCTGCTTGCGGGGCTCAATGCTTTGGGGGAGGTGTCTGCTTTGAATGACGAACAGGTCGCGCAACTCGAACAGGCCGCGCCACCCGAACAGGCCGTGCAAGCTAACACCGCAAACCCAGGAAATACACCGCTTGCTTATTACGAAATCCGCCTGCGATTTGCCCGCCGAGAACCAGCAATTTGGCTGGCCCACCTCGATATGATGCGCACGTTTGAACGAGCGATTCGCCGGGCAAAACTCCCCGTGCATTGGTCGCAGGGCTTTAATCCACGCCCGCAAATGACGTTCGCTTTACCCATCGGTGTCGGACTCGCAACGGAAGATGACTATGTCGATATCCAACTCATTGAACCAGTCGCACCAGACCTTATGATCAAAAAACTCAACGATAATTTGCCGATTGGCTTTGAAATACTCGCCGGCGCTCCGATCCTACCGAGCAAAATCAGCTTGATGAGTCTGGTGCAAGCCGCAGACTATCGCCTGTCGATCGCTGGTCTCGCGGCTGCCTGGCGCCGGATTCCAGTTGCCCAGCCTTTGATCGTCGAAAAATTTAGCAAAGGGCGCACCTTACAAGTTGAAATTCGCGCACTCATTCTTGACGTGCGGCTCATGTCCGAATCTGAAATTGTGATCCGCGTCAAAGCGGGGAGCTCGGCTAACCTGCGCCCCGATTTGTTCCTCGACGCACTCGTTGTCTATGGTGGTCTTGATGCCATCGCTGCAGCCGACTGTGCAATCACCCGCTTAAGTTTGCTGATTCATTCCACTATCGATCCTAGTGGCTATGCCTCGCCGCTTCGATTGCCACAATGAAATCTGACATCCTGTTGCTGAAAAACGCGGACGGCTTGCCGGAGGCGATCTTGCTCGAGGAAGGCGTGGCGATTGAATGGTTGCCCACAATTTCAGCAACAGCAGCCGCGAATCAAGACATCATTCTCGGCCGAATCGAATCGGTCGACCGTGGCTTGCAACGCGTCTTTGTTGAGATCGGCCAGCCGGAAAACGCGTTGCTACCCCTAAAGGAAGCGCCGGTCAATTGCAAGGCTGGTCAAACGATACTCGTCCAGATTCGTCGCTTGACGGGCGGGAAGAAGAACTCCGAAACGAGTGACCACGCACCAACCAAAGGTCACCTTTTGACGACCAAAATTCAGTATCCTGGCCTTTTTCTTGTGCTCGATCCATCGACCGAGGCGGGCTTTTTACGTAGTAAAACCAAGCTTTTGCCTGATGTGCAACGCACGACTCTCGTCGATACAGAACGCACCTTGTTGCTGCAACAACGCGCGCTTGCTGAGACAGACGCCCAAGCCGGAGGGTCTGTACCACGTCTGATTTCCAGATTGCGCGAGCCCCATGTCGCTGCGCTGATGGATTGGCTGACCCCCGAAATCCAATCCATTCAACTCGATGATCTTGAGCTTTTTCAAGCCGTGGATGTCTGGCTAACAGCACGTTGGCCAGAACAACGTGCCAAATTGCGCTTGCAGGCCGGAACCTTTGATTTGCGGGCCATTCACCGAGTCAGTGACCTTGCGCGCGACGTTAGTAAACGCCGTGTGTTGTTGAAAAATGGCGGAAGTATCGTCTGGGACCAAACTGAAGCCCTTCTTGCGATCGATGTTAATACCGGCAAAGCGCAAGCTTCCGATAATATACAATTGCGCTTTAAAACGAATCAATTAGCCGCAGTCGAAATTGCACGACAACTGCGATTGCGCCATACGGATGGCCTTGTGGTGATTGATTTTGTCCGTTTACCCAATGAGGCTACTCGCCTTGAATTCGAATATCTATTTAAAGCCGCTTTACAAGCAGACCATGCCAAAATAACATTTGGTGGCTTTACGAAACTCGGATTGTATGAACTAATACGTCAGACCCGTTGATTTCATTTTCAAACACGGTTAAATTTAAATAAATTGCTTGTCCTTAGAGATCTTCAAACAAGAGCGTCAAGGAGTGTGGCATGATAACCAGAGTCATTAAACGTGATGGTCGGGAAGCTGTTTTTAACATTGAAAAGATCGCAAACGCGATTCACAAAGCCCTTGATGCATCGCAAGAAATCAATACCCGCGACCCCAATCGATCTCAAAGCCAGATCAGCATGAATATTTCGTCGCAAGTCGCAGACCGAATCGACGATGCCGGCAACAGTCGGCCGACGATTGAGCAGATACAAGATCTTGTCGAACATGTTTTGATGGAAAATGGCTACCCAGAAACAGCTAAACGCTATATTATCTACCGCGCTGAACGCACGCGAGTCCGTGAAATGAAAACCCACCTGATGCAAAGTTTTCACGCGATGAACCCCCTCGAATCAGAAGACAGTGATATTGCGACCAATTCGAACGAGATTTTACTGCAATATGGTCTGACCGGCGCGCAATCTTACAATATTTTATATCTGCTGCGACCTGAGGTCAGCCAAGCCCATTTAAACCGTGATCTGTTCTTACATGACTTGGAATATTATGCGCTGACGTTTTCGGACTTCCCCATTGATCTCAAAAAGCAATTTGCTGGCGAATTCGTTGGTGGTCACGCGGCGGACCGTGAATCTGGCGATATCCGTTCCTATGCCGACTTTGCTGCAACAACCGTTACCAGGGCCCAAAATGAAATTAGCGGTTGTCCGACCTTGGCCCATTTTGACCGGGCGATGGCTGACGGTGTACAAGCGACCCGTGCGAACCTATATCAAAAATATTTGGATCTGTTTAGCACTTTGCCAGCACTAACGACGGACTTGGCCATTGCAAAAGCAACCGAGCTCGCAGCTGTCGAGACTGTAACAGCCACCCGCCAGGCGATGGCGTCACTGCTCAAGCATTGGCAAACGAATAATCTCTGCACGCCGCCACACCGCACACCTTTGAGCATTCAATATGGTCTGGAAACCTCTGACGATGCCCGTTTAGTGACTCAAGAAATTTTGCATGCGACGCGTGTAGGCCCTGGTCAGAATGGGCATTTACCAGCCCCTCGTCAACTTTTTCTCCTCGCAGACGGGGTCAATCTTTCACCTGGGGACCCTAATTACGATCTATTCCTGAAAGCGTGTGAATGCTGCGCAGCCCATGGCACCCCGCAATTTGCGATGGCTGATCCCGACTATTTATCGCTCGCGCGGGTGACCATCAACTTACCCCGTTGTGCTATTTTAGCGCGCAATGATCTCAACTTATTCAACCACCGCCTCGAGAACCAACTTGAATTGGCAATTGGCTCCTTGCTCGAACGCCACTCTGCATTGATTTCAATCCGTCGCCGCAATTTTCCGTTTGTTGTCAGCCATGTGCAAGACAATACTCAAAAACCCTTTTTCCCCAATGAAACAATGGCCGAAATCATCGCTAACGAACAATTAAGTGTCAATTTTGTCGGCCTTTCGGAGACCCTGACGTCGCTCGTGGGCCGCAATCACGGTCAGCGCGAAGATGCTACTCGCCTCGGGCTCGAAATTGTGACGATGATGCGCGATTTTGTCGAAGAAGCGGCAGAACGCCACGGGGTCAAAATTTCGCTGTCAGCCGGTCAGGAGGAGTGGATCGCCCGTGAATTGATCACGGCTGATCGGACTCGATTTGGCAAAATTGCGGGGGTCACTGATGGCAAACGCTATAGTGCCGGATTTAGTTTACCAGCCCGGATGGCCGTTTCGACCCAAGATCGGATACGTATCGAGGCCCCCTATCATCACTTAGTCCATTGCGGACAATTATTGACGATTTATACCCCTGCTGCTGCAAGCCCCAATTCAGTTGTATCAGAATATCCGAATGCCGTTGATTGGACGACTGATGGTGTCGCCAAGCTCGTCAAACAAGCCGCACAAGCCAAAATTCGCCAAGTCCAATTGATCAAGAAATCGGAATAATCAGCAGATAAATAGATAGATAGTGACTTTTAAAAGTTAAAGATAAATAAATATTGATTTGTCAAGATGGAGAAGTTAGAATGACCTCAGAGAATGCATTAATTTTTACATTTCTGAGGCTTTGGCATGTCAGCATGGATCACTTTACCGCCACAATTTACGTCCGGAATGGTTATCCAACAGCAGGCCAAAACGCGCCTGTCTGGACTGACTGACGCCAATCTTGAGCTTTCGCTTGAGCTGATTCGCACCCCTTTCGATAAACATGCCGTATCACCGCTCGATCCAAATTATGGCGTGATTTATACAGCGGCGCTAAAAAGTGATAAAAATGGCCGTTTTCAGTTCGATTTACCAGCTCTTAAAGCATCTTTTGATCCCATTGAGCTGTTAATTTCCGACAGCGAACGCACCCTGCGCTTGACCCACTTGCTGGTAGGTGAAGTGTATTTACTGATCGGCGATTCAACCTTAAGTATCCCATTGGCCGATTCGACAGCTCAACTTGCGTCAGATCATACCAGTATTCCATATCTCCGTTTATTAGATTTAGCACGACGTGATCCAGAAAATTGCTGGCATGCGGCTGACCAGCCGACCGAACTGTTGTCCAAAAGTGCGCTCGGCCTGATGTTTGGGCGCGAACTGATTCTCGAACTGCGAATGCCGATTGGGCTGATCCAAGTGTTGCTGCCCGGCCGCAAAATTCGCGACTGGCAACCCGACAATAAAAAAGGCCAAGCCGCACGACTGCTCGATCCGTTGCACCACTTTTGTCTGCGCGGTATCGTTTGGTCTGGTAGTCAAAAGGATCTAGGCGAAACAACAAACGCCACTGAAATTATTAAACTCGCAGAACAACTCCGGGCGCGCTTGTTGCCTATCGAAAGCAAGCCAGCCGCGTTTTTGATGCTTTTACATCCGACGCATTTTATCAACCAAAAAAATGCAACTGCATTGACGATGGCAAATGAGAATCTGTCTTATTGCGCCCATCATCTCGCAGCACCGACTGCTCTCGTACCCGTCTCCAACACTGTTGCCAGCAATCATTTGGCAATGATCGCATACCGCTTGCGCACCGTTTGTCTCGGTCTGTTGTACCAGCGTAAAGCACCCCATTCAGCGCCCGAATGCGAATCAATTGAGCTTGTCGGTGGCAAGATGATGATTTCCTTCAGTCATGCAGGCGAAGGGCTACGTTTGACCGGCGACGATACGCGTGTTCGCGGTTTTGCCGTTTGTGGTCCCGATCGAATTTATCATGAAGCCATGGCGCGTGTGTTGTATGGTGTGCGCGTCATGGTCTGGCACGATGCGATCCCTAATCCCCTCGGCGTGACCTATGGTTTTTCCGACAATCACTGTGGCAATGTGATTAGTAAAGACCAGCTACCCGTCGTCCCATTTCGCTCCGATCAACAACCTGCCGTTTATAGCCTGCCGCGTGAATGGGTCCATGCGGATGACCCATCACAGTGGCAAGTTTTTGCCGGTCAAATGAGCATCAGCCGTGAAAAGGCTAATAAATCAGAAGGTGAAGCCGCTCTGAAAATCACCTATCAGGCGACTGCAGGTCAAACGATTACTGGCAGTGGTCAACCCGAAACTGGTCCGTCCGCCTTCACATTTGGCCCGCTAATAGATCGGCGCGAGGACTTTCCACCCCTCAATTTGAGCCATGCAAACCAACTCCTCGTCGATATTTTCAATCCAGATCGCGTCGAAAAGACCATCAAACTCAATCTCTATGCGATTGCTGCGCCCGGTGCCCGCGAATACACGACCGAAGCCCAACGCATCGTCCCCGCACTCCGCTGGCAAACCATCACGTTCGACCTCGACACCCTCCGCAATGACCTCGACCTAGCCCAAATCATTCGGCTTAAATTCATCCTCACCGACCCCAACAACCGCGGCCTCATTTACCTAGACAACATTCGCGTTTGACCGAACATCTAGCACCTGCCTAGCACCATCCTTGCCAAATCTGTCTGTTTTGTGTAAGATTAAGCCAATTTCCTGCCTTGAATGGGAGGAGTAAGTTATCGGCCCCGCCAGAGAGTGAAGTCCGTTGTGCTGAGAGATTTCACCGGAAGATGCCATTAACCGAAAGTCGCCCTGGAGCAGACCGCTTTGCCATTGCGGCTTTGATGGCTTACGAGTGTCCGCATTTGCGGAAAAACTGGTGGTACCACGGAAGTTCGCCTTTCGTCCAGTTGTTTCGGGATTTTTCCCGAACTGGATGGAAGGTTTTTTTATTGGGAGAGGAGCCCCTATGGCACGCATTGACCAAATCGCAAAAGCATTTGAACCACAAGCAATGGAAGGCCCGATTTATCAGAATTGGCTGGCTCAAGGTTATTTTTCGACAAAGCCTGATCCGGCCAAAAAGCCCTACACCATTGTGATTCCGCCGCCTAATATCACCGGTCAACTCCACATGGGCCACGCCCTTGACAACACCTTGCAAGATATCTTGATCCGCTGGAAACGCATGCAAGGTTATGCTGCCCTGTGGGTGCCAGGCACCGATCACGCGTCGATTGCCACTGAAGCCAAAATCGTTGAGGCGATGAAAAAAGAGGGCATAGCCAAGGAAGATCTTGGCCGGGAAAAGTTTCTCGAGCGAGCCTGGGATTGGCGCAATCACTACGGTGGCCGGATTATCGAACAGCTCAAAAGACTAGGATCATCCTGCGACTGGAACCGCGAACGCTTCACCCTCGATGAGGGCTGTTCGGATGCCGTTCAGGAAGTTTTCTTGCGCCTATATGAAAAGGACCTTATTTACCGCGGCGAACGGATCATCAATTGGTGTCCGAATTGCCTGACCTCGATTTCTGATGCCGAAGTCGAATTTGAAGAGAAAAACGGCCATTTCTATCACCTGCGCTATCCGCTCGCCGATGGCGACGGCTACTTGACCCTCGCGACAACTCGGCCGGAAACCCTACTCGGTGATACTGCCGTCGCCGTCCACCCTGAAGACGAACGTTACCAACACCTTATTGGTAAACACGTTATTCTGCCGCTAACCGGTCGAACGATCCCAATCATCGCCGACACCTATGTCGAAAGCGACTTCGGCACCGGCGTCGTCAAAATCACGCCAGCCCATGATCCGAACGACTTTGAAGTTGGGCTTCGCCACAGCTTGCCAGTCATCAATGTGCTGACTGAGGATGCAAAAATCAATGAAAACGGCGGCATTTACACCGGGATGACCCGTGAAGTTGCCCGCAAACAAATTTTGAAAGACCTCGATGCCCAAGATCTATTGATCAAAACCGAGCCCCACAAACACAATGTCGGCACGTGCTATCGTTGCTCAACCGTCGTTGAACCTCGCGTGTCCTTCCAGTGGTTTGTCAAAATGAAACCCTTGGCCGAGCCGGCGATCGCTGCTGTCCGCGAAGGCGAAATCAATTTCGTGCCCGAACGTTTCGACAAAACGTACTTTAACTGGATGGATAATATCCGCGACTGGTGTATCTCGCGCCAGTTGTGGTGGGGTCATCGGATCCCTGCTTATTATTGCGGTGATTGCGGTCATATTGCCGTCGCGCGCACAAAACCTGACACCTGCCCGGTATGTGGCGGGGTGAAAATGACCCAAGACGAAGACACCCTCGATACGTGGTTTTCCTCTGCTCTTTGGCCATTCTCAACCCTTGGTTGGCCGCATCAAACCGCAGACCTCTCATATTTCTATCCGACAAGCGTCCTCGTCACCGGATACGACATCATTTTCTTCTGGGTTGCTCGCATGATTTTTTCCGGCCTCGAGCACACCGGACAAGCACCGTTTCACACCGTCTTTATTCATGGGATTGTGCGTGACGCCCAAGGTCGCAAAATGTCAAAGTCTTTAGGTAATGGCATCGATCCACTGGAAATCATCGATGAATACGGCGCCGATGCCTTGCGGTATGCCTTGGTTACGGGTAATGCGCCCGGCAATGACTTGCGTTTTTCCAAAGAAAAAATCGAAGCAGGCCGCAATTTCATCAATAAAATATGGAATGCCTTCCGCTTTGTCGTCATGAATTTTGATGAGGAAATGGATTTTGCTAGCGTTTCCGCAGCCGATTTTAGCCTCGAAGATCGCTGGATTCTCTCGCGCCTCCAGAATCTAAAAATTGAAGTCACAGCAAACCTTGATAACTATGATCTCGGCGTTGCTCTGACCAAAATTTACAGCTTCCTCTGGGAAGAATTCTGCGACTGGTACATCGAAATTGCCAAAGCCCGCCTCAATGATTCAGGTTCGCACGGCCGCCTCGTCGCCCAATTTGTCCTCAATCATGTCCTCGTCGAAGCCCTGCGCCTCTTACATCCGTTCATGCCATTCGTCACCGAAACGATTCAAAGTCACCTCATTCAAACCAGTGAATCGATTATGGTCAGTGATTGGCCGATCGCCGATACTACTCTCAATTTCCCAGACGATGAACGTCAGATGGCTGTTTTGATGGATGCGATCCGTGAAATCCGCAATGTGCGAACCAACATGAACGTACCGCCGAGCCGCAAAGCCGGTATCATCGTCGTTTCTGCCGATGAAAAAATTCGCACGATCTTTGAAAACAGCCTGCCGTTTTTGCAACGTCTCGCCAGTGTTTCGACCCTGTCGACGCAATCCGGCAAAGCGAATATCCCGGCCACTGCGGTCACAGCGATCTTCTCTGTCGGTGAAATCTTTATCCCGTTGACCGATTTGCTCGATCTCAGCAAGGAAATCGAACGCCTCGAAAAAGAGAAGCAGAACCTCGCGCAAGAGGTCGCGCGCGTCAATGCCAAACTCGCCAATGAAGATTTTGTCGCCAAAGCTCCGGAAAAAGTCATCGCTATCGAACGCGAGAAAATCACGAAGTATGAAGCCATGTTAGCGAGCGCTAATGAACGCCTCGACCAGCTCAAAACGCTGTGACGAGTGAATTGATCACACCAACGGTACGTCCAGATATGTCTGGCCGTACCGTTTTGATCACAGGTGGTGGATCGGGAATCGGTCGCTGCTTGACCTTGTTCTTGCCCAAGTCGGATCGCGGGTCTATTTTGTCGATCAAAATTGAGATGTGTACTCGTTTAATTCCAAACCCTGGATTTCCGTAAGTATATCTGAAGAAATAACCAAGACTTTAGATAGCCTTAAGTGACTCAGTGATTGTGCTAAAAAAAGATGTACCCCATAAATCAAGCGCCCCGGGATTTTTGATAAACTGCGAAACGTCTTGTTTTGCTTGATCGTAATCAATATTTTGAAATCTCGTGTAGAGTAATTGCTTAACATCTTCTATTGTGAGCGTTTCTTCCGCTGAAATCGTGTTGGTTTGGCTTAATCGAGCAACAAGATAATTGAGATTCACTGCAGTGCCTTTTGTAAGATAGAACACAAAATCATAAAGATCTCTGCCCTTTACTCTGTTTTTCCAACCTCTACAAATGACTGCGTGAATCTTCCCGGCAAAAAGAGATGACATATCATAAAGTGTGACTTCATAAGGTATGGGAAGCAATCTATATTTTGTTTCAAAAGTGGCGTGTTCCGGTGGGTTTGTGTCCACTTCAAATTTTACTTTAATCAATTCATTTTGGCCAACTGAACCTTTAGACAATTCATTCGCATAAAACATCAGTAGATGTTCCTTTGTGCTTCCTTTGAGAAAAGCCGATTGGATAGATGACTCAACGGATTTTTCCTTGGTTTCTACTTTGAAATGAAGACCGTAAGCGCGCAACTCCTTTTCGAGAGTTGGCAAATATTTCGTTAATGAAAATGAAGGGGCAGATACTTTTAAAGAAAAATCAAGATCTTCTGAAAATCTATCAAGTCCATAAAAAATTCTTAGTGCTGTCCCGCCATAAAAAGCAGCTTGATTAAAAAAGTTCGCTCGACTAAGCCCACATAGAACAATTTCTTGGATAATTTCCTTAATGCTATTTTTTTGGTCTAAAAGCGTTTCAATAGGATAGTGCTCAAGCATTTGTTCAATAATCTTATCCATTTTTTATCATCCTTTTGACATACACTTGCAGCAATTTGTGATTCCGCGTGTGGTAGTGCGCGGATATAGCTAAGAGATCATTTCTATTTAATAGAGCGAAATCATCTGGCTCTATCCGCAAATCCTCATATAAAAGCTGCTCAAGCTCAGCGCGATTTCCAAGTGGCGGCTTTATATAGAGTTCGTCACATAGCGCTTTTTCCGGAGAAGCAATTTGAAAACTGTATCCATTTTCAACATGTCGCACAATCCCAACGGGATAGGCGTCACTCGCCACATCCTGATAAGTAAATCGACCAAAAGGCGTATTGTATTGCTTCGACCGGCGCTTTTCAAAGGTTGCTGATGTGTAACTATAAACAGCTTCAGGAATGAGGTCGTAAAATGCTAGTGCGAACTCAAAAGACAAGTAGGACGGCCCATAAATAATCGGAGCTAAATAATGCCCGGGTATATGAGCATCTGTCTCAAAAAGCCCTCTGACAATGGGAAAAACTTCTTTGTTTTTTATAAGCTGACGAATCTTAGTCGTAGTATTAACATATTCTTTAAGTTCGGCAGTTAACATTTTCGTTGTTTTTATCATATTTGCACCACCTAAGTCAATTATATTGCTTTTAATGGAGTAAATCAAACAAAATACTACAAAATGCAAATTGATTAATATATGATGCAACCAAAATGTTCCATGTCGCTGTTAGATTTACTGTTTTTATGTGCTAAACCACGAATCGTCGAATTCACACAAAATTTCACTCTTTTTCTGTCAAAATCAACCAATTGAATTGACGTTGACGCTGAAAAACTCTAAAATCTAAGAGCATCTGTGTCACACAGATTCATACTTGCTGAACATCCAAAAGCAGACCAACGCATACAGGAAAAAGGAGAACGCTATGCCACTCGTTAACACAACGGAAATGTTCAAGAAAGCCTATGAAGGTGGCTACGCCATCGGTGCTTTCAACGTCAACAACATGGAAATCATTCAGGGCATCACCGAAGCAGCCAAGAGCCTCAACGCCCCACTGATCCTACAGGTTTCTGCTGGTGCCCGCAAATATGCTAATCACACCTACCTCGTCAAACTCGTCGAAGCTGCCCTCGCAGTCACCGACCTGCCGATCGCCCTGCACCTCGACCACGGTGACACGTTTGAACTGTGCAAAGATTGCATCGACGGCGGATTTACTTCTGTCATGATCGACGGTTCCCATCACTCCTACGAAGGCAATGTTGAACTGACCAAGAAGGTTGTTGAATATGCCCACGCACGTGGTGTTACGGTTGAAGCTGAACTCGGCCGCTTAGCCGGTATCGAAGACGACGTCAGCGTTTCTGCTGAAGACGCTTCCTACACCAATCCTGACCAGGTCGTTGATTTTGTCACCCGCACTGGCTGTGACTCCCTCGCGATTGCCATTGGCACTAGCCACGGCGCCTTCAAATTCAAACCCGGCACAAAACCGCAGCTCCGCTTTGATATTCTCGAAGAAATCGAACGTCGTCTGCCTGGTTTCCCGATCGTCCTCCATGGCGCTAGCTCCGTTATTCCGGAATTTGTTGATGATATCAACAAATTTGGCGGTAAAATGGACCACGCCATCGGTATCCCAGAAGACATGCTCCGTCAGGCCGCTCGTAGCGCCGTCTGCAAAATCAACATTGACTCAGACTTGCGTCTGGCCATGACCGCCTCCATCCGCAAATATTTTGCTGAAAATCCGAGCCACTTTGATCCTCGCCAGTACCTGAGCCCAGCTCGTACAGCGATCAAAGACATGGTTGCCCGCAAAATCACCAACGTCCTCGGCTGCGACGGCAAAGCCTAATTCCCACACTTCGCCCAACCCCGACAGGGACTGCAGGACAACCTGCAGTCCCTTTTTTGTGTCAGGCACCCGTTGATCGGGTATAATAGCGTTAACCAGAAATTATTCAAAGGATATGTGCGATGCGCCAGTGGATGATTCCCGATACGGATCTTTTTATTTCATCGATAGTCATGGGTACCGGTAACTTTTCTGTGGAAACCGAAGCTGACGCCATGCGCCGCATTGACCATTTCGCGGATTGCGATGGCAATTTACTCGATACGGCTAACAGTTATGGCAAATTGCGCACGAGCGACCCCAACAGCGCGGAACAAATTATCGGCCGCTGGCTCAAACAAAGTAGTCAGGGTTCTTCGATGATGATTAGCACCAAAGGCGGATTTCCACCTTTTGAGGATTTAACCAACAGCCGCCTAACCGTCGACGACGTGACAGCTGACCTTGAGTTAAGTCTGCAGACTCTTGGCCGCGACACGATCGACATCTATTATTTGCATCGTGACGACCCTTCGATCCCAGTTGCTGACCTTCTCGGGATGCTCCGCGACTTCCGCCAGCAAGGCAAAATTCGCTATTATGGCTTGTCAAATTGGTCAACTGACCGTGTCGCAGAAGCCATTGCCCTCGAAAAAAAGCAAGTAGACAAAGCCTTGCTTGCCATTCAAAATCGCTGGAGCCTTGTCCGCTACAACGATCGAGCGGCAATTGATCCAACCGTAGTTGCAATGGACTGGCCAGCTTGGGAATTATTCAAAAAAGAAAATATGGCCGTGATGCCGTATTCGTCACTTGGCAAAGGCTATTTTAGCAAATACTTACAAAATACCTGTTCAATGACCGAGAAATTGCGCCGTTACTATGAGAATGATCTCAACAAGCACCGCGCTGATGCGTTAAAGCAACTTCACAAGGAAACCGGCTATAGCATTAGTCAACTCGTTCTCGCTTGGCTCTTGCAACAACCGATGCCAGTTTTCCCAGTCGTTGGCTTTAGCAAAAATGAGCAACTCCGCGATGCCGTCGAAGCTGCCGGAATGAACTTATCTTTTTCGCAAATCGAAATGCTCAATGCTGGAGAAACATGGTAATCCGTTCGCAATGTTGCTTAAATCACTAAATTACTCAAAAAGGCAGCATACGCATAATTCAATACTCGTCAGCGTCGTGATTCTGCTTTAATTTGGCAAAAGCTTGTTCATTCTTCAATTGCGCCAAAGCGTTCATTTCTTCGCGCATTTTCAAGCGATGTTCACGGCGCGTAATCGCGTTATCCCATTCGCGCAATTGCACCGGGCCACGAGGGACAAATGGCTCGACCTCGCGCGGTTTGCCATGGTTATCAACGGCCACAAATAAGAAATAAGCTCGATTGACGAGTACCCGTTCGCCATTTAGATGTTCACGAAACGTTTCAACGCGCACTTCGATCGAAGTCTTTCCCGTCCAAGTTACTTCAGCTTGGAGCACCAGCAAGTCATTTAAAAAAACCGGGGCTAGAAATTCGAGCGCATCAACGGCTGCTGTTGTGACATCGCTAAACGCATGGCGTCGTGCTTCAACTGCAGCAGTCACATCGATCCATTGCATCAGTTGACCACCAAATAAGCGATTAGAACCGTTAACGTGGGAAACCATGACAATTTGAACTGTTGTCGTGCGCATAAAATGCCTCGCTTTTTAAAATATCGTAAGCCTGTCATTTAAGCATCAAATGAAGGCTGTGTACTGCGGTCTTTCAGAAATATTGTAGCTTGTCCTCTCAAGGGCCGCCAGTCCCCATATATTAGTTGCATAATCGAGTAAAAATTTGCATTGAACCGCTTTGTAACTCATGCTACCGTAAACATATAAAATATAGTCACACTCAAAGGCGGTTAGTATGCTACTCAAAATTCATCATGTTAAAACAGACAAAATCATCGAAGTAGCGTCAGGCACAACATTTTTATCGCTTTTTCGTCAACATCGGATGGATATCACATCCCCCTGCGGTGGCAAAGGATCATGCAAAAAGTGTCAAATCGAAATAGAAGGGCTTGGCCCGGTTCTAGCTTGTCAGACCCAAATTGAGCCTGAACTTTGGGCGCGATGCGGTTTGACTACCGATCAGGCACTCAAGGTTAATTTGCCGGAACACGCCAAGGCGAAAATCACGACTGACAGCGTTTTACCAGACATCGCCCTCGAACCGCTTGTCTGCCGCGGTCTGATTGCTTTAGCGCCTGGCACGCTCAGTGACCCGCGACCCGATGACACCCGCTTTTTTGACGCCACAGGTCTCACCGTACCATATGCGATTTTAAATGACTTCAATCACCGACTCGCGGTTGAAGATGGGGCATTAACATATGACTTTCGCATCGATACAAAAGAGGTCATTCGCTTTGTCGACGTCACTGCCCCAACAGCCCTCGGTTGCGCGATCGATATCGGCACGACCACATTAGCTGCCTATTTGTACGACCTCGAATCCGGAAAACGCCTCGCCGAAGCATCGGCCTTAAATCCGCAAAAAATGTTTGGTGCTGATGTAATCAGCCGGATAGAACACGCGATGCAGGGTAATGCACAATTGGCTGAATTACAAACCGTCATCGTCGAGGGGTTGAACAGCCTGATCGCTACGGTCATCACCTCGGCTAACGTTTCTGACCTGCCGCTATTACTGACCTTAGCTGGTAATACCACCATGATGCATTTGTTAGGTGGGTTGGATCCAACAGGCCTCGCCCGCGCGCCTTTTATCCCATTAACTTTAGTCGGTCAAACGGTTCCCGCAACTGATCTTGGGCTAAAAATTGCCCCCCAAGGTCTCGCGATTCTATTACCATCGATTGCCAGCTATGTCGGTGCCGACATCACGGCCGGCATTTTAGCTTGCGGCCTCAACCGCGCAAAAAAGACCGGTACGACCAGTATTTTGCTCGACATTGGGACGAATGGTGAAATTGTCCTCGCCGGTGAAGCTGGGATTGTCGCTTGTTCGACCGCAGCTGGACCGGCGTTTGAAGGCGCCAATATAACCTTTGGCATGCCGGCAATGGCCGGGGCCGTCGACCAAGCCCGCTATCACAACGGCCAACTCGAAATCCACGTTATCGGCGGGCCAGAAGCAACGATGCACGGGATTTGCGGCTCCGGCGTCGTCGCTGTCATCGCCTCGCTCCTCGATGCCACCGTGATTGATGAAACCGGTCGACTCGCCGACGATGCTGACGCAGCGCATCTATCCACAGACTTGCGCGAGTGCCTAACGCACTACGAAGGAATGCGCGCATTCCGATTGTCGCCCGCTGCACAATCACCTTCCATCTACCTCACTCAAAAGGACATCCGCGAACTGCAAAATGCCAAGGCTGCGATGGCTGCTGGCTTAGACGTGCTATTACGCGCCGCCGCGATCAAAATTGAGCACGTCGACCATCTTTATCTTGCGGGGGGATTTGGCAGCTATATCAATATTGCCCAAGCCATCCGCATTGGTCTCTTGCCATCGCCGTGCGAAACCAAAGTTCGCAATGTCGGCAATAGCTCAGGCACTGGCGCTGCAATGTGCCTGCTCCATGCCCCGTCAATCACCAAAGCAGCCAAAGTGGCACGCAAAATCCACTACCTCGAACTTTCGAGCAACCCGCAATTTAGTGACCTCTATATCGATGCAATGATGTTTCCGGAGCCAGACTAATATGCCAAAACCGCTAGAAACTGAACAATCGGTCATCCGGCAAAAGCAAGCTTTGCGTCAACAGCTGATCGCCTCTCGCGAAAGCCTGTCCGATACAGACGTTTCGCAACAATCGTCACAAACTGTTTACCACCTTCTGAGCTCAGATTTATTCCAACAATGGACCTCAAACCTGCAAAAAACAGCCGATGGCCAACCCGTGATCGCACTTTATTGGGCTATGCGCCAAGAAGTCGATCTAGCCAGCGCCTGGGCCACTTTGGTTGAACGTGGCTGGACACTCGCATTCCCGAAAATGATCACATACGAAGGGCAAGATAACCTTGCGTTTTATGCACTCAGAAGCGAACGAGATGACCCACCAGCGTTCATCCAAGGGCGGTTCGGTGTTGTTGAACCTGACCCCAATCAAACTACGCTTTGCACACCTAATGTCATCTTGTTGCCAGGATTAGCCTTTGACCTCCAAGGCAATCGCCTCGGCTGGGGCAAAGGATATTACGACCACTATCTCAGCTCACAAACCAACCACCCAATCACGGTGGGGGTCGCTCTGCCCATGCAAATATTAGATCATGTACCAAGCACAAATCACGATTATCCATTGGAATATATTCTGACGGCAAAAGGACTCATAGCAACAGACCGTCAAATGCCCAACAGACCACCTGATGCCACTAGCAACTCGCACGTCAACTGAAACGCCCGTCCCAAAGGAATCGCAAACCGCAGCTCAACACCATTTGCATCCACTACTAAAGCCCCCAGCCGAATCACTAAACGCATCTTCGGAGGTCACCTAATGAAACTGACCATACTCGGATCCTCTGGCGCCTTTCCTGGTCCAGGCTTAGCCACATCCGGTTATCTCCTTGAAATCGACGGTCACCATCTGCTGATTGATTGTGGCAGTGGCGTCTTAAGCCGGATGCTCGAATACATTCGCCTCGACCAACTTGAAGCAATTATATTGACCCACTTGCATAGCGATCATATCAGCGACATCGGTGTGCTCAAATACGCGATGGACTTGTCGCGCAAGGCTGGTCAAACGATCGGAAATATTCCGGTCTATGCCCCGAAAACCCCAGAGCCGCTCGCCGCATCACTCGAAAGTCCAGGCAACTTCACACTAATTCCGATCGCTGACGATCACCACTTCGACCTATTTGGCGCCCAAATACACTGCTTTGGAACAATCCATCCGTTTGAAACGTGCGCGTTACGGATCGAAAAGGACGGACGGGTTTTTGCGACCACTTCTGACACAATTCCCTGTGCAAATCTCACACCGTTGCTCCGCCAAGCTGATCTCGCGCTACTGGATGCGGGTTCACAAGAAAAACTGCGCACCCCCGTGATGGTTCATATGACCGCAGCCGAATGTGGCACGATCGCCGCACAAAATGACGTCAAAAATATGCTGCTTATTCATCTGCTGCCATTCTTTAATCGTGCCGAGTCCATCCTCGAAGCTCGAACAGCTGCCGGTGACAGTCCAACGACTATCGACCTGGCCGAACCGGGACTGACTTATACGATCTGATTGAGAATACTAGCACGACATCGGTTAGATTTGTGGAATCAGCCGATGTTTTATTTTGAAACACGGAATGCTTTGCACAGCGCCTGAAGAAGGTTAAAATTAAGGGATAAAATGTGTGGAAGAGGTACATACCATGCCAGAAACAGTCAATCAAAAAGCCATCATCACCGTTGTCGGTCAGGATTGCGTTGGAATTATCGCCCGCGTCGCCACCGAATTGGCGGCCCTGAATGTGAATATCAACGATATTTCCCAAACGATCTTGCAAGATGTCTTCACGATGATCATGCTCGTTGATATCCAATCGATGCAGCTCGATATCAAGGAACTAGCCGACAAAATGGAAACACTCGGTAACGATATGGGTCTGGCCATCCGCGTTCAACATGCCGGAATTTTCAAAGCGATGCACCGGGTCTAAGGGGAAGAAGAGTAGATGTTTAATGATTTTGAAGTCCTCGAAACCCTCAGCATGTTCCGTGAGCAGCACCTCGATGTGCGCACAATTACAATGGGCATTTCACTTTTTGATTGCGCCACAGCGTCCGCAGAAATCACTAGCCAGCGCATCTACGACAAGATCTGCCGCAAGGCCGAAAATCTCGTCAAAACTGGCGAAGATATCAGCCGTGAATTTGGGATCCCGATCATCAACAAGCGCGTATCTGTCACGCCAATCGCAATGATCGGCGCACCTACCGACACGACGGATTACGTTATTTTCGCCCGCGCCCTCGATCGCGCAGCCCGCGAAATTGGCATTAACTTTATTGGCGGTTACTCCGCGCTCGTCCACAAGGGTTTTACCGAAGCCGATCTGAACCTCATACGTTCGATTCCCGAAGCGCTTTCGACAACTGAACTGGTCTGTTCCTCAGTCAACCTCGCGACCTCACGCTCTGGCATTAATATGGACGCCGTGCGGATGATGGGAGAGGTTATCAAACAAACCGCAGAACTGACTGCCGATCGCGACGCTTTTGGCTGTGCCAAGCTCGTCGTTTTTGCTAATGCACCGGAGGACAACCCGTTCATGGCCGGTGCCTTCCACGGCCCGGGTGAACCTGAAGCCGTCATCAATGTTGGAGTCAGTGGCCCAGGTGTCGTCAAAACCGCCCTCGAATCAGCTCGCGGCATGGACCTCGAACACGTGGCTGAAACGATCAAAAAATCAGCCTTCAAAATCACTCGCGTTGGGCAACTCGTCGCGCGCGAAGCATCCAAACGCCTCGATGTGCCATTTGGCATTATCGATCTCTCGCTCGCCCCGACACCTGTCGTTGGCGACTCGATCGCCCGCATTCTCGAAGAATTTGGCCTCGAAACTGTCGGCGCCTGGGGAACAACCGCTGCTTTAGCGATGCTAAACGATGCAGTTAAAAAGGG
>JAQUDJ010000044.1:2949-8005 GCA_028685755.1 Eubacteriales bacterium | reverse complement strand
TTTGGCGAAGATGATATTGTGAGATTTGAAGATATTTATGGCAGAACTTAATTCGATTCGGTTTCGCTGCTTTGAGGATGAGATAGCACTTGTTCAAAATCCTTCGGCTCAACCAAAACGGTCTGATACCCCTCATATTGGACTAAACCAGGTCGTCCTCCGGAGATTTTTTTGACATGGGAAACCGGGCAATAGTCGACCGCGACCTTTGTACCGGTTTGATTTTGTGAATACCAGGCTGCAAGTTGTGCAGCTTCGAGCAGGGTTTGCTCTGGAACTTTTTGCTTGCCTGAACGGATAATCACATGCGTCCCTGGTATCTTTTGAGCATGGAGCCAGATATCATCTTTTTGCGCAGTGCGGAGGGTGAGTTGGTCGTTTTGGATGTTATTGCGGCCGGCTTGAATCAGCATCCCATCGCTACTTGTAAATGATCGCGGCGGTAGCGGTAGAGGATTTTTAGCAGACTTGGCGTGTTTTTTGAGTTTGGCATTCGCTTGATTTTGTTTGCTGAGGCGTTTTGCTCGCGACCCAGGTTTGCCGGGCTCAAATCCATTTGCTTTGGCAACGGGAATTTGCTTGAAATTGGTTTCATAGCTGTTGCCTAAAGAATCTCCGATATCATCATGACCGTGAATCCTGTTGTATCGGGCTTTACGGTCGGGTGTGGATAAACCTGTTGCGGCGATTTCTTCGCGGATCGCCTGTAAGTCTTGCTCGTCATTTGATTTTTCAATGGCGACTTTGATACTGCTCAACCAGTCGTAATCACGGCGGTCGATCAGAATCAATCGTTCATTCATTTCTTGTTTGCCACGTGCTTTTTGATAGCGTTTGAAGAACAATTGGGCGTTTTGGCGTGGACTGAGTTGCGGTTGCAAGTCAATTCGAGTCAATTTGAGTTCTGGATCAAAATAATTTTGCAGTTCGACTTGGGTTGCGCCGTCAGGGACAAGGTGTAATTGTGCGATGAGAAGTTCGCCACTTTGGCGGTAGACCTCTCGCTTTTCGCTTTCTTTTAATTCATCCTCATGTGTTTTCATTCGGCGTACGGTGAGATCAATTTCTTTTTCGATACGCTTTTGAAGCGCTTGTTTGTGTTGTGTTATCGTGTTTTGTCGATTGCGCGCTAAATAAAAGTGATCCATTGCTTCGGATAGGCTGGATTCTGCTTTGGGATGGGCAAGGCTTTGTAAATGAAGCGCATGAAAGTCAAAAGGTATTTTGTCATTTGATTGCCAATAGAAGGTGCTCGGTTGATAATGACCATTTAGTACTGGTTTCAAAAGTGTGATCACAACGTGACAAATGAGCGCGGATTGTTCGCGGGAGAGTTGATTGACTAAAGTTCGGGAATCAAGACCAGCTCGATCACAAATTTCTTGACAAAGTTGCGGCGAAAAGCCTTGTAGGCTATCTAAAAGTGATTTTTCCAGCTTGAACTGAAGCGAATCAGGCAGTAAGGGTAGTTGGCCTGATTGAGCCATTAGCATAGCGTCAGGGGGACTAATTTTCGTTTGGTTTTGCGGGGCACCATAGAGGCGAGCGGGCATTATTTCGCGTAAGCGGCTCACGGATTGATCGACGTGGACGATGGCATCGTGAATTCGATTGTCTGCATTGAGGAAGATGATATTACTGTGACGCCCCATAATTTCGATAACTAACTTTTTAACTAGCTTATCACCGAGCTCATTGGTGGTTAGAAAGACGAGCGTGATGATCCGTTCGAATCCGGTCGGTTCGATGGCGATGAGGCGAGCACCGAGTAGGTGCTTGCGCAAGAGCATGCAAAACATCGGGGGTTCCGTTGGATTTTCGCGGGTTTCGGTGGTTAAGTGTATGCGTGGATGTGCCGGATTAGCAGAGAGAATCAGGCGCTTGTTACCATGATTAGTGCGCAATAGAAAAAGGATATCAAGACGATCAGGCTGATAAATCCGATCGACGCGGGAATCCTTGAGTTGGTTGTTCAATTCATAAGCTAAACAATTGGCCGATATCCCATCGAGGGGCATGGTGTTCCTCTTTTCTGACAGTCTTGAATTAGTGTACACTTGTCAGTATTGAGACGCAAAGGGGATTGCATGGATTCTGAGACCCGAGTCAGCCAAACAACGGCAACGCGCCGCAAATCAACACCACAAAAAATGCCGTTTGCAGTTTATCTGCTGGCTTCGCTTTTCATCTTTTTTACCCGTAGCGGCGTTGGCCGCGTGATCGGAATATTGATCGTGGTAGCCATGCTTTTAGCCGTGGAAATGTTAATTTTTCGTTCGAATGCGACATTGTTCTTTCAGATTGTAGGTGCTGAACTTTTAGTGGCTAACTTAGGTACCTGGATTTACTTTCTACTACAAAAATAATCGGATGAATCGGCGCACAAAGACAATTGCTTGTTGTGCGATGTAAGCTGAGATTATCTAGGTTAAGACTTGATGATTTAGGGCTTGAAGGTTAAACTTAACCCAGTTAGATTCCAGTTCAAAGTAAATAAAAAGGGATGGCTTTTTGCCAGTAAGTGTTAATGGAAGAAAATAAACTCCACACTTTTGTGATTATGGCGTATAAAAATGCGCCCTATATTGAAGAGACGATCCAATCAATTCTCAAACAGTCATATAAAAGTGAAGTCTGCATGTCGACTTCTACCCCCAACGAACGAATACAGGCAATTGCCCAACAATTCAATTTGCCCTTGTTTGTGAATCAACCAGGTCAAGGGATTGCAGCCGATTGGACGTTTGCCCTGCGGTGCGCTAAAACACCGCTTGTGACCCTAGCTGACCAGGATGATATTTATGATCCATCGTTTTCAGACCGGATGGTTCAACAATTAAACAAGTACCCAGATATGATTGTTGGTTTTACTCATTTTAAAGAAATTGATAGTGATCGTCATGTTAGACCGTTGAATCTGACCATGGCAGTCAAAAATATTCTGATGATACCATATTTTATTCGCAGTCATTTCAAGAGTCGCTTTTTTAAACGGTTAGTTTTTCATTTTGGGGAACCGATTTGCAATCCGAGCGTCACGTACAATATGGCGGTGATTGGTGAACATAATTTATTTGATGAAACCTATAGCGTTTCACTCGACTGGGATGCGCTGTTACGTTTGACAGAGATCAAGGGTCATTTTTGCTTTATCAAACAACCGCTTATTTTGCACGGAATTCATACCGGTACACAGACGTCCTTTGGGATTGTCAATGGTAAACGTTATGAAGAAGATTATCGAATCATGGTCCGAGTCTGGCCTAAATGGCTAGCCAAATGGATGACAGATGCGTATGCTTGGAGTTATCGCTCCAATCACTAGACCGCATTTCATTCAAGTGAGCGATGATAATCTAGCGAAACGATAATAATCAGTAGTAAATTCAAGAAAGGTGATCATGGCAAAAGCAAAAATTCTTGTCACTGGGGCAAATGGCTATATTGGTCGCCACGTGGTCAAGCAACTCCTTGACCATGACCATTTTATCGTGTTTGCAGTCGATCTCGCTAATACGGGAATCGATCCGCGAGCGACCTATTTGAATGTAGATATTTTTGCCGATGATGTGGATTTATATAGCCGACTCGGATCGCCGGACGTTTGTATTCACTTAGCTTGGCGCGATGGATTTAACCACAAAAGTGAATACCATATTCAGTCGATTCCGCAGCATTTTTCATTTATCAAGCGAATGATCGAAGGCGGCCTGCAGCAGCTTGCTGTGATGGGCTCCATGCATGAAATAGGCTACCATGAAGGGGCGATTTCGGAGGGTACGGCGTGTAATCCATCTTCGTATTACGGCATCGCTAAGAATACATTGCGGCAGATTGCGGTTATCTATGCAGCTGAAAAGAAAATTTCGTTCCAATGGTTGCGCGGATATTACATATACGGCGATGATTTGAAGAATCATTCGGTCTTTACGAAAATTGCTGAAATGGCATCGCGTGGTGAGACGGAGTTCCCGTTTACATCAGGTCTCAATCGTTATGACTTCCAATCAATCGAATCGTTGGCCAATCAAATTGCTAGCGCCGTTGAACAGACCGAAATTACCGGTGTGATTGAATGTTGCTCGGGTGTCGGAATTCCGTTGAAAGACAAAGTGGAAGAATATATCCGTGACAATGGATATGCAATCAAACTCAAATATGGGGCATTCCCTGATCGCGTCTATGATTCGCCCGGTGTTTGGGGCGATGCGACGAAGATCAATCGGATTATGGGGAATAAATAATCGGGGATTAATATGTCGATTGTTTTCGAAAAACTAGTTTTTTGCCCATTAGGTAATTAAGAATAATCACGATGACTTGAATACTCCATTTACTGATCACAGGATCGAATAAAAGTACTTCGACAAGCATAATCAAACCAAAATAATCGAGAATACCAGTAAATCCTCGTGCTATTCCAAACCGTAAGAGCTCTCCTAAAGTCTGATGGACTTTGGGAGTTTTACTTTTAAAGACAAAAATTTTATTCGTCAAATAGGCAAAGGTTTTTGCACTGATAAGTGCGATGAGATTGGCAATTTTGTAATCTATCTGATAAATGATCAAGAGTTGGAACAAACCAACATTTAAAATTGTCGTCAAGACACCAAAAATAAGATATGAAACCAGCTCTTTTTTGAGCCTTTTTAATTTGGCAAGGAGTTTGTGTATTCTATTTAACATCACGCGAATTCCTCTGTGTGCAATTACTGATCTAATTGTTTTCAAATGCGTATTGAATATAATATGCGTGATTAATTTGCATCCCATAATAGATTTTTGTCAGCATGTCGGCAACTAATCCTAATACCAAAAACAGGAATCCCAGGGCAATAAAGAACAAGCTCATGAACGGTTGCAAGGTGTTTGAGAGATCGTGCTTTTGGACAAGTAATAAAAGGCTCCAAACGCCGAAAGCAAAGCCTATCAAAAGAGAAGCAATACCTAAACTTCCCAACAAATGAAGGGGTCTAACGGCATATTTGTTCCAAAACCAGACGGATATCATATCGAGTAATCCTTTAATTGTGCGTTTCCAATTATATTTCGTCAC
>JAQUDJ010000044.1:0-2849 GCA_028685755.1 Eubacteriales bacterium | reverse complement strand
GACGACGGATATATTCAGAGTCTGTTCTGATGTGTACATGTAAACCTCATTTGAGCTTGTAAACGGTTAAGATGATCTCGTGATCTACAATTTTTTGATAATACACTTCATATCGCGGATCATGATCAAGAATGTCGGGAATTTCAACTCGTTTGTAATTGTTAAACACATAAATAGGAACGTTGGCTGGATGTTGGTTTAAAAAACCATTTGGCTCATATTCAATATAGTTTAACCGTTTACGGTCTGACAATTCAATAATTCGAAAACTTTCTTCCACGCTCGATGCACTCACACTTGAGATCTGAATGGAAGGAGACGGGTCATTTGCAACAATAAATTCTAAAGCCTCGCGGTTTGCGAGTCCCCAATAGTCGAGATCATAATTTGATCGCCAATTATTACCTGCTAGCAAATTAAAATAAACATTTTGCATCGGATTAGCCTGATACATCCAGATTGAGGTAAAAAGGAGCGAGCTGAACACGATGGCGCTCAATGCTCGTTTGGCGAGCTTAATAATTCGTGCAGATTTTCGAGAATTTATATAATCCAGAATGACTTGAAGGCCTGTTAAGGCAATGAGAATAAGGGATGGGTAAATGAAATACATTTGGCGCCAACCGTCATAAAGGACGGAATTTAAAAGAATAACGCTCAAGATTGGGCCAAAAAAGAGCATGAGAAAGAAAAGATCCTGTAATGACTCATCGTCTTTCCAAAATTTCATTTTTTGCGTAAAGAGTTGGCGTTTGACTTGGACACCAATTCCTGTTGCGAACAGCAACAAATAAAGCAATGGGGTGGTGATACTGATCCAGACCGGTACAAAGAACCATGGGAGTTCAGTCGAGAGATAAAATTTGCCCATCAAAAGGATATTTTTTTCCCAGCGTGTAAATTGCGATAGGTTCGAAAAGGCTTCCATGAAGTTTTGCAGGGGATTGGCCCATAACATCGGCCAAAAGAGTAAAGTTAAGAGTAGACTGCCAAAGATATAGATTGCTGTATTGATCAAAATGCTTTTACGCAATGCAGCATCCCGAATCGCTTTGATAATCAGGAGTATAAGTAAGGTCGGGATAATGACAATCCCCATAATCCGTGTTGAGATAGCTAAGGCTGTCGTGAACGCGAGTACAAGCGCATTTTTCCGTGATGGAATTTTTAAAAAGGCAGTGGAGCTATTCATCGCGATTAGGAATAATGACATAAAAACGAGGTCTTTGGGATTGTAGAAAGCATCGGCAAAAAGTCGTGGCGACAAAAATAAAAAAATTGCAGCGAGAAGTCCTAACCCCCAGCTATTGAACCTTCTTCTTGCCAGCTGATAAAAGGCAATTAAACTCAGCCAAAATAGTAAAAAGTTATAAAAATGTTTGAAAAGAAAAATATCCTTCGAATCGCGCAGATCAAAGATTTGCTCAAACCCTAATGCGATGAGGTCTGTAATTACGCCGTGATCTTTGTCGACGTAATTTTGCAAATCTGGCACATTCTCAGGGTAAATGTGCTGGCCTACCAGTTCTGTTAGATAGTTAGCGTTGACAATTGCTCGGTAATGGCAAGCTTCTTCGTCTGTTGATATACCGTAATGTGAAAAATTGGCAAGTCCAACCGCGAGCATAAGCACAAAGATTAAAACAACAAGGACCGACCTGGCTTGCGTTTTCATCCGCGGTTCAACGGTGATAATAACAAGGATAGATTTTGGTCTCGAATCACGAGCATTTTTAATGTGATCGTGACATCACAAGCCAATTGATCGACGAAGATTTCGAAATTTGGGTCAGTTGTTGAGAAAAAAAGGTGCTCGTTAAATGCTTGAGCATTATGCTGCCATGTCGTGATCAAGTGGTCATTGATTTTGAGATTGAATTTACTGATTAGACACGAATGGCCTTCGATGGGATCAAAACGAATGCGATGAACATTTGCAGGTAATTTAAAACAATAATAATTTTGCCCTTTGATGAATGATGGTGGAACGAAAAGAACATTTGATTCTGATAAGCCCTGACCAAAATCAAAATAGACTTTGGCTGCCATGAGGTTTCGTTGATCAAGGGATCGATCGATATCGGGAAATATGCGCGGTGTTTCGAACGAAGCAAGAGATGGGACAAAATCAGCAAGCCGAGTTACAAAAGGATTGTTTTGGATGCGGTGGGGCAGCCAAATAAAGTAGTCGTTGTTCCAATTGTTGCCGTAGTAGTAATCGACGGGGAAATTTTGTTGCCAAACACAATAGGCCAAGCTCAGTTGATCGCGCTTGCTGTTTGTAGATAGTTCCTGCCACCACAGTTCCATGAGATCAATCACTTTAGGTTGGTTGTGTTCGCGATAAATAAAACTGCCAACTGCGAGGCCAAAATGTGCGGGCATTCCCGCAAGGCGATAGCGCTCGACTTGTCGAATCATCAGAGATGGATCATCACGACGACCTTCGAGACAGGCATGGAGTTCCTCGTAAATGCAATCACGCTCGCCGTGCTTGACGCAGAGCATCGGGCTGTGGCGCTGATAGGTATGGATATAGGCCTCGATATCGCCAATTATCAGGAGATTGGCATCGAGGTACAGGCTTGCTTCGTATTCAGGGAAAAAGAGATGTGGGCGAATTTTGGGCTCACGACTTTGGCGTTGTGGATCAGGTGCAGGTAGACCTGAAGCGATGGCTTGATTGTTGGGAAGTAGGCGGATGTCCCAAAAATCAGAAGTCAGATTGGGGTCATCGGTAAAGCAGACGTAATCCCAGGTGGCACTGCGCATCAGAGGCGTCAGGAGCTGGTCGTAACCGCCAAAGAGCGAGGTGTAAACGACAGTTTTTGCGGGCATGACATACCTCA
>JAQUDJ010000019.1 GCA_028685755.1 Eubacteriales bacterium | reverse complement strand
TAAAAACCGGCGATGTAGTAAATGTCGGCGATGTGCTAGCTCGCCTGGATCCAACGGACTATCAACAGTCGGTTGATGATATCTATAATCTAATAGCTGACACCGAAGCTCAGCAAAAAGCACTACTCAGTCAAGATGCCAAGCGATTGCAAGATGCCAAAAATCAGAAAATCATTGATTTGGATCAACGGCAGCATGACATCGATGTTGCTCAAGTCAATTTAAATGACGCGATTATCGATTTAGAGACCAGCGCACACCAGGCAGCTGACGCCGCATTAGATATCCGCACGGCAGCTGACGAGGATGTCCTGTACGCGGCTGCTCGATTGGCTGCTGTAAGAGTCTCTTACATCGAATCACCGACAATCGCTAATAAGTCTACTTACGATGAAGCCTACGATGATTATAAAGCTACCTGGGATAATCAAAAGGAAGCGATCTGGAGCGACGAATGGCAGACGGCCTACGACAAGGCTTTTAATGCCGGCTATGAAACAATTGATGTAGCAAAGATTACTTTGGATGCTGCGATTACCGCTCATTTCAACTACGTCCGATCAAACGATCTGGCTATACAAGAAAGTGCCTACACGCAGTTTAACCACAACCTTCAAAACCCCGCCCAGGCTCTTGCGAGCCAGTTAAAAACAGCAAAAAGGTTGCTTGCTGAAACGACCGTACTTGCTCCCTGCGATGGGACGATTACCGAAGTATATGCCAAACAAGGTGATTATCCGACTGGCCAACTATTTGCTATTGAAAATATAAATTCACTGGAAATTTCCACGACCGTTGCCGAATATGATATTGCTCAGATTGAGTTTGGTCAGGTCGTTCATTTCACAACCGAGGCGACTGGTTCGGATGATTTGTCCGGCACGGTCACCCAGATTTCGCCGAAAGCGATTAATTCAGACGGCGATTTCACTGTAATTGTACTGATCGATTCGCCCGACTCTCGATTGCGACTAGGTATGAATGCCAAACTGACGATCGTTCTCGCGAGCAAGGCAAGCGCCTATTCGGTGCCATTCAACGCTGTGACGCTAGACGATCAGGGGGAAACAGTCGTTGTCGCACTTGGGACAGATGGTGTCACTCGAACGAATATTTCTGTCACGCTCGGTCTTAAAACAGACAATCTAGTTGAAATTGCCGGCCCTGGTCTAGTGGACGGTATAACGATTCTGAATGACCCGGAAGGCAGAAATAACGCTTAAGTTGCCGTTGAATAGCAGCATCTGCTAATTTGAATGCTTGTCGGTTCATGCTTTACTCTCCTATCGATTTCAAGACATCGGTCATATCGATTTTCAGAATTTTGCGCCCGGAGATATTGCGAGTCAGGACGTAAGTAATATACAAGATGGCAAATCCGCTTACGATATTTTTCGTGCTCAAATATAATGGCATGGTCATGTTGATTTCCTGAAAAGACTGTGCCATCAAGGCGCCGTAAAAGTTAAAAAGCATTGGGATGCCCAGGATAAAACCGATCAAAAACGGTGCGTCAAAAATACGTAACATCAGCGTACGAATTTCCCGCGTTTCATAACCGAGTATTTTCAAAAGGGCGATGGTTTTGCCATTTTCATCAATCAGCAGCGAGAACAAGATATAGAGAATCACAAGAGCCATTAGACTGGCAAAAAAACCGATACTGAGCAGGGAAATCCGCATCAGGTTGGTATAGGAATCAAGTGACGTAAGCAAGTCGTTCATATCCTCAGTCAGTAGAAGATCTTCACTGGGGATATGATGTGTCTGAATGCTATAAAGCCCGATAAAACTGTCCTTTGGGCGATCGAAACGCCGGTTAAATTCATCTAGCGGGATAAATACCGTGCTGAGTGTATAAATTTCGGCCACCCCGCTGATTCGGATATAGTGGATTTCATCGTCGATATCATTGATAAAGGAAATTACATCTCCAGGTCCGATTTTCATTTTGTCCGCCAAAACCCGGGTAATAATGCAGGCCTTGCTTCCGGGCTTCAGATCAATGGTTTGGCCACTTTTGTCGGTCAACTTCAGAAGTTGGCTGTTTTCCGGCAGACCTTCGATCAGGATGGCGTAACCTTTATCCAGTGTTCTTGCTGCCAACATCTGATACTGCTCTCCATCGTAACGATTAATTGATTGCTCAGTTTTAAACACATAGTTCTTTTCGTATTGGAAGATATCGCTCAGACCATCACCCATAAATGAACTGTAGGAATCAGACATAAGAAATCCGGTCAGCATCATCATGGAAGCAAAGGCTACACCGATGGCAGCGCCAAAAAGCTTGCCCGCACTCCGAACCATTTGGCGGGCTCTGAATTTCATAGCAAACTTCAGATTATGGAAGCGGAACAGGCGCTCAATAAACATGGCTTTCGGTTTGCGACGAAAGCCGCGCATCAGCGTCTTCGGCGGCAGTTTGACTGCTCGCATGACAACATATGTTGCAGTCAAGCCCAGCAGCAGGACCGGGATCAGCGTGCCTGAGAGGATAATTAGCGGATCATATTGGGCCTGTTTTAACGGTAGGGCAAAAAATTGGGTGTAATACACGAGGAACGGCCGGGCGACCCCGATTCCACCTAAGGTTCCGGAGATCCCGCCAATTACGGCCAGAGTCAGAGGTAACGTTAGGTAATGACGTAGCACTTCCATTTTGGATAAGCCTTGTGCACGAAGAGTCCCGATTAACTGAAATTCCATGCGGATCATGCGCCAGAGCACCGAAGCTAACAGGACGATATTGATCATAAAAATGGCAACTGGCAGGGATTTGGACATGGCCTTTTGTCCAGCAATTTCACTTTTGACCATGTTGATCCGAATATTATCTTTGCGTTCAAGCCAACGGACCAAGCCGTATCGGTCTTTGAAACGATCCTTTAAATCTTGATATATCGTTTGGCTCTGATTCTCAGTCGTTTCTTGGTTTAACGCAAAACCGGGATGAAAGCGAATTCCATAGGAACGGTCGACCGTCCAATCTTCAGCTGGTGCGTCACTGACCAGTTGCATGATAGCCCGTTTGGTGACGACAGCTACGCCAAAAGAGGCCGGGTCGGTCACCAGATCCGTTTCGAAGTGTGTCGGATAAATGTAATCCGGCAGCGCCATATAGCCGCTGATCCAAAATGTCCGGCCAGCCAGTTCAATTGTATCGCCGATGGCTAGTTTCTGCATGGCGGCAAAAGCTGGATCCAGAAGGATATCTGAATCTCGTTGTAGAGCATTGCCATCAAGGATGACCGGTTGATCTACACTGTAATTGACTTCAAAAACCCGCAGGGTGATATCATCCTGCCATTTAGCATCGACCGCGGTCCTCGCTTCGACGTCTGCATTTAAAATTTTGCCGAGGCTTTCCAGGTTGCTTGGTTCGTTGAGGGTCCAGACGCGGATGTCGTCCGCTTTGCCGACCTCAGTGAGCCAGTCAAAACTACCCTGAAGATTCGTAACGACCATGTTGAGCATCGTCAGTGTCATACTGCCGAGAAAAATCAGGAATATCAGGCTGATAAATCGACCCTTGTGCTTAAGCAGCTGACGGGGTATACGCTTTCTAAGTACCATTTTACCACTCCACCTCGTCAGCTCTGGCTTTGACGCTGTTTTGGGTTATCTCGGTAAATTCACCGCTGCGCATCCGGATGACCCGATCGGCCATGGCGGCAATTGCCGCATTGTGGGTGACGATCAGGACGGTTGTTTTGTCCTGTTGATTGATTTCTTCTAAAAGCTGGAGCACGCTCAATGACGATTTGAAATCCAGTGCGCCGGTCGGTTCATCGCATAATAACATTGAAGGTCGCTTGACGATCGCGCGGGCGATCGATACGCGTTGCTGTTCGCCGCCGGAAAGTTGGTGCGGAAATTTATCGGCCTTGTCGATCAAACCAACCCGATCGAGCAGTTGAAGTGGTTTGCCGGCCGAGCTACTCAGATGGGCAGTCACTTCGATATTCTCCCGGACCGTCAGGTCAGGTATTAGATTGTTGAATTGAAAGACAAAACCCAAATTGTGGCGGCGGTAGCGGGTTAGCATTCGATCACTCATTTTGGCCACGTCGACCTTGTTGACCAGAATGGTTCCGGTGTCAGGCTGATCGATACCGCCGATCAGATTAAGCAGAGTCGATTTTCCGGAACCAGATGGTCCTAAAATGACGACAAACTCACCATCGGGAATGGTCAAGTCGATGTGGTTAAGCGCATAAAATTGGCTTTCGCCGGAAGGGTATATGCGGGAAACATCCGTCAGTTCAAGCATGTCAGTTTTCCTCCCAGATCACAGACGGTACTAAACCAGTATATGTTCACCATGATTGTTAACGCATACAAGTTTTGCATGAGAAGCCTTGATTATCCCATTACCTTTGGTCAACATTTTCCAGATCTGAATTTACTTATTGCAATCATCCTTGACGTCTATATGTTTGTATTAATAGTGTGTCTTTCGAACAATAAGGTCAATCATATTTATAGGAAGTATGGATTATCGGAAACACCTCAAAGCAAAAAGGCCTCCGGAAATCTATTCCGGAGGCCCTTGTCTTTAATCGAATTTTATCCCTTCGGTGGTATTTTGATCACCTGACCGACGGATAGACTGTCAGACTTGATATTGTTGTAATCTTTAATTTTTTTGATGGTGTCTAACGAGCCACTGCCGAGATACTGGACAGCGATAGAATATAGGGTATCGCCGGATTTTACCGTATGGGAGATTTCACCCGCTGCAACTGTTGTTTCAGTTGGCGCGGCAGTTGTTTCTTCGATTGTCGTTTCGGTTGTTTCTTCGATGATCGATTCACTGGCAACAGGCGTTGTTTCAGCGGTCTCTTCATCGAGTGATTCAACAATTTCAGTTGGTTCGGTCACAGCCGGACCGCCACTCTTGCCAAATATCATATTGAAGATTGCAAACACAGCACCGATCGTAACGGCCGTGATCACCATATACAAAGCAAGTCGGCGAATCCGGCCACCTTCATCACGCGGTTTTTCAAAATAACCTCGGTCATAAGGACTTACTTCATCTTCTTCTAAAGCAGGCGCGTTGTGCATCGGAACCGGGGCATGATCTTCTTGTTTGATTGCAGCAGCAGCTCCAGCTTTGCCCACTTGGCCTAATCGACCGAGCAACGAAGCGTCTTGAGTCGTTCGATTCGTTGCTGGACGGACGGTTTTTTCAACTTGCTTGAGTGACTCAACGAAACAAGCTATGACTTGCATCGGAATCCCGGGAAGCTTGGCAGAAGCGGCGGTAATGATTAACCCAGCAGCATCAGCCTGGTCTTCCGCTTCGTAGAGCAAACGCAAAATTTCACGTTGTCCAAGCGTCGTAATCACTTCTTTGTTGCATACTAAAATGCAATCATCTGGTTGCAATTGCGCAATATTTGAATAACGGACAGTTCCCGCCACACCGGCGCAATAAATATCTTGACCGGGAACGGGTTTGCCGTGAAAATCGACTGCTTCTAAATTGACATCGTCATGGGTCAAGGGATAGAGGGCATCATTGCGGTACAAATAGGCACAACCGTGACCCATCGTAATCGCTGCCAATTCAGCATCTTTGATCATCACGCCAGCAAAATAAGGCTGGCGAATATTCTCGTGTTGCAAGGTGATCCGACCCGCGATATCGACCGCGCACTCGGCTAATTCGTTGATCTCGGCATCTATATTACGCACATTTTGTTTGACATCTGTCAAAATGCGTTCGAGCGATTTGTGAACACGCGTTGCCATTACTTCGTCTGGTCCATGACCGGTTTGGTGGGCAAATGCGGCATAGAACAAGCCACGGTCTTCACGGTCTAACGTGGTATCGGCGGCGCGGTGTTCGCGGCGGCTCGTCAGTCGACCATCTAAATAATAGTTATCGGTGACCCCTGAGCCTGGAAAATATCGGGCAGTTACAGTCGCCGCTATGCGCGAGAGCGACGCATGAGGTGTTTTCGCCATACAAGAAATTCCTCCTGATTAGTCCAAGTTCCTATTATAGCACAGGATTTTTGACCATAATATTGCAAACTGTTTGCATTTATACACCAAAAAAGTCCTCGTCCAACACATGTTTCCTCAGTGATTCTAACGAATTTTCAGTCGGGTGTACTTGCACGAGCGAGAGCAAGCGCTCTAATCTAACTCCTAATCGATGGTCGTTAGCATGAGATGAAAACGACAGATCACGCCCATCAATGGCTAAGTCCTTTAATGTAATTGGCCATTCATAAGCCCCCTGTGTGTCCCATTCAAGTTGAATTTGCTGGCGTACGTTCATCAAATCATGCATTACGCCTTGAGAATTTGGGAATAATTTAACCAAAATTGATAAGCCGTCAGCCAGGCAGCGTCGCGCGCCATCCGGTCCCAGGGCAAATTTACGGTCGAGTACCCGAAGGACCCGGGCAAGTTCAAGACTCGTGTATGCCTGATCTAGCGGTTGCCATAACCTGAGACTAGTAACAAACAGGGCCGCATGGCCATGACGGGCGGCCAATTTAGACATCCGGCAATCGTATTGAAAATGACGGGCTAAATTTTTGAGAGATTTAGGTGTCAACATCCGGCGCAAGTGGCTAACGTTTAACGCATCATCTAGCGGTTCTAGCGTGCTTAAGCGTGCAGCCAAATAAAACAATGGAATCGCTTGATCAGCATGCCACGAAGGTGTAATCCATTGAGATAGCAGCTGGGTGAGTTTCTGATTATCAGCCGGTAGCCCAAGTAAAATCTGCGCAATGACCGCTAATATCTGACTATCGGTAAAATAAAGCACATTCGAGCCATGAGGACTTGTTATCATCCGTTTGAGCTCATGGGTAATCCGTTCGACGCTCAATCGCTTGGCACGTTCCCGTTCCGCAGCAATAGCCTTGATTAAATGTGGCTCAGGCACTAAATCATAATTCAAGGTCAATCGTAGCGCTCTTAACATCCGTAGGGCATCTTCGCGAAAGCGAATCGTCGCATCACCAACAGTGCGTAATCTGTGATCAATCAAGTCCTGCCACCCGTTAAACGGATCCATCAGGCCTTTTTGTGGATGAAAGGCCATACTGTTGATCGTAAAATCACGGCGCGACAAATCGAGATAAAGATCCGTTTCAAAGGCAACAAAGTCAGGGCGACGGCTGTCAGTGTAGTGACCTTCTGATCGAAAAGTTGTCACTTCAATCGGATGATGGTCGATTATAACGGTGACTGTCCCATGCGACAAGCCAGTCGCAATAGTTTGTTCAAAGATTCCCATGACTTGTTCCGGACGGGCACTGGTTGCGATGTCAAAATCGTACGGTGTCCGGCCGAGTGCTAAATCTCGAACACAACCGCCAACTAGCCATGCTTGATAGCCAGCCGCGTCGAGTCGGTCAATCACATCATAAACATGAAGTGGAACGAGGTTCATCCAATCTGCTGGATTTAGCATGTTTGGTGTAGAATCATTGCACCGCTCCCGTCAGTCGCTGTTAGCCGATTGCATAATAAAAGACGAGCGTGTATCATTTAACGACATATTCCTATCATAAACCGACATAGGTGAAGTAGAAAAGAGCATGCGCCAAAATCAACCCAAAAAGCCCCATAAGCCCCATTTGCACGTCACTCACCGCCGTTTATCGGCTGTCTTTTTTTATTTAGCTATTTTGATTGGGGTTATGATCAGCTTTCCCATTATGGTCACCCCGTCTCCGAGTTTTGCTGATCTCAATCCCAAAATGCAGCCAATCCCCCCAGCTGCGACGGTTGCCGCGGGTGTGTCGCACAGCGTGCAACTCGATTATGACGGTCTCGTCTATGTCTGGGGCGATAACGCTTACAGTCAGCTCGGCATGGATGTCGGTGATCATACTGATACCCCGACTTACCTTGAGATGCCAGAACCGGCGGCGGCAGTTGCTGCTGGCGCTTACCACACACTTGTTTTAGGGCGCAGTGGAACCGTCTATGCATTTGGTCGCAATGCCTTCGGCCAAATCGGCAACGGTGAAGTCGCAAATGTTGCTAGTCCAGATGTTGTGCCTGGTTTGCCAATCATCCAAGCGATCGCTGCCGGCGCCTATCACTCACTTGCCCTCGGAATTGATGGCAGTGTTTGGGCCTGGGGTAACAATACCCAACAGCAAGTTGGCGAGATTCAATCAGAGCAAGTCTTAGGTCTCGACGGTGAAATCATCGCCTTGCGAAATACCCACCCGGTGCAAATTGTCAAAGAGGGCGCTACAGCAATCGCTGCCGGTGGCAATTTTTCCCTATATATTGATCTGACCGGTCAACTCTTTGCATGGGGGGATAATAGCAAGGGTCAACTCGGTGATGGCTCAACGGTTGCCCATGGCACACCCGCTTTAGTAACGGGTGTGAATCAAATATCTGCAATCGCTGCCGGTTATGAACACGTTTTAGCCATTACTCGTCAATCCGGTTACCCGCAGCTATACGTCTGGGGCAGCCATGCTATTGGTCAGCTCGGCCTTGGCAAACTCAATGATCAGAACTCATTCGTCGATCACCCCGTTGCCCTTGATTTAACAGGCGACCTTGATCCGAGTGATGAGCGAATCGTTGGCATCTATGCTGGATATTCTCAATCTGCGGTGCTCAGAGATGCCTCAACCTCACGATTTTGGACGCCAACCCCTAAGAACGAAATTTATTTATGGGGCTTAAATAATACATATCAGCTAGCGCAACAAGAAACAACAAGCCGCTATGAACCTGTGCAAATCAAAGGCTTTTATGACGGTTATTTCGGAAAAAAATTCCTGCCGATCGAGAGTATCGCCTTTGGCAATAATCATATTTTAATTCAAAGCAGCAAAGGCCTACTGGCATCAGCTGGTGATAATAGTCGCGGCCAGTTAGGCTACGGCGAGGTCGTCAACGCAACCCAATTAACACAGGTCACAACGACGGACTTGATCCGCCCACGTTGGTTATCTAATCAAACGATCCACACGAGCTGGAAAGACGGAACAATATTGCGTTTAAAATGGCCAGAAGCACAAGACAATACAGCGGTTGCGGGGTATTGGGTCGAAATTACAACACCGGGACAGGAACCTGTCGTGTACGATGCAGGGTTGAGTACGGCGATATCCGTACCTAATTTACAAGAAGGCACACCTGTGCAGATTGTCGTTTATGTTTATGACGCTTATAGCAAAGAAGTCTATCGACCTGAACTCGGTCATTTGACCGGCTATGTGTTGCCTGATGGCCAATCAATTTCAGCTTATTTTGTCGCGAGTGCTGCCGTGACTGCGCCTATTGATCTCGATCGTCACAACTGGCAGCCCGACCCAAGCGGCCATCGTCAAGCGCCCGAAGTGCCTTGGTCCATCGAATCAATTCAAAACAAGCAGAAAATCTTAGGCCCCTATGCACCTTACATGGTCGGTGCCAGTATCCTTGTGTTATTAATGATCACTGCGAGCGTCAGTCAGCACCGTCGCACGAAACGCAAACAATTACTCGTAGAAGTGGAAGCCGAGAGCGAGATAGAGGCTAGCTGACAACATGGAGTCCATCGCCTCGAGGTCACGTTGAAAGTCAGTTAATTGTTGAGCCGGATCCGTCGCAATCAAACTCTGGGAGAACGTCCGGAGAAATGCTTGCAACTGGTCCGGTTTTTGTTGAGTCAAATGAGCCGTTTGTGACAGGAAAGGCCGCACAACCCCTAATGCAACAGCATGGGGTAAAAGGCGAGCGAGTTGTTCACCAAGTTGGAGATCGGTGGCTTGTTCGACCGTTAAATGCGCACTAAAATGACGCAAGGTCTTGCGGAAAACGCGACCTATATCAGCTTGCCGATTGCCTTCGCCCGTTAAGTGACGCCATTTCAGACCATAGTATAAAAAGAGGCTTGATGGCACGGCTAAGATCAGTGAAAGCCAGTTTAATGTCAATATACCGAATACGGCTGCGAGAATTGCATAAACACTGGCTAACGAGACCCCGATTCGACGGCCATGGATCATTTTGCTCGAATCGATCAATTTTTCGGCCAATAATTCATCCTGAATCAGAGTAATAAACTGCTCGTAATAGGCAGAGAATTCTGTCGCAGTCCGATGATCTAAGGCATACTTGCGAATCTGAGCGGGCGATACAGAATCTGTGGTTGCAACGCGCTCAAATAACCATTGAAGTAAAAAAATCTCATAGGCCGTTAGCCCTTGAAAGAGGCTCGCTGCGTGTCCATTCTCTTGGCGAAAAACATGGCCATCCAATTTCAATTTGCCGCGTTGGACTAAATCAAGTAACGTGCCTAGGAGGAGTTGACCTGGGTTATGATTGCGGAAGAGGCGGGCTAACATCGCAGGTCGCCAAACATTTTGAAGTTGTGGCTTGATCGTTTGTCTGAGTTGGATTTGGCCTTCCCGGTCAAACAGGATATACAGCAAACCATAACCCAAGCCAGCAAGCAACAATAAGATCCAGATTAGACTGATCAAGAATGCCCGCGTTTGAGTGTGGCGTTTGAGTTTTTGGGCTTCCTTTTCAATGGTTTGAATAAATACTGCTCGATTGATGTTGGAAGGTTCTGATTGCTCAGCGAACGACATCTGCAGGTTAGCTAGTGGCAATACGAGTACGGCTTCCATCTGCTGGTTTGGATCCAATTCAATTGCACTCATTTGAACCGTAACCGCGTCAACCTGTGCTACAAGAAAAGAAGCTTTTGAGATCGCCTGGTACCAGACATCCGCCACAGCAATCCCGTCTGGATAGCTAATCATCAAGATCGGTTCTGTGATCACCTGCTGGCCAAGAGACTGGAAAAAACTTCGGCGAATAAAAACAGATTGATCGACATATTGAAATCCGCCACGCAGCGTATAGTTGACGATAAAGCGCGAAGCAGATCCTGCTGGAATATATGCACTGACATGCAGTCGTGTTGCCGGATTTTCTGAATTCAACGCGGCCTCGTTTAAGGTGTAGGACAGCGTTTGATTGCCAGCCTGTTGGGCAGACGCTGCTGGCAAAACCTCAATTTGTGAAGCAGCCTCGCCAGCTGAGTTAACATTCGCAATTGCTACCGAATCAAATTGCAATGCGGTTGCCCCTTGCAGGGCTAAATTAAAAGTGATCGAATCGCAGTCATTATTAAAAAACAGGTCAATGCTTTCCGTGACCTGTGCGGAGCCATCTGCTAAAACTTTCAGATCCACCCGATAACCATCGATGCAATAGGCGCGGAAAAGTGCCGCAGATACTTTCGCGTCATTGTCCAAGGCGGATTCTTGTTTGGATTGAATACGTGAAAATGGTGCAAATGGCACCTGTAGCAAAATGCTTGCGACTATGGCCAATGCGAGTCCGATTTTTATTAATTTAAAGTGGGGTGACGATCCGGATAATGAGCGCCGGAAGGGAAACGGCATTGCTTCAAGACCTCCAGATGGTATTCGATTTCAAGTCAATCCTAGGCCATATTATATCACAGCCTTTGACAAGGTCGTTTGAGTTTTGGCAAACCCCGCCGATACCTGTTGAATCATCATTGATATCGTGTAAAATGGTCAGTGCATATTAAATATGGCGAACGATTTCACCAATCATTCGCCCAACGAAAGGAAAGCTCGTTATGAAGAAGTTCTTAGCAATCCTGCTGATCTCTGTCCTGATGCTATCCGTCCTATCTGGTTGTGCTGCAACTGGCAATGCTGCCGGTGGCAATGTGATCAAAATCGGTGTTTTCGAACCGGTCACCGGCGAAAATGGCGGTGGTGGATTCCAAGAAGTCCTAGGCATGCGTTATGCCAACAGCAAAGTCAACACAGTCGATATCGGTGGTAAAACCTACACCGTTGAGCTCGTCGAAGTTGACAACAAATCCGACAAAACCGAAGCCGTCACAGCAGCTCAGAGTCTAATGTCGAGCAAAGTCTCCGTCGTTCTCGGTTCTTATGGCTCTGGCGTCTCAATTGCCGCCGGTGAAATCTTCAAAGAAAACAAAGTAGCCGCAATCGGCGCATCCTGCACCAACCCGCAGGTCACCCTTGGCAATGATTTCTACTTCCGTGTTTGTTTCCTTGATCCTTTTCAGGGGACAGTTATGGCTAATTACGCCATGGAATCTGGTGCGAAAACTGCTGCAGTTGTCACCCAACTCGGTGATGACTATAGCTCAGGTCTCGGCAACTTTTTCCTAAAAGCCTTTGAAGAAAAAGGTGGCACAATTGTTGCTCAGGAACAGTACCAGACCAACCAAACCGATTTCAAAGCGATTTTGACCAATATCAAAGCTGCTAACCCAGACATCATCTTCGCGCCTTCTTCAATCGCCACCGCCCCGTTGATGATCAAGCAAGCTCGCGAACTAGGCATCACTGCCCCGATCGCTGCTGGCGACACATGGGAAAACACCAGCATCATTGATAATGCCGGTGCTGATGCTGAAGGGGTTACCCTCTCTACTTTCTTCGACGAAAATGATACCAGCAATGTCATCGCTGCTGATTTCGTCAAGGGCTTCAAAGAATATCTCAAAGCCAATCCGGATAGCCTTTCTAAAAATGGCGGCGAAGGCGTCGCAGCCGTTTCCGCTCTCGGCTATGATGCTTATATGGTTGCACTCGAAGCCATTAAAGCTGCAGGATCAACCGACACAGCCAAAATCCGCGATGCCCTGGCTAAGGTTTCCTATGCTGGCGTAACCGGTGCTGTCACCTTTGATGAAAACGGCGATGCCAATAAAGACATGGCCTACATCAAAACCATTAAAGATGGCAAATTCCAATTCCTTAAAACTGTCAAAGTTGGCTAATCCCCCATCGGACCCCAAGCGGCATGCGCAACAGCGTATGCCGCTTTTCGTATGTTAAAAGATCTGAGGTAGGGCTATGACGTCTACGACCATTATTCAGCATATTCTGACCGGGATTTCGCTCGGTGGCGCATACGCGCTGATCGCGATTGGTTACACCCTGGTTTATGGCATACTTTTGTTAATTAACTTCGCCCACTCAGATATTTTTATGATGGCTGGTTACTTTATGGTTTTCGCGATGGCGGTGATGCCTTGGCCTATCGCGATTCCCCTTGTGATTGCCGTGACGATTTTTCTCGGTGTCGTCATCGAAAAGGCGGCCTACAAGCCCTTGCGGGCAGCGCCACGGATGTCAATCATGATTTCCTCCATCGGTGTCTCCTATCTTTTGCAAAATTTGGCAACCTACCTGTTTTCCGCCCTGCCAAAAGGTTACCCGACCATCTCCCCCCTCAAACGCGTTTTCCAAATCGGATCGGTTTCAGCTTCGCTCGTCACTTTCTTGACCCCTGTTTTGACGTTGATCCTCGTTTTTATTTTGATGTATTTAATCAATCACACGAAGCTCGGTATGGCGATGCGCGCAGTCTCTAAGGACTACGATACGGCAAAGCTCATGGGCATAAAGATCAATCAGATTATTAGCGTGACTTTTGTAATTGGCTCTGCGATGGCCGCTATCGGTTCAATTCTCTATTTCACAGACCGCATGTCGGTGACACCTTTTTCCGGAACTTTACCTGGCCTCAAATGCTTTGTTGCAGCCGTCCTCGGCGGTATTGGTAGCGTTCCTGGCGCCGTTCTTGGTGGCTTCATCATCGGAATCAGCGAAACTTTTCTCACAGCCATGGGCTACTCGACCTACAGCGATGCTTTCACATTCCTCCTGCTCATTTTAATCCTCATCTTCCGTCCGACGGGCCTTATTGGCGAAACCGTCACGGATAAAGTCTAAGGAAGGGGTATCGGATGTTGCGTTCAATGACCAAAAAATCCACTACCCTCCTCAATCTGACAGCCGTCGTCGTGCTCGTGACCTTACTTTATTTACTCGAAATTAATAAGAACAGCTTCGGTATGGCGGTTTCAATTCTGCAAAAAAGTGTCATCTTGTCGATTGTTGCTGTTTCGATGAATCTTTTAAATGGATTCACCGGACTGTTTTCGCTCGGTCAGGCTGGCTTTATGGCAATCGGTGCCTATATCACAGCCATTTTCTCGATCTCTTCAGATACCATCGATAGCGTCTACTACACAAGCGGTCTCGCCCCCTGGTTGATGTCGTTTAAACTTGGCCTAGACGTCTTCCCAAGCGCGATCCGTATTCTCTTTGGGCTTTTACTCGGCGGTGTTGTAGCCGGCTTATTTGCTGCCTTGATCGGTATCCCGGTATTGCGCTTAAAAAGTGACTATCTCGCGATTGCGACTCTCGGGTTTTCGGAAATCATCCGAGCCATTCTATCGAGTCCCCAAATGGATCAAATCACGAATGGCTCCTACGGTTTGAAAAACATCCCCGGCTTTGCAATTGAGAGCGACTTCCTCCCCGTAGGAACCGGCTCCCTGTTGGTCCCATTTGCGATCGCTGCTCTCTGCATTACCTTTATGGTCATGCTCATTAAAAGTTCGTATGGCCGAGCGTTCATGGCGATTCGTGAAGATGGCGTCGCAGCTGAAGCGATGGGAATCAATTTGCTTAAGCACAAGGAATTGTCATTCATTGTCAGTTCCTTCATGACTGCAATTGCCGGTGGTCTGTTGGCCATGTTTATGCGATCGATTGATGCGCGCACTTTCCAGATCAGTATGACCTACGATATTCTGCTGATTGTCGTGATCGGCGGTCTCGGCAGTATAACCGGCAGCATCCTCAGTGCCTTCCTCGTGACTGCCTCCAAGGAATGGTGGTTACGGTTCTTTGATCAGCCCTTGATCACTGGAGGCATAACAATCCCATTGTTCCGCACCGGCTTCCGAATGGTTGTTTTCTCAGTCCTCCTCATGGTTGTTGTACTCTTCTTCCGTCGTGGCCTCATGGGCAATCGTGAATTCTCGTGGAGTGCCTTATTATCTTGGCCCAAACGAATGCCAAAAGCTAAAAAGGGGGCCAACAAACGTGGATAATTCAGCATCAACGGTCCTTGCCCTGCGTGATGTCACGATGCAATTTGGCGGTGTTGTCGCAGTTGACAATCTCTCGCTTGAAGTCCGTCGAGGCGAAATAGTTGCCCTGATTGGTCCGAATGGCGCCGGCAAAACAACCGTCTTTAATGTGGTCACCGGGGTTTACGCTCCAACGAATGGCCAGGTTTCATTCGGTAATCAAGTCATTGCGAAAAACTCACCTCAAGGTAAAATGCAAAAGCTTTATGCTGGACAGAACAAAGGTGTGTACAAGGGCAGTGTACAACCCACCCCAGACCAAATCACAAAAAAAGGCATTGCCCGCACCTTTCAGAACATCCGACTCTTTAAAAACATGACCGTCTTCGAAAACGTGCTTATTGCCAAACACATGAACATGAAAGCCGGATTTTTTGCCGCTGTTTTCCGATTGAATGCCAAAGAAGAAAAGAACATGCGAGCCGAGAGCTTAGCACTCCTTGACATGCTAGGCTTAGCCGATCTCAAAGACGAAATCGCTAATAATTTGCCATATGGCAAGCAACGTCGCCTCGAGATCGCCCGCGCGTTAGCAACCAAGCCTGAACTATTGTTACTGGATGAGCCCGCTGCGGGGATGAATCCTCAGGAAACCGAAGCACTAACGGATTTTATTCATCAAATCAAGAACGATTTCAATTTAACAATCCTAATGATCGAACATCACATGAATTTGGTCATGGATATTTCCGACCGTATTTACGTTATCGATTTTGGCGAATTGATCGCTACGGGAACGCCCGAAGAGGTTCAAAACAATCCTGCGGTAATCGCCGCTTATTTGGGGGTCGACGAATGAGTCTTCTCGAAATTGAAAATCTAAGCGTCCACTACGGTGGAATCGAAGCGCTAAAGAACATCTCATTTACAGTCAATGCTGGCGAAATTGTGACCTTGATTGGCGCAAACGGCGCGGGCAAGTCGACGACGCTAAAAAGCATCAGCGGCTTGGTCAGTGCGTCTGGTGGAACGATTAAACATAATGGTGAGATCATCAGTGGCCTCGACACTCAACAAATTGTCGAACGCGGGATCGTGCTCGTTCCTGAAGGACGCAAAGTCTTTTCGAATCTCAGTGTTCTCGAAAATCTCAAAATCGGGGCATATTTACGACATGATCACGCCGGTGTAGCCGCTGATATTGAACGGATGTATGACCTTTTTCCACGCCTCAAAGAACGGCATTGGCAAATGGCCGGTACCTTATCTGGCGGCGAGCAACAAATGCTGGCGGTCGGCCGAGCGTTGATGGCCAAGCCCCAAATCCTCATGATGGATGAGCCTTCACTTGGACTCGCGCCGTTGATCGTCCGTGACATTTTCTCCATCATCCGCAAAATCAACGAGCAGGGCACAACCGTCCTCTTGATCGAACAAAATGCAAATGCTGCACTCAAAGTCGCAGACCGTGGTTATGTGCTTGTCACAGGTGAAGTCATGATGAGCGGTGCTGGGCATGATCTTTTAACAGATAAAAGCGTTCAGGATGCCTATCTCGGCACCTCAGCTCACTAATATGCACCGGCGTAAAGTCTGTCTGATCCATACCGGAGGCACAATCGGGATGACCCGAACTGCGGCTGGTTATGCCCCGCAATCCGATTATTTACAGACAGCGCTCCAACATATCTCTGAGCTCCAAGACCAATCGATGCCGGTTTGCGATCTAATTGAATTTGATCCATTACTCGATTCGTCGAACATCGCAGTCAACGAATGGATCAAGCTGGCCCGTGTGATTGAAGCAAATGATGCTGCATATGATGGTTTTGTGATCCTACACGGCACGGACACCATGGCCTACACCGCATCAGCGTTATCCTTCATGCTCGACGGTCTTAAAAAACCCGTTATCATCACTGGTTCCCAGATCCCACTCTGTGAGGTTCGCAACGACGCTCGCGATAACATCATTAGTGCCGTCTTGATCGCAGCAGCTGATCTACCCATACCGGAAGTCTGTCTCTACTTTGGCAATAAACTCTTTCGCGGCAATCGCGCTACCAAAATCAGTTCCGATGAGCTAATCGCCTTTGACTCGCCAAACTTCCCACCCCTAGCTGAAGCAGGCGTCAAAATTGAAGTCAATCGGCCGCTTGTCTTAAAGCCAGGGACGCGCTTATCGGTTGTCCCCTTCTCACCGCAAAAAATTGCCGTACTTAAAATTTTTCCAGGCATACAATTTGATTTTTTCGAAAATCTTTTATCGGATCACTTAGGTGGTCTCGTACTCGAAGCATTTGGCGCTGGCAATATCCCTGAAAGCGAATCATTGAATCATTTCTTGCTGAAGGCGAAAGCCCATGACACCGTAATTGTCGTTTGCACACAATGTCTGCGTGGCTCGGCAACGATCGGTCAATACGAGACTAGCAGCATGCTTAAAACCGCCGGCGCCGTCAGTGGTGGCGATATGACGGTCGAAGCAGCGGTTACTAAGCTTTACTATCTGCTCAGTCTAGATTTAGATCGCACCACTATCAAACTAAAAATGAATCAGAATTTGCGCGGTGAAATCAGCTAATCAGCGATTTCGAATGACGTTGACGCGGATAACACCTTCGACTGCTGTCAATTTTTCGATCAGGGAATCTGGGCAATGACCAGCGATTTCGCAAACCGAATAGGCGTAATCTTTTTTACTGCGGCTCGAGAGATTTTCAATGTTTAAGCTTTCACTCGAAATGGCTGCTGAAATCTGAGCTAAAACATTTGGGACATTCTTGTGGATAACGCAAATACTTTCGTCGCCACCTTTAGGATTTTGGACGTCCGGGAAATTGACGCTGTTTTTAATGTTCCCATTTTCGAGGAAGTCGATTAATTCATCGACTGCCATCACAGCGCAGTTGTCTTCGCTTTCAGGTGTTGAGGCTCCGAGGTGCGGAATGGCAATGACATTTTTCATTTTTAAGACATCAGCGGATGGGAAGTCGGTCAGGTAACTCGCAACTTTGCCACTTTCGAGCGCAGCTGCCATGTCTTCGTTATTGACGAGATCGCCACGCGACAGGTTGATCACCCGCATACCTGGTTTCATCATGTCGAAAGCTTTGGTATTGATGAAGCCTTTGGTTTCCGGTGTTGATGGCACATGCAAGCATATATAATCGCAATGTTCGTATATGGTTTTCGGATCGGTGGCGCGTTTGACATTACGATAAAGCATCCAGGCGTTATCAATCGTAATGTACGGATCATAACCGTAAACATCCATGCCCAATTCGGTCGCAGTGTTTGCGACCATGGCGCCAATTGCGCCGAGGCCAAATACGCCGAGTTTCTTGCCATAAAGTTCTGGCCCAACGAAGTCCTTTTTGCCGTTTTCGACCTCTTTCGCGACGTCGATATTATGGGACAAACCGGCTGCCCACTGAACCCCAGCAACAATTTTACGGGACGACATCAAGAGCGCAGCAATGGCTAACTCTTTAACCGCGTTGGCGTTCGCACCGGGGGTATTGAAGACGACGATGCCCTTCTGCGAGCAAAGTTCAACCGGAATATTGTTGACACCGGCACCAGCCCGTGCGATTGCTTTTAGTTCATGTGGCATGTCCATGTCGAGCATATTCGCTGAACGAACGAGTATCGCATCTGGATTCTCAGCGGTGTTGCTGACTTCATAGCGAGTTTTATCAAATCGTTTGGTGCCAATCGCGGCAATTTTGTTGAGTGTTTTAACTTTATACATTTTTTTCGAACTCCTTCATGAATTCGATCAGCTTGTCAACACCGGCTTCCGGCATCGCATTATAGATCGAGGCCCGCATGCCTCCGACACTGCGGTGTCCCTTAATATTGACGAGGCCCGCTTTTTCTGCGTCTTTGCAAAACTTCTTGTCAATCTCATCATTGCCGGTGACAAACGTCACGTTCATGATTGAGCGTGAATTTAATTCAACAGGGGCCGAAAAGAGTTTTGATGAATCCAGGTAATCGTACAGTTTTTGCGCTTTACGGCGATTGATCTCTGCCATTTTTTCGAGACCACCAATTTCGTCACGGACCCATTCGAGAACAAGTTTAGCCACATAAATAGCATAGGTCGGTGGGGTGTTGTACATGCTATCGTTATCGGCGGCAACCTTATAATCGAGCATAATCGGTGTCGTTTCACGTGCTTTACCTATCAAGTCGTCGCGGACGATCACAAGAGTCAAACCAGATGGCCCCATGTTCTTCTGAGCACCGGCATAGACTAAACCAAAGCGGGAAATATCAATGGGTTCAGACAAGATGCATGACGACAGGTCTGCTACTAAGGTAACGTTACCCGTGTCCGGAATCGCCGGATAGCGCGATCCAAAAATCGTGTTATTGTAGCAAATATGCACATAGTCCGCATCCGGACGGATATCTGCGACATTAAATGTTGGAATATATGTAAAATTCTTGTCGGCACTTGTGGCTAAGACTTTGACATCGCCAAAGCGCTTGGCTTCTTCATATGATTTTTTCGAAAACATTCCACTGACCACGTAGTCAGCCTTGCCCGAACCATTCATCAGGTTTAAAGGGATGGCCGAAAACTGGGTCGTCGCGCCACCCTGCAGAAATAGCACTTTGTAATTATCTGGAACGGCTAGTACTGAACGGACGAGCTGTTCAGCATCGGCAATAATTTTCTCATAAACCGGAGATCGGTGGCTCATCTCCATCACAGACATCCCGCTTCCGGGATAATCCGTCATTTCGGCCGCAGCTTTTACCAAAACGGGAAGCGGCAACATCGATGGTCCAGCTGAGAAATTAAATACCCTGCTCATGTGTTTAGTCTCCTGTTCAATTAGACATTGTAGTATGACTCCAAATTGACACCTGTCTATCATAGCAGAGAGTTAAAGAATATTGAACGCATAAATGATACAAAGTTTTATCCAGCAAGCAGCGGTCCGTAAACGTTTAAAAAAACAACGGAAATATGCGGAAATCGAGCGATCAGTCCGTTGTCACGGGCTTTGATGCAGTTTTAACGACCCATTTTGTTTGCGAAATCGTATAGACAATTAAGGCTAACCAAATCAGTCCAAAGCTGATGCCATTAACAAGTTTGAACGGTTCGTGGTAAACAAATAAGCCCAGAATGAACATCATCGTCGGTGAAATATATTGTGTGATGCCCATCATCGAAAGCGGAATACGGCTCGCACCTTCAGCAAAAAGCAAAAGCGGCACAGCAGTGATCACACCAGCGCCCAAGAGTAAGACTGTTTCAACAAGTGACACACGACCTAGTGCCCCCACCTGTGTGATCTGGCGAAACATCACCCATCCCAACGCAAGTGGTAAGATGAACGCAGTTTCCAAAGCAAGACCAATAATCGAAGGTATCTGGACGAATTTCTTGATGGCTCCATAGAAGCCAAAGCTCAATGCAAGACTCATTGAAAGCCATGGAAACTGCCCGAATTCTATAATTAAAACGAGGACACCTGCAGTTGCTAAGCCGATCGCTACCTGTTGCCAGCGATCGAGTTTCTCCCGAAAAATGAATACCCCCAACAAAACAGCCACAAGGGGATTGATAAAATAGCCAAGGCTAGAATCAAGAATTCGATTGACTTGGATCGACCAAATGAACAAGCCCCAATTGATTGTGATCAAAATAGCGGCAGCGAAGATTAAAAGTAGCTTTTTACGATTTCTGATCACCTCGCGCACAGTTGCCCATTGACGCATGCTGAAAATGAGCAACACGACAAACACAAATGACCAAATGATCCGATGTGATAAGACTTCCACAGCGTTTACTGCCTTGAGCTGTTTCCAGTAAATCGGTAGCACACCCCAAATGACATACGAGGCAAGGGCTGCGGTTAAGCCCACGGTGCGTTGTGATTTCATTAAGCGCCTTTGATCAGTTCAATGATTTCTTTAACGGAAGGGACACGACCCGTGCTCTTAATCTTTCCATTGATCATTAAGCCAGGTGTTTGCAGAATGCCGGTCGCAATAATATCTTGCATGTCAGTGACATAAATGATTTGGGCGTCGATCCTAAGCTCTGCGACCGCATCTTGCGTTTTTTTCAGCAAATTCTTGCAATTAGCACAACCTGATCCCACCACTTTGATTTCCATAATGACTGACTCCTTTATATTTTCTGATTGATTAGACCAACAAATAACTCAATGCGTTGAATACGTACCCGATGATTAAAATTCCGACGAGAACGATACTAGCAAAAATCACCAGCAGCCGCGTTTTGACGACCTTTTTTAACAAAATCATCGAAGGCAACGACAACGCTGTCACGGACATCATAAAGGCGAGCACGGTTCCAATCCCGACACCTTTGGCAACGAGCGCTTCAGCTATCGGTAATGTACCAAATATATCGGCATACATCGGCGCACCCGCTAGGGTTGCGATTAAAACTGAAAATGCATTTTGCTGCCCTAAAACCGCTGAAATGAGATTTTCGGGAATCCAGCCATGAATTGCCGCACCGATACCGACGCCAATTAAAATATAGAGCCAAACCTTGCGAATAATCGACAAAACTTGTTCGCGGGCAAATCGCAAACGTTCGCGGGTCGATTGTTCAGGCATTTCCAGACCCTCGCCAGCACCCTTAATTTGATACACATATGACTCAACGTATTTTTCGAGTTTGAGTTTGCTAATGATTGAGCCGCCAATAACAGCCAGAATCAGACCGACCACCACATAAGCAATGGCAATTTTCCAATTGAAAATGCTTGCCAACAGTAGGACTGAAGCTAGATCAACTAAAGGTGACGAAATTAGAAACGAAAAAGTGACCCCTATAGGCAAACCGGCACTCGTAAAGCCAATAAATAATGGGATCGACGAACATGAACAAAAGGGGGTGATTGTACCGAGCAACGCCCCAAGAATATTCGCGCGCAACCCTGTCATGTGACCGAGGATTTGTCGCGTTCGTTCGGGCGGGAAAAAGCTCTGAATATATGAAATCGCGAAGATCAAGACAGATAATAATATAAATATTTTGATCGTGTCATAAAGGTAAAAATGGACGCTTGCGCCGATTCGCTCGGTTGTTTCTAAACCAAAGCCTTTTTCGACGAGTAATCGAATCAGATCAGAAAGCCAATTCATCTTAAGGACTTGATCATTGAGCCAGCCAAAGCTTTCAACTAGGATGTTCATGAAACACCTCCGGACGTTTTAGTCGAGGTGCATGTCAAGTCTTGATGCACACGATTCATACCCTCCACATCACTGTCGCGAAAATTCGCTTTCACAGAATTGAGGACATTTAACATCGCTGAAAAAAGGGCTATATTGAGTGAATATTTCGTCCATGAGCCTTCTTTTCGAGGAATGACCAGGCCACATTCGCAGAGAATCCGCATATGATACGACAATGTCGGTTGGGTTATGTGAAACGCTTCAAGAATGTTACAAGCACATAGCTCATGTGCCGATAACATGTCGACAATTTTAAGGCGCGTTTCATCTGATAAGGCTTTAAAAATGAGGGCTGTATCCGTAAATGATAATTGCATAGGACCCCTTTGTGATATAGATAATTATCTATATCACAATAGCCCACATATAGATAACTGTCAATACGATTTGGCCAATTAGGCTTCGCGAATCGCTAATTCTTGACGTTCCAACTCGATAAAATCGATTTTGCCGACTTTTGTGCGTGGCAAATCGTCGCGAAATTCAATTTCTTTGGGAATAGCATATGCAATAAGTGCGGTCTCACAGCGGGAAATGATTTGATTTTTTAATTCATCGCGGTTGGCTTTGGGGTCTTCTGCTACGACAAATGCCTTAACAACTTGCATTTTGTAGGGGTGGGGTACCCCGATTGCGCAAGCAAGCCTGACGCCGGGCACTGAACTGATCACATCTTCAACTTGCGACGGGAATACCGGGATCCCGGAAACCTTTAGAATACGCTTCATGCGCTGCCGGAAATGAAAATAGCCATCATCGTCCATAAAGCCAAAATCACCGGTGTGGACCCAATCTCGACCATCTGCGTGGATGCGAATCGTTTGGGCGGTTGCCTCCGGATCGTTCAAGTATCCGATCATGCGCGTTGGAGCATGAATGCAAAATTCACCATGCTGGCCATTAGGTACTGTTTCTTGCGTTTCTGGGTTAATGACTTTCATCAACACATCGGCCAAAGGTAAACCAACTGTATCTGGTCGTGAATTGAGTTGCGGATTGACGGCACAAACAGTGACTGTTTCGGTCAACCCATAGCCTTCGCGTAAAAAACAGGAAGCCGCACGTGCTTTGATGAAATCGTCGAAACGCTGTTTGAGATCACTTGTCAGGGTATCACCACCACAAAATACAGCCTTTAGACAAGACAAATCAGCATTTTTTAATTTCTTATTTTGCAGTATTCCTTCAAACAAGGTCGGTACCGCGGCGATAAAAGTCGGTTTTTCTTTGACAATAATGTCCGCTAAGACATCCGCCGAAAATAGTGGGACGAGTATGCAACGCATCCCATTGGTCAGCATTGTATGCATCCCCATGCATAATCCAAAACCATGGAACAATGGCAAAATCATAACCATCGATAACCCTTTGGGGTCGTATTTTTCATCCCGCGGGCTGCCGATGACTTGAGGGCCTTGATAAGCAAGGATGTTGAAGTTCTTTGACGACAACATGATTGTTTTCGGCTCGCCAGTTGTCCCCCCACTGTGGAGATAAACGGCACAGTCATCTGGCAAGATTTGACGCGTATAATTTCCTGAAACTGTAAAAACATCCGTAGAGTCAACCTGACCAAGTTGCATGAAATCAGGCCAACGCACATAAACCTCTGCATGTGGTATAGGTTTGATTTTGCGACCTTTTGTCAAATAGAACCCCAGATTGATCGGGAAATGGAGATAATCCATGATCGAGCAGACGATTGTCTTGCGCAGCGGATGTGCCGCCAATAGTTCGACATGTTTGGTCAACATTGCGTCAAGAATGATCAGAATATCCGATTGTGCTGTTTTAAGATAATGTCTGAGCTCTTCTGGAGGGGATAACGGATGGACCATATTACAGATCCCGCCGAGCCGATTGACTGCATAAAAGAAAATTACAGCTTGTGGGACATTGGGTAGGCAGATTGTCGCAACCTGACCGGGTTTGAACCCGATAACCGATAAAGCCGTCGCTGCTTGCTCAACTTGTAAAAGGACATCATGGTAGCTTTGGGAATGACCAAAAAAAGTAAGCGCTGGGTAGTCGGGGAATTGTTTTGCGGCATCCGCAAATTGCTCAAAAAGCGTTGTATCCGGATAATCTAGGGTGGGTTGAAACCAGGGGTCGTAGTGTTTCATCCAAGGTGTATCGATTATAGTAGCCATACTTGTAATTGACCTTAGCTTTCTGACCGTATGCGGTCAACTCCATATCGTGACGCCACGAGGGCAAATTTGTCTAATTCACATTGGCTTTTAAGACATCGTTTGGAATTCGCGAGTGCTTACCATTATAATGAAATAATAGATCCGAGAACACCCCGAAAGTGGATACCTAATTTGTCCCCGCAAAAGGAGACCCCATGGCCAAGGCAAAGACCAGTTTTTTCTGCAGTGATTGTGGCCATGAAGCAAGTGGTTGGCTTGGAAAATGTCCAGGTTGTGGTGCCTGGAATACGCTTGTCGAGGAACGGACCGTCACGGGATCGGCATCAACAAAACCCTCCCGCCGCGGTGCTTGGCTAACTGACGACGGTAACACATCAAAAGTCTCCGGTGGCGCCGCAACACGCGCAGGGAGTGCGCCGATTATCCGTCTTGATGCGGTCAAGACGGGTCAAAATACTCGCTTATCGAGTGGTTTGAGCGAATTTGATCGGGTGCTCGGTGGCGGATTTGTCCGCGGGTCGCTAATCCTCCTTGGAGGTGACCCAGGTATTGGCAAATCCACATTACTCTTACAAGTGCTCGGCTTATTACCGCCTAACACCTCCACCCTCTATATCTCCGGTGAAGAATCCGCCGAACAAATTCGCCTGCGCGCGGATCGCCTCGGTACATCGCCCGATCGCGTGTCCTTGTTATCGGCGACCGATTTTGAAACCGTTGCAGCCGCACTTGAAAAAACCAGACCGCAGTTAGCGATTGTGGATTCGATTCAAACACTTTACGTTGAAGAATTAAGTGCTGCCCCGGGGAGCGTCAGTCAAGTTCGCGAATCCGCAGCCGGTTTATTGCGGATTGCCAAAGGTTTAGGTATCACGATCGTCCTTGTCGGCCATGTCACCAAAGACGGCGCGATTGCAGGCCCTCGCGTGCTAGAACACATGGTGGATACCGTCCTCTATTTTGAAGGTGAGCGCCACCAAGATATCCGCATGTTGCGCGCCGTCAAAAACCGTTTTGGGGCGACGGATGAATTAGGACTTTTCGAAATGACGGATGTCGGCCTCGTCTCAGTACTCAATGCGAGTGAAGCTTTACTATCGGGTCGCCCCTTGTCTGTGCCAGGCTCAGTTATAACCGCTTGTCTAGAAGGCACTAGACCACTCTTAGTGGAACTCCAAGCCTTGATGAATGCCTCGACCTATGCAGCGCCCCTCCGCATGGCGCAAGGCATTGAGCGCAACCGCTTGTCAATGCTCTTGGCAGTCGTCGAAAAGCAACTTGGCCTTGGCTTAGGTAATCTCGATGCCTATCTCAATGTCGTCGGCGGACTAAAAGTCTCAGAAACTGCCGCCGATCTGGCAATCATTTCCGCAGTTGTTTCATCCGTTAAAAACAAACCGGTCAAAAGCCAGGCGATCATTATTGGGGAAGTTGGCCTAACCGGTGAAGTAAGAGCAATCAGCCAGCTCGATCGCCGCGTCAGTGAAGCGAGCCGACTCGGCTTTAAGCGATTTATCGTCCCTGCAAGCAATCGCCAATCCCTGTCCAAAGTTAAATTGCCGGATGAATGTGAGATTTACTATGTCGATCGCATGACCGAGGCGATGGACATCATCTTCTAAATAAATATAATTCCATTCCAATCAGTGCATCCGTTAATAACAAGAGGTAATTATGTCGACTTCATTAGACAAACGTTCAGTCTACGTGGTCATCCCAGCAGCTGGCAGTGGCCGGCGCATGGGTGCTAGTCGCAACAAACAATTTCTCGAGGTCGGGGGATTACCACTCATCATCAGAACCTTAATCACATTTGAGCAAAACACACGTATCACAGGAATTGTTGTGGTCACAGCACAAGAAGATCAAGAAGCCATGGCGGCATTGATTGCTCAGTATGATTTTAAGAAATTTTTAGCTTTTGCCATCGGCGGCGACACACGTCAAGCCTCGGTCCTAGCTGGCTTGCAAAAAATAGCGACGATGGTCCATGATTTATCCGAATCCATCGCGCTTGTCCATGACGGCGCACGCTGCTTTATCAATACCGAGGTCATCGATCGCTGTATCGATGGCATTATCACACATGATGCCGCATGTGGCGTCGCTGTCCCAGTCAAAGACACCATAAAATTAGTTCAACATGACGGCAAAGTTGAAAAAACATTGAATCGCAACACGCTCTTTGCGATGCAGACACCGCAAGGTGCCCCCTTTACTGATCTACTTGAGGGTTACCGACAACTCGAAAAAACCGGCCAACATGTTACCGATGACCTTGCCGTCATGGAAGCAATTGGCCGGCCAACCTACCTTGTCAGCGGGGATTACACCAACATCAAAATGACAACGCCGGAAGACCTCGTGATCGGCGAAGCATTGGCGGGATCAGTCTAATTCAGGGCGCCGTGCGGTTAAGATGCAAAATACTTGCGCACCATCACCGCGGCCAAAATCAGTCAAGCCTTCGCCCGTAGTTGCCGTAAAACCGATATTTTCAACATCTAATCCTAATAAATCCGCCATTTGCTGGCGGATGGGATCAATCCAAACCGCCAAGTGCGGTCGTTTACCCTCATAGGTACACGAAACATGACAAATTTGCCAATCACCCAAATAGTCTAAGGCCTTTTCTAAATATACCCGGCTATCTGTGATCCCCTGCACAAGGCATAACTCGTCACTGATTTTGCCTAAAATATTCACACCGGTCAGACCTGATATTGCGTTAGTTAAAGCATGAAGCACAACATCCGCATCACTGTTACCAGAAAGTCCAACATTTAAAGAACCAGCGGGCAGGGCATCGGATGTCCCAATTTTCACGCCACCTAGCATCAGAGGACGTGACCGCTCCACGGCTGTCGTCTCGCGATTAAGTCGATCGACAAAACGGTGACTGTCTTGGCCAATACTGCTGCGATATTCAAAAGCCATGCCTCTACCTCAATCGTCTGTTTCTGGCGCCTGTGGCCCTGTCGATTTTCCCTGGCGGATCTCAACGCGACGAATCTTGCCACTGATAGTCTTTGGCAACTCACTAACGAATTCTAGCACACGAGGGTATTTGTACGGTGCAGTATGCGTTTTGACATATTCCTGAAGTTCTTTTCGCAACTCGTCACTCGCAACATACCCACGAGCGAGCACAACAGTCGCTTTGACGACTTGACCACGATCTGGATCGGGCGCCCCGGTAATCGCACATTCGAGGACAGCCTGATGTTCCATCAAGACACTTTCCACTTCAAATGGGCCGATGCGATACCCAGAACTTTTAATGATATCATCGGCGCGACCGACAAACCAAAGATAGCCGTCTTCATCCTGCCACGCGAGATCGCCCGTGTGATAAATGCCATTGTACCAAACTCGATTGGTCAAATCTGAATCTCGATGATAGCCGCGGAACATCCCCGGCAAGGTGTCAGGCTTGATACGGATGCAAATTTCACCCGATTGACCAGACCCGACTTCCTGATCATCGTCATCTAGTAAAACAATGTTGTAAACCGGCGAAGGCTTGCCCATTGAGCCTGGTTTTGTTTTTTCCCAAAAATTAGTGACGACAGCCAATGTCATCTCAGTCTGACCATAACCTTCTTTGATTTCCAGACCAGTCGCTTTTTTGAATTGTTCATAGACTTCAGGATTCAGCGCTTCACCTGCGATCGTGCAATGTTGTAAATGTTTTAAATCAAAGCTAGCCAGATCTTCTTTGATCAAGAAGCGATAAAGCGTAGGTGGTGCACAAAATGTCGTGACCTTGTCTTCTTGCAATCGCCAAAGCATCGCTTGTGGCACAAATCGATCGTAATCATAAACATAAATGCCTGCTTCCATCAGCCATTGGCCATATAATTTACCCCAAGCAGACTTCGCCCAACCCGTATCTGCAACGGTAAGATGTAAGCCATCGGGATCGACTTTATGCCAATATTTTGCCGTTGGAATATGGCCAATGGGATAGGTAAAATCATGCGTGACCATTTTGGGCATACCCGTCGTTCCCGATGTGAAATACAACAGCATCAGATCTTCATTTTGTGTTGCATCATCACCTGTTGGTCTGACAAAAGGTGGCGCATTTTGGAGTCCCTGATCAAATGAAAGCCAACCAACTCGCTCAGAACGCGTGATCACACGAATCACATCACGGCCACTTTGCTGACACGCGGTGTCGACATGGTCAGCGATCTCACCATCTGAAGTACACACAACACATTTTATTTCGGCTGCTTCATATCGATAAATCAAATCTTTGACTTGCAATTGATTCGTTGCCGGAATCGCTACTGCGCCAATTTTATGAAGACCGAGAATCGCAAACCAGAACTCGTAATGCCTTTTGAGAATCAGCATGACGCGGTCACCCTTGCGAATCCCGATTGCCAAAAAATACGCTGCAGCCCGATCACTTTGCGCTTTAAAATCCGCAAAACTAAAGGTTTTCGAGTCTCCGGCTTCATTGATCCAAAACATCGCACGGCGATTTGGCTCAGCCCCAGCAATTCGGTCGATCACATCATAAGCAAAATTAAATGGACCAGGAACTTTAAGTTGATAATCGGTGACAATCCCCTCTGGCGATAGGGTCTCAGTCAAGTATTGCTGATAGAGGTTGAGCATGTATCTAGGGCTCCTTCTGTTATTTTTGCGTCTTTGAGTACGACATTAAAATTGGCTAGACGTACGACATATAAAATTGCCAAACCGGTCGATTAGCGCGTCAATATCGCTAAAAACTGACAGGGCATCCCATCAATCGCAACCATTCCATGCGGCACACTCGAATCATAAATGATCGTGTCACCCTCATTAAGTGTCTCAATATGATCACCAATTTTAATGCGTAAACTACCCGCCAAAATGAGATCCATTTCTTGGCCTTGATGCGTATTGAGAGCGATCCGATCCGCATCCGCGCCCGTCTCAAAAGGTGCCATGACTAAAAATGGTTCAACATTGCGATCCTTAAATCGAAAAGCTAGGTTTTGATAAGAAAATCCGCGACGGCGATCAATTGGCAAACCTTCACCTTGGCGGACTATCGCGTACCCCTGCAAGCGTGCGGGTTCACCTGTCAGCAGTTCCGTCATATCAACATTCAAGACGTTCGCTGCTTTATACAAAAAAGAGAATCCAATATCCACGTCACCAGATTCAATGGCCCGATATTCCGCTTCTGATATATCCGTAGCAATTGCAATTTTTTCCGGTGAAAAATCAAGATCCTCACGAAGCGCGCGCAAACGTTCCGCAATTAGGCGAACTCTGTCATCCATAATCAGTAGCCTCCTCTATTTCTTGCATTTTGATTAATTGCTTTTATGAGATTGCTTATTTATTAAAGCCTATTTTCCTATATATGATTCTACCAAGATTTGGAGATCCTCAGCACCATTTTCAGCAAAGCCAACCAAGGTTCTTTTGACTTCTGAATGAACAAGCATTGTAAATTGTGGCAACGACTCTGCGCCAAAATCTGAAGCTATTTTCGTCTCGATCGTCCCATCAACCCAAATAATCATCAATTGATCCTGATAATCATCTGCGAGTTGTTCCAAAGCAGGGATGATTTGTGCATTGGTCTGGCCAAGTGGGTGATAAACAGCAATCAATATGGGTGTTTCGGTTTGATTCAAGAGAGCTGCAAAATTGTTGACCTCTCGATAGACGATCCCCGAAAAGTCTTGATCAATCTGCTCGAAACGCATGACTGCCAAACTCGCTTGGCCATCGATTTCGCCAATGGGCGAATTCTGATCACAGCCCGAAAGTAGAAATACGTTGCTTAATAAAAAGAACATGATCAAAAAAACAGACAGCAACGGCAGAATCACTCTGCCGCGCTGTCTGTGTTGCTTGGATTTTTTAGTAAATAGTGCTTTTCTATTCACGCCACACCATTAATGCTTGTGATGATTCATCGTCAACGGTGGTTTGGTCGTTAACAATGCCTCAACCGCATCGATAGCACCTGTCAAATAGTCGTTCTCAAATTCTTCAATCGTACCAGCATCGACATATTCCGTGATCTTCGGATCAAGGGGTACCCGATCTAAAAGTGGAACATTCATCGCCGCGGCAGCGTCAGCGGTTTTGCCTGGGCCAAAAACTTGATGTTCTTGGTCGCAAGAAGGACATTTAAAGTACGACATATTCTCAATAAATCCAAGGAGTGGCACTTCCATCATCGTCGCCATCGTGCGAGCCTTTTTGACGATCAACGAAACCAAATCCTGTGGCGTCGAAACAACAATCAAGCCATCTAAGGGGATTGACTGATAAATGGTCAATGGTACATCACCGGTACCCGGGGGCATATCCAGAATTAAAACGTCCATCTGATCCCAGACGACATCCGTATAAAACTGCTTAACAAGACCCGATAATATTGGTCCGCGCCAGAGAACAGGCGCTTCGGGATCATCGAGCATTAAATTGATGGATACGATGCGCACACCAAATTTCGTGGTCTTGGATGGGAAAATACCACCGTCAAAGCCTTCTAATCGGTCTTCCAAGCCAAAGGCTTTCGGGATCGAAGGTCCGGTAATATCTGCATCTAAAATACCTACACGATAGCCTTTGCGCGCGAGATTAGCTGCCAAAAGCGTTGTGACCATCGATTTACCAACGCCACCTTTACCACTTGCAACTCCGATTATGCTACGTATTTCAGATAATTCGTGTTGATCTGCCCGCATCGAAGCAAAAGACTGTTGCGTGGGTTCCCCCGACGTGCAAGAGCCACTCTCAGAAGCAGATGAACAAGACGATTGACTAGAACAAGAACTACAAGACGCCATGATTGTTACGACCTTTCACCTGGTATGAAAACATGAACATATCCATCATAGGCAAATTCAATTCATTCGGGAAGTACCTTGGCTACTTATTTTCGACATATTCCCGAAATTATTGTCTGAAATTAATTAAACAACAGCCTTGATGATCCAATAGCCGGCAGAATGTTCGATCACATCCGCATCAGTAAATAACGTTTGAAGGTGAGCCAACGCAGATGGAGCGCCTTGCTTTTTCTGAATAACCACATAAAGTACGCCGCCCAGCTTGAGTTTCTGCCGTGCTTCAGCAAAAAATCGATAGACGACAGCTTTGCCAGTCCGAATCGGTGGATTTGTCAACACATAGTCGACCGGTCCCTCTATCGCCGCTAAGCCATCAGATTGCAATATCGTCAAATAGGCTACTTGATTTGCTTTGGCATTTTGCCGTGCCAACGTTAGCGCCCGCTGATTAATATCAGTCAAGGTGACATCTAATGATGGATGTGCCCTTTTAAAAATTATTCCAACTGGGCCATAACCACAACCTAAATCAATTAATTTACCGGTCATTTTAGGTTGATCTGCCAACACCGTTTCGATTAACAATTCTGAACCATAATCCAGTCGCGTTCTCGAAAAAACCCCACGATCGGTCACAAATCGAAAATCAATCCCATGGAGTCGAGTTTCAATTTCACGGATTTGATGAGCCGATTGAGGATCGACATCAAAATAATGGGCCATGTCTAAGCTCCTATTCAACAGTCTTTCTATTTATACGCTTTTAATTATTTTTGTTCTGATCAATCCGAGCAGTAGAGGCCAGCCTATTAAATAAACAACAACTGCTTCTGAAAGGCCAATCGATAGAATAAATCCACCAATAATAGCCCAGGATGTTTCCATTTCAGGTATGAGAAAAGGCAGATACGTTCCAACGACTAAAGCATTAATGACAACAGCGGGCATTAAAACAAAGATCATGTGCCATGCCTTTGCATATTTTTGTAATCGTCGGGCCAAATACCATGTTAAAGTCGCTGCAACTAGAGTGGCTAAACTACCAAACACGATATCTATCGGACCAAGTGGTGAAGGATTAAAAAAAGTGTTTGTTAGCAGACATCCAAGAAAAAGTCCTGGTATAGCTGAAGGTGTTAATGCAGCCAAAACAGTTAATGCTTCGCTCAAACGGAACTGGATCGGGCCGAACGATAGGCTAGCAAAGGGATAGGTTAGTATGATGTACGCTGCGGCGATAATTGCAGCTTGTGTTAAAAAGAGTGGGCTACGGATCAAAGATTTTGGGAATTGAGGCGATTCATGGTTTAATGGCGTTTCGTGTTTCAGTTGCTTTCCCTGATTCAGTTGCTTTCCATGATCCAATGTCTTACCGAATTTCAATGTTTTTCCTCCTCAAGCTTGGGTGAAACTGTCACCGGCTTCAATTAAGGCACAAGCTATTACACCTATTCCTCGCGTGGGCTGTGATTCAAACGAAAAGCCTGATTTGCAGGTTCGCAAAGGGTCATTTTCGGGAACCATAAGAACTAGACTGATTATAACAAAAAGAGTCGGTATTACTACCGACTCCGATTGGCTCCTCAAGTAGGACTCGAACCTACGACCCTGCGGTTAACAGCCGCATGCTCTACCAACTGAGCTATTGAGGAATATAAAATCCGGCGGAGACCTATTTTTCCGGGCCGTTACCAGCCAAGTATTTTCGGCACGAGAGAGCTTAACTGCTGTGTTCGGGATGGGAACAGGTGTGACCTCTCTGTCATTTCCACCGGAAGGGTTGAGG
>JAQUDJ010000043.1 GCA_028685755.1 Eubacteriales bacterium | reverse complement strand
AATTTGATCGCGTTCGAGTAGATTGTTCACGTGGCCGAGGTTGTGACTTCCGATGAATCCGATAGCCTTTGCAGCAGAACCCAGTGAAATCAAGATGCGCGCGACATTTATCCCCTTGCCGCCCATATCTTCGCGGACACTTTGGACACGATTAACTGCGCCGAACTCGAATGTATCGACAACGACAGTGCGGTCAATAGCTGGATTAAGGGTGATCGTAGCGATCATCAATTATTCGATCCTTTCAAGTTGGAATGACTTCGATGTCATTTTGGGCATAAAGACCAAGGATGGACTCATCGATATCGGCATCGGTGATGATGACATCGACCATCGAAAGTGGCGCAATTTGGCAAAGTGCATCTCGGTTGAATTTCGAGTGATCAGCTAGAACAATTCGTTCGTTGGCGCATTCGAGCATCGCCCGTTTGACTTCAGCTTCGTCGAGGTCTGGGGTGGTCAGGCCGCTTTCAATCGAAATTCCGTTTGCCGCAACAAATGTTTTGTTGACATTGAAACGGCGCAACATTTCCACGGCGAGATGACCGACCGAAGCAAGGACATTTAGGCGGACTTTACCACCGATGGCAATGAGTTCGACGTTGGTATTTTGAGAGATCACACTTGAAACGGTTGTAGAATTGGTGATGACTGTCAATTGTAAATTGGACTGTCCGATTAAGCGTGCTAGTTCTAATGTTGTCGTTCCGGCATCAAGAATGATGCTGTCATGATTGCTCAATCTTTCAAAAGCCTTTTTAGCAATTGCGCGTTTCTGGGCTTCGAACATCGACTCTTTTTGATTGTAGCTGTCTTCGACGTTCAGACGGGTTGGACCGGTGAGAATGGCTCCGCCGTGTGTCCGCTCTAGTTTGCCTTCTAGTTCAAGTGTGCCTAAATCGCGGCGAATCGTTGCCTCAGATGCCTCAAGTGAATCACAAAGTTGTTTGACTGAAATGGTCCGGCTTTGGCGGAGCATTTCAAGAATTCTGAGATGGCGCTCTCCTTGTAACATCGTGATCACAGTCCGATTTCGTAGTCTTTCAGGACTTGGAGCACCCCTGTAGGTGTTGTCGCAGCGCGTAAATTGGTGCGGAAGTCTTCCTTCATCAGGCGGCGTGAAAGGTTGGCTAAAATTCTCAGATGAACATCACCGGCATTATCGGCGGGAACACCGATCATAAAGATCACATCAATTGGATTGCCGTCAAGGGACTGCCAATCCATCGAATCAACAGTTGCGTAGAGTAACAGCGGTTCAATAACAGCGTTGGTCTTTCCGTGTGGAATTGCAACGCCAAAACCCATACCAGTTGAATATTCACCTTCACGATGGAGGACCGCTTCAACGTATCCGGCGACATCAGCAACACGTCCAGCTGCGGCAGCTTTCTCTGCAAGCATGTGGATCGCTTCATTTTTCGTTTTGGCCGATAAATTTAGGGCGATCAATTCTTCAGTTATTAACATAATTTCCTCCTAGATGACGGGTCTGTGTGCGGTTTGGGTAGATAAAACGAACTTTTGAATTCTTACGAATGATTGGTTATGATTGAATATTATCAGATATGATTGATAATGCAAGATTGAATTGACGTAATAACTGAAAAATCATAAGATTAACTAAGTTTGGTTTAGCTATATTGTGCAATTTGTCAATGCTTTGATAATCAAACATGATTGATTTAGAAAAATAGTGATTGCTCATCAAGCCGATTGGCGTTAAAATTAATCAATGATTTGACATTTTAAATCACCTTTGCTTGTGTCGCCCGATTTTCCACCCTTGATAAATAATTTTCTGAAGGAGAGTTCTATGCAATTAAAAGGTGTTGCTGCCGCCCCTGGTTTAGTGATGGGTCCTTGTTATGTCCTGGAAGAAGTCAATCATCCCGATTTTACGCGGCATTCAATTTCGGAGAGCTTTGTCGACGAAGAAAAGGGCAAGGTCCATATTGCCCTCAATATCGCATCGGAGCAATTAACGGCGATTCGTGATCGAGCTGAAGCTGCTGGCTTGGAAGAACAAGCAGCAGTCATGGACGCTCATCTAATGATGCTCGGCGACCCGATTCTGACTGAAGGCTTTATGAGCATGATCGCGAGCGAAAAGCTCCCAGGTGTTGGTGCTGTCCAAAAAGGCATCGCAGCACAGGCTGATATTTTCGAAGCGTTAGAGGACGCATACTTCCGCGAACGTGCCCAAGATATCCGTGATATTGGTCGTCGCTTAGTTAATATTTTATTAGGTATACAAGAGGCTGATCTATCAGCGCTACCTAAACAGCTTATTCTTATTGCGCGCGACATCACGCCTTCAATGATGGCATCCGTCGACACTAAAAACCTGCTGGGAATTGTCGCTGAAATCGGCGGCAAAACATCACACACCGCGATTTTGGCTAATAACATGAGCATCCCGGCTGTACTCGGTTGTCATGATATTGTCAATGTCGCACGAGCTCAGGGTGTAGACGCCTTGATTGCGATTGATGGCAGCACCGGTACCGTCCATCTTGGCTTGACCGACGAACAGGCAGCGACACTAAAAACCGAATCGGAACGTCGCCAAGCGGTCAAAGCCTCTTTGTCTGTATTAAAAGATCAGGCAACGATGACCAAAGATGGCGTTCATGTTCAATTGGCTGCAAATGTCATGGGCCCAGGTGATGTCGAAAAAGTACTTGCCGTCGGCGGTGAGGGTGTTGGATTATATCGCACCGAATTCCTCTTTATGGATCGGGATAAGGCGCCAGACGAAGAGGAGCAGTACCACGCCTATAAGACGATGGTTGAAGGACTTGGCGGCAAGCCCGTCATCATCCGGACGATGGATATCGGTGGAGATAAAAGTGTCGATTATCTCAATATCGAGAAGGAAGAAAACCCATTCCTCGGCTATCGTGCTTTGCGCATCTGTCTTGAACGGGACGATTTGTTCTTGACGCAGTTGCGGGCGATTCTCCGGGCCGCGGTTCATGGTCAAGCACTTGTGATGTTCCCAATGGTTTGTTCGCTCGACGAACTACGGGCGGCTAAAGCAAAAGTCGAGCAGGCGAAAGAGCAGCTCAAACTTCGTGGTGAAAAATATGACGAATCGATCAAAGTTGGCATTATGATTGAAATTCCATCTGCTGCTGTCATTGCTGACGTTCTGATTAAGGAAGCTGACTTCTTTTCAATCGGTAGCAATGACTTGACACAATATACCTTGGCTGTTGACCGTATGAACGAACGGATTAGTTATCTATATAACAGCTTCCATCCGGCCATGTTACGACTGATCAAATCCGTCATTGATCCGGCACGTCAAGCTGGTGGTCAAAAATTTGCAGGGATGTGCGGCGAAATGGCCGGTGATCCGCGTGCAACGATTGTTCTGCTTGGCTTAGGGCTACAAGAATTCTCTGTTGGACCTGCAGGACTATTGCGCATTCGCAAGATCATCAACAGTGTTGATTTTAGCTTCGCTCAAGCAGTTGCGGCCAAAGCGTTAACCCTCGGTACCGCTACAGAAATCGAAAGCTATCTAGCAGAAATTCTACCTGAAGATCTGCGCGCCTACTTAGTATAAGAAGAAATTGAGATAAACATGCAAAATATCGATCAGTTGACCTTGACGCCCGAAGACACAATTCTTTTGATCATTGATATTCAGGATCGCCTAGCACCTGTGATTCTGGGTCATCAAAACATTATCGCAGCGACACAGACCTTGATCCAAACGGCCAATATACTGACTATCCCGATCCTAGTGACTGAACAATATCCACGAGGATTAGGCCAAACCGTTGCAGATATCCGCGCCTCACTCGCCGACATCGCGACATGTCGCGGCTATTTCAGCAAGTTGACTTTTTCCGCACTGACAGATGAAGTCGCAACCATTATGGTAGAAACTGGACGCAAAAAAGTAATTCTGGCGGGTATGGAAACACACGTTTGTGTCTTCCAAACCGCAAGAGCGCTAATTGAAACAGGTTACCACGTGTTTTTGGCACAAGATGCAGTCGGATCACGCACGCAAGAAAATCGTCAGAACGGGCTCGACCTTATTCGTGCTTGTGGGGGCGTGATTACGAACGTTGAAACCATTGTGTTCGACTTGCTAAAAATCGCCGGCACACCCGCATTTAAAGAAATTTCCAAACTAATTAAGTAAACTTTTCAACGACTCATCCGAACGATGCAAAACAAAGCACCACTTATGGAGGATTTTAATGAGCCAATTCGATCAGGTCACAGTCATCAAAGAAGCAAACGTCTACTTTGAAGGTAAAGTCACAAGCCGAACTGTTCTATTCGCAAGTGGCGAAAAGAAAACCTTAGGCATAATGTTGCCAGGTGAATATGCCTTTGGCACGGCAAAAAAGGAAATAATGGAAATTCTTGCTGGCGAACTTGATGTCAGATTTCCAGGTTCAGACAATTGGGAAAAAATCGTCAGTGGTCAGTCTTTTGAAGTGCCAGCCCAATCAAAATTTGACCTCGTCGTCCATTCGGTCTGTGATTATTGCTGCTCTTATTTGGACGACTGATCGGCTAAATCCTTGGCGTTGATCAGGTTTTGATCGCGCAATACTGCCTTGAGTCCGTCAGTTGCTTGAACGGTTCCATCTGTAAAGACCCAAAGTGCCTCGCAGGCCGGTATGCTTTCAATCAGCTGCCGGCCTTCTTCATATGGCATGAGAAAAACCGTTGTCGACAGATAGTCGGCCAACGCATTGTTTTCGATCATAACAGTTACCGCCCGCACATAACGCCCCGGCATCAAGGTTGTGGGGTCAATCAAATGATGGTACATGACGCCATCCACTAAGTAATAGCGCTGGTAATCGCCACTCGTATCAATCGAAATGTCGTTGTTTAAAATAACGGCCAAGGATTCGGTGTCAGGCACTAGGGTGGATGCGAAAGGATTTTGGATCCCAATTGCCCACGTGGCACGGTCAGGATCGAGGGGCTTGCCAATCAACCGGACACTGCTACCACCGGCATTAATAATCCCCGAGGTCATACCTTGCTCTATTAAATAGCGAGCAACAGCCTCTGTTGCGTATCCTTTTGCAACGGCTCCGACATCCAAACGCGTTGCAGGATCCGTAATTTCAACAGTCGAGGCGGCGCGATCAATTTTAAGTGCCGTCGGATCAATATGCTGCGCGGCAAGTTGAAGCTTGTTCAAATCTGGCACAGAAGCCTTGCCAGATTCGGCAGCTGTTCGATGATCATGCCATATCGACAATACACTGCCAAGTGTCACACTGACCTTGCCCTGGGATAGCACGGCATGTTCTTGATAAAACATCAGCAAGTCGATGATTCGGGGATCTACTTTAATCGGACCTTGTCCAGCCTGTTGATTAATGGACATTAAATTAGTCAGTCCTTTGTATTCGTGATAAATATCATAAAGCTGATGATAAGCAACGAATTGCTCTTCAGCCATTTTGGCGAGTTCATCAAAATGCTTTTGATCTGCATCATAGCCAATAATGCTGATGACGGTATCAAAGCTCGTCGTAAATGTATACGAAAATTTTGTTAAAGGGTCTTTTTCAGTAGTTTCCGAAGGTGTGCTAGGTGAAAGGGTCGTGCCCTGAGTCGGGGTTAGCACGGTAGTCGGTTGGCCAGAACATGCCGTCAGGCTCAAGGCCAAGAGCACAACCACTATCAAAACATTTAAATTCCTATTCAGTGCGAAACGAGTAATAAGGGATTTTTTCTTTTTCATAGGTCGTATTGTATCGCTTTCGGCTGTAATAACAAAGGGGGCGCCTTCATGATGAAGAACGCCCCCTTGAATGATTGGTAATCAACGGCTGATCGCTTACGACCAGCATGGTGTCATTTATTGAGCTTGGGCAACTGCTTTATCAAGTGATGAGAGATAGGCGACAGGGCCAAAGGTTGAAGAAGTTTTCAGATCAACAAAAGTGCTCTTATCTCCTTCGACTGGTAGGGCTTTGATTTCGCCAACGGTTTTACCTTCGAGGTAAGCTTCTAAAGCGTCAGCTTGTTCCCACCATTCTTTGCCGATGGCAGAAGCCTTTTTCATGCCATAAGCATCACCAAGTTCACGTTTGGTTGCGCCAAGGGCAGTCAGGTCAGCAGTCAGAAGGCCTTTGGTGCTAAAGGTGATGTTATGGACGACAGCATCAATCCAGACGTCCAAGACTTTGCCAGAATCATCGATCGCGGCAACGGCTAGGCTGGTGTAGGATTGGAATTGTCCGTCTTTTTCAGCGGTCGCATTTGCGCTTTTTGCACCACTAATATCTGTGCCAAAGCCAAGTTTAGTCGCTGCTGTTGGTGTCGCTTTTTCAGCAGCAACGACAGCTTTTTTCAACGCTTCAATGTAAAGAGCAGGGCCAAAGGTCGAGGATGTTTTCAGGTCAACAAAAAGCTTTTTGTCGCCTTCGGTGGCTGCTGCATCAATTTCAGCAATGGTTTTGCCGACGAGGAAAGCTTCTAAGGCATCAGCCTGTTCCCACCACTCTTTGCCAATAGCAGACGCTTTTTTCATGCCATATGCATCGCCGAGTTCGCGTTTTGTTGCGCCGAGGGCTTTCGTGTCAGATGTTAATTCGCCTTTTTCATTAACGGTTGCATTGTGGACAACCGCGTCAACCCAGACATTCTGAATTCGGCTATCGGCATCAATCAAGACTGCCGTGTAGTAGGTGTAAGATTCAGTAGTTGTCGCTTTGTCGTCTTTTTTGTCGGCGCTATGGCCTGTGGTGACGACTGCACCAAAACCAAGTCGCAGACCAGCAGATACAGGTGCGACGGTAGCTTCAGGAGCAGCGGTTGTTTCGGCAACGGGGGCAGCTGTTGTGGCGGTGGTTGCTGCCTGGCCGCAAGCAGACAGGGCAAAAGCAAGCAGGACAACGACAGAGATCAGAATTAATGTAGTCTTCTTCATGTTCAAACTCCTCTTCAATTAGACAGGTGACTGTTATTTTGCTGACGAATTAATTGTAACAAAGTCACACAACTGTGAACAGTAAACGATTACGACAAAATTAAGATATTCATTAAAAGCATATGAACATAACGCCAAAACATCTGGGAGAGTAAGGTTTCAGTGTCTTATTGATACAACTGTTTATCAATAAACGTTTGCTATTTGTAGCTGAAGCTACTTTGAAGCCCATTAATTTCTACTAAAATACTGGGCATACTGTTTTAATAGTGATTTTTTGTCACCTCATGAGCCATTTTCAAGACCGCGTGTTACAATCGTGTCATGCGTTTGCAAAAATATTTTCTAGCTCTATTCATCGTGGCGATCACGTTAACAACATGGCAGGCTTGGCCTTCTTTTTATGAGAACACTGAGTTGTTAACGTGCATTGAGAGTGATTATCTGCCTTATCGACTACATCAAGGCGATTCACTTGTTCAAGAAATCCGTTCAGTGCGTGATGGAATGAACCAAATCACGCTGTCTTTTGACCTGCCAGAGAATCAGAAACTACCAGAAGATACGTTGATTCGTTTAGATATTTATTCTGATGACTCCAATAAGCTGGAACAAGAACTCCTTTTAACTGAAGCCGATTTGAAGCTATTTGCTCGCACAGTTATACCGATTTCGCTCGGATATCAAACAGCAGGCCAAAAATATAAATTAACGATTTCGGTTGACAAACTTGATGAAAGATCAAGATTGGCGATTCACACGTCGCCTGCTACTAATGCTGTTATGACCATCAATGGTCAGTCAACTGGCTTAGCTACGATTTTGTCGATCAATTATCTAAAATTCAATTGGCTACTGTTTTCCCTGGCAATTGGGTTGTTTGGGATCATTTTTATTTTGATTTTTTTACCGTTGCCGAGATTTTCACTGTTTTTGAATCGTTATGCATCGTTTTCACTGATTACTGCCCCTTTTCTAACGCTTGGGACCGTCGAACTCTTGAACACCCTCAATACTAATGTCATTCTTGAAACGGCAGTTCTTTGGGTTAGTCTGCTCATCATCTTATTATTTGAATTATTGCTTGTGAGTTTACTGGGCCGAGTTCGATTAGCGATTTATTTAAACTATATGCTGTTTGTTTCGCTAGGCCTGGCCAATCACTTAAAGTTGTTTTTTCGAGGCGATCCATTCGTTGCCGGGGATCTAAATTCAATCACTGAAACAGCACACACCATCAATCAGCTCAGCTATATCATCAGCAATCGATTTCTTTTAAGTTTACAAATCACGATCATTTTCTTTTTGCTCTATCATAAAGCACAACAGTCTATTGGCACGCGTCGGAGTCGTTGGACCGCTTCCGCAATCATACT
>JAQUDJ010000018.1:12525-36245 GCA_028685755.1 Eubacteriales bacterium | reverse complement strand
AATTCAAACAGGTTTTGATGCAGCGATAAATGATTTGTATGTATTGATCCGTTCTTGATAGGCAGGTGTTTTTTTCTCAGCAGCGAGTTTGCCCGGGGCTCAATATGTTGAAGTGCTCAGACAGAACGGGGTCATCGCCATCAATCGCAATAATCCCATAGCCAATATTCAGAACTTGTCCATGTCGATGCTTGCGGATGAAAGCTTTATTGCAATTTCACCGGAAGAATCGCCAAATGGCTACGCCCTCCTCATTGAACAGTGCAATGCCGCTGGCTTTATGCCACGTATCGTTCGGACATTAAATTCACTTGAGAGCCTGTTGCTTTGTGTAGAAGCGGGACTTGGCGTCACCATGCTCGACCAAAATACCCGTCTCGAACACAACACCGAAGTCCGGAGCATTCCGATCCCCAATAGTGCACCGTCTGCTGTATGTGCAGTTTGGCTCGAAACCAATCGCAACCCAAACATCCGGCAACTTGTCACAGCGCTCCAGGAAAGTCATATTTAAAAGCGAATTGATCATGATTTAAATTGGCTTGGGTTCTCTTGATGCCTCGCTATGCGCGAAGCGGTAATACGATATTTTTTTAATAACTATCCCATCAAGGCGTGTACGGCTGTTTTTTAGTTCAGTTAAACTTGCGCAAGAAATTACAAAATTTCAGTGAATACAAATAGTATTCACTTTTACCCCGGGTTAATCTGTGTTCATAGACACCCCACGAAAAAGGAGTCCCTATGAACGGAAAAGAACGCATTCTAAAAACACTCAAACACGAACCAGTCGATCGCGTTGCGTGGGTCCCTTTTGCCGGGGTTCACGCCGGATCGCTAATCGGCAAGAATGCCACCGACATGCTCACCGACGGTGAAGCGCTCTTCGATGGTCTGATGCAGGTCCACAAGCTCTATCAGCCGGACGGCCTGCCAGTCGTCTTTGATCTCCAAGTCGAAGCGGAGATCCTCGGATGCGAGATGCATTGGGCTGACTTCAGCCCGCCTTCTGTCAAAACCCATCCCTTAGCCGATACCCAAGACATGCTCTGCGATTGCCTGCAACCGTCTGCCGACAAAGGCCGTTTGCCAATGATCCTCGATGTCATGCGCCAAGTCAAAGTAGCAGTCGGTGCCGAAACTGCCCTCTACGGCCTGATCTGTGGGCCCTTCACATTAGCCTCCCATCTGCGCGGCAACGAACTCTTCATGGATCTAATCCTCGAAGCTGAATATGTCCAAAACCTCATGGCCTATACGACTGCCACCGCCCTCAAAATGGTCGATCTCTACGCTGAAGCCGGTATGGATGTTATCGCCGTCGTCGATCCTTTAGTCTCCCAGATCTCCCCGGATCACTTCACCGATGCCTGCCACACCGCCTTCAAAACGATCTTCGATTATGTCCGCGTCAAAGGCCTCGCCTCGAGTTTCTTTGTCTGTGGCAATGCCACCCGCCAGCTCGAAGTCATGTGCCTGACCGGTCCGGATTCGATCTCCATCGATGAGAACGTCAACATGAAAGCCGCCAAAGAAATTACCGACAAATTCAACATCACGATCGGGGGCAATATTCCTCTGACGACGCTGATGCTCCATGGGACCCAACAAGAAAATATGAAATACGTCGTCAACATGCTCGATTCACTCGGTCACGATAACTTGATCATCGCCCCCGGCTGTGATATGCCCTACCATGTTCCGGCCATGAATGCGATCGGCGCCGCTCAAGCCGTGCGTGAAACCGATGCGACACGGGAGATGGTCAAGCACTACGAAGCTCCGAAAATGGACATCGAAGTTATCTTGCCGGATTACCAAAACCTCAAAAAACCCTTAGTTGAAGTCTTTACCTTAGACTCTGCGACCTGTGCGGCCTGCACCTACATGATGGAGGCGATGAATGTGGCCGGTGAACACTTCGGCTCAACGATCGATCTCATCGAGTACAAATTCACCGAGAAGGTCAATATCGCCCGCTGCATCAAGATGGGGGTGACCAATCTGCCATGTGTCTACATCAACGGTGAATTGAAGTGGTCCTCGATTATCCCGAGCCGTGACGAACTGTTCGGCGTCATCGATGGGATGCTTAGCTAAAACAAACAACAACAACCAATGCGTGAAACGCGAGTGAGGAAATTATGATGGAAGAATTACTGCAACGAATCTCTGAATCCCTCCAAAAAGGTAAAGCCAAAGATGTCAAAGTGATGGTCCAGGAAGCGATTGACAGCGGGATGAGTGCCCAGAAAATCTTAAACGAAGGCCTGCTCTCCGGGATGAATGTCATCGGGGTCAAATTCAAAGCAAGTGAAATCTATGTCCCAGACGTCCTGATTGCGGCACGCGCGATGAAGGCCGGGACCGAACTGCTAAAACCGCTTCTCGTCCGCGATGGGGTCCAAGCCATCGGCACGGTCGTGATGGGCACGGTCAAAGGGGACTTACATGACATCGGCAAGAACCTCGTCATGATGATGATGGAAGGCAAAGGACTCCAAGTCATCGATCTCGGCACCGACGTCCCTGCTGAGAAGTTTGTCGCCGCCGCAATCGAACACAAGGCCCAGATTGTGGCCTGCTCCGCTTTGCTGACTACCACAATGAGTGAGATGAAATCGGTAGTTGAAGCTTTCAAGGCTGAAGGCTTACGCGAACAAGTCACGATCATGGTCGGTGGCGCACCAATCACCGAAGCATTCTGCAAGTCAATCGGCGCCGATATTTACCGACCGGACGCCGCAACAGCTGCTGAAGCTGCCGCCGAAGCAGCCATTGGTAAAAGCGCTTAAGCCCAGACATTTCAATATATTCCAAAAGGGCGAAGGGAAGATGCGAATCAACCCTTCGCTTTTTTTGTGGAGCGAAATTGGCAATATAATAAAACATTTCGGGAAATATCAGTGCAACGTGGCAAATTAAACAAGTTATATCGATGCTTATTTGTTTCATTTTTATGAAACATAAAAACAGGTCAACACACCACCGTGTTAACCTGCCTTTATGTTTTGAGGAATGTCCAAGATTCTAGAGATCGTGATTGCTCCAGACGAGTGCGTTCGTCTACAATTAGTTTATCGATAACTAATTGCATGGATTAGAACAAAACCATTGAGAAATCGCACAAAACGTACAAAATTTGACAAATATTAAATATTGGAAATTAAATGGATATTGCAATAGCCTTGATAATTACATGAGAGGAGAAAATCATGGCTGACAATCAAAATGACAATAAATGGTTTGAGTGGTCTTGGCCGGCTGATCAAAATCGATTAATTGATATCAGGGTTTTTCACGACAATCAATCAGTTACATCTCACGCTCACGATTTCGTCGAAATCGTCCTCGTTGCTAAAGGCTCATGTACACATCGATACCATAATACGGAAATTCGTCTCATTCCTGGGGATCTATTCGTTGTTTTGCCCCATGAAACTCACGCATATGAAATTAACGAAGATGTCATTATTTATAATTGTATTTTTTATGATCAGGCACTTAAGGATGATTGGGACAATTTGCGCCAAATTGGCGGCATATTCGATATGTTGGTTGTCGAGCCATTGTACCGAATTGAATCAAGCACTCAAGAAATCATGCATTTAAAACCGACCGAACTCACATTCGTCGAAAACATCATGATCAAGATGTTAGAAGAGCAAAAAGAATGCCTTGCAGGATATGTTTGTGCACAGAAGGCGTATTTAATCTTGTTAATCACGTTTATGGGGCGCATTTGGGTTAAACAAGTTAACCTTGATACTCAGGAACACATTGGCAAACGAGATTTACTCGTTGAAGCAATCAGACATCTTGATGCCAATTTTGAAAGCGACCTCCAAATCGCCGACTTGGCCATGAAGGTATTCATGAGTCCGCAGCGATTTCGCAAAGTCTTCAAGGACGTTACAGGGATGAACCCTCTAGACTACATTAATGCGATTCGGATTAACCAGGCAATAGATTTGCTTAATGACAATAGTTTGTCAATATCTGAAGTTTCACAACGGATTGGAATACTCGACACCAATTATTTCTCTCGATTGTTTAAGATCAGAATCGGAAGTACACCATCTGAATACCGCAAGAAGCATCAAATAACGTAAGATTATGGCACTCTCGTGATTATGTATTGGAGATATTGAGTGCAAAATATAGTAACAATTGAGTTTTTCCGAAGAAAATTACAATAAATCTCGAAATAATCCAAAAATATAAAAATTTGTGCTAATTTTCGATTGGTTTGTCCTGCTAGGGGCAGACCTCTTTTTGTTATTATTTGGTCAAAGGCATTATGCACAAGATTCCAGAGTGTTGAATTCAGAATTTTGAGTATTATGACAATGGATATGGATCCGACCATGAAATATCGTTTCATGGCGAGGTTTATATAAATAAGAGGAGGTACCCATGAAAATCTCGAAACTCATCAGCGTTCTCTTGCTCGTAACCCTGCTTCTGGCAATGACTGCCGGTTGTGCATCAACAGCTGCCACCACCACAGCTGCCGCCACTGCAGCGACCACAGCTGCTGCAGCTGAAACCACAGCAGCTGCAGATCAGAAAATTGTCATCGGCGTAACAATGGAATCTCTCCAAGACTTCCTTTCTTATGTTGGCGACGGTCTAAATGACTTTGCAAAAGCTAACCCGAATGTTGAAATCAATATTCTTGATGCGAAGCTCGACGTTGCAACTCAGGTCAAGCAAGTCGAATCCTTTATCTCCCAGGGTGTCGATGCAATTATCATCAAATGTGTTGATAAAGATGCAACTGCTCCGATCTCGGCAATGTGCAAAGATGCTGGTATCCCGTTGATCGCCGTCAATGTTGACATCGGTTCTGACCGCGAAGCATACGTTGGTTCTGACCACAAATTGTCTGGTGTTCTCGAAGCTGAAGAATTGGCCAAGCAAATGAACTACAAAGGCAATGTCGCGATTCTCGTCGGTGATCCTTCCCATAACGCCGCTCAGACTCGTACCGATGGCGCTAAAGAAGTCTTTGCCAAATATCCTGACATGAAAGTTGTCGCTGAACAGTCTGGTATGTGGGATCGCGCAAAATCGATCACCATCGCCGAAAACTGGATTCAGTCCGGTCTCGAAATCAACGCAATCATCGCCAACAACGACGAAATGGCGATTGGTGCTTTGAAAGCATATGAACAAGCCAAGATCACTAATGTGCTCTTCGCTGGTATTGATGGAACAAAAGACGCTCTCAGTTATATGCAAGAGGGCAAATTAGCACTCTCAGTATTCCAGAACGGTTATGAACAAGGTTTCAAAGCAGCTGAAACTGCTACCAAATTAGCGATGGGCGAAACACTTTCCGAACCATACGTTGATGTAGCCTATGAATTAATCACACCTGACAAAATCGACATGTACCTCGCCAAATATAAATAAATCTGAAAATTTGAATAATTGAGTATGCGAGAGGGAAGACGCCATGCGCTGGTTTCTTCCCTCTCCACATAATTGGGGTATTGGCATGAATAATGATTACATCCTCGAAATGGAACATATCTGCAAGCGATTTCCAGGCGTTATCGCCCTTGATGATGTTCAGCTCAAGGTGCGTAGAGGAACCGTCCATGCACTGATGGGGGAAAATGGTGCCGGCAAATCAACATTAATGAAAATTCTGATTGGCATCAACAAAATGGACGGCGGAAATATTATTTTTGACGGCAAAGAAGTTCAAATTCAGAATACGCACTTTGCTTTGAAACATGGTATTTCCATGATTTTTCAGGAATTGAGTCCAATTCCACATATGACCGTCATGGAAAATATATATGTCGGACGGGAACAGTTATCAGCGAATAGAATCTTTATCAGTAAGAAACAAATGGCTGAAGATACAGCTAATATTCTAAAAAAGCTCGAGATGGAAAGTATTAATCCGAAAGAAAAAATGGTCAACCTCAGCGTCGCCAAGACCCAAATGGTTGAAATTTGCAAGGCCATTTCATACAACTCAAAATTGATAATCATGGACGAGCCGACTTCCGCTATCAGTGAAAAAGAATGCGACCATCTATTTAAAATTGTAAAGCAACTGACACGGGAAGGCGTATCTTTTATCTTTATTACGCATAAGATGGATGAAGTTTTTAAACTTGCTGATGACATCACCGTGTTCCGCGATGGCAAGTTCATCTGCACGGAGCTCGCATCAAATATGAATCATCATATGCTCGTTGAAAAAATGGTCGGGCGTGAAATCACTCAGATGTTCCCTAAAGAAGAAGTTGATATCGGCGATGTTTATATTTCTTTTAAGAACTTAACGAAAAAAGGTCTCTTCGAAAACGTCAGTTTTGATGTCCGACGGGGTGAGATTATCGGCTTAGCTGGCCTCATGGGTGCAGGACGTACTGAACTCATGGAGACCATTTTTGGTTACCGTAAGCTGGATTCTGGGGAAATCTATATAAACAACAAAAAAGTCACAATCAAAGGGCCGAAAGATGCCATCGCAAACAAAATGGCCTTAATCACAGAAGATCGAAAACTGACCGGTCTATACCTGCCGCTCAGTGTCAAAGACAACATGATTATGCCGAGTCTTCGTCGATTCAGCCGCGGCCTGCTCCTCCAACATCGTTCGATTGACAAAATATGCAACGAAAACAGGGTGAACTTCGATATTAAGACACCTAGTATTAACCAGATCGTTAACAATCTAAGCGGTGGCAATCAACAGAAAGTGCTCATTGCTCGTTGGCTGATGACAGATCCGGAGATCATTATACTTGATGAACCGACACGCGGTATTGATGTCGGCTCAAAATCTGAAATTCATAAACTGATCAGCAACCTCGCTAAACAAGGTAAGTGCATCATCATGATCTCTTCAGAAATGCCTGAAGTAATTGGAATGAGTGATCAGATTGTTGTTATGTACAAAGGCACAGTCAAAGCGATTATCAATCGCAAAAATGTTACACAAGAACTGATTCTTGAAAACGCATCCGGTCTGGAAACCTAATATCAAATAGCATTTCGGCTCGCAAAGTGGAGGAAAATATGGCTCATTCAAGTAATCAAAAACCCATTAAAATTGAGAGCAATTCATTTGGGTCCCAGTTCAGCAAAGTCATTGACAAACTGGGAATTATCGTTGTTTTGATTTTTTTACTTATTCTGATGTCTTTATTAACAGACAAATTCTTAACGCCGATGAACCTGACGAATGTTGTGCGCCAGATTTCATTCATCGCTTTGATCGCAATTGGTGTCACAAGTATTATCATCACAACCGGTATTGACCTATCATCCGGCTCCGTAGTCGGATTGACTTCAGTTGTAGTCGCAAGTGCAGCTCATCCGGGTCAATTTCCGTTGGTTGTTACGATCTTGATCGGCCTGTCTGTTGGACTTGTAGTTGGTTTAATCAATGGCTTCTTAGTTGCATATGCAAAACTGCCACCCTTTATTGCTACCATGGGCACATGGACCACTGTTCGCGGATTGGCTTTGCTTTACAGTAATGGTCGACCAGTAAATGATCTTAAAGACGAATTTACCTACCTCGGTGGGGGGCGTTTCCTAGGTGTGCCAGTTCCGATCCTTGTTCTAATAGCCGTGGCAATTCTAACGCATCTTCTGCTAACTAGTACGCGACTGGGTCGCCATGTCTTCGCGATAGGTGGCAATGAGCAAGCTGCGATCATTGGCGGGATCAACGTAAAAATCGTCAAACTTGCCGTTTATGTTTATGCCAGTACGCTCGCCGCTTTATCTGGACTCTTACTGACTGGGCGCATTGCCTCAGGTCAGTCTGCTTTAGGTGTTGGTTATGAACTCGATGCCATCGCCGCAGCTGTCATTGGTGGCACCAGTTTAACTGGCGGGATCGGATCAATCGTCGGCACAATCTCTGGTGCACTCGTTATTGGTGTCATCAACAACGGGATGGATCTGCTAAACGTTAATATGTATTGGCAGCAAATTGCGAAAGGTATGATTATTGTTATCGCAGTATTCCTAGATTCACAGAAGAAAAAAGCTAAGTAGTATCCAAGAATTTCATTTTAAATAATCGTTGACTTAAGCATACAATGAGGGGCTTTATGACTAATCAAGATAGAGAGACTCGGACATTATCATTTTCAAATATGGGTTTAGACCGCGGTGCAGTCGAAGAAACGTTTGAACCCTGGGATCAGACAGTTGCACACTGGGAGTCCGAAGGGCTCGTCACAGATTTCAACAAGAAACTGGCTGTTCCAGTCGTTCCGACTGAAGTTGGCTATATTTACAAAGATCGCCCGGTTGAATTCGTCGATCATTACTATGCCACAATGGTGACTGATCCGATCTTAGACTTTGAGAAATTGTTTGAAATTGACCCGGTGGCTCGCATGGCTTTTCGAATCCCATTTCTTAGCTATGATGAGAAAATTCTCGAAGATGCAGAAGATTATTACATCAGATTCGATATCGATGGTAGCACCCGCAAATACTATAAGAACAGTGAATTGGTTAAAATGGTCAAACCTGTTGTAACCGACGAGGCATCCTGGGAAGCACATAAAGCGCATATTTTGGACGCCTACCATACATATTGTACTGATGAGAACATGGAACAGAAATTCGGCCCTTATCGGGATGCCTGTGCCCGTGGCGAGATCTCAATCCGCTTCCGATTAACCGGATTTTTCTGGGCACCCCGTGATTTATTTGATATCGAACCGCATCTTTTTGCCTATTATGATTATCCTGAACTAATTCAAGAAATCAGCCGCTTTCAAGCAGATATCTACAAAGAACAAATGGATAAAATTCTTAAGATCATCACCCCGAGTGTGGTGTTTTTTGAAGAAGACTTAAGTGGCAAGAACGGTCCGATGATTTCACCAGACATTTTTGATGAATTTATTGCGCCTTATTATCGTGAGATGGTGCCATTTCTCAAAGCACGAGGGGTAAAAAACATATTTGTCGATACGGACGGCGACTTCACCATTTTGATCCCGAATTTTCTTGATGCGGGTATAGAAGGTTTTCTGCCCGTTGATGTCAATGCGGGTATTGACATCGTCAAGGTGCGCTCAAAGCATCCAACGGTAAAATTCATCGGTGGATTTAATAAGCTTGAAATAATTGATGGGCCTGACGCAATCGATGCCGAATTCGCAAGACTTTTACCTGTTATTCGTCAGGGAGGGTATATGCCGGGCGTCGATCATCAAGCTGCACCCCATACACCACTTGCCAATTACCGATACTATATCAAACGTCTTCGTGAAATCATGGCTGAATACCGCAATGAAAACATGGAGATTGTCCCTGCACCTGCGATTTAAGGAGATTGCTAAATATGAAGTATCAATCCGCGGCTGAGATTGGCCACGTTGATGAAAAAGGTCACTGGAGTCCCAACGAACCGATCCAATACGCACCGATATTTCAATGGCCGATCAAACCGGTTGCAATCTTGAAATACTTATTCAGCTGGGGCGGCCTGATATGGCCAATCAATCTGATCTGCGTTGGCCTCGGTTTTCTGACCAACTATGTCCTGCAACCAGATTTGAGTCAAACCATGACCCTGCAGCTTAGTTGGATCGCTCAGATGTTGCTGCGAAATTTCATCTATCTGTGGATCGTCTATGGTGGTCTTCATTATGTCCTTTATATTAAAAAAATGCAGGGAACAAAGCGGAAATACCATCCGGAATGGCAGTCTGCAAGTAACAAGAAATTCACATTTAACAATCAGGTCAAGGACAATATTTTTTGGAGCAATGCTTCGGGGTTGCTTTTCTGGACGGCTTATGAAGTTCTCTATGTTTGGGCCGCTTCAAACGGCAAAGTCCCATTGATCACCTGGAACCAGCATCCGGTCTGGTTTGTCGCGATGTTCTTTGTGATTATCCTGATCCGTGAAGTCCATTTCTATTTGATCCATCGCCTGATCCACACAGAAAAGATCTTCAAGTATGTCCATTCGTTGCATCACCGCAACAACAACGTCGCCCCCTGGTCCGGCATGTCGATGCATCCTGTCGAACATCTGGCATATATGACCTCATTGTTGATTCATTTCATTATTCCTTCGAGCCCAGTGCACTTTTTCTTCCACACCGTGCACCTTACACTGACCCCGGCATCTGGACATACCGGATTTGAAGGTCCGTTATTTAATGGCAAAATGCCTTCCGGTTCATATTTTCATTATCTCCACCACAAGTATGTCAATTGTAATTTTGGTATGGAGATTATACCCATGGATAAGTGGTTCGGTAATTTCTACGATGGCACAGGAAAGTTTAAATTTATTCGTAAAAAACACAAATCACAAACTTCTAAAATCAAGTAGCCGAATATTTATCATGCCCATGACAGTAGCCATTAGGTTTGGGGGCAAGTCCAGAAAGAAAAACTATGCAAGTTCAATCACAGAGTCAACCATCGGATAAATTGGATCTAGAACGGGCCAAGCGCGCCGTCGAGCATTACAGTCGCGCATGTGGCGTGTCTTGCAGGGTGATCAACACACTGGGCGATACACTGAATACTGTCCACGCAAAAGGTGTGGTCGATTCGATTTGCGATTTTGCGCAAGATGCGGGTCATTCGGAGATCTCGGTATGTGACAAAACGCATTTGTACGGTTGCTACCAGTCTGAACGTTTTGGTGGCCAATACATATATTTTTGCCCGCTTGGTCTAACCCATTGGGCCAGTCCGATCGTCATTGAGGATATTGTTGTTGGCGCGCTGGTCGGCGGACCGGTTAACTTAATAGAGCCAGATGGAATGACTTTTGATGATTTTGCTAACAAATTTGCATCGCATCATGACGGTTTTGACGAGATCCGAAAAAACAATCATGCTATTCCAGTCTTTTCACCAACCCAGGTCAATAGTTTTAGTGAATTATTGTATTGCGTAGCCAGTTCACTATCGGACAAGAGCTTTAGTCGCATTGAACAGAAGAATAGGTCGAACAAATTACAGTCTGAACTTTGGGAACAGATCAGTATTCTCAAAAAATACAATTGTCAGGATGAAGTAATTCAATATTACCCGATACAGAAGGAACAAAATCTCATCGAGATGATTGAAAATGGGGACAAACAGTCAGCCCAAGCGTGTCTCAACGAAATTCTAGGCCATATTTTCTTTTCAAATGGCGGTAACATTGAAGTGATGAGGGCTCGGATCATCGAATTAGTTGTCCTGCTTTCACGAGCCGCAATCCGCGGTGGCGCAGATATTGAACAGATTTTTGGCCAGAACTACACCTATCTCAACAAGGTTCAGTCCCTGCGAAACATCGACGAAATAGCTTACTGGCTGTCGGCTATATTAACACGACTTACAGACCAAGTATTTAACCTGACCGACATTAAACATGCAGATGTTATCTATCGGGCGGTCGCATATGTTAAAAAGAATTACAGCAAAAAAATCACACTTGAAGAGACAGCAGAATATGTATACCTTAGTCCGGCTTATTTTAGTCGCGTTTTTAAAGATGAAATGGGCATCAATTTTAATTCATATATCAATCAGATTCGGGTCGATGCAGCCAAGAAACTTTTGTTACACGATGATGAGTTGATTATCGACATTTCGACATTGGTTGGCTTTGAAGGCCAGAGTTATTTCACGAAGGTTTTCAAAAAAATGACAAAAGTTACGCCAAGTCGATTCCGCGAATCCCGAGGAAAGATGAGTTCGCAAACAACGGCCAATTGAATTGACATATGACGATATAAAACGGTTCACACACGATGTGGATCTGACTTCCAACATTTGGGGTGCTCTTCAGCGATCCGGGCCGGAGGCTTTTTTGAATGTTAATGTGTTTCTAATTTAGGAAACTTTTACTAACTCTATAATATTTTGGTTTCATGCCTCTTGATTCAATCAGATCAATAGCTTCTAGATAATTTAGGGCCATTCTTAGTCTCTGCTCAGAACCTATATCATGGTCCCTTATTTTTTCATGCAACTCTTTTAATGTAATGCCACTATCATCTGAGAAAAGATAAAATTGCGCCAAAGAGATAAAGACATCTCGATCTTTTTTCTGCTTTTCATTAAATAATTTTCTATTTTCGATCTTTTCATAAACATCTTGGAGTTTCATTTTTTTTTCTTTAAGTTCATTAATTACCTCTTTTTGACCTTCTCTTAGCAAAGATAAAAATCCTTCAATGAAAACATTGAGTTCGCCTCTATTCCTAACACTATTTGTGTTTTCAAAAATATCAGCATATCTCTTGCTGTTTGTATTGCACGCTCTAGATAGAGAAATTGCAGAATATGTTCCTAATTCTTTTTTTATTAAATAGTTACTAATAAATCTCGATGTTCTACCATTTCCATCATAAAAAGGATGGATATATCCGAAGTAGTAGTGCTGAATTGCAATTTTTAGGAGATTGGAAAATAGATCGTCATTCATGAAATTAAACAGACGGTTTAAATGGTTGATAATCTCACTTTCAGGAAAAACACCTTGATGAATGACCTTATTGGATCCGGTTCGTTTTGTTACATTTGTAACGTCCTTTCTGAAAATCACCCCGTCTGGTTTTTCATCTTGTTTGATTTCGTCAATTACAAGTTCATCATAAATCGCTCTAACATCTTCCACTTTTGTAATTTTTATTTCGTTTGAATATACAAGCTTAAAATACGAATCTATTAATCCTTTAAATCTTTTCTGTCTCTTGTTAGGTTCATTTATTGATCTCGCACTTTCTACAAGTTCAGATCTAGTACTTGAAACACCTTCAATTTCATTTGTATTTTGCATTTCTGCAATAATGGATTCGAAAATAAATTGAGTTTTTGCAACCCCGGGTAAACCATCGATTATTCCTTTTAGTTTCTCATTATTAGAGTATATCGAGCAGCAAAGCTTGATCATCTCGTTTGTTGGAACATAATATAGTTGAAATGATTTTGATTGATCATATGGCGTTATATAAAGAGGAAGTTTAATAGTCGAATCAGCGTTAATTCTAGCTTGATACTCATGCTCAACAAGTTCTCTATTTAAATCAAATGCTATCTTGAAAAAATATCTCATAGCAAACCTCTTATACATATATTCGCTATAAAATATCACACAACTCACATCAAAACAATATCTATTTATAAAAACAAGGCTTTTTTATAAATAGAAACATATAGCAATTAAATGCGAAATCATTTGGCGTGGTTGTAAAAGCGTGGAAAATATTGTTCCTCGATCCACCGATATCCATCCTGACACAGAACAATATCAAGGCCTTGGATCATTGCATCAAGTCCGACTGGAGCGATCCTGTCAGTTTATTTTTTGATTAGATCTTTGGAAGGAATTGACGATGGCGCATTCTTGAAAACTGGGCATTCGTTATATGAGAGAGTACAGGCGCAATCTTCTGTTCGAACATAGCATTCATACTGAGTTGGTTTCATATAAAAGTATTCACCATTTTCTGGAATCGGACAAATGATATACCTTGCTTTAATAGTGAAGTTCCTATGCAAAGTAGGGCAATTTCCGCTTGTACTGTGATCTATTGACTCTGGCAATGATTTGTAATTTGGCATATTAAACCTCCAAGTTGTAAAATTCCTAATAAGTGCACTTTGACATTGGAAGCCATTAAGTTTGATCTAGCCCTTTCTTCATTATTCAGATTTTAAAAGGATTTGATTAGTACTGGACAAAGTTCTCAAAGATCCTAACGATTTAATTTACAATCGTTTCACCGGAATTACCTACCCTAAAGTTACTAATTGGTTGACGCTTACAATCTTGACGAAAGACTTAAACATATTCGCTTTTTCAGCATCCACGTGTCACAGATAGTTTTTGAATCTAACGCCTGCCTAGGTTTTAGTCAAAAAGAGCGTGACAAAACAGAAAAGGTAATGTATTATCCAATAAAGATAATACATTACCTTTATTGGGGGTTCAAAATTGAGACACTTCGACGATTTTGAAGATTCGGCTTTCATTTTTGGAGCATTGATGATGGTTGCTAATAAAATGGGCGCCCTTCTAGACAAGACTTTGAATCGTCATGGCATTACAGCAACGCAGTGGTTTCTGTTGCTGATTATTTTTAATTTGTTTGACAAGCCTCCGACAATCAAGGAAGTTGCCAAGGATTTAGGCTCTTCACATCAAAATGTCAAGCAAGTTGCGCAAAAGCTTGAAAGCAAAGGACTTCTAAAACTTGAAAAAGACAAGCTAGATCAGCGGGTAACGAGGCTGATCACTACGGATAAAAGCCAGGCCTTTTGGTTAGAAGTGGAAGTTGAAGGTAGAGAATTCCTGCAGGCTTTTTACCGGAATATCGAGCCGGACCACATCCATACGTCCCGGCAAATGATCGCAAAGGTCCTTGATAATTTGAAGTTTATGGAATCTCCAATACCGGCAGAAGATAATCAAGTTACTTAAACTGAGCAAGTTATGGACAATTCATTGGAGGATACTAGAAAATGAAAAATGGACAGTCGATTCTGATTCTACTCATTATTTTATTGTCGATTTTGGCTAGCCTTGCTGGCTTGATGGATCGAAGTGGTTCTGGACCTTATGCTTACCAAGCCATCACCGGTGAAACAGTTCAGATCTATGGGGAGGGGATTTATCGTCACGATTCAGTGTCGACTGTTGCCCAAGGCAAAGCTTCCGATCTGATCACACTAGTAGTTGCAGTACCGCTCCTAATCCTCTCGATTATCCTGACCAACAGAAGATCCTTTCGTGGCAAGCTGCTTTTGAGTGGGACATTGGGCTATTTTCTCTATACTTATATGTCATATACATTTCTCTGGACGTACAATCCATTTTTTATCGTCTATGTCATACTCATGTCCTTGAGCTTGTTCGCGTTTATTCTGTGCCTGTCTGACTTCGATCTTAAAAGCTTACCAGCGCAATTCAATCCGAGGCTGCCAGTCAAATTCCTGGGCGGTTATCAAATATTTATTGCCGTTGTCATCGGCATGTTATGGCTCGGCAAGATCTTGCCATCTGTGTTAAGTGACACAATGCCGGTCGGGCTCGAACACTATACGACTCTTGTAATTCAAGGCATGGACTTAGGGTTTTTGGTTCCTTCAGGGATTCTGTCCGGGTTGCTTCTCATGAAGAAAAAACCACTGGGGTATCTCTTGTCTTCGGTACTGATCATGAAGAGCATCACCATGCTGACAGCGATTTCAGCGATGTTAGTGAACATGATGCGCCACAATGTGCAAGTAAGCCTCATTGAAAGAATTATTTTCCCGGCCATCAATCTGGTGGCGATCGTTGCCATGTTCATTCTGTTGAAAAATGCTCAGCCGGGCGTGACTATACAACAATCAGCATGATTTACACTCGACGCACCCAATCGATCACGGCGGTATCTTGATCAAAGCAACATCTGGTCAAACCTGTTAACGGATATGATAAAAATCAGTCTTTATATAAGTGTAAAGGCTGGTATTTCAACCACTTAAGATTTATCAGAAATATCATTAACCGTCTTCATTCGACAATGAACAAGAATATCCGTGGAGCGATATGTTTATTTCTATTCTAAGAATCAGGGAAAGCGGTAAGCCAACAGCGACTTTTGCATTCGAAGTCGTGGTAACAATTTTACCGTTCAAGCAACTGTAAAGGTCAGACCATTTTGAGCGCAGTCTGAATTGCAAAAAAAATTGGGCATGTAGATCAACTCTCATGAATAACAATTAATAATAAACAAAATAAATGACTAAAATAAAATCAATAAATTGCATCAAAAAACCGCCAACACTTACAGTGTCAGCGGTCCTTTGTTTGGCTGCCGGACTAGGATTTGAACCCAGACAGACTGAGTCAGAGTCAGTAGTGCTACCATTACACTATCCGGCAAAGCACTTTGCGGTGGCGCAAATTTCGACTCAGCAGAAAAAAATATACCATAGGCTTGACTGTTATTCAAGGGTTATTGCCATAACTGCTTTGACAGCTACTTTGACCAACAGCTTTGTCACTGCTTTGTCCGAACAGGTTTGACGCTCGAGGCATAATTATTTAAAGTGGAATAATCCGACAAACACAAAAGGACATGACCGATGTTTTTAAAACATAGCCGTTTGATGCTTTCTATCATGCTGAGTGTGTTCATACTCTCGACGACTCCGGTCTTTGCTATGTCGGAAACGTCAACGACAGCTACATCTGATGTCAATTCAATAACAACGATCGAATCAACAGCGCCGGTACCTGATGCCATACCTGCAGCATTACTGGATCCGACCGCGATTGATTGGTCAGCAGGGAACGCTTTGACTGCGGCCAATTGGCCAACTTTGCAGCAAGTTGAGGCTAAATCGACTGCCTTTATCGTCATTGACCGCCTGACTGGCGCGGTGATTTTGGCCAAAGATGAGAAAACACCGCATTATCCGGCAAGTACGACTAAAATATTGACCGCTCTTATAGCGTTGGAAAGTCTCTCGCTCGAACGACCGATTACAGCATCGGAAGCAGCGGTAGATCTGCCTTGGGATGCCTCGAAAGCTGGCTTTCAGATGGGTGAAACAACGACGGTCCGAGATGTTCTGGCGGGCTTGATGTTGCCATCCGGCAATGATGCGGCAAACATGCTTGCAGAGGCGATCAGCGGGGATATGACGACTTTTGCGTTGCGGATGAATGCGCGTGCTCTTGAATTAGGCGCGACGAGCACTAACATGCAAAATGCCAATGGCTTGCATGATGAATTACATCAAATGAGCGCATCAGATCTAGCGATTATCACAGCAAAGGCCATGTGCTATCCCGTTTTTCGTGAACTAGTTGCCACACCGACTTATGCGATGGCGGCGACCAATATCCATCCCCAAAATGGTTGGGCTATTTATACCAACTCCAATATTAAACTCCTCCTGCAAGATACGGCGAATTATCGATCTACGTGGATTGCTCACATTGATGGTGTCAAAACGGGTACGACCAATGCTGCTGGTCAATGTTTGGTTACGGCGGCGACAACGATGGCTGGTCAAGAACTGATTTGTGTTGTACTCGGAGTCGATCCGGAGGATCTTGAAGGCAATGTCGTCAGCTATTCACGAACACTCCTCGATGCGGCGGCTGCTACGCAAACAACTGGCGAGCGCTTACTAGTCGTTGACCACACGCAACCGTTGGAGGTGCCTGGTACCGACTGGTTGGCAATGCCAACTCGCGATTTGGTGTTGCAAAAGGGTATCAAAGACTATCCTAATTTGGCATGGGTTTGGCCGGATATAGCTTCGATCAAGGAAGACGCCACGGCAGAGCTTCAATTTCAATTGCAGAGTCAGACTGTTGTGGCGATTCCTGTGCAGTTTATAGCAAAACCGTCACCTCTTGATCAACTACTCGGCACGGATGACCTTGCGACAAACGACAAGACTACTTCTGGCGCTCAGTCGATTCTCGACTGGCCAGGTTTGATACCATTTCTCGTAACAGTAGGGTTGCTTTTGGGCTTTTTAGTGATCTTTAATATCGGTCGTGTAATCGGTCGCCGCCAAATCTTAAGAGCAATGGCTCGCCGTAACGCTCAGCGATAATTATCGATATAAAGATTATCGATATAAAGATTATCGATATAACCAGCAATCCGTGTTAAGATTGTCCGCGATATATCTCATAGATCACTGGCGGCTTATCAAGGCCACCGGCAAAAACAGGCTTTTCAGGTGATATAACCAGGGCGGCTGTGACCAGCGTGACTGCCTGTTCGAGCTTGTCGGCGTTATTTCCCAACAACTCGACTAGTACCTCACCCGCCTGGACAGCTTGGCTGAGACGTTTGTGGAGGATCAAACCGGAGGACAGATCGAGCGCGTCGCCTTTGTGTTCGCGGCCTCCGCCTAGAAGAATCAGCGCCCGGCCGAGGTCCTGCGTTTGCATCGCAGCTAGCCAACCATTATGAGTTGAGACGACGGTGCGCCGCAAGGTTGCTTGGGGTAGGCGAGAAGGTTCGTCGACGACTTGGGGGTCGCCGCCTTGTGCAGCAATTAATTCTTTAAATTTTTCAACGGCAGCGCCGCTAGCGAGAGTCACTTTTAAAAGTTGCCGCGCATCAGAGTCGGATTTCGCCAGACCACCAAGTTGCAACATTTCACTTCCTAATGTCAGTGCGACGTCTAACAGGTCGCCTGTAGTACGACCTTGTAATACGTCGATTGCTTCCAAGACTTCCAAGCTATTGCCGATCAGGTTGCCTAGTGGCTGCTCCATTCCGGACAAAACTGCAATGACTTTACGACCGACGTGTTCGCCAATATCGACCATTTGATGTGCTAAGGCGCGGGCGGACGCGAGATCAGGCATAAAGGCACCGCTACCGCATTTGACATCAAGGACGATCGCATCGGCGCCGGCAGCGATTTTTTTACTCATGATCGAGGCCGCGATTAGGGGGATAGAATCAATCGTGCCCGTGACATCACGCAACGCATAGAGTTTTTTGTCTGCTGGGGTTAAATTTTCAGTTTGACCCATGATGGCACAACCAATACGCACACTTTGGGCGATCGCCTGCTCAGCTGTAATGGCTGTTTGAAAGCCAGGGATGGATTCGAGTTTGTCGATCGTGCCACCGGTAAAGCCCAAGCCACGGCCTGACATTTTGACTACTGGAACACCACAAGCCGCAACGAGCGGGATTGCGATCAGTGTCGTCGTATCAGCGACACCACCAGTACTGTGCTTGTCGACCTTGGTGCCAGGTACTGCAGAGAGATCAAGTTGGACACCAGAACTCGCCATTGCGAGTGTGAGGTCGCTGGTTTCGCGGGTGTCTAGTCCTTTGAGAAACATCGCCATCAACATGGCTGAAATCTGATAATCAGGCCAGCTATCGTCGCTGACGCCATCGACAAAGGCTTGGATTTCGCCAGTCGATAGAGCTTTGCCGTTTCGTTTTTTGATGATTAAATCCACTGCACTCATGACTTGATTATAGCATGCATGTCGGCGCCTAATTGGTATAATGAGTTGATTATCAATAGCAAATAAACGTGCGGCATGGAGATACTATGCTTGATCGCAAAGTGATCCGGGAAATGAGCTTATCGATAACCCGCATGTCTCTGCCAATATTGGTCGAGCAGTTTTTTATTGTGCTCATGGGTGTTGTTAGCACCATGCTCGTTGGCAATCTTGGCCGCAATGCGGTTTCGGCTGTTGGCAATATTGATGTGATTAACAACGTAATGATTTCGATTTTCGCAGCACTTTCGATTGGTGGTACGGTGGTTGTCGCGCAATATACCGGCCGTGACGATACAAAATCTGCCAGCATCGCCTCTGCCCAAGCTGTCATGGCGAGTGTCATTCTCTCAGTTTTCGTGACCGTTTTGATCTATCTAAACCAACATGGTTTGGTCGAGCTCCTTTACGGCAAAGCTGAACCTGAAGTCATTCAGAATTCGCTCGATTATTTGCGGATTGTCGTGTGGTCCTATCCGCCGTTGGCCCTTGCGACCACGATGTTTGGGCTGCTCCGTGGCCATGGCAATATGCGAGCCCCAATGGCGATAACGATCATCATGAATTTGGCGAATATCGCAATCAGCTCGGTACTCATATACGGCTTTGCGATGCAATTTGGTCCGGTTAATATCAAAATTGATGGTCAAGGTGTAGTCGGTGCAGCAACCGGATTGACACTTGCACGTCTTCTCGGTTTTGTCATGGTTTTGATTATCATGAGTCGCAGTGAGTTAGCATTTTCATTTAAACCACAGCATTTTTGGCGTGTCGAAAAGGATATGTTAAATCGTATCCTCACACTGGGCGTTCCGGCGGGTTTTGAGCAGTTGATGTTTAACGGGGGTAAACTGATTGTCCAATTGTTTATCGTCCAGTTGGGTACTGTGGCCTTGGCCGCGAATGCAATATCCAATTCGCTAGCGTCGATGGCCACCATGCCGACTGTGGCAATGAGTACAGCCTTGACGACGATTATTGGTCAAGCGATTGGCCGCAAAGATAAAGCAAGTGCTAAACGGATTTTGAGTTTTTCAATTCCTTTTTATTCGGCTAGTTTACTGGTTATGTCGGCTGTGATTCTGCCATTTATCAGGCCCGTCGTGGGGCTTTTCACGCAAGATCCAGAAACCGTCCATGAAACAGTCAAAATCATGACCTTTTACTTGATTGCTCAACCCTTGCTTTGGCCACCTTCTTTCGCATTCCCAGCTGGCTTTCGTGGCACCGGTGACGTGCGTTATCAACTGTATGTGACGATGGGCAGCATGTGGATTTTACGTGTCGGTCTCGGCGCCGTTTTAACGATGGTTTTCAAATTAGGTGTCATCGGGGTCTGGATCGCGATGATCACAGATTGGACGATGCGAGCCATATTATTCTCACTCCGAATGAAGAGCGGTAAATGGCTCGCTCGCGACGTGATTTAGTTCAAATTTATTTAGACATTTCAGGCAAGTTTTGCCAATAGCGAACGGGCATCATCTGACGCTGTAATCGAGGATTGACGCGTTCAGTGATAGTAATGTTCTGAAAATATATTTTCCAAAGATCGGTGGCCTGTTGATCTTGGTAGGAACTAGCAGTCAGCAGCTCTGGCATTTGATCGGTGAGAATCCATTCCTTTTGATTATATAAAGCGGCGATTTGTCGCTTGGTATCATGAATAATCCAATTTTGATCGGATAGTCGCCTTGCGAAATGCGGTGCTAAGAGGTCAGTAATGTGATGATCCGGGGAAAATTGCGCGTAAAAAGCGCCCCAATCAGTGCGGACAAAACGCATTAAACCTTCAAATCGATGCACTTCAAAATTAACGCGCTGACTGCGTTCATGCATCTCAAGTACAGCGTTTTCGTGAAGGTAATTGTCAACACCGGGGCCGTACTGATAGCCAAGTTGCAGATAGTGATAGATCAACGTTCCTTTATCGGGATCATCCGATCGAAAGACTCTATCGAGTCTCATTTCTGCCATTGCCGAAATTTTGCGCCGAATTGACCGAGCGACTTTGGAGGCTTTTTCTGAGTCAGCCGTAATTTCAACATACTGATCGAGCCAACTTTGCGCTAAACGGGCATTTGTAACAATTTGATCGGGCTGTTCGTGTCGCGCATATGCCTCATATACGGCGGTTAGCAAGCCTTCCCAATATCCGTCATAAACATATATCAGCATGACGTGATTCCCAGCGGGATAGGTGCAAAGAGGCTCAGCTGGCGATCATTCTCACGATAGCCCTTGGTGTCTGGGCCGTCGGCTAACATATTCTGTCGAATCCGTGTCGGATCAAAATCGGTGACTCCGGCAAAGCGCCCTTTGCATGTAATAAAATAGCGGGCTCGCTTGATGACAACCCCAATTTTTTTGAGAAGTTCAAAGTCGATCGCAGCTGCTCGTCGTGCGGCAATGATTCGCTGGGCCGAGGTGACGCCCAATCCAGGAACGCGAATCAAGATTTCAAAAGAAGCCTGATTAATTTCAACAGGGAACTGGTCAAGGTGGCGCAACGCCCATTCGGTTTTCGGGTCAAAATCAAGACTGAGATCAGGATGAGAGGAGTCTAGTATCTCATTCGCGGAAAAACCATAGAAACGTAAAAGCCAATCAGCCTGATAAAGTCGATGTTCGCGCAATAATGGTGGGGAAGTGAAAAGAGATGGGAGATTTGGATGACTCACGACCGGTACATAGCTCGAAAAATAGACGCGTTTGAGCTTATAATTCTTGTAAAGGCTTTCAGAGAGTTTTAGGATTTTGAGGTCCCGATCCGGGGTTGCCCCGATGATCAGCTGCGTCGTCTGACCAGCTGGAACAAAGGCGGTCTTGTGTTCGCTGACAAGGCGGTCTTCGCGAGCTTCTTGAATCTGTTGGTGAATAAAGCCCATTGGCTTGAGAATAGATTCAACCTTTTTTTGAGGGGCTAGCAGCTGTAACCCTTCACGACTGGGTAACTCCACATTGACACTGACGCGGTCGGCGAGTAGGCCAATTCGAGTCAGTAACTTCGGGTCAGTCCCGGGAATGACCTTAACATGAATATACCCGCTGAAGTTATACTGGTTACGTAGCAATTCTAATGCTTTGATCATCCGCTCGGTCGTCAAGTCGGGTGTGCCAAATACTGCTGAGCTTAAAAATAAGCCTTCGATATAATTGCGACGATAAAAATTGATCGTCAGGTCGGCGAGTTCTTCAGGACTCAACGTCGCACGTTCGACGTCACTCGTAACCCGGTTGATGCAGTAAACACAATCATAGGCGCAGACATTTGTCATCAGGATTTTGAGCAAAGAGATACAGCGACCATCAGCTGACCAACTGTGGCATATCCCGGCAGCATTGGCATTGCCAATACCCCCTGCTTTATTGGAGCGAGTACTACCAGATGATGAGCACGAGACATCATATTTGGCTGCTGCAGCTAAAATACGAACTTTATCAAACAATTCCATAACTTAACTGTAGCACAATTTATTGCTTAAAGCGAACGTTTGTTCGGACAGTTAAATGTTATTGATTTGCCCTAAGATTTGATTATTACGTTGAATCACGAATGATCAGCTCAACGGGCATGATTGTTTTTGCAGGCGCAGGTGCGCCTTTCATTTTGCGTTCGAGGAGTTCGAGCATCTGAATCGCCATCGCTTCAACGGGTTGGCGAACAGTTGTCAGGGCCGGGTTGAGGAGGCTTGCGATCTGGACATCATCAAATCCAACGATTTTGACATCCTGAGGCACTCGTTTTCCGCGAATGGATAGCATCCGGATCACTTGTGCGGCAATCACGTCACTCGATGCAAATATTCCATCCACTTTGGGATGAGCATCAAGGGCTTTGCCAATCGAAGCTTCATATTGTTGGCTATTAAAGGACACTTCTTCAGTTTCATAGACGGTACAAGGCATGCGAGCTTGTTCACATGCTTCTATAAAACCGTTACCGCGATTGTTTGAATATTGCCTGACACTGCCGCTGCCGCCAATGTATAAAAGATTCTTGCAGCCTCGGGCAATCAAGTGACGCGCGACAAGGCGGCCACCTTCGGTATTGTCAGCGCTAACCATTGGGATGTCAGGTGATAATTCCCGGTCAAAAGAGAGCAACGGCAAATTGACATTTAAGAATGGTTTAGTTTCAACTGTACGACTCGCGAGAATAATTCCATCGACCTTGTTGCGCTTAAGCATATCGAGATAGGAATTTTCTTTATCGGCGTCATGGCGGGAATTGGCAAGGAGAATTTTGTAGCCGCGTTTGGATGCTTCATATTCGATTGCATTTGCCAGTTCGCCGAAAAAAGGGTGACTAACAGAAGGGACGATCAAGCCAATAATCCGTGAGCGTTGAAAAATTAGGGATCGCGCGACCTCGTTTGGCTGATAATCGAGGGTTTTCATAGCCGACATGACCTTTGATCGCGTATCATGACTGATGTAGCCACGATTGTTTAATACGCGGGACACGGTTGTCACCGTTACACCTGCGATTTTGGCTACATCTTTAAGGGTTGTCATGCTACACCTCGGAATTTCAGTCATTTTTATATTACAATATTCTTATCACACTGAGAAGCAGGTTGCATACTATGGCTACAATCCGTTCGATTGCCCAAGCAGCCAATGTGTCACGCGGCACGGTCGACAAAGTCCTCAACAACCGGCCAGGCGTCAGTCAGGAAGTTCGCGAAAAAATTCGCAAGATCGCTGACGATCT
>JAQUDJ010000018.1:0-12425 GCA_028685755.1 Eubacteriales bacterium | reverse complement strand
ACCTGTTCGGGCGTTGACGGTATGTACCGCGCGATTCAACAACATGGCAAATCAGGCTGTCATATTATCTGCTTTGACATGAAGCCATCAACTCGGCCACTGATGCAAAGCGGCTTAATCGACTTTAGCCTCTTGCAAGAGCCTGAGGTTCAAGGTTATCTGCCAATCAAACTCTTAGTTGACCTGCTTTTTTATGAGCACAAAATTACTGAAAAGCATATCTTCACCAAAATTGACATCTGCACCAAGGAAAATCTCGATTAATGTCACATCTTCGACAGTATTTACTGAGACATTTATATCAACTAGCCATTTTGGCGATCATCTTGATCACCTTGCTGGCCATGCTGATGATGAACAGTTTGCGCTTGCGATTGAGCAGTGAAATCGACGAAGCTGCTTTAAGCAATAATGCGCAATACCATTTTGTCCTGATTGCTGAACAAATTGATTCACCCTATTGGCTAGAAGTCTATGCAGGTGCCCGAGCTGCGGCGGATGAAGTTGGGGCTGTGGTCGAGTTAGCCGGCTCTGAAAACTTTTCGCCCGATCAATCAGTAGAGCAAATCCAAATTGCCACGGCCGCTCACTTGGATGGGATTGCGACGTGCGTAGTCGATACGGTTGCGACCGGTAAGGCAATTAATTTAGCCGTCCAGGCTGACATCCCAGTTGTTACGTTGGAATATGATGCGAGTGCAAGCCAAAGACAGAGTTTTATCGGCGTGAATAGTTATGATTTAGGTCAGAAATTTGGTCAAATAGCTGTCGAACAAATGATTTCAGGCCAAATCGTCATTCTTGTCAGCGATGATCCACAATCGACAAATTTATCCGAGAATCAGATTGTCGGTGGTTTGCGTGACTATTTAGGGCAGTTCCCGACTATTGGTCTAGTCACCCTTGAGATCAGTCGTAATTCAGTCTTTTCAGCCGAACAGTCAATACAGGAACTTCTTATAAATAACCCATCCGGAGTTTCGACGATAATTAGTCTTAATGTCGAAGATACCTTACGGGTCGTTGAAGTATTAATCGATTATGGACGGGCCAACACGGTTAACGTGATGGGCTACCAAGAAAATGCGGACGTACTCGATTATGTCCAGAGCGGACTCATCCAAACCGTGATTGCCAGTGACCCTTATCAAATAGGGTATGACAGTATTTTGGCATTGGCGGAACTTAAAACAAACAACCGCACCAGTGAATACGTACCATCAGACCTCGTTGTTATTAATCAAGATAACATCATGGAATATCAGGCTAATGCAAATGTTACAGGTGAACCCCAGTGAGCACCGAGCGTATTCACAATTTCATCAGACCTCATAAATTGTCGCAGTTGTGGGCCAAAGATAGTTTTTTATATCGTCTTTTCTCGCCCAACACGCTTTTCAAAAGACTTTTAATCCCTTACCTATTAACGGGACTACTCGTTGGGGGCTCGACTGTTTACAACATTTTGTCGATCAATATCATTGTCGACAAACTGAATGCAACATACGCCAGCAATGCCGAAATTTTTGCCCTGACGCAGAATTTACAAGCTGTCCAAACCCATACGGAAAGTTACTTATCAACTAAGAGTTCGACGGCTTTACAAAATTACTATAAGGCATCCGCTGAATTAACCGAACGTGCGGCTGCCTTGAATGACCGAATTGTTGATTTTGAACCACTTTTGCTCGAACGTAACATCAATCGTATGATCGCAACATATTCCGAAGAAACCGAATTAGCGATCGCTGCCAAACGCGGCCGTGACATTGTCGGATACACGTTGCATTACGATAATTCATCGACTATCTTCCGCTATATCCAAAACTATGCCGATCGGCTCAACGAAGATCTTTTCCGTCTCAATTACGCGCAATATCAAACCATGGATAAGTTGCTCGATCAGATCCAATTGCTTGATTTAATCATTCTAACGACAATCCTAGCAATCAACTTTGTGATCGTGCTTTTGACAGCAATACGCATAACAAGACCTGTCGCGGAGCTTGCACAACGTGCAGATTTAGTAGCAAGTGGTAATTTAGATGTCGCGCCGATCGACGTCGATACCCATGACGAAGTCCACACGCTTGCCAATGCCTTCAATGCAATGATCGTTAGTATTCGCGATTATGTCGCCCAGATTCGCGATAATTTAATCCGCGAAACGCGGCAAAAGGAACACGACTTGGTGATGGAGAATCTGCTCCAAGTCGCTCAGTTAAAAAACCTCCAAGCGCAAATCAATCCTCATTTTCTATTTAACGCGCTGAACACTGGCGCCCAAATGGCCATGCTTGAGGGTGCCGATCGCACGAGCGATTTCGTCGAGCATGTTGCCGATTTCTACCGCTATAACATCAAGTTGTTTGATCGCGATGTGACATTAGGTGAAGAACTCAAAATGGCGCAAGACTATATCTATATCCAAAAAGTTCGCTTTGCCGAACGTATTCACTACAATGACGACATCGATACCACCTGCCTCGATGTCCGGATGCCGGGGCTCATTCTGCAACCACTAGTTGAAAATGCGCTCAACCACGGCCTGCGCGACGCGGAGGAAGGTGGACAGGTCACGATTATTGTGCGTGACCTAGGTGAACTGGTGGAAGTCTTAGTACGTGATAATGGCCGCGGAATGGATTCCCAAAAAATTGCAACGATTTTGGCTACCGATCCGAATGACCCCCGAAACCTGACATTGACCAACCAAGCCGCTACCGGCACAAAATCGCCCCCAGCTGGTGCGGGCATTGCACTGACCAATGTAGTCAACCGTTTGCGCCTCTATTACCACCGCCAAGATGTCATCGAAATAGTGAGCGGCCCTACCATCCGCGGGACAACGATCAAATTGCTTATCCCGAAATTAATCCAAGAGGGGGAGCACCATGTATAAGTTGCTGCTTGCTGATGATGAACAAATCGTATTAGATTCTTTGCAATTTATCATCAAACAACAATATGGCGATGATATGCGCGTTGAGGTCGCACATTCCGGACGTGAAGCGATTACATTAGCTGAACAAGTACATCCAGATTTAGCGATTTTTGATATTAATATGCCAGGGATCAATGGGATCGAGGCGATCAAAACGATCCGTGAATTATCACCCGGGACGCAATTCATCCTTTTGACCGCTTTTGATAAATTTGATTATGCAAAACAAGCGATCACCTTAGGCGTTCTTAATTATTTGATGAAACCTTTTAACAAGAAGCGGATTGTCGATGCGATTGACTCAGCAATCGAACTTATTGATGCCGCCAGACAGAAGCGCATGTCGGAGTTGGCGATGCGTGAAAAATTAGAAAATGTGCGATCAATCCTAGAAATCGGATTTTTCTATTCAATTTTCTTTGCGGATGACCAAACGAGTGAGACAATGCGTTATCTTGAGCTACTAGATATTCCGTCGCCAACGGGCTTGATTGTGACATTAGAATTTGGTGAACGCTTGAGCAATGGCTATTCACCGAATCGAATTGGGCAGCACGTCAGACTGAACCGTGATTTTTCGTCGTTGCGCGAATCGATCAAAATGATCGTTCACTGCTTGGTTGGCCCACTCCTTTTAAACCGGATCGTTGTCTTTATTCCAATTGAAGCCGAAATGAGTGGGAGTTTGCGCGATCTAGCACCTGACTTTGCACGCCAGATTTTTGAGAAAATTGAAAAAGCAGGCGAATCAGAACTGCGCATGGGTGTATCGAGTATTGTTGAGTCGATCAGTCAATTTCATGATGCCTATCAAGAATCGCTTTTAGCCTTGCAGCAGACACCTGGCGGTGAGATTCGTTTTTATTCAGACTTGCTCCCGGCGATGACAGGCGGCAAAGGCCAACTTGAATGGCTCGAAACAAGCTTTTTGCAATCCACTCGTCAAGGTGACTTTGATTTAGCGAGTCAGTATTTCAATCAGTTGCTTACCTTACAAGAAAATGCTGATAATCATGACCTCGGTATTGTGCGGGGCAAAGTGTTGGAGTGGCTCATTTTGGCAGCCCGCCAAACCGATAATTCAAATGCCGCAAGTTCAGGATCGTCAAATACGAGCCCAGATTATCAGGCCATACTCGGTAGCTTGGATATTACAGCATTACGTCAAAACGCCCTTGACCGGATCCGCTCATTAACGATGCAATTTTCTGGGTCGCGTGGACGACCGGTCAGTGATATGATCACAGCTGCACGTGCGTTTATCGATGAACACTACGCGGGCAATATTTCACTTGAATCGGTCGCCGAATCGATCGCTTTAAGTGCCCCCTATTTGAGTCGACTCTTTTCGAGTCAGATTGGCAAAACTTTCATCGATTACTTAACGGATTTGCGGATTGCCAAGGCCTGCCAATTATTACGTGAAGGTCGACTTTCTATCAAAGAAATCAGTTCAGCAGTGGGGTATTCTGATCCAAACTATTTTAGCCGGATATTTAAACGGGTAATTAGCCAAACACCATCAGAATATCGCAATTAACGCGAGAAGGACTAAACATGGTTGTTTCGAGAACTATTTATAAATGGATCGCTCTGTACATAGGTCTGACTGTGAGTCTTGGGCTATTATCCGGTTGTCAATTTGACAATAAGGACACCGGCGAAACCCTGCCCGTTGCTTCAGTTAACAAACCTCAAATTGGCTTTGCAATGGATACATTAGTTATCGAACGGTGGGAAAGTGACCGCAATATTTTTGTTTCAACCGTTGGGGATCTTGGTGGTGAAGTCATTGTCCAAAATGCGAATAGTGATAGTGACGAGCAAGAGAATCAAATTCGATACTTAATCAAAAAAAACGTCGACGTGTTGGTCATTGTTGCCATTGACGAGGCTAAACTCGTCGACGAGATCCAATTAGCCCAGGAACACAACATTAAAGTGATTGCTTATGATCGCATGATCCAATCACCGTTAATCGATCTTTATGTGTCATTTGATAGTACGGCAGTCGGCCAAATGATGACCGAAGCCTTAATTACATCAAAACCGCAGGGCAATTATGTGATTATGAACGGTTCAGAAGCAGACAACAATTCTGCTTTGATTCGCGAGGGCATCCAATCTGTATTAAACCGCCATCCCGAAGTCAAAATCATTGCTGAAAAAACAGCTGACAACTGGAGCGCTGACGATGCCTTCACTAAATTCAGAACGATCCTTGAGGAACAAAATCCAATCGACGGGATCCTTTGCAGCAACGATGCGCTAGCAGGCGCTGCTGTGCGGGCGTTAGGCTTATATCGGCTAGCTGGACAGGTTGCTGTGACGGGTCAAGATGCCGATCTTGATGCATGTCAACGCATCGTGGAAGGCACCCAACTTATGACCGTCTACAAACCGATCGCCATCTTGGCCAAATCAGCTGCAGAAGCAGCGATTGCTTTGGCACAAGGCGACACCCCCCAAGCCAATGATTCAATCCAAGTCGAAGGAACTAGCATCCCTTACGAACGGATTGCGCCTGTCGCGGTGCAGCAAAACAATATCATAGAAGCTATCATTAACAGTGGCTTCCATAACTTTAAAGACGTATATCGCAACGTGCCCCAGAATCAATGGCCAGACACGACAACTATCGATAACTGAAGGCGATTTTTCACAGCACATTTTCCGCGAATATCAGGGCAAACCACTTTTTAATATGCTAAACAATTCAGCATTCATGACAGATTTAGGAACTCTTCAGTTTTGTCATGAGTGCTTTTGATCGTTTGTATGTTTTCTTTGTTTTGCCTTTCTGACAGAACGAACATACAATCAAAACATAGCAAAGCTTTGCAGACAGAGTCTAGACCATGAACCTTCAGAAATGACTGTTGACCCCATCGGATCATTATGATCCACCCAAAATCTCAGCCCTTAAGAGGCTGCAAATACCTTGAGGAGGTACGTTCATGTCTAATGCGTCACTGAGTCAGCAAACTGGCTTCCGTGCTAAAATCCAACACTTTGGCCGCTTTCTAAGCGGTATGGTCATGCCCAATATCGGCGCCTTCCTAGCCTGGGGCTTGATCACGGCCTTGTTTATTCCAACTGGTTGGACCCCGAGTGAGAACTTGGCTAAACTTGTCGGTCCGATGATCGTTTATTTGTTGCCGATCCTGATTGGTTACACCGGTGGTAAAACCGTCTATGGCATCCGTGGTGGTGTTGTCGGTGCAGTCGCCACAATGGGCGTCATCATCGGTTCCGATATCCCGATGTTCCTCGGTGCGATGATCATGGGCCCTTTGGGTGGCTGGGTTATCAAAGAATTTGATCGACTTGTTGAAGGTAAAATCAAAGCTGGCTTTGAAATGCTCGTCAACAACTTTTCAGCTGGTATCCTCGGTGGCGCACTTGCCGTCCTTGGCCTCGTCGGAATCGGTCCGGTTGTCACATCTGCTTCTGATGCACTCGGTAGTGCCGTTGGTGCGATCGTTAGCGCAGGTTTGATCCCGCTCGCTTCTATCCTCGTCGAACCAGCCAAAATTCTCTTTTTAAATAATGCGATCAACCATGGTGTTCTGGCGCCGATCGGTGTAGAACAAGCTGCTACCGCTGGCAAATCCATCATGTTCCTGATTGAAACTAACCCCGGTCCTGGACTGGGCATCCTCGCTGCTTATTGGGCATTCTCCAAAGGCAACATCAAAATGTCCGCTCCTGGCGCAATCATCATCCACTTTTTTGGTGGTATCCATGAAGTGTACTTCCCCTACGTCCTGATGAAACCGATCCTTATCTTGGCCGCTATCGCTGGTGGCGCGTCAGGTGTTGCGACCTTTGCTGTCCTTAATGCTGGCCTCGTTGCCACCCCTTCACCTGGTTCAATTTTCGCCCTGTTGATCATGACCCCCAAAGGCGCAGGGAACTTCCTTGCAACTATAGCAGGTGTCGCAGTCGCCGCAGTTGTTTCGTTCTTGGTTGCGGGTATCTTCCTGAAAGCAGACAAGACGCTCGTTTCTGATGATGACCTCGTTGCGGCAACAGCACAAACAGCTGCCATTAAGGGCTCCAAGTTGAACGCTGCAACAACCGCACAAGCCGCTGCAGTTGCCCACAGTACGATCAAAGAAATCATCTTTGCTTGTGATGCTGGTATGGGATCATCGGCAATGGGTGCAACGACACTCAAGAAATCACTCGAAAAAGCTGGCCTCAAAATCGCAGTTGTCCACAAAGCAGTCAATGAGATTCCGGCCGATGCCCAAATAGTCGTGACCCATGAAGGTCTGACAGAACGAGCACGCGCCAAAGCCCCCAATGCGATGCATTATTCAATCAAAAACTTCCTGAGTGCATCGGAATATGATCAGCTGGTCAACAGTCTGAAATGACTTTAACCTGAACACGCCTCAACCCGGGCGCCCGGTCTGCCCACTAGTCAACTTCGTGTTACGAAAGACTAGATCGGACCGGGTGATCCGGGTTCCTCTATCGAAAGGATTGACATTTGCAAGCTCATGATCAATAGCAGCTTAAACGAACGTCAAGCTAGAATCTTGCTACTGTTGGCCGCACAGGAACATTATGTGACCTTCAGTACCGTAGCCGAGCAACTAGAACTCAGCTCGCGAACAATCATTCGCGAACTCGATGATTGTGACGCTTGGCTACGCGATGCAAAAATAGGCTTAGATCGCAAAGCGGGTCAAGGCTTACGTCTCCAAGCGAGTGCAGATGATCGCCGTCGGCTAATGCAATTATTGAATCCAGAAAACCTTAATTACGTGTATAACAATCCTGATCGCTTGCTCTTTATACGACAAAGCTTACTTCGAGCGGATGAGCCGATCAAACTATTCACCCTAGCGCGTCAGCTCAAAGTTGCTGAAGGCACGATCAGTTCAGATCTCAGTCGGGTGGATCATTGGTTTGATGCATATGGTTTATTGTTAAAACGCAAGCCTGGTTTAGGTATTTTTCTCGAAGGTACTGAAAATAGTCGGCGCCGGGCTTTGCAGGATCTCCTACATGAGGTTTGGAACGAAAATAGCCTCATCGAAATGATGCTCCAACCCGCTGAATCGTCAGAAGGCAAGCGAGTTCGCGCGCTCCTCCAGTTAAAAAGCAGCGATTTTGAAAAGATGCGTAATCTCATTCAGATCGTTGAAGTCTGGGAAAAGCAAAACCAACTTGTCCATCGTGAACGAAGTTTTCTAAACATGGTCTTGCACCTCATAGTTTTGACTTGGCGACAAAATACACCCTCAGATTTGGATTTGCCAAACGAAACATCGATGCAAGCCTTGGCGCTCGCAAACAGCTTACTTGAAGAAATCGCGATGACCCTGAGTCTGGAATGGTTGCCACGCGAAGTGCCTTATCTAGCCCATCAGCTCCCTGTTTTATTCCCTGAGATGGGTTTGGGCGAGTCCGTGATTGGTAATCGCCGCGTCATTGATGGCAATGCGCTCGCGCGCGAAATGATCAGTCTGATTCAAAGTGAAACGGGCTATGCAATTCATGACGAAGATATTCTTGTTGATGCGCTAGCAACACATCTACAGTTAGCAGCCACGCGCTTACAATTTGGCCAGATGATTCACAACCCGCTTGAAAAAGAAATTCGTGAAAATTACCCCCAATGGTTTGAGTTGGCAAGCAAATGTGCCGCCCTCGTTTCATTAGCGTTGGATGTCCCTGTCCCAGATGCTGAAACAGCTTACCTCACTTTGTATTTGGGAGCTGTGATGGAAAAGGCCGCTGCACTCAATGAGCGACGTTACCATATTGCTGTGTTGTGCCCCATCGGAATGAGTTCGTCAGTCCTCCTCGCGAGTCGGGTCGAATCGATCTTTCCACAAGTCACAGTTGATGCAATCATCTCGTTCAAACAAGCCCCCGAAATTATCCAACAACAACGATTTGACCTGATCCTTTCGACAGCGGATATTGCATTGCCAGGTATTCCTGTTTTAACGGTTCGACCATTTTTCCCTGAGGCCGATCAAGAAAAACTTAGACAGTTTTTCAAAACAGTCTTGCCCCGCAAAGTCGCACCACGTGTGTTGGATCGTGTCGATTTATTAAGCCAACTTGGACGGATGAACGATTTGGTGTCGGGCTTGTTCAGTCTATTGAGCAATTTCTTTTGCACTTCGGCAGATTGCACCTCGCTCAATGAAGTCATACAACTAGCAGCAGCACAGATACTCCCTGAAAACCCTAGTTTGATGACTGTTGCATTAGAACAGCGCGAATCAATCGGACATGTTGTAATCGATGAAAAACAAATTGCCCTACTGCATGCCAGAACCTCAGACGTCACAGAATTACATTTTGGTCTCATCAAATTGGCCCATCCGATTGAAATAGATGGTTCACTTGTCAAAACTGTTCTAGTGATGGCTGCCCCACTTTCGGTTGCATCAGTTAAACTAGATATTATGCGACTGATCAGCCGTTCGATTGTCGATGATGATGCCTTTTCGGAGGCCCTAGGTACGGCTGAATCTTCCATTATCTATCAACATCTTGAGAGACTTTTCAAACAAAACTTCCCGCTGAATCCAGCTTTTTTGAACAATTAGCCAAACCGTGACATAACCCAAGGAGAATAGTTATGAGTGAGCAGCCTGCAAAACAGATTTTGACGATTGATTCGATCCGACTTGGTCAACGTTCGACAGACAAATTTACGGCAATCCGCCAAACTGGCGATTTACTCGTCAGCCGGGGGTGTGTCAGTCCGGAGTACGTTGATAGCATGGTCGCCAGAGAACAAGAAGTATCTATTTACATGGGCAATGGCCTGGCATTACCTCACTGCACAAATGAAGGTCGCGGTTATATTTTGCAATCCGGGATTGTAGTCTTCCAATATCCGGAGGGAATCGACTTTGGCGGCGAGAAGGCTCACATCTTAATTGGTATCGCCGGGGCCGGCGAAGATCATCTGGCCATTCTCCAAAACGTGGCGATGACCTTTATGGACTGTGATGAAGCGACATTACATAAGCTGTTTACGACCGATGACATTCAATTTGTTTATAACTTGTTGATGCCCAAGGCATAAATTTCTATCGCAACATTTTAAGGCATCAATAAATAATATTTCGGATTATCAATTTTAATTAACGTTTTATTCGATAGGATCTGCAGGCAAGACAACCTTCAGGCTTGTTTTGTGCACCCCAAATTCGGGGAGAAAATCAGTAAAGGTACAATATGAAAGCAATACATTTTGGAGCGGGCAATATTGGCCGTGGTTTTATTGGCCTCATTTTGCGTCAAAACGGCTATGAATTAACCTTTGCAGACATCAGTGACAAGCTGATCGAAGCCTTACAACAAGACGGCGAATATGACGTGATTATCGCGGATCATACCGGCCAGAAAATCCATGTCGATGGGGTCATGGCGATTCACAATATCAAAGAAGCAGAAAAATTAAAAAGTCTCGTTGCAGAAGCTGACTTAATAACGACAGCGGTTGGCCCGACTATCGTGCCCCTTATTGCCAAGACCATTCTAGCTGGTATCCAACTAAAATTGACTCAAGAGAACAGCCGACCACTTAACATTATTGCGTGTGAAAATGCAGTAGGCGCAACTGCGATCCTTAAAAGTGCGCTTTATGATTTGCTTACAGACGCTGAAAAAGTCAAGGCTGATCAAGTAATAGGCTTTCCAAACTCCGCAGTGGATCGAATCGTACCAGCTCAACACAATGAGAATCTACTAGATGTTAAAGTTGAACCGTTTTATGAGTGGGTCGTAGACGAAACCCAATTAAAGGGCGAATTACCGCGGTTATCAGGTGTGCATTACGTTTCTGATTTGACTCCCTTAATCGAAAGAAAACTCTTTACAGTCAATACTGGCCATGCAGCGACGGCCTATTTGGGATTAGCAAAAGGGTTCACGACGGTTGAACAGGCAATGAGCAACCCTGCGATTGAACAAGCCGTTCGCGCAGTTCTCAATGAGACGTCGCAGTACATCACTGGTCACTACGGTTTTGATGTTAACGAACATCAGGATTATGTCGATACGATTATTGAACGCTTTAAAAACCCCTATATTTCGGATGATTTAGCACGCGTTGGCCGTTCACCCCTGCGCAAAATATCAAAAAATGATCGATTTATCAGTCCTGCCCTTAAATTACTCGCCATGGACATTGAGCCCGTTAATTTAGCGCAAGCGATTGCCGCTGTTTTGCAATTCACCTCTGATCAGGATCCGGAAAGTTTAGAACTCCACGCGTATCTCATTACACACGGGGTGCGTGCAACATTGATCAAGTATTCAGGCCTTGAAGAAAATTCAAAGCTAATTGATTTAGTGGTAACAGCAGCCAACTAAAGTCAATTACAAAAGAGCTTGTAAAAAGACAAAAAAACCAAACAACCAAGTCAAATGAATAACGTAAATGAGAAGGAGAACGGTTAGATGTTATCGATTGCGGTTACTGTTCCATTTAAAGAAGGGTTACATGCCCGACCAGCAACTGAATTGGTCAAAATCTGCATGGGTATTAAAAGTGATATCACCCTGATTCATGACGAAAAATTGGTTAATCCTAAAAGCATTTTAGGGATTATGTCACTCGGTGCCGGTTACGGTGTCAGTTTGACTGTTCAAGTTGCAGGCGTGGATGAAGCTGAAGCGATCGGTAAATTACAAGCCTTCTTCACTGAATAATAGGATCTCGCCTATCGCTACTTTCGGTTTGTTCTTGCTGCAAAACCGCGCCATGCAAAGAGCCTGCCGGAACGCCGGCAGGCTCTGATTTGATTGGCGTGATGCGGATTTGCAGCTTAGGCTATAAGTCTGCGCACCAGTCCTCCTGCTAGGTCTTAGCCCTTGAAAAAGGCTTCGAGCTTTGCGATGGCTTCTGTTTCGTCAGCACCTTCGACCTGTACCGTTAAGGCAGAACCGTAGGTTGCACCTAAAGACATGATACCAAGGATGCTTTTAGGGTTTACATGCGAATCGTCCTTGATGATGGTAATGTCGCTTTTGATCTGCATGCAGACTTTGACCAATTCAGTTGCTGGACGAGCGTGCAGGCCTTCTTTGAACGGAACAGTCACTTGAATGGTTTGCATGGTTTTATCTCCTAAAATCTGTTTTGAAAAGATATCTGAATTATATCAGAAATCTACCGAGCAGGTCATTATGCTTCGACAGGTTTTTTGAGTGTACCAATCAGCAGGGCGGTTACAGCAGTACCGATGAGGATCGAGAGGGTGTACATCGCGATGTTGCCGACGGCGAACAGAACGAAGATACCACCATGAGGAACGCTCAAGGTGCAATTGAAGAGCATGGAGAGCGCACCCGTGACGGCCGAACCAACCATGATTGAAGGGATGACGCGCAGCGGGTCAGCAGCAGCGAAGGGGATTGCGCCTTCCGTGATGAAGGAGATACCGAGAACCCAAGCAGCTTTGCCGGATTCTTTTTCATATTCGGTGAATTTGTTCTT
>JAQUDJ010000017.1:19821-36801 GCA_028685755.1 Eubacteriales bacterium | reverse complement strand
GCGACAGTCGGTTACAAATATTTTGATTTTACTGAACAGGATCCACCACAGCAACTTGAAATGACACTCAGAGGGCAAGGTGCAAGCGGTGAATTTTTGATTTCACTCGATCAACCGGGCGAGTCGGGTCAAGTGATAGCCCAATTGCCGGTTGCCTGTGATTCCCAAGATTGGCAAACATTCCACATCGACTTGTCCGCACAATCAGACAAACATGCGCTATATTTTAAATACCAAGGTCAGGGTTTTGTTGATTTTCTGACGTTTACTTTGAAGTGATAATAAAGCGTATTGAAGCGATAATAAGCGTACGGTTTGATCAACACTCGTTTGTTTGAAAATTGTGGAAGGATGAGTTATGGACAAAATCTTCGTCTCATTTCAACAGTCGGGCCAGATTCAGCCGGAACTTCATGGCCAGTTTCTCGAGCATTTAGGCACTTGCATCGATGGTGGGATTTGGGTCGGCGAAGATTCGACGATCGCCAACGATCAGGGCTTGCGACATGAAGTCGTGGCGGCGCTCGAACGGTTGGCTCCGCCCTTGGTGCGTTGGCCTGGCGGGTGTTTTGCCGATACGTATCATTGGCGCGACGGGATCGGACCGCGGGATAAACGACCGGCGACCTATAATGCCAATTTTGGGACACATACGATCGAAAAAAATGGCTTTGGCACGCATGAATTCATGGCACTTTGCCGCAGAATTGGTGCTAAGCCCTGGCTAAACGTCAACATGCTCAGTGGCACGGTTGCTGAAATGGTCGAGTGGGCAGAATATTGCAATCGCGACGAAGGGACTGCCCTCGCTGCTGAACGCAAAGCGCATGGCGATGCCACACCGTTTGCCGTCGACTATTGGGGCATCGGCAACGAAAGCTGGGCTGGCGGTGGCAATTATACACCCGAAGGCTATGTGGCTGAATACCGCAAATATGCCACGGCTTTTCCAGGCTTTGTCAAAACGTCGATGAAGGATTGGATGACCGTCAAGGATCCGACGGTTCTGATAGCCGTTGGCCCAGATGGCAACAAACCACTCGAACGCGTGCAATGGACTAAGCGCTTGTTTAAAGCATTTGCGGATTTTCGTCAACCGCGGCTACACGCAATTGATCTGCATTTTTACAATTGGAACATCGAAACGCCCCAAGATACCGTCACAACCTTTAATGAAGCGGATTGGTATCGGGTATTAGCCGGGGCGATGGAAATTGAGTCTGTCATCCATGAACAGTACCGTCTGATCGAAGACGGGTTAGCTGAATACCCCGTTGTTGAGGGGCCTTTTGCCCAAAAACACCATTGCGATCTAATTATCGGGGAATGGGGTAATTGGCACAGTTTAGATCCGAATGCGCCATCCGCCTTATGGCAACAAAGTACCATTCGCGACGCGCTTACGACGGCGATTACACTCGATATTTTTCACCGAAATTGCGATAAGCTAAAAGCAGCGTGTGTTGCCCAGACGGTCAATGTTTTGAACGCATTGATCCTAACCGATGGCGAAGCGACAATACTCACGCCAAGCTACCATGTTTTTGACCTTTACAAGGTTCATCGCAACGGTCAGCGCCTAGACTGTGATATCCAAACAGCACCATCGCAGGCGGGTGTACCTGAAACGTTTGGGTTTGCATCGGAAAAGGCAGGCATCATCAGCGTCAATATCATTCATGCTGACATGCGCCTCGCCAAAACCATCGAATTATCGTTTGCAGGTCATGTTGAATTTATCGCTGCACAAACCTTACACAGTGATTCACCGCTAGCCTTTAATTCAGCAGAAAATCCAAATAGGGTTTGTCCGCGGCCAGCCCAAACACCAGAATTTGACGGTGAAAAGTGGTTGATCGAGGCACCTGCCGCATCGGTTTCGGTCTACCAATTCAGGAGGGTTTAACATGAAAATCACCGACATGAAATGCAACCGAATGGTCAACCCACTTGGTTTTGATTTCATCGTTCCACAACTTAGTTGGGTGACAACGACGCAATCGGCTAAAACGCAATTAGCTGCACAAATTCGGGTGGCACTTGATGCAAACATGTCCGAAATTTGTTATGACAGCGGCAAAAGCGCCACCATCGACAGTATCGGTTTTGCGCTTGATATGACACTTGCGCCGCAAACACGTTATTTTTGGCAAGTTACGGTCTGGTCCGAACTCGGTGCCGTGACGAGCGCGATCGCTTGGTTTGAAACAGCCAAAATGCAGTCGCCGTGGCACGCACAGTGGATCACGCCGGATTGGGCTGATAATAAAATCCATCCGCTCTTACATAAGCGATTCACCGTCGACAAAAAAGTTGCGTCAGCGCGCTTGGCGATTTGCGGTCTGGGCTTATATGAAGCCGAACTAAATGGGCAGCGTATCGGTGAGGAATACCTGACACCCTACTGCAATGCTTACGATGAGTGGATCCAATACCAGACCTTTGACGTCACACAGCAGCTACAATCTGGGGCAAATGCCCTTGGCGTGATGCTTGGCAATGGTTGGTATAAGGGCCGGTTCGGCTTTGACAATTATGGCGAAGCCATATACGGGGATCGCTTTGCGCTACTTTGTGAATTGCGGATCATTTTTGAGGATGGCCATGAATCGATCATTGCGAGCGACGAAAGCTGGCAGGCGATAGCCGGACCGGTTGTCGACAGTAATATTTATGATGGCGAAATTTATGACGCGCGGCTTGCGCTTGCGAATTGGTCGCAACCAACCTGTGATACCGCCATGTGGTCAGCCGTTCGGCCGATCGAGCTTGGCTTTTCCCGGCTCGAAGCACGCCGCAGCGTGCCAGTCCGCATCATGGAAACCTTAAAACCTGTCCTCATTAAAACACCTAAAGATGAATCCGTACTTGATTTTGGCCAAAATATGGTTGGCTGGGTTCGATTTAAAACCACCGCACCAGCTGGCAGCGAGATCGTTCTGACTGCCAGCGAAGCCTTGCAGGAAGGTTGTTTTTATCGTGAAAATTTACGCACAGCAAAGGCGGAGTTTCGCTACTACGCTGATGGCCAGACCGCCGAAGTTCAACCACATTTTACCTTTTATGGTTTTCGCTATGTCAAAGTCGAAGGCTTTGTCGGCGTCCTGAACCCTGATGACTTTATCGGGTGTGTGGTCTATTCAGAACTAGAACAGACCGGCACCATCGAGACCGCTAACCCACTCGTCAACCGCCTTTTTCTCAATGCTTTGTGGGGCCAAAAGGGGAACTTCCTCGATGTGCCAACAGATTGTCCGCAACGCGATGAACGCATGGGTTGGACGGGTGACGCCCAAGTATTTTCCGGTACCGCATGTTTCAATATGGACGTCAATGCTTTCTTCCACAAATTTATGTATGATTTGGCCCGTGAACAAAAAACAATCAATGGGTCAGTGACGAATTTCGTGCCATCATTTGGGATGGGCAAAGGCAGCCAAAACGGCTTTATGGCTGGGGGCGCCGCGGTCTGGGGCGACGCGGCGACGATCATTCCATGGAACGTTTATATCCATTATGGTGATCGGTCAATTTTGGCTGCACAATATGACAGTATGCGGAGCTGGGTCGACTTTATCCTAGAAAATGCCGTCGAAGACAATATATGGTCAAAAGGCTTCCAGTTTGGCGATTGGTTGGCGTTGGACGGACCTGATCCGTTTAGCCCGCTCGGCGGTACGGCAACTGATTTGATTGCCACCGCTTTTCTACATTATTCATTAAACATAGTGGCCAAGTCAGCAGCAATTCTTGAACATGCTGCCGATGCGATCAAGTATCAAGCAATCGCTGAAGCTGTCAAACAAGCCTTCCAGGACGAGTTCTTGTCACCGCGTGGCCGCTTGACAGTCGATACCCAAACCGCTTACATCGTTGCCTTGCAATTTGACCTCATACCTGAACTCTTTAGAGCTCGCACGATCAACGCCTTGAAGCGAAAATTGGCTGACAATAGTAATTACCTGAAAACTGGCTTTGTCGGTACGCCATATATCTGTCGGGTGCTTTCGGAAAACAACCTCAATGATGTGGCGTATCAATTATTACTCAACGAAGACTTTCCAAGTTGGCTCTACGAAGTCAATATGGGGGCAACGACAATTTGGGAACGGTGGAATTCCATTTTACCGAATGGCAAATTCGGCGAACTGGGCATGAATTCCCTTAACCACTATGCGTACGGGTCGATCGCGGAATGGATGTACCGCAATATGGCCGGGATTAACCCGATGGAGGAACAACCAGGCTTCCGCAAAGCTCGCTTGGCACCGCAACCATATGGCACGTTAAAATGGGCAAAAGCCTCAGTCAAAACGGCTGTAGGCGTCTATCAAAGTGAATGGCAAATCACCCCTCAAGGCGATCTGGCCTTCAAATTCGTTATTCCATTTAACGCCGCAGTTGACGTCTATTTACCGGATGCCACACTGAACCAAGTCACAATTAATGGCCAGAGTTTACTGAATTTTCAGACTGCTGCTAAACAAATTGGTTCGCAGGTTGTCATGACCTTGCAGACCGGCGTTTATGAGATTGGCTATTCGCCAACGAAAGCCTACTTGATTAGCTACAGCATTGAGAATTCGTATCTCCAGCTATATGCCCAGCCGTCAACTCGCAAAATCCTGGAAAAGATGATTCCAGAAATCACGGCGAAAGGCACATCTGGGATGATTAAATTTATTGGTACCATGCCGCTGCGCGAGATGGCGAAGCATCCAATCAGTCCGATTTCCGAGATCGTATTATCTGAAATTAACCGCGAACTTCAAGGTGTTTAGCGTCATGCGTCGTGCATTCGCCGCTACTCGGCTGGAGAAATGCCTTTAATGCCGCTAAGTTAGCTTGCATGTGCAGGTAGCCCTGGTGATAGAGTTCTTCTAATATCAGCGCGTCAGCCTCCGTGCGATGGATGCCATGCATCGAATCCGGTGCAATGATAAAGACTAACTCCTGTGCTTCGAGCTCCTCTAAGCGTCGAAGATTTTCATTATAAATATCAGCACGACGGTGGAGTGCCTCAACAAATTTGGGATAGCGGCGATAAATTCGCCGTGCGAGTTCCATCGTTTTTTCAACTTGCTTTTGGTAGCCACGTTCGCGCGTCAGCACAACGAGGATTTTGTCGCAGCCTGCTCGGATGGCTTGATCGACGGGTATCGGTGCAGCAATGCCGCCATCCATATAGGCTTGGTCGCCGATTTTAATGATCGGAAAAAGGAGTGGTAACGCGCAACTCGCGCGGAGTGCCATCATTTTGCGATCGTCAGGTGATATTTTGAGGAATTCGGCTTGCCCCGTTCGAACATTAGTTACGCTGGCAACCACTTCGCCTTTGAATTGAGCAAATGTTTCGAAGTCAAAGGGTAAGAGTTTATTGGGGATAGTGTCAAACACGAAGTCCATATTGTAATAACTGCGGTTCGTCGGGCTGAGTAAATGGCGAAATCCCATGTAGCGCTTGTCATGTAAATAGTCCTGGGCGATCCGTAAATTGCGGCCCTTTTGACGAGAGACATACGACACGGCATTGGCGATACCTGCCGAGGTACCAATAACATAATCTGCCATAATCTGCGCGTCCAATAGACCATCCATGACACCACACGAAAAATAAGCTCGGCTTGCGCCACCTTCAAAGACGATTCCAAGTTTCATGGTAGACTCCTGCTGTGTCTAGTTGAATAATTGACTATTTACTATTGTCGCACGACTTTAGCCAGCTCATCAAATAAAAGTCCCCCGAAGGTCCTGCGCAAACCGATGAGGCAGGCAGTCCAACGAGGGATGTTTAATTGTTGATGGTTTTTAATTGGTGTAAATCGGAGCTAAGATTTATTGAATAAAGGTACCAGCTTTGATTTGTTCGATGATTTCGAGATATTTTGCTTGCACATCGGCAGGAACTTTGTCGCTAAACGTACCGACAGACAAGGTGCCATTTGCTAAATCGCCGAAAATCGTTTTGTTGCCATAGGTGCCGCTTTTGACATCTTCCATGACGATTTTCATCATGGAGGCGTTGTCGGTGACAACACTGCTGATTAAGACTGGCATCGGCTTGATTTTGACGAGGTCAGCGGGCTGACCGATGTCATAGCGCCCTTCGTGTTCGGCTAATGCTTCGCGTGCGCCAGAATCAACGGCACTAGCATCGCCAAACATGACATCAACGTCATTGACCGAGATCATTGAGTTAGCAATTTCTTTCCCCTTAGCTGAGTCACTGAAGGAGCCAGCATAGGCGGAGGCAACTACAACTGCCGGGTTGACTGCTTTAGCGGCGGCTTCGTAGCTTTGAAGCTTCATTTTGGTGGTATCGAGTTCCATCCCACCGATGAAACCAATATTATTGGACTTGGTCATCAAACCGGCAAGTGCGCCAGCCATATAACCGATTTGCTCGGCATTCGGTAGCATGGAAACAACATTTGCTGTTTCAATTTTACCGTTGAGAATCGCGAAGTGAACATCGGGGTAGTCGACTGATACTTCATTGACGGCATCTGAATACTGGTTGCCAGGTGTGATGATCAGATCAAAACCAAGGTCGCAGTAGCTGCGCAGATTTGTTGCAAAATCGGCTGAGGCAATGCCGTCTGTGTACTGGGTTTCGAAACCGGTTGCTTCCGCAGCTGCGACCATTGCATTGTAGCTAGCTGCGCCCCAACCGCCATCTGCGATGGTCGTATCAAGGATCATCGCGACTTTATATGCTTTCGCATCGGCAGCTATCGTGGTTTCGCCATTGGCGACGTCTGTTGCCTCAGCTGCTGTGGTGGTAGCAGGGGCGGCACAACCTGCCAGCAGCGTGGTTGCGAGTGCAAAGACTAGCAAAAGTGATAATAATTTTTTGTTCATGTTTTCCTCCAATTATTTTGACAAGCGTGCTGTTTATTATTAAAGGCGACTGCCTTTCATAACCAAAATTAACGTTCTTCTCGGAAATAAGGTTTGCCACTTGAGGCTGGGCCAGCCTTTTTGATTCCAAAGAAAATTAGGGCAAAAAGGGTGCTAATGTAAGGGATCATGGCCAAAAGCTGATAAGGCGTTTTGGAATTCATAACTTGGAATCGAAGTTGCAGTGCGTCGGTAAAGCCAAAGAAAAGAGCTGCGAGTAAAATCCCACCGGGCATCCAACGACCAAATATCACAGCCGTCAAGGCGATGAAGCCACGACCGGATACGACCCCATCTGAATAAGTGCTAATATAGCTAGTCGTCAGATAAGCGCCACCGATTCCAGCTAAAGCACCGCAAATAATCGAGGCTTTATATTTGACCATGACAACATGGATGCCAGAGGATTCAGCAGCTTTGGGGTATTCACCGACAGATTTATAATTGAGCCCAGGTATCGTTTTTGCGAAAAATACATAAGTAATTGGAACGAGCAGGAAAGTCAGATAGACGATTGGTGTGTGATTGAAAAATACATCGCCGATAAATGGAATTCGACTCAATCCGGGTATGGGTATAGCAGCCATCAAGGTTGCTTGGGCAAGGGAAGAACTGCTGCCAAAGGCCATTTTATAAATAAATGATGCGATTGCGGGGGCGAAGATGTTGATAGCCATTCCGAAAACGATTTGTTGGGCGCCAAGTTGGATCGTTCCAAATGCATAGACAAGGTTCACGAGAATCCCTCCTAGGGCTCCAGCGAGGATGCCCAGGTAGGGGTTACCCGTTTGGTAGGAGACAAGAAAGCCTGCTAAAGCACCAAAAGCCATAATGCCATCGAGGCCGATGTTGACGAGACCTGCCCGTTCGGAATACAACTCGGCGAGTGCTACGATCAGGATCGGGGTAGCCATTCGCAAGGTAGATAATAATAATTCTTGGAGAAACGGCAGGCTTAGAAATATATCCATCAATTGCCCTGGCCTTTCTTTGGCTCAGCAGACCAATTTGCCAAAACTTGGCGAATTTTTGGCAAGTTCACGAGGGCGCTACCAGCCACGGCAAAGACAATAACTAGGGCTTGGATGATATCGATCACTGAAGTCGGCAGTCCGGTGCCAACTTGCATCGTTGTCGCGCCAGTTCGCAAGATCGCAAACAAATAGGCGACCAAGAGCGTGCCGATCGGGTTGAGTTGGCCAATCAAAGCGATTGCAACACCATCAAAGCCAAACCCTTCACCAAAACCTGCCATCAAACGGTATTGGGTACCAAGCAATTCAACACTGCCGCCTAATCCTGCAATCGCACCGGAGACAATAAATGATAGCAACATCAGGGTTTTAACCGGAAAGCCATTGACTTGCGCGGCACGGCGATTAAGACCGACCGAGCGCAACTTAAAACCATAGGCTGTGTGGAACATGAAATAATAGATCAAAAATGCTACAACAAGGGCAATGACGATGCCAACATGAACGCGAGTTTTGGCGATGATACGGGGCAGTTTAACAATGACTTGCGCGGTTTGTGGCAAATTATCTTCGCGCAACGGCCCGGAATATAAAAACCCCATGAACAGGATCGCAATGTAGTTGAGCATAATACTCACGATCATTTCATTTAAACCGCGTGTGATTTTCAAAACGCCAGGAATTGCACCCCATAATCCCCCCGCAACGGCACCGGCGACTATACTCAACATGAGCATCGGGATACGAGGTAATCCTAATTGAATGGATGAAAGCCAGATTGTCACGACGGCACCCATTACAAATTGACCTTCGGCACCGAGATTGAAGACGCCACATTTATAGGCGAATGTTGCTGCCAAACCCGTAAAAATCAACGGGGTAGCCTTGACGATGGTTTCGCCAATGTTTGCTTTTGTGCCAAATGCACCCTTGAAAAGGAATTGAAAGGCTTCAATCGGATTGCCACCAATGCTTGCTATCAAAATAGCACCTATAAAGAATGAAAAAAGTATCGATAAGACAGGAACAAGAAATTGGACGACTTTCGTGTTCATTTTCATACGGCTAAGTCCTGCGTTTGCTGCTTTTTGCCGGCCATCGCCAGTGAAATTTCATGGATTGGTGGATTGATGCCGGGGAAGACCCCGACGATCTCACCCTCAAACATAACTGCGATTCGATCGGAAAGTTTCAAGACTTCGTCAAAATCAGCACTGATCAACAGCACACCACAACCTCGATCACGCGCTTCGATGACTTTATCGTGGACGTATTTGGTTGCGCCGATATCCAGGCCACGTGTTGGGTGAACGGCTACGAGCAAATCGATGTCACGTTCCAATTCACGGGCTAAAATGGTCTTCTGTTGGTTGCCTCCGGATAGGTTGCGGATTTCTTGTTCGACTGAAGCGCAACGAATATCATAGGTTTGGCGTATTTCTCGCGCGTGCATCGCGATCTGACGTCGCCGCAGCAACCAGCCTTTGCCATATGAAAAGCGAGAAGAATTTAAACTCTTTAGGAGCAGATTTTCTTTGACCGTCATATTGCCGATCAACCCCATTTTGTTGCGGTCTTCAGGAATGTGCGATACCTTCGATGCAATGAAGTGCGCCGGAGTAAACCGCGCAACTTTTCGGTTGTTTAAATGCACGTCGCCATCATCTGGGGCAATCAGCCCCGTCACAAGTTGGGCGAGTTGCGATTGGCCGTTGCCATCAACCCCGGCAATACCTAAGACTTCACCAGCACCAACCGTTAACGAGACGGCATTCAACCCATTATGTTTGGAGGTCGCATTGAAGCTAGCTTGATCTAGCTGCAATATTAATTCGCGATTGACCGTCTTTTTTTCATATTCGCTCGTTATCAGTTCGCGACCAATCATCAGATGCGCCAATTCAGCCGCGGTTGTTTCGGATTTGATTAGGGTTGCGATGGTTTGCCCTGCTCGCAAAATCGTAATGCGATCGCTGATTTCCAACACCTCACGCATTTTATGTGAGATGAAAATGACGGTCTTTTGCTCGGAAGTCAATCGGCGGATTATGCGAAAGAGTGATTCAACTTCAATGTCTGTTAAAGCCGCAGTGGGCTCGTCAAGAATCAGCAATTCGGCGCCCCGATACAAGGCCTTCATAATTTCGACTCGCTGTTGAGCTCCGACTGAAATCTCATTGATTGGCTTATCAATCTCGATGTCGAGACCATATTTGGCTGATAATGCCAACAATTCATTTTTAATTTTGTCTTTTTGGATGAAAAACGATTTATGTTTGGTCGTGCCGAGAATGATGTTTTCAAAGACTGTCATCGCTTCGACTAACATGTAATGTTGATGGACCATCCCGATCCCAAGCTTGACAGCCTGGGCCGGTGAATGGATTTTAACCTTATGGCCGCGTAGGTAAATGTGTCCCTTGGTCGGATGATACAAGCCACTCAGGATGTTCATCAAGGTGCTTTTGCCAGCACCATTTTCGCCTAATAAGGTATGGACTTCTCCCGCCATCACAGACAAGTCGACAGCCCGATTCGCATAAACATCACCAAACTTTTTGGTGATGTTTTCCATGGTTAAAAAGGTATTCACCTTGAAGCCCTCCTGGCCCATTCCCTACGGTAAACACATGAACTTTAACATAATTGGATTACGCGGCACAAGGAATCCGCGCATCAATCTGCATATCCGACTGAAAGCAATTAGATTATTGCGCGAAATCTGTCATAGTCACTAATTATCTAAAAAATCACTTAAGCTTTCGTTGTTGGTAGCGAAGTCGATTTTGATGACACTCGCCCCCTTGATTGTGGCATAGGACCAAGCGCCGTCAAACGGCACGCGAGCTTCAGCAAAGCTGACATCCCCTGCAAAGAGGACATCGGCGGCTAGCGACAATAGCTGATCCGCGGGGACATTGGTCTTCACATTGCCCATTGCAAAACCGACAAGCCCGGCCAGGGTCACAGCATTATTCGTTTGCTTAATTTGACTAAAGATGGCCTGGAGGATAGCGCGTTGGCGCGCAGTGCGGGTGAAGTCACCATTGCCGACATAGCGATTGCGACTGTGTGATAGAGCTTGAGCACCGTTTAAAATTTTGACACCATCACCATTCGTGACGCCACCAGCATCACCATTAATCCAATCGATTTCCTTTTGCGAGAGTGTGAGCGAAATACCGCCGATCTGATCCACGATGGCGACAAATTGTTCAAAACGGATTGTCATATAATGCTCAACGTCAACAGCGAAGTTATTACGTACAGTTTCGAGAAGGAGTGACTCACCGCCGTAATTAAATGCAGCGTTCATTTTGCTAGAACCATGACCAGGGATCGCAACATAACTATCACGCATGAATGAAGTCAGCTTGATTTGACGCTTTTCGCGGTCATAGGTCAGCAGAATCGTTGAATCTGAACGCTGACCTTCTAGCCCGGCTCGGGCATCTGATCCGATCAGCAGAATATTAATTTTGCCAGTCCCGGCCAGTACTTGTGGAGTGACCGGTATTGCTACCGTAGGCGCTGTAGGCGCTGATGTTGTTGCAGCTGTGACCACGGCCTCTTCCTTGACTGCTGGCTTGACACTCGACTCCCTGGTTTGCGCGGCTTCGGTCGCAGTCGTTTCAGTCACGGTGGTCGATTCAGCTGTCGTTGCTACGGTCGTCGGTGCAGCAGTTTCAATGGTTTGACTAGTCATTTCGTTCGCACCAGCTTGATTATTAGCCGCATCAGCCTGAGCTTGTCCCGCTGCGAGGGCAACAGCTGAGGCTGTGTTACCCGTACAGCCAGCAACACCTACCACGAGCGATAAGATTAGTAGGAATAACAGCGCTTTTTGTCGGAATGTGCGCGGATTAACTTGTTGCAGGTGTGACAAATCGGTCAAAATGGCCCACGTATGTTTCATCGCTTGCGACTCCTTCAGTAACCAATTATCGAATAGCTTTCCTAGCATCATATGCAATTATTGATTGAAATTCTATTCTATTTCAGTCAGTTGACAGAAATAACCAACATGTCCCATGCGCAGAACGCATGTCTCCGGTGTTAAAAATGACAAATTGATTTAAATAGTAACTTGCGCCTTGTTATTCCCTTGAACATCACTTTATAGTGAAAGTAAATCATAGAAAAACGATCGGAATTCAGGGGCCATAACGGCCCGACTGACCGATCTTAAACGACAAGGAGACTCCTTTATGAAATTACAAACTTATCTTAATTTCAACGGCCAGGCAGAGGCCGCATTTCTTTTTTACCAGTCCGTATTTGGCGGCGAAATCACGTCTATTGTCCGCTTTGCAGATATGCCCATGGAAGGCGTTGTTTTGCCCGAGAATGAGCAAAATAAAATCATGCACATCGCCCTTTCATTTGGCGAGAACAACGTCTTGATGGCAAGCGACATCCTCGAATCGCTCGGCATGCAGCTGAACAAGGGGAACAATTCCTATATATTTATTGGCCCAGATTCCAAGGCTGAAGCCGATAATTTATTTAACCGACTGTCAGTAGGTGGCGTTATTGAGCAACCGTTAGCGGACCAACCGTGGGGCGATTATTTTGGGAGCCTTCAAGATCAATTTGGAATTCTCTGGATGGTCAATTTTATCCAGCAAAAATCACGCCCAGACCGCCCAGTTATCACCGTTGAAACGACTGTTAATGTACCAACTGAAAAGGCTTGGACAGTCTGGACCGATCCGACCTCGATTAAACAATGGAATCAAGCTTCAGAGGATTGGCACACCACGAACGTTGAAAATGATTTGCGCGTAGGTGGCCGATTTAGCAGTCGCATGGAAGCTAAAGACGGCAGCATGGGCTTTGATTTTTACGGCATATATGATGAAGTTATTTTGCATCAAAAACTCGCCTACACCCTTGGCGATGCACGACATGTGACTGTTAATTTTGTAGCTGATGGCAATCAGACTAAGGTTATTGAGACGTTTGAAGCAGAATCCGAAAATTCGATTGAGCTGCAACAGCGTGGCTGGCAATCGATCATGGATAGCTATCGGCAGTTTGCTGAAAGCTAAAGCCCCTAAATAGCCTGAGGTGAGATCAGGTATCGACCAACGCCCAGGAATCTGCTGCGTGCGGATTACCCAGTGATTTTGGCCAGATAAGGTGTTAAACTCGCAACCGTTTGTGTGACGTATTCGTCGATCGACAGATTTTGATTGAAGCCACTTTTTCCGGCCATTTCGCCGATGAAGGGCTTCATCTTTTCTTCGAGGCCCGCCGCTGTTAAGTCCCAACACGCAGATTTGAGCCCTTCGAGACAGCCTTTGCGATCAGAACCATCATAATCAAAGGCCCAGTGAAAGGCCCATTTGTACATAAAGAACATCGCCACCCATTTTTTGGATAACTCTGGGTTTGAGAAGTATTTAGCATCGACGGTGCCACCAAAAACACTGGCAAACCGGTTATAGAGCAAATCATAAACGATTGACATCCAAGTATCGGTTGCTTTGGATTCGACGTATTTGGCGATCAAGTCCTGCATCATTTCTTTACATTGATTGATGACGATCGAGCCAATTGGTCCTGTCAGTGTACCCAACACGACATTGAAAGCCCGGTCATTGAGCCACTGAACCCACTCTGCATAATACAGGGCGCTGTCGTACCATGCAGCCTCAGCTTCATAATCGAGTTTTTCTTTCATCAGGATATTCTGACAAATATCCCACACTTCATGGCGGTATTGCTTCAAGTCAGCTGCACCCATGTAATGCTTACAATTTTCGAGCTCGTTTAGTTTGAAGTCACGATATTTGGCGGGCAGGAATTTGGTGATAATTTTTTTGCAATAGTCGTATTCTTGCTGCCACGCGGCACTACCTTCAGCTAGAAATGCTGGTACGATCGCAAAGGGGATGGTGACGGTGAAATAATCCAAGCCGTTATCAATAGTAGCATCAAGGGTAAAGCGGAACCGCTCACCTCGTTTGCCAGGAACGATTTTGTCTAGACCTATCTGAAATTTTCCTGAAGGCATATTCGAGGGGCGCACACCTTGGAATGAAACGGCCGAATTCACTGTTTCAAATATTGCTTCGGCCCCCTCATCGCGCGGGTCAGGATCCGAAAATGAAAAGGTTTCTTCATCGGCAAATATATTGGCATCACATACAGCCTTGTGCTGCTCGCCATCCCATCTGAGAAACTTTAGATCAAAGATGGAGGATTCCATCTGGCCTTCGGCTGTGGCATCGGCCTTGATTATGATTTCTCCCGTTTCACGGTCAAGATCTGGGCTCGTTGCGACATCGAGGAATAAGCCTTCGCGCCACATAAAGACGACACAATAATCGCTGGTTTCTTTATCGCCGTTGCGGGCAGTCAGGGTGATTTTGCCCTTTGTATAATAATCTGTGCCACGACCGCTGACTTCTTCCATGTCTTGTTCGCTGACCGTCAATGTTGCTTCGTCACCATTTTCGGAAATGTCTTTGAGTTCCCAGCTGCAGATTTGGCTCGCCCAATTATCGGCTTGATCTTCGAGCACCCAAGGTTCAGTCCCCGGGTTTTTGATTTTTATTTTCAGATCAACACTTTCTTCGCTTTTAGACAAGAAATTGCATTCGTCAGGCTTGATCTCTAATTTAGCATCCGCTTCATAAGGCAACCTGAAAGTAGCCTTGTATTGCTTCTTGTCATAACGACACGATGCTTTGATCACAATTTTCTCTGGCGCGGCTCCGATGTCCTGATCCGGCGTAATTCCAGAAACCTCAACTGCTGCCCAGTCGCCAACGATTTGCATCGCGCTAACGCGTACCCATTGTCCGCCTTCAGACACCCCGTATTGAATCGAAGCGGTTGGTTCAGCCAAAATAATGGTTTCATCTTTGTCATCGGTCGTACAGAGTTGAGCATACAGATAAAGCGGGTCGCCACCTGCGACAAGCTTTTGACCATCTTCTGGCATGACCGAGGACTGCATGAAATTATTGTCTTTTTCCGCTTCATCCGTACAATTGCAACTGGCCAAAATCCCAGCAATTGTCGTAACTGCGGCGGCTGCAAAACTACTGCTAGACGAGTTTGTGACAAAATCTGTGCGGTATTTCATCTTATGATGGCCCTCCTTGGATTATCGCAAAGTGTGATTTCCGGAATGATCGGACAGCCGCCTAGACAGAGTAAGCGCTGTGTGCACTGGGGACAGGCAGATTGGAAAAACTGGCGAAAACGGGAGAATTCGGGACTGTTCCAAGCTTGCAAAATCGTGTGAGAGCGTAAAGAAACTTGCCATGTATGGGCTTGATCAAAACTACAGGGCACCATGTGCATATCTGGGGCAATGTACGCAGAATAGCGGCCTGCTTCGCACGAATCAAAGCAGGCTGGATCAACTTGTTGCGTGCAATTTAACACACCAGGGGCGGAGCAACTATCAAAGCCAGATTTTTGGAGCCCATAGGGTGTATCCATTAATGAGAAGAAATAGCGAGTCCGTTGATCAAAGCTAAGCAGATCCGAAGCTTGCCCTTGACCGATTGGCTTAAAAAGCAGAAAGACAATTCGATTGATGCCTGCAGGCACACGCTCATTTGCCAATAGGTCAATTGCTTCGTCAATGCTCTCTGGACTGAGCACAAAATGAATGTTTACCCGCGCATTAGCTTGCAACAGTTTGGCAACAGCTTGCTCGGTGTAGTCACGCCGATACCAGCTGACAGCGACTGCCCCACAGTGTTGGCCGATCAGATTAGCTTGCTGAGTCGTCATCCGAAAGCCTGATGTAGTCAGATTCGGGATAATGCCATTGTCACGACACCGTCCTAATATCTCAGCAAAATGCTCATGTTGATCCGGATCACCGCGACCGCCCAATGCGAATTGAAAAACCTTGCCGCGACATTGATTGACTATTTCGCTAAAATCTGACAGGGCCATATTGGGTTCGTTAATTTGCTCGCCGCTTTGATAACAGCGGTTGCCCGCCAATCCACATTGACCGGACAGTCCATGCTCACAATGGCCCATAACTCCAACGTCAAGTAAATGAGGAAACGAGGCCATAAACGGGTCTATGCCTGTGTCGTGGCCTGACGCATCGAGTATGCCTGAGCGCAAATACTCACCCGTTTGAGGATTAAAAAAGCTCTCAAATGAAAAAGCCTGGTCAATAAGCCGCTTCGGTCGCGCTTGGCGCGGCGGGATTGGGAAAACGATCGATTCAGACATTGCGCAACTGGGTAGGCTTTTTACGAACGATCAGCAAAACAATACCAACAACGGCGACTACGATCCCTAGATAAATCCCAGATGGGCTCGTATAAGAATTGTTTAACAGACCAGGGATAAAAGCTAAAAGCAATCCGATTGAAAATCCGGTTGTAGCCAAATAAGCGACACGCATGGTGGGTGCAGATTTTTGGCCAATGAGGCGAGGAATGTCACGCAAACCGCTGATGATTAGTTTGACAACAGGACTTCCTGCACCGTGCGATAGATCATCGAGCAAGGCTACGGCCGCGAGCACGCAGACAAAATATTTATCAATGCGGTTGTTGCGCGTGAGCAGATTACTGACTGCGAGCGCGGCGCCAGCGCCGATGATTAGGATTGGTAATGTAGCCTGCTGATTTGTTTTAATCATTTGGCGGATGATCGTGATGGTCCGGCTATAGCGCTTCCGTTTTTCGAGAAGACCACCCTTTTTGAGGGATTTGATGAAAGGAACAACCGTTCTACTAAGGACCGTGACAAAGACAGCCTTGCCTAAGAATCCGTTATAGGTTGCAGTCAGGAAAATGACGAGATGGACGATACCGGCTAACGCTTGTGGGAGCTTCATTAACGCCATGACATTGATGGTCCAGAGCGCAATCCAAAGGACCGCTAAAGGGGCTAACCAAATGGCGTCCCTTTTGAGTCGGTTAGGTAAGACTTTGACGGCATCGCCGACAATACGCAAAATTTGATTGAAGAAATTCGGCCCTGATGAAATATCGGGGGCGCTGTCGAGACCGGCTACCTCGCGAACAATTGGCCCGTTGGGCAAGGGAATAAAAGTCGGTGAAGTGTTGGACTCGATAGTTGCCATAACAGGCCACCTCCACAATCAATGTGATAA
>JAQUDJ010000017.1:10733-19721 GCA_028685755.1 Eubacteriales bacterium | reverse complement strand
CGCGCGAATACCAAAGCCAGCTATTTCACTAAAATCAGCAACCTGATCAACGTCGATCGCATGACCATACGCCTGAAGAATTGACTGGCCGATTGGGTGGTTGGAAAAATGCTCGGTGTAAGCCGCCAATTCAAGCAGTTCAAAATCTTTCATGGAATCACTGTGGATCAAGGTCACTTGAAAAAGGCCTTTTGTCAGCGTGCCAGTTTTATCAAATACGACGGTATCAACTTTCTTGAGGGCTTCGAGGTAATTACTCCCTTTAATTAAAATGCCACGTTTTGAAGCGCTGCCAATCCCGCCAAAATAACCAAGCGGGATCGAAATAACGAGTGCACAAGGGCAGGACACAACGAGGAATATCAGTGCACGATACAGCCAATCGGAAAATAGCGCACCAGGGATCACGAGCGGCGGAATAATGGCAAGCGCTGTGGCGACAAAGACGACACCCGGCGTATAATATCGCGCAAAGCGGGTGATAAACCGTTCGGTTTGGGCCTTTTTATGGCTTGCATTTTGGACTAAATCCAAAATCTTTGACACGGTTGAATCGCCAAAAAGTTTGCTGACAACAAGGGTGATCAGACCATTTTTGTTGATGGAACCTGAGTAGACAAGGTCGCCTGGTGCAACCGCCCGTGGGACGGATTCACCAGTAATCGCGGACGTATCAAGCAACGATTTGCCACTTACAACTTGACCGTCCAACGGGATACGTTCACCTGGCTTGACGATAATATGACTGCCAATCGCAACACGGTCAGGGGCAACTCTGACAATTTGATCGCCGATCACTTGGTTTGCAAAGTCTGGGCGTATATCCATTAAGGCTCTGATCGATCGCCGCGAATGACCGACCGCTTTCTTTTCAAAAAATTCACCAATTTCATAGAAAAGCATCACGGTTACTGCTTCTGGAAAGGCTTGAATCGAAAAAGCGCCAATAGTCGCAATGACCATCAAAAAGTTTTCGTCAAAAACCTGGCCACGGATGACATTTTTAAAAGCACTGATCAGGACGTCGCCACCGATCAATAAATAGCTGCTCAGATAAATGGTTATTAACAAACCTGTTGAGAGTGGCGCAAAAAATGCAACGGCAAAAAGCACGCTACCGATGAGGATGCGGATCAATTTGGGTCGCGAGATGATGGCGTCGAGTGCTTCAATTTTTTGATAGGGCTCAGGTTCAACTACTTCAAGTCCGGCTTCAATTTTAGTAGCGGTGTCCTTGACCTTCTGCATGATTAAATTCAGATCTTGATGCATGGCAACATTAAATGTTAATTTTTTAGAGACAAAATCTAAACCTGCCTCAGAAACACCATCAATCTGCTGGACTGCCTGTTCAATCTTAGTTGCACAATGGGCGCAGTCGAGATTATTGAGAATAAGTTCCTTTTTTTGATGAGTCGTCATAGTTACTCCCTCGATGATCAATCTATTCTGAACAGGTTGGATTGTGTTGCGTCAATAATCCCTCGCGGCTATTCGGTCAAATGAATCATCCCTTGGTCGAGGATTTGACGGACATGCTCATCATCTAAAGAATAGAAAACGATCTTGCCTTCCTTGCGATTCTTCACAAGGTGTGCTTGCTTCAAAATTCGCAATTGATGGGAAATTGAGGACTGCGTCATATTCAGGAGTACCGCAATATCGCAGACACACATTTCTGCAGCATCCAAAGACCACAGTATTTTGATGCGTGTTGAATCGCCAAAAACCTTATATAACTCAGCAAGGTCATACAGAGATTCTTCAGAAGGAAGCGTTGAACGCACTTGATTAACAACGTCCTGATGGATGACTTCACAATCACATCGTTCAATAGGTGGGCTAATATGTGACATGTTAGAGATCCCCCTGTGATTCATGTATGAACATATGAACAACTGTTCATATGTTCAGTTTAGCCCCAGTGTCAGGGTCTGTCAAGAAAATCAGGCTAGCCATTCACAGTATATTTTCAGCGGGCGATGACTTGGGTTGCCACATGATCGCAAAATTCGCGATCATGTTCGACGAATAGGAGTGTAGGTTTAAAGGCTGCAAGTAAGTCTTCAATCTGAATCCGCGAAATCACGTCAATATAATTGAGCGGCTCATCCCATATATAAAGATGCGCACGCTCGCAGAGACTCGCGGCAATTAGTACTTTTTTCTTTTGACCGCCACTATAAGTCGATAAATCGTGATCGAAAAGTTCCTTTGTCAGATTGAGTTTATTTAAAATAGCCTTAAAAAGGGACTCATCAATCCCGCGATCCGCGATAAAGCCTTTGACTGAGCCTGTGAGAAAAGCGGCATCTTGCGGAACATATGAAATAATAAGTTGGCTACCGATCTGGCAGTTCCCAAGATATGTCATTCCAGAATCGGCAAGCGTGCCAATCGATTCGTCAATGATCAACTTTAAGATGCTCGATTTGCCTGAGCCGTTTGCACCCCGCAGCGCGATACGATCCCCCACATGAATCTCAAAATCAACCGCTGAACACGCTTGATGCTCACCATAATAGATCGACACGTTTTTTAAACTAACAAGGCGATCTGCATGATAGATTAAGGGATGAATTTTTAAAGCATGGGCGCTATCAATGTTTTGCAAGCGTTGAGCTTTCTCTTCAATCACTCTTTGTTGGCGGTTCTGAATCGCTTTGGCGCGCTGCATCATCTTGGCAGCTTGGTGTCCGATATAACCACGATCGACCATGCCCCCTTTGGGGTTACCGCCAATTTTTGTCTTTTCGATCTCATCGGACCAATCTGAAGTTCTTTTGGCCGCAACTGACAAACGTTTAATATCCCTATTGAGTTTCTCGTTTGTGGCGATTTCGTTGCGGTCTTGATCTAATTTATTCTGCCACCACGTGCTGAAATTGCCCTTTTGGATATCGATGTTCGCCTTGTTAATGGAGAGAACATGGTCTATACAGTGGTCAAGAAAAGAGCGATCATGCGAGACAATGATGTAGCCTTTTTTGGTGTTTAAATAGGCACTAACGACATCGCGAGCTTCGAGATCCAAATGATTGGTCGGTTCATCAATCAGCAGAAAATTATTGTCTTTCAAAAAGAGCATGGCTAATTGGACTTTCGTTTGTTCGCCATTGCTTAAGGTTTGAAATGATCGGTCAAGGAGATTATTGGGCAGACCCAGCAGAGATAATTCTCGTTCGACTTGCCAAACCATGATTTCGGGCAAAAAATCCGCAATGATTCCTCGCACGGGGCGTGTAGGAGTGGCTATTTCAAATGGAAAATAATCAAATTTAACCGGTGATGATATATTTCCTCGATACTCAAGTTGCTTTTGTAGTAATTTTAAAAAAGTCGTTTTTCCACGGCCGTTTCGACCAATAAAGCCTAGCTTCCAGTCGGTGTCTAACTGCAAGTTCAAGTTCTCGAATAATGGCGAATAGCTACCATCATAGCAAAAAGTTAAATTGGTTACGGTGATTTGCGACATACCGGTTTACCTCTGTTATTCATTATCCTACATCTTTAGAGCAGATTCAGACAGCATCACCCCATTTTGATGAAATATCTGAACGTAAATGGACGGGTTTTTCAGAAAGAGCCGCTTTCACTTGAAGGAATATCGGCTCGCTTTTATAATTTTAAACTGTTGAACAACCGATATAAGGAGACACAGGATGTCAGGTAAAACGTTGTATGAAAAAATCTGGGATCAGCACGTTGTCCATGCCGACGAAGGACAGAATCTGATTTATATTGATTTGCATTTGCTGCATGAGGTTACCTCACCGCAGGCTTTCGAAGGTCTTAAATTGACAGGTCGCAAGGTTCGTCGCCCTGACCTATCTTTTGCAACAATGGATCACAATGTACCTACGCTGAATCGCTACAAAATTGACGACCCGATTTCAAAATTGCAGATGGATACATTGGCACAAAACTGCGCGGAAACGGGTGTCACTTTATTTGATCTGGATAGTCCTTACCAAGGCGTTGTCCATGTAACTGGCCCTGAAATTGGTCTCACCCTTCCTGGCAATACGATTGTTTGCGGTGATAGCCATACCGCAACTCATGGTGCATTTGGCGCACTCGCTTTTGGTATTGGCACGAGTGAAGTCGAACACGTCCTTGCAACCCAGTGCTTGCAACAAAAAAAATCTAAAACGATGAATGTAGCCGTCAGTGGTTCGCTCAAACCAGGCGTCACTGCAAAGGATTTAATTCTTGGCATCATCAGCCAGTACGGTACAGATTTCGGCACCGGTTATGTCCTTGAATTCACCGGTGATGTTTTTCGCAAATTATCGATGGAAGAACGCATGACCGTCTGTAATATGGCCATTGAAGCCGGTGCCCGTTCGGGCTTGATCGCCCCCGATGAAACCACCTTTAACTACCTGCGTGGTCGCAAACATGCACCACAGGGCGCAGATTTTGACAAAGCTGTCGCAGGATGGAAACAACTGACAACGGATGCGGATGCTGTGTTTGACGCAATAAGGCCTTTCGATGCTGACCAACTAGAACCCCAAGTGACCTGGGGCACTAGCCCGGGCATGGGCGCTAGCATTAAAGATGTCGTGCCGTTCCCGGAAAATTTCCCGACAGCCGACCAACAGAAATCAGCCCAGCGGGCGCTTGAATACATGGGTCTCAAAGCCGGTACACCAATGAACGAAATAGAAATCAATTATGCGTTTATTGGATCTTGTACGAATGGCCGTATCGAAGATTTACGTGCAGCAGCGGCTGTGGCCAAAGGTCGTCAGTGCAGTAAAAATGTTACCGCATTGGTTGTTCCTGGTTCCGTACAGGTTAAGATTCAAGCGGAACAAGAAGGCCTCGACAAGATCTTTACCGCCGCAGGTTTCCAGTGGCGTGAACCGGGCTGCAGCATGTGTCTGGCGATGAACCCCGATGTTCTCCAACCCGGCGATCGCTGTGCTTCGACCTCCAACCGGAACTTTGAAGGTCGTCAAGGCCGAGGTGGCCGCACGCACCTCGTGTCACCAGCAATGGCCGCCGCCGCAGCGATTGCTGGTCATTTCATCGATGTCAGGGACCTTTAAGGGTCAGCTCAGGAGGAGAAAATAATGGAACCATTTGTCAAATTAAACGGCATCGTTGCCCCGCTCGATCAAACGAATGTCGATACCGACGCGATCATCCCAAAACAGTTTTTGAAGCGGATCGAACGCAGTGGTTTTGGTCAGTATCTTTTCTTCGAAATGCGATTTGATGATGCCGGTGCACCGAATCCTGCATTTGAACTCAACAAACCCCGCTATCAGGGCACCACAATTTTGGTCTCTCGTGCCAATTTTGGTTGTGGATCCTCCCGTGAACATGCTCCATGGGCCCTGCTTGATTACGGATTCCGCGCGATCATTGCCCCGAGTTTTGCGGATATTTTTTACAACAACTGCCTGAACAACGGGATTCTACCGATCAAATTAGCTAGCGACGTTGTGGATCAGATTTTCCAGAATGTGGCTACAAAAGCGGGCTATTCACTAGAAATTGATCTGACAACAAAAACCGTCAGTGATGGTGCTGGAATCAAAGCAACTTTCCAACTCGATGATTTCAGCACGACGAAATTACTCAATGGCTATGATGATATTAGCCTGACGCTTTTAAACAACGAATTGATTACCGCTTATGAAAACACGCATCCAAGTAAACTCACCTTATAAAACAACAGATATACACTGCTAAAAGAAGCCGTCGACCACAAATCGGCGGCTTTTTAGCACTTAACAACTTGTGATCTGAACGGCATAATGGAACAGATGAGGTAAGCGAGCGTATGGCCAAACTTTATTTTAAATATGGTGCAATGGGTAGTAGCAAAAGTGCACAAGTACTGATCACTAAATTTAATTACGAAGAACGAGACATGAAGGTTTGGTTGATCAAGCCAGCTGTTGATTTGCGTGATGGCAGTGATGTGATCAAATCACGAATTGGCTTGATCAACACGGCAGAACGCGTTTTGCCGGAAACCAACTTGCTCAAACGCTTCGCGGAATTCGCGCCACAGGCTTTTGATGTCATCATTACCGATGAATGCCAGTTCTTTTCTGAAGTGCAAATCGACCAACTACGGCAAATCGTTGACGATTATTCCATCCCAGTGCTCTGTTTTGGCTTGCGGACAGACTTTCTAGCGCATTTATTCCCTGGTAGTAAACGTCTATTTGAGTTAGCTGATTCCATCTCGGAAATCAAGACGATATGTTCATGTGGCTCGAAAGCGACGATCAATGCCCGATTTGATGAAAATGGCCGGATTATTACCACCGGCGATCAAGTTTATTTAGGTGGGAATGATTGTTATGTCGCCCTGTGCCATCGCTGCTGGCAAAAACGGATTCGCGCCGAAAAAGCCAAGCAAAAGCCGATTTAATCGAGTAGCACAATCCACAAAGCGAATTAGCTGACCACACAAACAAATTAAATAATCGATATAGTTTGGTCTAAGATCGCTTGTCTTAATGTGAGGATTTTTGACTCAATCTGATCAATGGTCTGCATAAAGACCGCATCAGATTGACCAGAAGGGTCATCGAGTCCCCAATCTTCACGATGTTTGCTGGGGAGCCAAGGGCAATTGACGTTGCAACCCATGGTAATCACGACATCGAGGCGCGGAATTTCATCGAGCAATTTCGAGTGTTGGGTTTGTTCCATATCAATTTGATAGCGCTGTTTCATCAAGCGAACAGCATCTGGATTGATGTGTGGTTTTGTCTGTGTTCCGGCAGAGTAACTTTCAAAAACATCGGCTGCTAAATGTTTGCCAAGTGCTTCAGCGATCTGTGAACGACATGAATTGTGGACACAAATAAATCCGACTTTGGGTTTTAGGGTGTTAGTAATTAAATCAACCATCGGCAACATTCCTTTTCGAACAGCGTGCTATTGGCGCGAAAATCATCAGAGATTAATTTATTTTATCGTGTTTTCTGGTAACTAATCAGCATCCCGATGTAAAATCTTTTAGCGTATAATTGGGGCATTATCCCTAATGTCATGAGCTGAGGTGACCCATGTCCAAGGCTATCTGGCCCAGTCCTCGCCGAAAATATCAGCAACTTGCAGTGAGCATCGCTTTAGTCACGAGCTTATTCTTGCAGGGGTGTACGATAAACTTACTCGCACCAGCTCAGTCTGAACCTAGTCCTTTCGCGCAAGCGACAAAAGACGTGGTGATACCAACGACTCAGGCTTCTGAGTCGACAATTTCTGAAGCAACAACTGCGGAGACCCCCCCCGTAGCGACCGAAATGGATGCAGATTTGATCATTGGTCAATCAACATTGCCAATTGATCCCTTAGTTGAAAATTTCTTTGGGCCGTTGCCCGTTGCCGACCAAACAATAGGTTACCGCCACAATGAATTGCGCGCCCTGTATCTTGGCGCTGCAGCTAACATCGACAAAACAATCGAGCTCGCATCGCAAACAAATGTGAATGCGGTGGTCATCGATTTAAAGGAATCTGACGGCATAAAATATGCTTCACATGTCCCGTTGGCGCTTGAAAGTGATTCGGTACGTCCGGCATTCAACTTGCCTTTAGTTGTTGAAAAATTCCATGCGGCAAATATCAAAGTCATTGGCCGGATCGTCTGCTTTAAAGATCCGATTCTGGCAGAAGTGCGACCTGATTTGGCGATTCAAGACGCAAGCGGGACGCCATTGCTGTACAAACTTGAGGGCAAAAAGCCGTTTGTCAGTCCATATAATCAGACCGTTTGGCAATACAATGTTGACATCGCCAAGGAGGCGATTTCCCTTGGTGTTGATGAAATTCAATTCGACTATGTCCGCTTTCCTACAGGCGGGACGACCACGGGCGCAACGCCTTATTATGGGCCAGATGGTGCGGTTCCGAGCAAATCTCAGGCGATCAATCGCTTTATCTTATTTTCGAGAATTCAAATTCAAGATGCGTTAGCGGTTCCACTAGGTGTGGATGTATTCGCCACGATCATCATTAGCCGTAGTGACGGGCAACGTATTGGCCAAGATTGGGCAACGCTTGGCTTGCTCGGCATTGATCGGGTCAGCCCGATGATTTACCCATCACATTACGCAAATAACTCGGCTACTCATTACACGGGTAACGGACAGGGTCAATTGATTAATGGCCATCTGTATGAAAAGCCCGATTTTTTCCCTTATGATGTCATGTATGGCACGCTTGTCACCGGCCAAAAGGCCTTTGAACAACCGGGCTACCAAATCACGGTCATGCCATACTTACAAGCCTTTACCGCAACATATCTGCCGGATGGGTATTACATGCGGTATGATGCTGCGGCGATTCGCGAACAAATCCGGGCGATTGAAGATGCCGGCTACAGTGAATGGGTTTGTTGGAATTCACGCGCCGTTTATCCTACTGAAGCTTTTCTCGAGGCAGAAAGCCATGCAACTGAACAATAAACACGCAACCCAATTTCAACCCGCAACGCGCGACCTCGTCTTGACGACACACCTGTGTGTTGGGGCGCATCCGGACGATCTTGAAATCATGGCCTTTTCGGCGATTAGCCAGTGTTATGGACAACCCCATATGGGCTTTGTCGGGGTGACCGTCACGAACGGCTCAGGATCGCCGCGGTCTGGAAAGTATGCTGATTACTCGGATGATCAGATGACTGCAATTCGCCGTTTAGAACAAAATCAGGCAGCAGATATCGGCAAGTATCTTGCACAGTTTCAGCTCGATTATACGAGCCAAGCGGTCAAAAGTAGCGCTGCTGCTGTCGTTGACGACCTGCTTGCGATTCTGACAGCTTGTCGGCCAGCGGTTATATATATGCACAATCTGTTTGACAAGCATCCAACACATCTAGCTGTCGCGATACTGACCCTTGAAGCCTTGCGACAGTTGCCCATCGATTTGCGTCCCCGCCAAGTTATCGGTGTCGAAGTCTGGCGCTCACTTGACTGGTTGCCCGACCACCGCAAAGTCTTACTTGATACCTCA
>JAQUDJ010000017.1:0-10633 GCA_028685755.1 Eubacteriales bacterium | reverse complement strand
GATACTGACCCTTGAAGCCTTGCGACAGTTGCCCATCGATTTGCGTCCCCGCCAAGTTATCGGTGTCGAAGTCTGGCGCTCACTTGACTGGTTGCCCGACCACCGCAAAGTCTTACTTGATACCTCAACCAACCCAGAACTCGCGCACCACCTTCTGACGGTCTTTGACAGCCAAATCACGGGTGGCAAACGCTACGATTTAGCGACACTTGGCCGACAACGGGCAAACGCCACGTTCCAAAGTAGCCATTGCATCGATAGGACATTAGATGTGGCAATTGGCATTGATCAGACCGAATTACTCGATCATCCCCACCTTGCGTTTCAAAAATGGGTCGAGCAAGTCCTGCTCGAATTTCATCACGAGGTCAGGGATATGTTACGTTCACAGCAACCTAAATTTAATTGAATCGATAGGAGATCACATATGACGTTTTATGATTTTTCAGCCAAAAAAATTAATGGGGCAACCGTGCAACTATCAAATTATGCCGGCCAAGTTGTTTTGGTTGTTAACACCGCCAGTAAATGCGGATTTACTCCGCAGTTTAAAGAACTTGAGGAACTTTATCAAAAATATCAGGATCAAGGGTTAGTCATCCTCGGGTTTCCCACGAATCAGTTTGCGCATCAAGATCCAGGGACTGACGCTGAAATACTGACATTTTGCCAAGTTAACTACGGCGTAACCTTCCCGATGTTCGAAAAAATCGATGTTAATGGTGCTGTGGCTCACCCGCTATTCGTTTACTTGAAATCGCAAACGCGTGCTTGGCTCGGCCGAGACATCAAATGGAATTTCACGAAATTTTTAATTGATCGCAATGGTCATGTGATTCGACGTTTTGCACCGGCGGTATCCCCGATAAAAATTGAACGTGACATTGAGAAAGCGCTTCAAAGCAAGTGATTTCGTACCGTGGGAGACAGCGTTAATTGTGACAATCCAGCATTATCATACAAGAATACTCGGAGTTAAAAACGAGTATTTGAAATAAATCAAACATATCGATTGGCTTTTCGCCAACGACTGCAATTGAAGGAGCATCCCAAATGAAAAAATTATTTCAATGTTCGATCTGCGGCTTTATCTATGAAGGCGAAGCAGCCCCGGATTTTTGCCCGAAGTGCAAGCAAGGTGCTGACAAGTTTGTCGAAATGAGTGCTGAAGAAGCTCAACTTGTTTATAACTCCGATCGCACGAACGACATCCATGCCGAAATCATCGAGCTAGCTGCTCGCCTTGTTGCACTTTGCGAAGAAGGCATTCAGATCAATCTTGACCCGAAATGCGTATCAGTGTTTTCGGATGATAAAGATATCGCGTGGACCATCAAACAGTGCTCCAAAAGAGAGCTGGCTGGCCATATGAAACTAGGTAAATGGTAATTCGTTTTTCCCGATGAATTGGCAGACGGCTTGCCGGCGGATCATATCATTAAACAAGGTAAGCCCGCTGCCAATCACATCATAAACGCCAATCATGGCGGATAAATCTTCGTCTCCTGTGCAGATCTCTGAATAGCGATTTGGGAAGTTGTTCAACAAATTGGGTTGGAATAATCGGGTTCGATTGTCCTCGAAAATGGCACCATAGAAAATTTTTGCTTCGACAAGATCTTGGAATAAATGGCTGCCAAACGACAATTCAGGCATATAGCCGGTCTTGCTGTACGAGACTTCACAAACAGCAGTAAATTGACTAATTTCTGCATAAACAACAGGGACGCCAAGTTCGGGAGACGAGGTTCCGATTCGCCCGGGCACAAGAAGCAATAAATTCTGATTTTGATTAGAAAAATAACGGTTGATCTCGCCGATTTTCGACGAGACAGCCGTTTTTCGATTATACGGATGGGCATAATAAAGCATCGGATCGATGACGACGACGATGTCGATTCGATCCTGTCGCGAATGCCCCATCGAACTATCTTCGATAGCAAACAACACGCGCTCATCACGAACGTCTGGGATTTCTTGTGCGACCGCAATATCAACGTGCAAGGGGCGGCATTGAAGTAAATTGACTGCAAAATCACCTTGCTCACTGCCGTTGACTGCATACTCGATATCCACAGGACAACCATAATGATTTTCAAGCGTTTCTAACATCTGATGCATTAGTATTATAAAATCGCGATTGCTGACGAGGCCTTGGCAATCAGCGAAAATCACCGGCTGATAGCGCCCTTGTTCCCGGAGACGTGACTCAGCTTCGAAATCATGGCTGAGGACAAGCCGCTGATACCAATTTGGCAAATCAGGAATCAGCTCGTTTAAGGATTTAGCACTAAAGAGATTGTTCTTCAAATCGATTACATCGACAAGTCGTTGACTGTATTTGTGTCTTGATGCGGCAGTTGCGTGGGGGCTTGCACTTGGTCGATCTAGACCAATCACCCGCGGATAGTCGCCATCCGTCCGATCGACCGCTCGGGTCCCGAGTCCCATGACGAGCCGCAGCATCCCAGCTCCTGGATCCATGCCTTCCATCCAAGGATAAGCATTGTACGAAAAACCCACACCAGCAGCCATCGGCATAAAAAGATCACCATGCCGCGATCCCGAAACGCGTTGCACAAGAATCGCCATCTGTTCATCTCGTTCGAATAATCCGCGCCGACGGCGGTATTCGAGTGCAGAGGGATCCATCGTACTGGCATAGACCGTTTTGACAGCATTTTCAAAGGCCGCCAGGCGCTCGTCCGCATCACCGCAACTTGTACAGAACACCGACTCGTATTTTCCGGCGAAGGCATTGCCAAAGCCATCTTCGAGGAAGCTACTCGAACGAACAATAATCGGATTTTGCCCGAAATAATCAAGCATCCGCCGAAACTGTTCGCGGATGTTCTCGGGGAATCGACCTTGTTTTAAACGGTGTCCGAATTCAACAGACGCCGTAAACTTATCACGCTCGGCTCGTTGTTGAATCCGCAAATTCCAACAATCGTTGTGAACTATATAGGTGTAAAAGACATCTGAACCGATATAGTATGAATCGTGGGGTTCTAAGTTGACAGCCAAATCAGGCAGATAGGTTCGGATTAATTGCCGCGCCATCAGCATGCCACACGCTTTACCCCCGATTAGACCCGTGCCAATCATCCGATCACGTACTAGAAAAAAGTCTCGTGGCGAAAAATGTGCTCGTACGAGACGATCCATTTTTTCATCGCGGGTCATCATGATCGATGTGATCGTCGCCCCAGCATCATGTGGCCAATGACCTTGAGCCGCTTGAAGCTTGACGAGTGAAAAATAGCGATCCCAGCTATCAAGATTTTGCTCGCTGTTGCCCCCCGATTCGTCAAGTGCTTTGTAAAAGCGACCCACGGCAATGCCATTGGTCAAAGCCGGAAAATGGCCAGTCTCTGGATCATAGCGATGCGGTAGAAACATCTCGCCTGAATAACGATTCCAAACTTTGAGCGGATGGAGGAAATAGTCATTACCGGTACAAAACAGATCTAACAGTAATTGAGTTGTTTCGCGGATGCGGGCGACAGCCTCATAGGAATGCATACCGCGCAACAAAGGGAAGTAGGCCACGGTATCGAGCAAAAATAAATACGGACACGTCACGCGGAAGAAATTGCCCATCATCAAGTCGGTTGACCAGGCTTCTTGCAAGTCGGATAAGCAATCGAAAACATAGAAGGTGGCCACGCCTTCTTGCGTAATAATTTCGTGGACACGAACTGTAAAATCTTCGAATCCGCGCGATGGATCTAGGTCGTAAATTTTAACACCGCGCTGCTCTGCAATCAGCGGCTTATGCTGTGCAAAGCGCACATAAACCAAATTGCGATGTTCAGCAATCGCTTGGGCAACGAACGGTTTGACTACAAATTGATAATCGGCGATGGACTGAATTTGCCAAACAACATTGTCCCCGAGTCTGATCGAGTCGAGTGCGAGATCAAGCCCGGGCAATCCGGAATGAATTCGTTCAAAAGCTGCCACTTTTGTTCCTCCAGAAAATCCTTCATAATGTAATATTAGCACGACCGTCTGGTATAATCTGAACTGTCAATCGAATGACATATCAAAAAGGAGTGCAACTTTAGATGAATAGAACATGGTGGAAAGACAAAGTTGTCTATCAAATTTATCCGAAGAGTTTCTATGATACAAACGGTGATGGGATCGGTGACCTCCAGGGGATCATTGAAAAAATGCCGTATTTACAAGATCTAGGTGTTGACGTCCTATGGATTTGCCCCTTTTATCGTTCACCCATGGCGGACAACGGCTACGATATTTCTGACTATTATCGAATTGATCCACAATTTGGCACGGATGCAGATGTCCCCCAATTAATCGCCGCAGCTGATGCTTGCCAAATCAAAATCATAATTGACTTAGTCATCAACCACACGTCGGAAGCACATCCGTGGTTCCAAGCGGCATTGGCTGACCCAACCGGCGAATTTGGCCGCTATTACTATATCCGCGAGGGGCAAAACGGACAACCACCGACGAATTGGCGGGCATTGTTTGGCGGAAATGCTTGGGAACCGATTCGCGATACAGGTCTCTATTATCTGCATGCTTTTGGCAAAGAACAACCAGACCTAAATTGGGAAAACCCCATTGTTCGCGAAAAGCTCTATGAAATGGTCAACTGGTGGCTTGATCAGGGCATTGCTGGTTTCCGGATTGATGCGATCACCTTCATCAAAAAGAATCTCGACTTTCCAGTGCTTGAACCGGATCAGCCCGATGGCTTAGCGTTGATCCAAAAAGCATCACTCAATCAACCGGGCATTGAAATCTTTTTGAATGAACTGAAAGCACGCACCTTTTTGCCCCATAATTGTCTGACTGTCGCGGAAGCCCCTGGTGTTGAACTAGAAGATTTACCGAAATACGTCGGTGAAGATGGTTTTTTCTCAATGATCTTCGACTTCAGTCTGGCCGATATTGATATTAAAGATGACGTCTGGCATGTCGGTAGCGGCTGGACGGTCAAGGATTTCCGTGATCATTTTTATAAATTGATGATTGAAACCCAGAAAATTGGTTGGAACGCCAATTATTTTGAGAACCATGATCAACCCCGTGCGCTCAATAAATATTTTCCGCCTGAGGATATCGGCTTTCCGACTGCGACCTTGCTAGCTACCTTGTTGATGTTATCGCGTGGGACGCCATATATTTATCAAGGCCAAGAACTCGGGATGGTCAATACGCCAGTTGATTCAATGGTTGAATATAACGATCTATCAACGTACGACAAGTATCAACGGGCGATCGATGCAGGGCTGAGCCACGATGCTGCGATGGCTAAAATGTTTGCTCGCAGCAGAGACAATGCTCGCTTCCCATTCCCATGGGATGCATCCAAAAATGGTGGATTTACAACGGGTCAACCGTGGCTCAAACTCAACCCCAATTACACGGAGATCAACGCCGCTTCGCAAATGAATAACGACCAATCTATTCGCGCCTTTTACAAACATTTGATTGCCTTGCGCAAAAATTCGCCATGGCGCGAAACGATTGTCGATGGCTATTTTGCTGTTTATCCCGTGACGGATGAACAAATCATTGCATTTACGATGCAAAAAGGCCAACAGCAATTGCTCACGCTGATCAATTTCCAAAATAAAGCCGGGCAAGTTCCCGTGCCCGATTATTTTGATACACTCGTTAGCAATAACTATCCACAACTGAATCGGGTGAGTTGCCAAGTGAAGTTATTGCCTTATCAAGCGATCGTATTGGCTAATTAGGGTGAAAGGAGCACGCCTAACACCGGTCTGGGTCAAGCGAATTCGCCAAATGGCAGCCTTGCCAGTTCTCGTAGCGATTCTTTTCTTGGGCTGGGAAGCGACACGGATTCCTTGGCAAAATTTAGATGGTTATTTGCCAGCCTCTCCGGGATTTGCTGCTTTAGCTATTTTGGGACTTTACGGACTAAAATCGATCTTTTTTGTGATTCCGCTCTACGCCCTTTACATCGTGAGCAGCATATTGTTTCCGCCTGTTTGGGCAATCGGGATCACATATCTGGGCTTGACCATCGAATTGCTGATCGGCTTTTGGTTTGGGCGGCGGATGGGTGAAACGCAAATTCGTCCCCGAATCGAAAAATACGACTTTTCCAATTGGCTTTTTACATTCATCGAAAAGCACGCAGGTTGGAGCTGCATTGTCATTCGGTTTCTCCCGTTGCCAGCTGACGTGTCTAATATGTTGTTAGCTGCATCGCGAATTTCTTTGCCGAGCTATCTGATGTTTTCACTTGTGGGATTCACACCGAAATTGCTGTCGATTATTTTGGCTGGTGAGGCTGCGACCAACGCACATGCCGGCCAATTTTCGGCACTGTTCACACTGATTATCGTGCTTGAAGTTAGTCCAATGATTTTGATCTGGCTACGGCGGAAATATCACAAGTAAATGGTTGTGAGAAACGGCCAATATTTTTGCTATGTGACTGCAGTTACTCAACAAAAAGATGATATGTGCTATTTTGATAACGTTTACAGACACACTTTTGGAGGAATATTGTCATGAATAAAAAAGTTCTTATTGTGGGTGGGGTAGCCGGTGGCGCATCAGCTGCCGCTCGAATCCGTCGACTCGATGAATCAGCTGAAATTGTCATGTTTGAACGTGGCCCTCACGTGTCATTTTCGAATTGCTCGTTGCCTTATCATTTGAGTGGCATCGTACCAGAAGCTGATTGGCTTGTCCTCGTTGATCCGGAAACCTTCCAAGTCAAATATAAAATCGATGCCCGCGTGAACAGCGAAGTGGTCAGTATTGACCGCGATCAGAAAACGATCACTGTGCGCAATGTCCTGACGAGTGAAACCTACGACGAATCCTACGACACCTTGATTTTGTCGCCGGGTGCAAACCCAATCGTACCACCGATTGAAGGCGTCAAAAACGAGCATGTTTTTGTCGTACGTAATGTTGTGGATATCGACAAACTGAATCAGTTCGTCAAAAAAGATGGAATCCACGATGTGGCGGTCGTCGGGGGTGGCTTTATTGGACTGGAAGTCGCAGAAAATTTAAAAAAAGCAGGCTTCAACATCACGTTAGTCGAAGCCGCCGATCAAGTACTGGCCCCGTTCGATTATGATATGGTTCAAATTGCACAAAAAACGCTCGTCGACAATGGTGTTAAGCTGATCGTCAGCGATGCGATCACTGCGGTCAAAGCCGATTCAATTGTACTCGCATCCGGTCAGATTGTTCCAGCCCAGGCTGTCGTCCTTGCAATCGGCGTTCGTCCAGAAACCGCTTTAGCTGTTGCTGCTGGTCTGGAAATTGGCAAAACAGGTGGCATCAAAGTCGACCACAATTATTTGACTAATGATCCAAGTATCTATGCGGTTGGCGATGCGATTGAAGTCTTCCATCGTTTACTTCATCAACCTACCCGCCTCGCGCTCGCAGGCCCGGCGATCCGTCAGGCGCGCGCGGCAGCTGATCATCTGTATGGGATTCCCCATCAGAATAAAGGCGTAATCGGCTCATCCGTTGTCGAAATTTTCGATATGAACTTTGCTTCAACGGGTCTAACCATCAAGGCGACCGAGCGGGCAGGCTTCAGCGCTGACTCTGTTTATGTGATGCCAGGCGATAAAGTTGGCTTAATGCCTGATGTCAACACCATGCATTTCAAACTGATTTATGAAGTGCCGACTGGTCGAATTCTGGGCGCTCAAGCTGCTGGCAAGGGCAATGTTGACAAACGAGTAGATGTCATTGCAACCCTGATCACAATGGGCGGGACACTCGAAGATCTTAAAGAACTCGAATTATGCTATGCTCCGCCGTTTGGTACCGGCCGTGATGTTGTGAATATTGCAGCACTCGTTGCACTCAATAATTTGAATGGTTCGTTGAAGGAAGTCAAAGTATCTCAAGTGCGTGAACTTGTCGAGCGTGGAGCCTTTATCGTTGACGTTCGCGAACCTAGCGAATTTAGGCACGGCCATCTGATCAATGCGGTCAATATTCCGTTGAGCCAAATTCGTGATCGCGCATCTGAAATCCCGCGCAATGTCCCCGTTTATCTCCACTGCCGTTCGAGTGCCCGCAGTTACAATGCTTATATGGCTTTGCAAGGTATGGGCTACTCAAATATCTACAATATCCAGGGATCTTTCCTCGGCATCAGTCTATTTGAATACTATAACGATCAGGCGCAAAACCGCAAAAAAATCGTAACCAAGTACAATTTCAACTGAGAAGAATAGGCTACCCCCCAGCCGACTCGTTTCAGACATATCAGGCACACCCATGAATAGCAAAAGACAGCCAACGCGAGTTGAGCTGTCTTTAGCTTTAATAATTTAAAAGAATGAAATTATTTGGCGAATAACGAATAACGAATAACGAATAACGAATAACGATTGGCGAATGAGGATGGCGTACTTGGCTAAAAAAATTAGTCTTTCATGCTCAGCATTTTGCCAGTTTCAAAGGATTCTTTACAGCGGTATGCGATGCGCGAAACAGCCGTGCCGTCATAGACGGTGACTTCTGGTTTGCGGTTTTCGATGATGCAATTGCAGAATTCGACAATTTCATTGATATACGCTTCATGCCAACGGGTCAAGAAGTCTTGAAAACATTCCTTGCGCACGCCATGGCTATCCATGATTTCTAAATGGTTAATTGAAGGCACTGACGCAATGCGCAAGGTGCCACGGGTACCGATGATTTCGGTTTCGACATTGCTGCCATGGGCTGCGGCGCGACCGGCAAACATGAAAGACATCGCCTCATCTTCGTTCTGCATCATGACAGCAACATTATCACCGTCATTCCAGTCACGATATTGTTCGAATTCGAAACAACCACCGATGCCCCAAACATTTTTCGGCTCGGATTTTGTAAACCAGCGGACGAGATCGATATCGTGGACGCACATATCAAGGAATTGACCGCCACTCCATTGGGCAAATTTCAAGGTGCTTTCGACGGATGAAATTGGATCTTGAGTATAGCTACGAACGAGGATCACGCGACCTAATTCACCGCGGTCGATGCGGGCTTTGGCATCAAGATAAGACGGATCAAAACGACGCATAAAACCAAGCATGAAGACCTGGTCAGGGTAAGCTTCGACAGCTTTTTCAGCGATTAAGCATTGTGCAACATCGGTGCCAAGTGGCTTATCACTAAAGACGTGTTTACCATAACTTAAAGCCATCGCGATCTGTGCCGGATGATGAGCGGAGGGAGAGACGATAACAATCGCATCGAGTTCTGGATTTTTGCACATTTCTTCAAAGTCGGTGTATTGGTAAGGGACACCTAATTCGGTTGCGACTTGATTGACGCGCTGGGCATCGATATCACAAATGGCAGTCAGCTCAGCTTGTGATATTTTTGTTGCGATGTTGACGGCGTGTTCATACCCGAGACGCCCTAGACCGACCGAACCGATTTTAATTTTCCTCATGATATCCTCCACAGTTTTCAAAAAATGGATCGTATATTGGATCGCAAATTGAAATGCTTGCCACAAAAAGACGCACACTAAAATTATATCCTGTCGTGCCAGCAATACCTTGACGGTTCTTGCTTTTTGTATAAAGCCTCAGGCTGATATATCACCTTCGATTGAAAATTATTTCCAATTAAGTAGCAATTCTTGCTATTTAGTCGATGCTTCGCTTAGTCCTTTTTACCGGCCGTTGTCTTCAGATAATCGATTCGATATTGCCGCGGTGGCATGCCGACATATTTGCTAAATTGACGATTGAAGTGACTCGGATGATCATATCCTACGTGGGTCGCAATTTCAGTAACTGATAGTTTGGTGCTGATCAGAAGGGATTGCGCTTCGCCGATTCGCCGGCGCAGCATATATTGCATCGGAGAATAGCCATAGCTGTCTTTAAAGACATGGGCTAAATAATAGGCGCTCACATGAAAGGTGGCCGCAAGGTCATGCAATCCAATCGGTTCAGCATAATGGCGATCAAGATGGTGGATCACCCGCTGTGCGAGCGGTTCGTCGTGTGTTGAGCCATCTGTGGTGGCACCAACCCGGTCGATGACTTGGCGAGCCAAGGTCAATAGTGCTTGCGTGAGGTGATACGTTGTGACTACAGCACCGGGTCGCTCATGGGTCAATTGATCGAACATCAAGTCACAGGTCGTCCGAATCGAATCAAATAAATCACCCGTTGGGAAAACGGGGCGAATGGTATCGGGGATCAGCGCATTAGCCCGTAGCCCAGGCTGTTGGACTTGGGCAATAGCAACACAAACCCAGGCTAATTGTGATTCAGGTGGCAAAATTTCATCGTGAATAATATCACTGTTATAGACAACCAGATCACCGGTGCAGACTTTTATCTGTCGACCATCAATTGAATATTGACCATGCCCTTTGAGGATCAAAATTAATTCAATCCAACCCTCATGGTGATGCATCACCCGGGGGAGATCGGTTAACTTCGTGTCGATTTTGGAAACGTAAAGCAGCCGCGGTGTTTTCGCGGCTGCTAGCTCGGGTGGAAGGGTTTGTTTCACAAAACATTGGATCATGAACTGATTATATCAACTTATAAACAAAATGTTCAGCTGACGACGGTAATCTCACTGTCAATCATGCCCATCCAACAACTGAAGGGGAAGACACCTGTTTGAG
>JAQUDJ010000042.1:6514-9397 GCA_028685755.1 Eubacteriales bacterium | reverse complement strand
TGCTCAGGTTTAAGCGCGAGTTGTTTGAGTAGATAGTCGAGCAACATTCGGGTGCCTGCACCTTTTTGGCGGTTGACGTAGCGTAACCGATTGGTTGCGATGTCATTTAAGTCGTGAATCTGTTGGGGATTGCCTGGGGCGACCATTAAGCCTTGTTGGCGGTAAACACCTTCGACCAAAATGACCTCCCCAGCAGGGAATGCTTGGCGGATGGCGGGTCCATTGTATTGTCCGCTCGTTTCATCGAGGATGTGGACACCGGCGAGATGTGCCTCCTGACGGCGAATCGCTAAAATGCCACCAAAGCTCCCGGCGTGCGAGGATGCTAGTTGGATTGAACGGCCATAACGGATCGCAAATAGATCCGCGCATTCGTCGAGCAGTGGATCGTGACTGCCAATGACACTTAAGGTTTGATCAATCACTTCTATCGGGCGAATCAGGCGGACAGTGATCGTTTCACCGGCTTCATACCCTTCACAATTCTGCGGGACGACGAGGAGGCCATCGGCTTTTAGAAAGCTGGTCACGAGCCCTGCCCCGCGATCGAGGGGTATGGCAGCATAGCCATCTGGTAATCGGGTCAGGCGGACTCGAATATATTCTTGGTATTTGAGCGATGAAACGAGGCGCCGCGAAAGGGTCGCTTGGATGGTCGGTCGTGTGGGGATGGCCAGGTGAAAGAGCCGGCGCAGCAACGGTGCGACGATTTCTTCGATGACAACGAGTCCCGAAATGGGGTATCCCGGTAAGCCGATCACAGGTACGGCGCCGCACCGTCCGAGGATTGCGGGTTTACCTGGACGAATCGCCAGACCGTGGATCAAGACTTCACCGATCGTTGAAATGACTTGAGTCGTATAGTCGTCGCGGCCCGCTGAAGAACCGGCAAGCACGAGAACCAGGTCAGATGTTGCGACGGCTGAGCGAACAGCCTGTTCTAATAACGCGAGACGGTCGGGGATGATTGCGGTCGTGGTGACTTGCGCACCCCAGCCTTCTAACATTGCGCCAAACAAGGTTGAGTTAAATTCAGGAATTTCACCAGGTTTGAGGGTGGTCGAAGGCGCCACAATTTCGTCGCCAGTTGGAATCAGGGTAATTCGAGGCGCACGCATAACGGGAATCGACATGATGCCTCCGGCGGTCAAGGCGCCAAGTGCGGCCGCAGAAAGCTCAGTCTGACTCGGGACAAGCATGTCTCCGGTGCAAAAATCTTCGCCGATCTGGCGGACATGTTGCCAGGGCGTCACCGGCGCATAGAGCAAAATCGCTTCGCCAGCACCGACGGACTCGCGGACCACATCTTCGATCATGATTACGGCATCCGTACCTTCAGGTAACGGATCACCGGTATCGACAGCCACATATTGGCTGTGGTCAAGCCGAACGGGGTGCTGATCGGTTGCGGCAAAGGTCAAGCGGGCATCAACAGCGATGCCATCCATCGCACACGCCAAATAATGTGGCACATTCGCACGGGAATAAAGCGCTTGCGCCGTTATTTTGCCGAGGGCTAAGCGAGTCGGAATCGCTTCCGAAAGCGTCGAGATAGCTGTTGAAAATGCCGGTAAATAAGCGTCCAACGCATCTTGGATTGAGGTATTGGTCAAGTAGCGATGTTCCATATGAGCTCCTATTTTGCCATCAATGTGACAGTAACAACTGTGCCTGCTTCTAATCCTTCACAGTCCCGGGCAACTAAGATGTAGCCGTCGCTAGCTGTCAATTGGGTGATCAGACCGGAACGCATGGGCAAAGGGGTTGCAAGCCATTGTGGTGAGGTGACTTGAGTTTGATCGTTAGCGAAGTCAGCCACAAGTCGGACTGAGACGAATTCAGCGCGCCCGTGATTGGAGGGTAAACGGCAGGTTAAACGTGCCAAAACGCTGGCAGGACAGGCACTTTCACGACCAGTGAGATGAGAAATCAAGGGCTTGACCAGCTGCTCAAACATGAACCAGGCGGCAACGGGGTGACCCGGCAAACCGATCGCAATGTGACCATCGCAGAGTCCAGCCATGGTTGGTTTACCTGGTTTGACTGCTAAGCCATGAAAAAGCACACCGGGTGAGCCAGCGTTTTGGATCGCTTGGGCGACAAAATCGTGTGTCCCCGCTGAACTGCCGCCCGAGAGCAAGACTAGATCACAGCTATCTAAAGCTTGCCGCAAACGCGCCGTCATAGGTTCAAGTTGGTCAGTAACGATGCCATAATCGATACCGATTTGACCTGCGGACTGAATTGCGGCGGCAAGCATTGGACGATTGACATCCCAGATCTGCCCGGTCGCAAGTGACGCGTGTGTCTGGACATCGACTAATTCATCGCCAGTCGATAAATAGCCGATTCGAAGCAATGGCAATACCTTGATCGTCGCTAATCCTAGGGCTGCCAAGGCGCCAATATCGGTGCTGGTGATTATCCGGCCTGCCGGCAAAATGATCTGGCCGATGGTTGTATCATCGCCTTTTTGGGTAATTGATTGACCTGGAGAAACGCGCTGACTGACCAGACGGGTTTGGGAATCGAGTATTTCGACATATTCAATCATCACCATCGCGTCAGCGCCAGATGGAATCATCCCGCCGGTTGGTACATAAGCGCATTGGCCAGGCGCTATGACCAGCTGCGCATCGGCACCCATATGGACTTCACCGCAATATGTTAGAATCGCCGGCAAACTGTCACTCGCGCCAAAGGTATCGGTAGCTCTGACTGCTAAACCATCGACTTGGGTCCGGTCAAATGAAGGCACGTCTGAGGTGGCAATCACCGCAGCAGCTAAAACGCGACCTACGGCATCCGCTAAGCTGACTGTTTGCGAGTCCTTTGACATAACGTGCTGCGTCAGTATGTGGATGGCAGCTTCGAGGTCGAGCA
>JAQUDJ010000042.1:0-6414 GCA_028685755.1 Eubacteriales bacterium | reverse complement strand
ACGTCTGAGGTGGCAATCACCGCAGCAGCTAAAACGCGACCTACGGCATCCGCTAAGCTGACTGTTTGCGAGTCCTTTGACATAACGTGCTGCGTCAGTATGTGGATGGCAGCTTCGAGGTCGAGCACCGTTAACATCTATATTCTCCTGGTGCGCCGCGAAAGATCAGCTTGCCTTGATCAAGTACGAGAATTTCATCGGCAATTTGATCAAGTTGTGAACGGTGGTGTGTCGTTATAAATAGCAGGCTCTTGTGTTCTAACAAATAACTATTAAGGATTTGGACCATCTTATCTTGGCGATCGCGGTCGAGATGATTGCCAGGTTCATCGAGCAAAAGGACTTGGCGCGGGACGATCAGAAGACGCGCTAAAGCAAGGCGTTGACTTTCGCCTCCGGAGAGTCGATCCGCACGTTTGGTGGCAAGCTCGGTCAGATCAAAGGTCGCAAGCTGGGCTGTGATCAATTGATCTTGAGCTGCCTGAGTCAATCCGAGCTGTTCCGGGATGCCGAGCGCTAGACTTTCGCGGACCTTCATCGCAAAGGGGTAAGGTTTTTGCGGCAAAAAGCCCACTTGCCAAGGCTCAAGGATCGCTTGAAAACGGTCAGTTAACATCGACAAAAGCGTCGATTTACCCGCCCCATTTTCGCCGAGTAAGGCATAGTGTTTTGCTGGTATGAAGTGTTGCTCTGGAATATCTAAAACAACGCGTTCCAAATAATTTCGATAAAATGGCGGAAAATTAAACAAAGAGCGACTCCTTTTCACAATGGAAGGCCAATTCTTTTCAAAACTGACCCCGGCCGATCCGCATGTCCCGATCAGAAGGGATTTAGCTGGACAGACTCGAAGCTGCGTGCGATAGTTATTATAGCCTAAAACAGCGCACAGCGGAAGCGTTTCCGGAGCTGATTTTTCAGGCATTTTCGGGATTTGATTGATCAATAAATAACAGCATTTTCAAGGTGAGGTGCCCATGTATCGACTGGCTATATTGACAAGTAGTGACAAGGGGTCTGCTGGACTTCGTGAGGATTTGAGCGGCCCACTGATTGCCGAAACGTTACGCGAGCTCGGTGAAATTATCGCTACCGCAGTCGTCCCCGACAACCGCGAGCAGATTGCAGCGCAGCTAATCGCGTGGGCGGATCAAGATCAGATTGACTTGATTCTAACAACCGGGGGCACTGGACTTTCTCCACGGGATGTGACCCCCGAGGCAACACTCGCTGTCATTGAGCGACTCGTTCCTGGGATTCCCGAAGCGGTGCGCGCCGAAAGCTTGAAAATCACCAATCGGGCGATGTTGTCGCGTGCAGTCGCTGGCATTCGCGGGCAGACGTTGATTATCAATTTACCGGGTAGTCCGCGCGCAGTCGCCGAATGTCTTGCGATTATCAAACCAGTCCTACCCCATGCCTTAGCAATCTTGACTGCCCGCGAAGGCGAGTGTGCCCGGCCATAACTCTACCCATTGCACCTAAAGAATATTTATTTTAACAAATGCCTCCGGATACGTTTACGGGATTACTTTGAACCTGTTATAATGGGCGCTGCAAACCAACTTCGAGCCTGAAATCAGACTAAATCCGAAAGGACATGTCAATCAGGCCGGGGCGATCGTGGAAACACGGTCACCTTCCAATGTGAAAAGGAGTCGGACCCATGAAGAAACTTGTTCTTATCTTACTTGCAGTGAGCTTATTGCTTCTGCCCGCCTGTCAGGCAACAAACCTGACTACTACCCCCACCGTGGCAGTTGAGAATCTGTCTGAAACGGCTGTAACCGAGGCTGTCGCAACCACGGCTGCTGAAACAGCAGCAACGGAAGCTGCCACAGATGCAACAACAGCTACCGTCACCGAGGTAACCACAGCCGAAACAACGGCTGCGATCGTCACTAAAATGGCGAAGCCAGCTAACCCGGTCCTTCGTCTTTCGACAACGACGAGTGTCAATGATTCCGGCTTGTTGCCTGAGCTCGAAAAGCGATTTGAGGCCAAAACGGGATATCAGCTAGACATCATCGCCAACGGGACCGGCGCAGCGATTAAGCTGGGCGAATCCGGTGATGCTGATGTCCTGCTCGTCCATGCCAAAGCATCGGAAGATGCCTTTGTTGCAAGCGGTTTCGGGCTCAAACGCTTTCCTTTTATGCATAACTTTTTTGTGATCGCCGGACCAGACGCCGATCCAGCTGGTGTAGCTACTACTAAAACAGCTGTCAATGCTTTTATCGCCATTGCGACCAAAGAACAAATCTTTGTGTCACGCGGCGATGATTCTGGTACACACAAAGCTGAGCAAAAAATCTGGAGCACGGCTGGCATTACGCCGAAGGGCTCTTGGTATGTCTCCGCAGGGGCTGGCATGGGAGCTTGCTTGACTATCGCCGGTGAAGTCCAAGGCTATGTTTTAACCGACAAAGCAACTTATCTTGCTACCAAAGATCAGACCGGTCTCGTCATCAAGCTCGGCGAATCAACTGACCTGAAAAACACTTATTCGATGATTGCTGTCAATCCGGACAAAAATCCGGGCGTGAATGTCATCGGTGCTCAAGCCTTTATTGACTATATGCTCAGTGACGAAGCCGCTGCTTTGATCAAAGCTTTTGGTGTCACTGAATATGGTGAGCAGTTATTCTTCTATGATGGCTACCAAGGTTAATTCGAGATGATTTTATGAAGGATTTTCTAGCTCAACTGTATACGTTTATTGTCAGTAGTGGCGCGGATTTATGGGAAATCCTCGCACTAACTGTTTGCCTGACACTGACGAGTACGGCGTTAGCCGCCTTATTGGGTGTGCCAGCTGGCATGAGTTTGGCTAGTTTTGAATTCAGAGGCAAACGGACGGTCCGGCGGTTGATTCAAACCCTAACGAGTCTGCCGCCGGTCGTCGCTGGCCTCTTAGTTTTTATGTTATTGTCCCGACGAGGTCCCCTCGGATCCTTGCAGCTCTTGTTTACCTTTTCGGCGATGGTCATTGCCCAAATTCTCTTAATTTTTCCGATTATCACCAGTTTGACCCTCGCAGCGGTTGAAGTGAAGCGACCGCTGATGCTCGATACCTTGCGGGGCCTGGGGTTGAGTCGTTTTCGCGAATATAAATTGATCTTTTGGGAAACGCGCCGCAGTCTGATTATGGTTTTGTTGAGTGGTTTTAGTCGATCGCTTTCGGAAGTTGGCGCGGTCATGATGGTTGGTGGCAATATCGCCCACAAAACGCGAGTCCTTACGACCGCAATCATGTTAGAAACGAGCAAGGGTCATTTCAATCTAGCGATCAGCCTCGGTGTGCTTTTACTCAGCCTGTCTTTCATCGTGAATCTCGTTGCGGTTCGCTTACAAGAAGATCCATAAAACACGCCGATCGAGCAATTGCTTGCGAGCGCCGATCAGGCTATGTACCGGGTCAAGCAGACTGGTAAAAATAGCTTTGAAATTGCCACCACCTAAACGCTGTTCATAATGCGAAATCCATAGTAACATCATATGGAATATTGAATCAGCGCAGTGGATCAGGAGCATCGGGAATGGCATTCGATCACAATCCCAAATCAAAAGTAAAAGTCAGCCCAAATACGCCGCAGCTTGCCTCACCGATGATCGAATTGCGGAACATCAGCAAGTCTTTTGGCGCAACTCAAGTGCTTTCTGATATTAGCTTTTCAATCCAGCCGAACGAATTTGTGACGCTCCTTGGTCCAAGCGGCTGTGGCAAATCGACCACGCTCCGGTTGCTCGCCGGATTTGAACACCCCAATGCCGGGGATATCCTTTTCGAAGGTAAAAGTATCCTAGAAACACCTCCGTTTCAGCGCCCGCTGAATACGGTTTTTCAGCGTTTTGCACTGTTTCCTCATTTAAATGTTCACGACAATGTCGCCTTTGGGCTCAAGATTAAAAATGTCCCGAAGGCCGAGATCGAACAGCGCGTTCAGGATGCGCTACGGTTGGTTGATCTGCACGGTTATGCCAGCCGGTGGATCGATCAGCTCTCCGGTGGCCAGATGCAGCGCGTCGCGATCGCTCGCGCGGTCGTGAACCAACCCAAAGTGCTCCTTCTCGATGAGCCACTCGGTTCGCTTGACCTGAAATTGCGTAAAGATATGCAACGCGAACTCAAGGCGATGCAACATCAATTGGGCATAACGTTTATTTTTGTCACGCACGATCAGGAAGAAGCTTTGACGATGTCCGACAAAATCATCGTCATGGATCACGGGGTCATTCAGCAGATTGGCACACCAACAGATATCTACAATGAGCCGAAGAATGCATTCGTTGCTGATTTTATTGGCGAAAGCAATATCGTTCCTGGTCTGATGCAGCAGGATCGTGTCGTCGAATTTTGTGGGCGCAGTTATAGGTGTGTTGACGACAAAAAATCCGTCACCGGCGTTGATGTTGTCATTCGTCCTGAGGACATCTTGCTCGTTGCCCCTGCTGGCGATCACCTCCAAGGCGTCGTGCGCTCCATTGTTTTCAAAGGTGTTCATTATGAAATGGTCGTCGAAACGCCAACCTTTGATTTTCTGATCCACAGCACGAGTTTTGTCACCGAAAACAGCCCCGTCGGTCTGGCGATTAGCCCAGACTCTATCCACATTATGACGCATCAGGATGCTCACGCATGATCCGCAAAATGCAAAAACTCGCGTCACCCTATCTCGTCTGGATGGCGATCTTTACACTAGCGCCTTTGGCGCTCGTAGTCTTTTTTTCATTCACAGCCTATGCCGACAGCGGCAAGCTCATATTGAGTGTTGCTGGTTTTCGCGAAGTTTTTTCGCCGACCGATCCCGTTCCGCTTGATCTTTTTGGTTTGCATTCGATCTTTAAAGTCATTGTGCTTGTACCAATCTATGTCAATGTATTTGCGAAATCATTGACCATCGCGCTGGCCAGCACATTTTTTTGTCTGCTCTTAGGTTATCCTGCGGCTTGGATTCTCGCGCAACAATCGCGTCAAAAGCGTGGCAGCAGCAATTTTTTGCTTTTCTTGTTTATTATGCCGATGTGGATGAACGCATTGCTTAACACATATGCCTGGCTCGCTTTGCTTGAGCCCAAAGGGATTATCAATTCCTTGCTGGGCATAGCTGGAATTGGACCGATCCAATTCCTTTACAATGATTTTGGGATTATTCTTGGGATGGTTTACAACTACCTACCCTTCATGGTGCTGCCGATTCATTCGGTGCTCGTCAAGATCAGTGACTCGCTGACTGAAGCGGCCGAGGATCTCGGAGCAAATCCCACGCAAACGTTCTTCCGAGTGATTTTCCCCCTGAGTTTGCCGGGAATTCTCGCCGGGATCAATATGGTGATCATGCCCGCCATGACAACCTTCCTGATCCCTGATCTTCTAGGAGGCGGGCGGTATCTGCTGATCGGCAACGCCATTGAGCGCCAATTTATGGTTTCGCGTGATTATGGGACCGGTTCGGCCCTCTCCCTGCTCCTGTTAACCTTTGTGATGGTCAGCATGTTGCTCCTCGATCGCGCGGGGCGCCCAGATCTCGTCGAGAGGACCATCAAATGAAAAAGAGCCTCGACAAAATCTATCTTTTCCTGCTTTTTATCTTCCTCTACGCACCGGTTGTCGTACTGATCGCGTTTTCCTTCAATGCGGCCAAGTCCCGCGCAATCTGGGGTGGCTTCACATTGAACTGGTATATCAAACTGTTCCACAACGAAGATATTTTGAAAGCGTTGGAGATCACCTTGATTGTAGCTGTGCTATCCGCAGTGATTTCAACGTTTGTCGCCACGGTCACAGCGATCGGACTACATGCAATGAAGCCACGTTTGCGCAGTGTCATCATGACCTTGACCAAAATTCCCAATATTAGTCCAGACCTCGTCACCGGTATTGCCTTAATGTTATTATTTTATTTCATCGGCCTCAAAACCGGGGTCTCAACCTTGTTGCTCGCGCATATCGCTTTCAATATCCCGTTTGCCCTCTTATCCATTTCGCCCAAGCTCCAGCAACTCGATTCCAACCTATTTGAAGCAGCCCTCGATCTTGGCTGCCGTCCGCGCCAAGCAATCTGGCATGTCATTTTGCCAGAGATCCGCCCGGGCATCATCACCGCCTTGATTCTGACATTTACCCTGTCCATCGACGACTTCGTCATTAGCTATTTCACGGCGGGGAGTCAGACCTCCACACTAGCGATCATGATCTATTCAATGGCCCGAAAGAGCGTCAATCCCCAGATCAATGCCCTTTCTTCGCTGCTTTTCCTGACGGTTCTGACGATGCTTTTAATCATCAACTTCCGTGCGCGCAAAGACGTGCGCGCAAATCAACCAACAACAGCACCAGATATTACAGGAGGACTTTAATTTAATGACTGGAATGCTCAATATGCTTGGAAAATCATTCAACAAATTACGCGG
>JAQUDJ010000041.1 GCA_028685755.1 Eubacteriales bacterium | reverse complement strand
GAATCCCAAGCTTCTAAGCTATTGGGCATTTGAAAGACTTGCTGGTTTTGAATAGCCATAAGGCCTGCCAAAGCTTGATTTTGCATAACGGATTCGGTTGTATAGGTGGCATCAGAAGCCAGTACTATACTATCTGGTTGCCAAGCAAGTAATTGCTCATAAGAGATGTTAGTCCAATACGTATCGGTCAACTCAGCTGCTGCATTGATTGCGCCCGCGCCAGTAATCAGCGATGATTGATACATTTTTGCACCAGCAGTCAACAACAAGTCGCTGTTGCCTGCTAAATAAATGACTTGTTGTGATTTGCCCGTGGTAAGTTTTGAGACTTGATTATGAACGCGAGCAGAGTAGTCAATCAATTGCGTTGCACGCGCAGATGTTCCAGTCGCTTGGCCGATTAATTGGATCGTTTCGTTAAGCAATTGAGTGTTTTCTGGATTGATCCCAAGTACGGGGATTCCCAGGCCATCTAATGTTTGGATCGTATCTTTTAAGCGCGTTGGCAAAATCACCAGATCCGGCTTTAAGGCGAGCGCCGCTTCGAGATTAAAATCCTTTGCCGTGCCAACGGTAGGCAACGTTAAAAGTTGTGGCGCGCTGAGCTCATATATCGGCCTTTTGCTTGGCTTGTCTTCAATGCCAACGAGCCGATCTTCTAAACCAAGCGCAATCAATAAAGACGTCGATATGTAGTAACTCGAAATGATGCGCTGTGGTGGGTTTTGAATATTGATGGTCCGACCAAGTTGGTCCGTCACGACGATTGAATCGTTGACTGCTTGTGGCTTCACAAAATAGCCACAGCCGGTTAACGCGGTCAGACTGATAGCTAGAATGAGGATTAAGGCTACCGAGCGTGATCTGGTTTTGAGTTTAGGTTGAAATAACTTCATTTTTTACTCCTATATGTTGCACTAGAGTCAGATTAGCAAGAATAGACGTGATTTGAAAGTAAGGCCTGTGATAAAGTTGTATTTGTCAGATCCCGCCATATTTTACAGTCATTATTTGCATAGACGAGGGTAATATGTTTGAAATCCGGCAATTGGTCACGCCAGTCACGCTCGACGAAGCTTATCAAATTTTAATCGCCAACCGCAACAATCGGTTGCTTGGCGGGTGCGCTTTCTTAAAAATGGGGAGCAAACTCATTAACCAAGGCATTGATCTCAATGCCCTCAAGTTAAATCAAATCACGCATGAAGCGGGTTGTTTAACACTTGGCGCGACCTGCACGTACGGCGATTTAACCAATCACCCCCTCCTCCTTGATTACGCTGGCGGCTTGATTCCGCGCGCTTTACAACCGATTGTGGGTGTGCAATTGCGCAACGCCGTTGAAGTCGGCGCCTCCGTTTTTAGTCGTTATGGATTTTCAGATTTGATTCCTGCGTTACTTGCGGTAGATGCTGAGATTACCTTGCATCACGCCGGCAAGATGACCCTCCATTCGTTCCTGGAATTACCATTAACACGCGATATTTTAGTCGCGGTCCACCTTCCTGATCGTTCCTATCGCGCAGCCTGTCAGAGTCTGCGCGTGACCGCCAGTGATTTGCCAATTGTAAATTGTGCCGTATCTTTTGACATACATGAAAAAACCTGGCGCATCGCAGTCGGTGCGCGGCCTTCGCGGGCAAAACGAGCCTTGGCTGCTGAGACATTACTCAACTCAATATCAGCTGCTAACGCTGGCCCGATGTGTCTAGTCACGCTGCTCCAAGCAGCCGATTTGGTCGCCTCTGACCTTACTTTTGGCAGCAACCAACGTGCGAGTGCCGCGTATCGCCGAGCAATGGCCAAAGTCCTTGTGGAACGCGCCCTGCGGGAGGTCGCTTTATGCTAATCAAATTAAACGTCAATCATAAAGTCCATGATGTCGAAGTCGATCCAGCTGACATGCTCCTCGATGTCCTCCGTCATCTAGGCTACAAATCGGTCCAACGTGGTTGCGACACGAGTAATTGTGGCCTTTGTAGCGTGCTGTTAGATGGCCAACCCTGTCTATCGTGTTCAACCTTAGCCCTCCGGGCAGAAGGCCAACTCATTGAAACGATCGAAGGCTTAACGGCGGAAGTCGAACGCGTGGCAGCTTGCTTGGCTGGTGAAGGCGCAGATCAGTGTGGCTATTGCAGCCCCGGTTTGATTTTGAGCACAATTGCGTTGAAAAGAACACACGGTGAACTGGCTAGTCTGCTCGATGATCCTGCGATCAATCGGTATTTGATGGGCAATCTATGTCGATGCACCGGTTATGTTGGCCAAACTCGCGCGATTCGCCGCTATCTCGCTGCACCGGTGGAAATAACACCGGCTGAGTTGACCAAAAGCATCCAACAAGATGTCGTGGTCAATCCCCGTCCAATCGCCCACCCCGAGGCACGAGCGCGGCAGAACCTGCGTTCAGTCGGACATGCTATCGAAAAACTCGATAGTCGCGCGATTCTCCATGGCAAGCCAGTCTATACAGATGATCTAGCCGTTCCAGAAGCATTAGTTATCAAAATTCTCCGCTCACCCCATGCTCACGCTTATATTCAATCGATCGATACCACAAAAGCCGCCAAGATCCCTGGGGTTGAGCTCATTTTAACGTGGGCCGATGTGCCTCAAACGCGCTTTACGTTGGCCGGACAGTCTTATCCAGAGCCATCGCCTTATGATCGGCTCATATTAGATCGAGAAGTTCGTTATGTCGGCGATGAAGTCGCGATAATCGCAGCCGATTCAGAACGCACCGCCCTCAAAGCCATGCGCATGATCAACGTTCACTATGATGTCTTACCAGCTGTACTGACCATTGATGATGCACTAAAAGGTGATGTTCTTGTTCATCAAGCAGATCATTTGGTGTTTAACTTGCCGCAACATGTTGGCTTACACGATATTGCTCACAATGTCATGGGCGCCCATAGTCAGCAATTCGGCGAGACAGATGAATCGATTTTTGCCTCATGTGATGTGGTCCTTGAGCGAACCTATCAAACTCAAGCCCAGGCGCAATCAATGATGGAAACATTCCGGAGTTTTTCATATCTTGATCAATGGAATCGCTTGGTTGTCATTACTTCGACGCAGGTCCCCTTCCACATCAAGCGCCAATTGGCCCTTGCTTTGAATATACCGTCTGGCCGAATTCGCGTGATCAAACCACGGGTTGGCGGTGGTTTCGGGGCCAAACAGACCTCCGTCACAGAGATCTTCGCTGCAATAGTCACCATCAAAACGGGCAAACCAGCCAAAATCATATACACGCGCCAGGAATCCTATATGGCTTCTAACAGCCGCCATGCCATCCGTGGCACCGTTAAGCTCGGGGCTAGTCGCGACGGGATCATTCGCGCGCTGACACTCGATGCCTTATCGGACCAGGGTGCCTACAGTCTCCATGGCTGGACGACGCTGGGACTTGTCGGCGAGAAATCCCTCCCCCTCTACAACAAGCTCGAGTATGCTCGTTTCGATGCTAAAGTCATTTACACCCATAAAATGCCATGCGGCGCGTTTCGCGGATACGGCGCGACACAAGGTGCTTTTTTCATCGAGTCGATTGTCAATGAGTTAGCCACAGTTCTCAAAATGGATCCTGTTGATTTACGCCTTAAAAATATCGTTCATGAAGGTGAACACACCCTCGCTTTTAATAAGGAAATTCTCAGCAGTGCGCTAGATCGCTGTATTATCAAGGGCAAGCAATTGATTGGTTGGGATGAAAAATTTCCATTTCGAGAAATGGAAAACGGCCGAGTCCGTGCCGTTGGCATGGCTATTTCCATGCAGGGCTCCGGGATCGCTAATATCGATACCTCGACAGTCAAAGTCCAGCTTAATGAGAGTGGCGATTTTTCATTACTGATGAGTCCGACGGATATCGGAACTGGAACCGATACCATATTGACGCAAATGGCCGCGGAAGTGCTCAATACCAGTTTAAAAAATATCATTCCCGTTGTGGCCGACACCGACATTACCCCGTACGACCCAGGTTCTTACGCTTCGAGCGGGACTTATGTGACAGGTCGCGCCGTGATAGCCGCTTGTGAAGATTTAAAAAGACAGATACTGGATATGGCTGCACAGCGCTTTGAACTGAGCCGCCAAGCGATTGATCTCGGTGATGGCGTGATCATCCAACTCGATTCTTCTCTTGAAATTCAATTGCGTGATTTGGCGCAAAAGCTGACATCAGGTCCGAATGCGCAAACATTGTCTGGCACGGGTAGCTTCGGTGGCAAGACCAGTCCGCCACCATATATGGCTGGATTTGCTGAGATCGAACTAGATCGGGCAACAGGCCAATGCCGTGTAGTCGATTATGTCGGTGTCGTTGATTGTGGCCGTGTCATCAATCCCAATTTAGCACGCTTACAAGCTGAAGGTGGTATTGTCCAAGGGATAGGATTAGCACTTTATGAACACGTTCGATATGGAAAACGGGGCCAAATCGCAACCAATTCATTTTTACAATACAAGATTCCAACGCGAGCAGATATCGATTCAATCAAAATTGAATTCGAAGAATCATATGAACCGACGGGACCCTTTGGTGCTAAATCAATTGGCGAAATCGTGATCAACACACCTGCCCCAGCCATTGCCGATGCGATCTATCAAGCGACAGGGGTGAGGCTTTATGAGTTGCCGATGTTGCCGGAGGCAATCTGGCAAGCCACTCAGATTAAACCAAATGCTCAAACATAACCTGCACAGCACCGCCACAAGCCATTAAATCAGCGGGGCAAAAAACGAGGCTAGGACGACCGTGACGAGGCCTGCAACAACAATCGCCAGACTACTCATCGCGCCTTCGATTTCGCCCATTTCCATGGCCTTTGAAGTACCTGCGGCGTGAGATGATGTTCCAATTGCAATGCCCCGAGCGACCGGGTCGTCTATTTTAAACAAGCGACAGATACTTTCTGCCGTCATATTGCCAATAATGCCGGTAATGACAATCGTGGCAACCGTTATGGTGACATTTCCACCTAATTCAGCCGTCAGTCCCATCCCAATAGCGGATGTGATCGATTTTGGCAAAAGGGTGACGTACATCAAGTGATCAAGATTAAACGCTAACGCAAGGAGCCAAATGCTCCCTAAGCTTGCGACTACACCCGCAAAAATACCAACACTGATCGCTTTGAAATTCTTTTTGAGCAAATGCAACTGCAGATAGAGTGGAATTGCGAGACTGACTGTTGTCGGGGTCAATAAATAACTGAGAAATTTTGCGCCATCATTATAATGGGCATAATCAATATGCAACACTTTTAACGTCACAATCACCAACACAATGGCGACGAGTAGCGGGTTTAGCAAGGGAGATCGCAAACGCCGATTCAATAGTATCCCAAGCTCATAACTGGCAAGGCTTATCGCGAGTCCAAAAAACACAGATGTTCCGAGGAAACTACTCATTGTTCTTTCCGCCGCAACACATGACCCATCCACTGGACAGTTTTTCCGGTGACCACCATGACGATCAGCGTTGTCAAAACCGTGATTATCCCAACAGGTAAGATGACTGGTTTTAATAAAGGCCACGCCACAATTAAACCAACACCAGATGGGATGAACATCATCGGCATGATGCTAAATAAAAATTGGCTCGTATCCCAGACCTGCTCAACTTGAATGATTTTTAAACCTAATGCTGACAACATCAGCACGAGACCATAGACACTCGCGGGGATTGGAAATGGCAAAACAAAGCGCAGGGCTTCACCCAGCAATGAAACCATAAGTATAATCAAGAATTGTCGTACATATTTCATGAATCGAGATCAAACTTCAATACGGGGCCAAGACTGCGGGCAATTTCCTGTGCGACATGGCCATTGCGGTGACAATAATCAGTGAATTGGTCACGATCAATTTCGTTGATGTCAAAGTAAGTGGCTGCCTTCGCGCCGAAGTACAGACCACAGACACTCGCGCCAGGTTCCATCATGTAGCTATCCGTTAAAGAAACACCAATGCTTTCGCCGTCTAATAATTTAAAGAGCTTTGCTTTTTCGGTGTGGTCACGGAGAGATGGATATCCAAAAGCCGGCCTGATCCCAACATATTTTGATTTTAAAAGTTCTTCGAGGGTTAGGTCTTCTGCTTTGGCATAGCCCCAATATTCCGTACGAACATTCAGGTGCAACCATTCAGCAAATGCTTCAGCCAAACGATCCGCGAGCAATTTGACCATCAACGCTTCATAGTCATCTCCAGCTTTGCGGAAAGAATCGGCATAAGCTGCTGCACCCAAACCTGCTGTAACAATGAATCCCCCCAGATAGTCGGTCAATTGGCTGGAATCCGGCGCAATATAATCCGCTAGGCTCCGGTAAATGCCGTCTTGACGGACTGACTGTTGTCGGAGCATATTGAACGTCATTTGAAACTTATCGCAATTTTCTGGACAATACACATCAATATCGTCGCCCGATGAATTCGCAGGGAATAACCCAAACACCGCATTAGCGGTCAAAATGTTCTCTTTTTCAAAAATATCGAGCATTTTATTCGCATCAGCCAAGAGTTTTTTCGCTTCACTGCCGTACTTTTCATCCTCAAGAATGTGGGGGTAACTACCCTTCATTTCCCAAGCCATAAAAAAGAACGTCCAATCAATATACTGGCGCAAGGTCGCGATCGGGAAATTCAGCAATTTGTGTACACCCAGAACATTGGGCACCGTAATATCTTCTGGTTTGAATGTGTGTTTAAAGGCTTTGCTCCGAGCTTCTTCAATCGATAAAAGCTTCTTTTTCATCCCGGTATAGTTCTCGCGAATTGTTTTGTATTCAGCCTTAATGTCTAGTAAATATGCGTCGCGGCCAACTGGGTCAAGTAATTTGCGGGCTACTTCAACAGCTTTTGAAGCATTTGGGACATAAACAACTCCGTTGTCATATTTCGGGGCAATTTTCAAGGCTGTATGAACTTTTGATGTGGTTGCTCCACCTAGAATCAATGGCACGGTAAAACCTTCACGGGCCATTTCAGCAGCAACATGGCTCATTTCTTCTAATGACGGGGTGATTAAGCCGCTGACCGCAACGATGTCAGCCTTTTCCCGACGTGCGGTTTCGAGAATGACTTCCGCCGGAACCATGACGCCCAAGTCAATGACTTCAAAGTTATTGCAAGAAAGCACAACATCGACGATATTTTTGCCGATATCATGGACATCCCCTTTGACCGTAGCAAAGACGATTTTGCCGGCACTGCTGCTCTGACTGTCATCTTTCTCGGCTTCAACGTAGGGTAATAAGAACCCAACGGCCTTTTTCATGACACGTGCACTTTTGACAACCTGCGGCAGGAACATTTTTCCCTCGCCAAACAAGTCGCCAACATGATTCATGCCATCCATCAACGGCCCTTCAATGACTTGAATGGCACGGTCGAATTGTTGCCGGACCTCTTCAACGTCCGCTTCGATAAAATCGGTAATGCCTTTGACAAGTGCGTGTTTGAGTCGCGATGCGCCACTTTCCTGACGCCAAGCTAATTTATTTTCAACCAGAGCGGCTTCGACGCCTTTAAAAGCTTCAGCAAATTCAAGCAGATCTTCCGCCGCGCTCGGATGTTGATTGAGGACAACGGCCTCAACTTTTTTGAGCAAATCCGGATCAATTTCATCGTAAATCTGAATCATGCCAGGGTTAACGATACCCATATCCATGCCGGCATGAATCGCATGATACAAAAACACCGCATGCATCGCTTCGCGAATGACGTTATTCCCACGGAATGAAAATGACAAATTGCTAACTCCACCGCTCACTTTTGCGAAAGGCAGATGGTGTTTGATCCAACGGGTTGCCTCAATATAATCGACAGCGTAATTGTTATGTTCTTCAATACCGGTCGCAATCGCCAGAATATTAGGATCGAAAATGATGTTTTCCGGCGGAAAATGGACGACATCGACCAATACCCGGTAGGCGCGTTGGCAAATTTCGATTTTGCGAGCAAAGGTGTCAGCTTGTCCTTTTTCATCAAAGGCCATCACGACTGCGCCGGCACCAAATTGTTTAATGATTTGGGCTTGTGCGACAAATTCAGCTTCACCAGCTTTGAGCGAAATGGAATTGACGATTGCTTTGCCTTGAATCGCCTTAAGCCCTATTTCGAGCACTTCGAACGTTGATGAATCGATCATCACCGGCATTTTGGAAATTTCCGGCTCGCTGGCCATCAGCTTGAGAAAAATATCCATTTCTTTCTCTGCATCTAACAGGCCGTCGTCAAAATTAACATCGATAACTTGCGCGCCATTTTCGACCTGATCCTTGGCAATCGAGAGGGCTTCTTCGTACTTTTGTTCACGAATCAAACGCGCAAATTTAGCAGATCCTGCGACATTTAGACGTTCACCAATATTGACAAAATTATTCTGCTGATTGACATGAACTGCTTCAAGGCCGCAATAGATTGATTCTGGTGCGATTGTTGGCAGTTGGCGTGGCGCAAAACCGGCGACGGCTTGAGCGATTGCCGCGATGTGTTCAGGCGTTGTCCCACAACACCCACCGACGATATTTAGGCAGCCTTCTTCAGCAAGTTCCTTGACGTAGAGCACCATATCTTCCGGCGTTTCATCATAGTCGCCTAAGGTATTCGGCAAACCAGCGTTCGGATGAAAGCTCATGTACACGGCTTGCGAACTTGATAATTCGCGGACAAATGGGATTAAATCTTTCGGGCCAAATGCGCAATTGAGCCCAATTGTCAGCACGCGGTCGTGTTTCATACTTTCCGCAAATGCTTCGAGCGTCTGGCCCGTTAAAATGCGGCCACTTTTATCCGTGATGGTACCGGAAATCATCAGCGGTCGATCAATGCCTTTTCGGGTCAAAACATGATCCGCCGCAATAATCGCCGCGCGAGCATTGAGGGCGTCAAAAATTGTCTCAATTAAAAGCAAATCGACGCCGCCATCGACGAGTCCTTCGATCTGCTCTTCATAAGCTAAACGAAGTTCGTCGAAACTGATATTCCGCAAACCAGGATTCTCAACGTCTGGTGAAAGTGACGCAGTTTTGTTGGTCGGACCGATCGAGCCGGCAACAAAACGTGGCTTGGCCGGATCTTTCTGCGTATAAGCATCAGCAGCCGCCCGCGCTAATTTTGCACCCTGAATGTTTATTTCGTAAACCTTCGCTTCTAAACCATAATCGGCTTGTGAAATCCGATTGCCGTTAAATGTATTGGTTTCGATGATGTCAGCCCCGGACTTCAAATATAACTCGTGAATCTCACGGATGAGGTCCGGTTGCGTGATATTTAAATAATCGTTATTACCTTTTTGGCTGTGGTGGCACGAGCAGCCACCGCAGTAATCCGCCTCACCTAAATGGTGTTGCTGGATAGCGGTGCCCATCGCACCATCAAGGACAAGAATTTTTTGATTTAACAAATCAATTATGTTTTTCTTCAAATGAAGACTCCTCAACAAGAAAATCGCCCGCAGAAACTAGCAAGCGGCTAAAGCGTA